>CAVZJF010000059.1:0-68794 GCA_963775525.1 uncultured Alphaproteobacteria bacterium | reverse complement strand
GCCGGGAAAGCCGACCGGCCGCATGGAAGGTTCCAACGTCGGGCCGCTGTCAGTCAATGTTTCCACGCGAACAATTTCGATCCCAACCTGCGCAGTGCTTATAAGGGCGAGCCGCTGGAGGTACACCTAGCGCTCTTTGGCCGCGCTGCAAAGCGAAATCAAGGTTAACAATTTGGTAATACCGGGAGCGCTGCGCCGCCGCTAAGAAAATGGTGACACTTTGGTTGAATATTGGCTTTATCCCGGTCCGATTGCTCGGCCTCGCGCCTTCCCGCGACAAGATTAACACGGCAATCAACGAAGACCCCACCGTCGAAGCAAATTGGTGGCAAGCCTCCGCCAACCCCCGGGCGCTCGGCCTTGTTCTTGACGCCAGCGGCGGGCCACGCACGATTAACGAAGCGCATCCGGGTGGTGGAGTGAAGTCTTGCTGTCTACTCCCGTCGGGGAATTAAGGGCCTTGCAGCGCAAGCGCACTGCCGGCCGGGAACGTGACCGGACCCGCCGCCGGCGGTTGCCGGCGATTTTTGTGCTTGGTCTCGTGGCTTGTCTCAGCGGGTATAAAAGCGCCTTTTCCGCGCAGCGGTTCCAGGCCGACGAGTGGATCACCGAATGCGGCGGCGGGCCCAACGGCAGCAACGGCGACTGCTCGATCACCATTCCATTTTGGCAGACCGGGGATCACGGCAAGGGCTCGTTCGCGCTCGTCGTCATGCTGCAAAGCGGCAACATCGGCATCGTCGGCAGCCCGGCTCCGGTCAGGGCGGTGCTCCGGGTCGACAAATACCCGGCGGCGGAATGTCGTGGATCGCGCTATTGCATCTTTCCGGCGGCGCAATCGCTTGCCGTGGTCAGGCAGCTCGGCGCCGGTTCGTTGATCCTTGTCGATGTCTTTACGGCAAAGGAGCAATTCCACTTCAGCCTGAGCCCAAAGGGCTATCAGGCCGGGATTGCGCAGATCCGCGCGTGGGGCTACCAGTCTAGCGCCAATTGACCCGCGGCGTCGAGACGGAGATTATTTGCGGCTGTTCCTCCGACGCCGGTTGGGACGTCGGCGACATGCCGTCAGCGATAAAATGATGT
The DNA here is from genome assembly GCA_963775525.1 of uncultured Alphaproteobacteria bacterium. Lineage (GTDB taxonomy): Bacteria > Pseudomonadota > Alphaproteobacteria > ATCC43930 > CGMCC-115725 > AP-15. The sequence continues at coordinate 67,711 of CAVZJF010000059.1, read as the reverse complement.
GACGATCGGCAGTATAATCGGCGCCCAGATCAGCAGCGAAAGCCCAAAAATAACGAGAACGGCCGTACGAGGCGGTAATCTCTCGTCGCCGAATCGACGGTCATGTCGTTCGACATTAGTTGCAAAAGTATTTACGCGCATCGCCGGAATCCACGCCACATGTCTGATCAACAGCATCCGCAAATGTATGGTTCCATTGCCGTCAAGCCAATCACGATCGCTGCGATATTTATTCTAATTTTCGGAAATTCGAAAAACCGATTTGCTTGCTGCCAACGGCCCAAATCGGCGCCAATACCGGCGAACCGGCTTTGTCGCGACGGAACTTGCTGACGCCGCGCGGACCATTAGCGGTGACATGAGGAGAAGAGTATCTTGGCAAAAGGCGAGCAGTCGGCTTTCGCAGGATCGTGGCGCGACGGCCGGAGCGCCCGCGCGCCGCGGACTATTGGGGAGCGACCGGTGGATCGCAATATTGCATTCGACTATCGGAGAACCCCCTGACCAAACTCGCCTGAGGCAGCGCGCCGCCGCTGATTGGCGCATCGGCTAAGCGGGACGGCTCGTCGGGTTCAGCCCGCTGGTTTCTCTGATCGTCGTTGCCCGGGGGTGTCGCTCGTTATCTGGGTCGCGATCTGGGGGGTGCTCAGTTCGCTGCTGCGGGGTTTGAGCCGAGCCGGCATCACCGCCGTGCGGGCTTACCCCTCCATCAAGTCTTGCGCCCTCGCGCTCTGCCGCTCGGCAGCCAGCCGGTCGGCGATGCGGCAGCTCGCCCGGCCGTCGCCATAGGGGTTTCCGACCCGGCTCATGCGGCGATAGGCCTCGGGATCGTCGAGCAACGCGCACATCTCCTCGGTAGAGAAGCTCGTCATCGGTGCCGACGAGCTTGGACAGCCCCAGTTCCATCGCCTCGGGCCGCTCGGTCGTCTCGCGGGTCACCAGCACCGGTTTGCCGAAAGACGGCGCCTCCTCCTGAATCCCGCCCGAAATCGGTGACGACGAAATGGCAGCGCTTCAGCAGGTAGACGAGCTCGGGATAGTCGACCGGCTCGAGCAGCAGGACGTTTCGCAGCGCCGCAAACTCTCGATCGCGCGGCGCACATTCGGATTGGGATGCACCGGGAAGACGATCGCGACATCAGGCCGCTGCGCCATGCGCGCCATCGCGCCGGCGATCCGCGCGATCCCGCCGTCGAAGCTCTCGCGGCGATGGCCGGTCATCAGCACCAGCGCCGGCCCGCCGAGGTCGCGGCAAAGCGTCCGCCCAGCATCGCGGCGCTCGCTCCCGCAGCTCGGCCCGGCCTTCGAGCGCGCGGCGACCCACAGCAGGGCGTCGATCCCGGTATTGCCGGTGACGAGGACGCGCTCGGCCGCGACCCCTTCGCGCAGCAACGCCTCGCGCGCCCGCGGCGTCGGCGCAAATGCAGATCGGCGAGGCGGCCGACGAGCAGACGGTTCACCTCTTCCGGCCACGGCGCATAGATGTCGCCGGTGCGCAGCCCGGCTTCGACATGAGCCACCGGGATCCGGTGGTAAAAGGCGGCGAGCGCCCCGGCAAAGCTCGAAGTCGTGTCGCCCTGCACGATCACCCGGTCGGGTCGCCAGGCGTCGAGCACCCCGCTGACCCCGGACAGCACGGCCCCGGTCAGATAGGCGAGGTCCTGATCGGGACGCATGACATCGAGGTTCCAATCGGCCGCAGCTCGAACAGTTCGAGAAACTGCGCCAGCATCTCGCGGTGCTGACCGGTGGCGCAGATCCTGCAGTCGAATTCCGGCCGCGCCGCCAATTCCCGGACGACCGGCGCGAGCTTGATCGCTTCGGGCCTGGTGCCAAAGACGAAGAGCAGCCTCATCGGATGGTCGGCCGAGCCACGGTCAGCCCGAACCGTGGGTCAGCCCGGTCGCGTCGATGACCATGCGCCGCATCAGCTCCTCGCGCGGGATCTTGCGAAACGGCGAATGAGCGACCAGAACCGCGACGATGTCGGCCTCGCGCACCGCCTCGAGCGTGCCGCACAGCGAGACGTTCGGCAGTTCCGCCAGTTCCGGCGGCAACGCGCGCAAATTCGGATCGGCGACGAGGATCCGCTCCTGCCCGCCGCGCGCCAGCTCGACCACGATCTCGATCGCCGGACTCTCGCGCACATCGTCGACATCGGGCTTGTAGGTCAGCCCGAGGCACGCGACGACCGGGTGCTTGAACCGCTCGGCCCGCTCGCGGATCTGCGCCACGACAAATTTCGGCTTGGCGTCGTTGACCTCGCGCGCCGTGCGGATCAGCCGCGTGCGCTCCGGCGCCGAGGAAATGATGAACCACGGATCGACCGCGATGCAGTGGCCGCCGACCCCTGCTCCCGGCTGCAGGATCGCGACCCGCGGATGGCGGTTGGCGAGCTCGATGACCCGCCACACATTGAGCCCGACCTGGTCGCAGATCAGCGACAGCTCGTTGGCAAAGGCGATGTTCACGTCGCGATAGGCGTTCTCGACCAGCTTGACCAGTTCCGCGGTCGGCGCATCGGTGCGAAACGGCTGGCCCGCGCAGAAAGACGCGGTACACCGCCTCGGCATGCTCGGCGCAGGCCTCGGTCATGCCGCCGATGATGCGGTCGTTTTCGATCAGCTCGCGGACCATGCGCCCGGGCAGCACCCGCTCCGGGCAATGGGCGACATGCACGTCGAGCGGCTCGGCGTGGCGCTCGGGCGGAAAGCGCAGATCCGGCCGCAGCCGGGCGAGCCGCGCGGCCAGCCGCGCGGTGGTGCCGACCGGCGAGGTCAATTCGAGGATCACGACATTGCCGCAGGCGCAGCACCGGCGCGATCGCGTCGGCCGCCGCGTCGATATAGCCGAGGTTGGGCGACCGGTCGGCGTTGAACGGCGTCGGCACCGCGATGATGAACGCGTCCGCCGGCTCGGGCTGCCCGGTCGCGCGCAGCTTGCCCAGGGTCGTCGCGGCGCGCAGCAGCATGTCGAGATCGGGCTCGGGGAAATAGGGCTGCCCGGCATTTACCGCGTCGACGACGTCGGGATTGACGTCGACGCCGACCACGTCGACGCCGCGGCTCGCGAAGGTCGCGGCGGTCGGCAGGCCGATATAGCCCAGCCCGACCACGCATACGGTCTTTACCGTGTAATCCATGTCGCGGGCGTGCCTGATTTTGGTCCCGCGGCCGCGCTGCCGCCGCCGGCGATTTGTTGCAGGCCCTTCAATACCCAAACCAGCCCGTCATGGCAAGCCCACTCGTCCGACTATCATGGTTAACTGCGGCAAACAAAACCCCGGCACTATTAACCGATCGGTATCGAGTTTTCGCCGTGCAAATTTTGCTCCCCGGCAACTTGCCTATAGCGCTCCTTGCCCGGCTTCGATTTGGTTGGCGGGGATGTTAATTGCGGCAAAAACACAAGCTATACCATGATATTACCACAGACATCAGCCGCAGCCAAAAAAGAAATTGTCCGCTTTCTTTTAATCAGTAGGTCTCGGGTTCGAATCCCGACGGGCTCACCAAAATCTTAATTCCAGCGGTCTGTGGCGTGCGGGTCGGTTTCGTCTGGACGCCGGCGAAGAGCGCACAAGGTCAGCCTCGCAATCGCTGTCGACCATATCCGCTTTGCCGTCCTCAGCCGTCAAAACCGCAGCCGGGGCGTCACGCCCTCGCCTGCCGACATAGGCCTTTTGACGCTACCCGAGGCGAGGCGGCCATTGGCCCTCATCGCCGGGTTTGTATAGGATGATTCGGGCCGCGAGAAATGGGGATGACCATGCCGCTGATGGCGGGCAAACAGGGCCTGATTATGGGTGTCGCCAACGATCGTTCGATCGCCTGGGGCATCGCCAAAGCGCTGCACGCCCATGGGGCTGCTCTGGCCTTCACCTATCAGGGCGAGGCGCTCGGCAAACGCGTGCGGCCGCTGGCGCTGAGCTTGGACAGCGATTTCGTGCTGGAGGCCGACGTTGCCTCGGAAGAAAGCCTCGATCTGGTGTTTGCAGCACTGGCGCGACGCTGGGGCCGGCTCGACTTCGTGGTCCACGCGATCGCGTTTTCGGACAAGGACGAGCTTAAAGGAAAATATCTGCACACCACGCGGGCGAACTTTCTGCGGACGCTCGATATTTCCTGCTACTCGTTCACCGATATCTGCCGCCGCGCCGCGCCGCTGATGCCGGCGGGCGGGAGCCTCTTGACCCTGACCTATTCGGGCGCCGAGCGGGTGATGCCGCACTACAACGTGATGGGCGTCGCCAAGGCGGCGCTGGAGGCGAGCGTGCGCTATCTCGCGGTCGACGTCGGCGGCGACAACATCCGGGTCAACGCGATTTCGGCCGGCCCGATCAAGACCTTGGCCGCGTCGGGGATCGGCGATTTCCGCTATATCCTGAAATGGAACCAGCTGAACTCGCCGTTGAAGCGCAACGTCACGATCGAGGATGTCGGCGGCGCCGCCCTCTATCTGTTGAGCGATTTGTCGGCCGGGGTCAGCGGCGAGGTGCACCACGTCGATTGCGGGTATCATGTCGTCGGCATGAAGGCGGTCGACGCCCCCGACATCTCGGTCGTGTGACCAGCGGCGACGTTAGGGTGTCCATGATGTCGACGATCCGGTACGCCGATTTCCGCCTCTGCGCCTCCCGCCTCTGCGCCTCCCGCCTCTGCGCCTCCCCGGGGCGGAGAGGGCGCAATCCCGCGGTCCTGACGTCATGGCCGGCAACTCCTTCGGAACGCTGTTCCGCTTCACCACCTGGGGCGAGAGCCACGGGCCGGCGATCGGCGTCGTCGTCGACGGCGCGCCGCCGCGCCTGGCCCTCGCCGAGCCCGACATCCAGCGCTGGCTCGACAAGCGCAAGCCCGGCCAGTCGCGGTTCACGACGCAGCGCCGCGAGGAAGACCTCGTGCGCATTTTGAGTGGCGTGTTCGACGGCGTCACCACCGGCACCCCGATCCAGCTGCTGATCGAAAACACCGACCAGCGGTCGCAGCGATTACCGCAACATCGCCGACCGCTTCCGCCCGGGCCATGCCGACTACACCTATTGGCAAAAATACGGGGTGCGAGACTATCGCGGCGGCGGCCGCGCTTCGGCGCGCGAGACCGCCTCGCGGGTTGCCGCCGGGGCCGTGGCCCGCGCGATCCTCGGCCCCCGGGTGATGCTTCGCGGGGCGCTCGTGCAGATCGGCCCGCACGCGGTCGACCGCGCCGCCTGGGACTGGCGCGCCGTCGAGGAGAACCCCTTTTGGTGCCCGGACCCGGCGACGGCGCCGCGCTGGGCCGATTATCTCGACGGCGTGCGCAAGGCCGGGTCGTCGGCCGGCGCGGTGATCGAAATCGTTGCGAGCGGGGTGCCGGCCGGATTGGGCGAGCCGATCTACGACAAGCTCGACGGCGATCTCGCCCGCGCCCTGATGACGATCAACGCGGTCAAGGGTGTGGAGATCGGCGCCGGGTTTGGCGCCGCCGCGCTCAAGGGCGAGGACAACGCCGACGAGATGCGGATGGCGGACGGCAAGATCGTCTTTCTTTCGAACAATGCCGGCGGCATCCTCGGCGGCATCTCGACCGGGCAGGACATCGTGGTCCGTTTCGCGGTCAAGCCGACGAGTTCGATCCTGACCCCGATGCGCAGCGTCGACGTCGAGGGCAACGAGGTCGAGATCGCCACCCACGGCCGTCACGACCCCTGTGTCGGCATTCGCGCGGTGCCGGTCGGCGAAGCGATGGTCGCCTGCGTGCTCGCCGACCACCTGTTGCGGCACCGCGCGCTCGGCGGCGAAATCTGACGAATGCGCCGCCTGCTCGTCGGCTTTTTTGCGGCGATCGGGGTTCTGACGGTTCTGTTCGTCATTGTCGCCGCAGTGGTGGCCATCCGTCTTCAGCCCGGCAGACCGTCTCTTCCAGACAAGATCATTCTGTCGGCGGATTTGACCCGAGGGCTCGCCGAAGGGCCCGGGACAGAGGGCTGGCGGCGGCTGCATTTTAGGCGACAAGCCGGGGTTGCGCGACTTTCTCGACGCGCTCGAAGCCGCCGGGTCTGATCCTCGCGTCAAAGGGCTGCTCGCGCGCGTCGGCAACGACGAGCTGGGGCTTGCCCAGATCCAGCAGGTGCGCGACGCAATCGCCGCCTTCCGCGCCAAAGGGAAATTTGCGATCGCCTTCGCCGACAGTTTTGGCGAGTTCGGCGCCGGCACCCGGCCCTATTACATGGCGGCGGCGTTCGACCAGATCTGGCTCCAGCCGATGGGCAGCCTCGGCCTGACCGGGCTTTACGCAGAGGCCATGTTTTTCAAGGGCACGCTCGATCTGCTGGGGATTGTTCCCGAGTTCGACCATCGTGGCCGCTACAAGAGCGCCGCCAACGTCCTGACCGAAACCAGGATGACCCCGCCTCAGCGCGAGGAGGTCGAGGACCTGCTGGGTTCGATCTCGGGGCAGCTCGTCGGCGGCATCGCCCAGGACCGTAAATTGTCGCCTGACGCGATCCGCGCCGCGATCGACCACGGGCCCCTGCTTTCCGACGAAGCGCTGCGGGCAAAGCTCGTCGACCGGCTCGGCTATCGCGAGGAGGCAATCGCCGCGGCCCATGAGCGCGGCGGGTCGGACGCCGAGCTCGTCAACTTGACAACCTATCTCGACGGCGCCGGGCGGCCGTATCGCAAGGGCGAAAGGATCGCGCTGATCTATGGCGGCGGGCTGATCGTGCGCGGCGGCGGGACGGCCAACCCGCTTGCGGATTCGGGTCAGATGGCCGCAAACGACATGACGCGAGCCTTTCGCGCCGCGGTGCGCGACCCAAAGGTGCGCGCGATCCTGTTCCGCATCGACAGCCCGGGCGGTTCGGTCGTTGCCTCCGAGACGATCTGGCACGACGTGGTATTTGCCCGCGAGCGCGGCAAGCCGGTCATCGTGTCGATGGGCAACGTAGCGGGCTCCGGCGGCTATTACGTCGCCGCGCCGGCCAACAAGATCGTCGCCGAGCCGGCGACGTTGACCGGGTCGATCGGCGTGCTGGCCGGCAAGCTGGTTGTGGCCGACCTGTTGAAAAAGATCGGCGTGTCGACCGACACGGCGCAGTTCGGCGCCAATGCGGCGATGTTCGGCGCTGCCTCCGGCTTTTCACCCGCCGCCCGCGCGCGGCTGGAAGCCTTCCTCGACGCGACGTATCAGGGCTTCAAGGACCATGTCGCCACGGGCCGCCACATGACCGCGGACGCGGTTGAAGCGGTTGCCCAGGGCCGCGTCTGGTCGGGCCAGGAAGCCAAGGCCAACGGCCTCGTCGACGCGCTCGGTGGTTACGAGGTGGCGCTGCGTCTCGCCAAGGAGGCCGCCAACATCCCGGCCGGCGCGCCGGTCGAGCTGACCGTGTTCCCGCGCGAAGCAGGGCTCGCCCGATTTTTGTACGAGCGCCTGATCGGCAAGGGAGAGGACGACACCGACTTCGGCGTGACCGCGCTCGGCCGTGCGGTCGAGGCGGCGCAGCCGCTGTTGCAGCGCATCGAGGCGCTGCTCGACGACACCGGCATCCTGATCATGCCCCCGCTCGGCCAGCTCCGCTAAGCCTCGCCGGATTCGGAGCGCTCGCTCGCCTTAATGCGGTCCGACAAACGGCGGGCGTCCGAACTGCACATAACGCGGCGTGTCGGCACATCCCACGGTTTGACAATTGGCGGCCGATCCCGGGGGCACCGCGTTCAAGGTCACGTCGTAGACCTCGGCGCCGAACTGGGCCGCGCTGCCCTCGATGTACCGCGCCGAGAGGTAATCGCCAAAACGCGTGGTGCCGCCTCCGGTGGTTTGGGTCGCGTTGTTCGACGTCACTTGGTAGACGACGAAGTCGTCTTTAAATCCCACGGACATCTGCGGATAACCGATCGTGCCGCCGCCGATTGCCACGTTGATGGCGATCTCCGGCCTCACCAGCTGCAAGTCGCTGCTGAGAGCGGCCATCGCAAACGCAAAGCCGCCGTTCCAAATGTCGTACTCCTCGGCGACGGTGAAACCGCCTCCGGAGGGCGTCAGCGACTCCAGCCGCACATAGGCTTGCGGTCTTCCGGGCGGGCTTTGGCCGGCATCGAAGGCGAAGATGTATTGGTCTTGCGTGCCGGCGCCGAGGCCTAGACTGACGTTGCGAAAGGCGGCGCCGGTGATGTTGCCCGGAAACGAAACCGCCAGCCAATCGGCGCCGTCGGGCCCGGTCGAGCTGTAGTTTGCTCCCTGGTTGATCGAGCTGATCCCGACCGTGCTGGACGAGATCGTGTTGTCTTGGTCATTCCATACGAAGACGCGCATCGTGCTGGAGTTGTCGAGCGAGCCTACCACCATCCTGGCGGGCGCGCGTTGCACGAAGTGCGATTTATTGAGGCCGTTCGACCCGGTCAGTTCGGCAAACCCGAAATTCACCACGCTTGCCGACGGGTTGGCGATGTCGGCCAGCGACAGGCGCGCGACAAGTCGCCGCCCGGTATAGACTTGGCCGGGCGTGGTATTGCCATGATCGATCATGAAGTAGAGAAAGTCGTTCGACCACGCCAGATCGGGATAGTCCATCCATTCGGCATTGGTGGTGCCGAGCTGCGGTCCGGTGAGGTCGGCGTAGCTCCACGCGTTCCAAAAATCCGATTTGATCGCGGCCGGCGTGGCCCAGGCGATCCGCACCCGGCTGGGCTGGGTGATCTTGTAGGTCGCGTTCTTGGCGACGGGCGGCCCGCAATTTGTCGCGCAGGCGGTTATCGGGTTGTACTGCAACAGCCAGACAAACAAATTCTGGGTGGGCAAATAGACTACCACCTGATCGCAGCACACCCCGCCGTCGCTCTCCGGGAAAAAGGTCGTGCGCGAAGGATTGCCCGGCTGCGGACCCTTGATGTTTACGTCGGTAAAGCTCGCGCCGGCGTCGGTCGAGTATTTGATGTGCGTGTTGTAGGTGGACAGCACGACGCCGCCCATGCTCGCGGCGGCATTGGGGTCAGGGGGTATTGCCGTCGCGTCGGCGTCGGGGTTGCCGGTGTTGACCGGTATGCTCACCGAGGGCGAACCGGCAGCGGTTCCGGCGTCGGTGCCGGTCGGCGTCGGCGGAAACAGCAGCCGCGGCGGCCCGCGCGGGATGAAGATCGGATTTTCCGCGTTCGGGCCGAACACCGGCGGAGCCGGCGGCGGCGGATAGGCGACAAGATTGGGGTTCTGGATCAGGGTCGTGCCGGCGTGGGTCGGGAACGGGCCGGGCGCCGTCCCGTTGGGTGCAACGGCGAGGTTGAGGGTAAAGCGGTACAACGTTCCGGAGTACGCGTAGGTGCCGGACAGGGTCAGCAGATAGCGCTTGGCGCCGTCGGTCTGAGGAACCGTGATCTGAAGATCGAGTGTCGTGTCCTCGCCCGCGTCAAGCGAGCCGAGGGTGAGTGGCGGCGCCGACCCGCTGTAGGAGCCGCCCTGGACGCCGACCGAGGTCACCTGGACATTGGCGGCCTCGCCGCTGCCGTTGTTGACGATCTGCAATTGCACGCCGACCTTGGTCGGATCGGTGTTCCAAACCGACGTGGCGACGCCCGCGGTGTAGAGGCTGACCGGCGCGACCGCGGCTTGGGCGGGGTTGACCAGCGTAAAGCCAAACAGCACAGCCCCGGCGCCAGACAGCGGTAGAAGGGCGAGGAGGCGCCGAAACGCGATCAAATGCGTGGTCCTGCTCGCGAAGCCGACCAGCACGGCGAGAGCGGTGAGCAGCAAGGCGACGGAGCCCGGCTCCGGCACGACGTCGATGCTGATCGTTATCGGAGGGTCGCTCAAGTCGAACACGACATCGTCCTCTACCGTCACGTCGGCCTGGTAGGGGGAGCCGGCAATAGTTGCCGCCAGATCGACGTTGACGTCGAACAACGGCACGTCGCCGGTCGTGGCGCCGTCGGGAAGTGAAAAGTCGGGGACACCGAGCAACTGGTCGAAGGACAAATCCGGGCTGACGTTGTTGAAGTTGAAGAACAAGTCCGACGCGTGCAGGTCGACCCCGGTTTGGTTGGTGACCGAACCGGAGAAGACCAGCGTCGTTCCGGCGAGGGTCCTGCGGTCAGGCTGGTCGATCGACAGCAGCAACGCGGCGCGGGCCGGGAATGCCAGGGCCAAGAGGCTGAGAAGGAGGCATGCCGATGCGGCCACGCTGACGTGCCGAAACGAGGCGATGTTGCGCATGCTGTCAGTCCCCACGCCAGATCCCGAGCTCCAACATTTACGCAATTTTCATACCATCCGTCTTAAGTTATTGATTTATCGTATTTGGTGGAAGAGGATGCTTAAATTAATATGAGGATACCTTTGACTAAATGTAAACTTTAGCGACACCCGGCCCAACCCTCGCGCGCGAGAAAACAAGGGTTTAGCGGGGAATCGGGTTGTAAAAATCTCCGACGGGGGTTGTCAAGTTCCGACCCGCAGCATCTGCCGACTGATTGAGTGTCTCCGCTGCACAGCTGCAACCACCCTGCATTACCTTAAGCGCGGCGCAGAATGACTGAATTGGGGACTATCGGTCGGTTGCGGGGCCGGGCAGCGAAAGCTGCCGTGGCGGCCCGATCGGGATCATCATCGGGGTCGTCGCGTTAGGTCCACCCGGTGGCCGATCGGCTGCGGAAGGAGGCGGACCCGAAGCCCCGTCTTTCGGGGATACACCGCCATGGGTGGTGATAGAATGCGGTGCTGCGGTGGGCGAAATCGCGCGGTTCAAAGCGAAATCATAGGAATTGCCGGCATAAATATAGGCGCCCTTGATCGTTACCAGGTAGGGTGTGTTTTTGCTTGGTGAGCCGGTCATGATGAAATCGAATATTGTTCTGCCTTGCGGATGGACAGTACCCAGCAGGATCGGAAACGTCGGCAGCCCGGCGAGCGCACCTCCCTGCACGGTAATGGAAGTCACCCGCACATGGTCGGCAGCCGAGATGCCTTTATTGGCGAGCTGCAATTCAACGCCGATTTTGGACGGATCGGTGTCCCAAACCGATGCGACATCATTTTCTATATAGAGAACCACCGGCGGAACCGCGGCTCGTGACAACGCAAACGAAAATAAGGCTGCGCTGACCAACATCCATGTCAAGAGCCTGATACCGACCGGCTTCATCTACCGGCCACCTCTAAAGGCCCGACAGCACCAAAGGCACGACAGCACCGCCATAACCCCGTTCAAATGGCATTCCCGGCTGATCCTCGACAACTCCATGATTGACAGCGTTACCGGCCGGGGGCCGGTTGGCAAGCCCGGCAGCGGTCATCGCCTTCCATTTGTGGTGGAGCGGTCCGGGTTGCGATGTCTTAATTTCGATTTATTATTAATTAATATCGATCTGTTACGCCTTGCTGATGAGGGGCCGACCAGTCCGGCGGGAGGCTTGTTTACACAAGGCCTGCCGGCCTCCAGCAGGGGAATGAACATGCGCTTACGGTGTTGCTTGATTTCGTTGGCGGCCGGGCTCGGCGCGTTCAGCGCCGCGGCCTCCGCCCAGACCAATACGATTGTCCTGCCGGTACCCGGCGGTCAATATCCAACGATAAGCGCTGCGGTCGCCGCCGCGGACGGCGACACAAACCTGAACAATTATTACGATGTTCAGGTCATGCCCGGCACCTATACGAACGATTTTCCGAATGTCACGCGGCCCATGACGATCGAGGTCAATCCCGCTTACAGCGGTCGCCCGGTGGTGCTGAGCGCGACAAAAAATCTGCCCAACAAAAAAGGAATTATTTTGACGGTTGCGAGCCTGACGGTAAACGGGCTGACGTTCACCGGGGCGAAGATCACCAATGGCAACGGCGGCAACGGCGCCGGAATCCGCGATCAGAACACCGGCGTCGCCGCCCTGACGATCCTCAACAGCACGTTTACCGGCAATCAGGAGGGCATCCTGACCGGCAATGACGCCAACGAGACGATTACGGTGGTGAACTCCAAGTTTGTGAACAACGGCAACCCGAGCGAGACTTATTTTCAGCATGCTCTTTACGTAAACAAGGCGGGCAGCCTGACCGTCAGCAACAGCCTGTTCTGCGGCCAATTGATCGGCCACGACATCAAAAGCCGCGCGGCGGTGACGATGGTCGAGAACAACCAGCTTTTCGACGGCGCCGCCAACGCCGCCCTCGGCTGCAACGCCGGCTCGACCAGTTTTGCCGTCGACGCCCCCAATGGCGGCGCCGTCACCGTCTCGGCCAACCAGATCGTCCAGGGGGCGGCGTCGCAGAACTACAAAATGGTCGATTACGGCGAGGAGGGCCTTGCTTACAGCGACAACAACTTTCTGGTGTCGAACAATAGTTTCACCAGCATCGGCACGCCGAGCGCGACCGCGATCTATGATCCTAATTGCATACCGGTGCAGCTCCAGAACAACACTTTCACCGGCATCAGCACAATCGTGAGCCCCGCCGGCTGCATCTCCTCTCAGTAGCCGTCGTCGGCGACCGGTCTCCCGGGTCGGGCTCGCAGCGCGGCCCGGACTTGTCGCAATCCCGACCCGGGCACCACCGCCGCCGCACCGGCCACGGCCTTCCCGGCCCGGCCGTCGTCGCCTCGGCGTCGCGTGTGGAGGAGGGGCGGCAGGCAGCTTGGCGGCGGGTGTCGGCAGCCGATCGCGATCGTCGGCTTGGCGCCGGAAATAGGCGAGCCGGCAGCCCCGCACCGGCCGCCGGCCCCTACCTCACTCGAATTTGGCCGGCGACGAGAACGGCTTGGTGGCGTCCACCACGAACATGACGAGAAAATCGAGATCGCTCGTGCCGCTGCTGGAGACTTCCATCGGCGTGCCGGAAACATGTCCCGCCATCGACTGTCCGGCCTCGACATACGCCGCGCCCTGCGGCGTCTTCTGGCCCAGCCGGCCGCTCAGCACGTAGAAAGTTTCGGAGCCCGGATGGGTATGCACCGGCGTCTTCGCGCCGGGCGGTCCGCCCGAGTTGTTGACGCGCAGCAGATATTCGGGCGCGCTGATTGGCGGCACGGGCCCGATCTCGGCGACCTTGGTTGCGCCGGGGGTCGCGCCTCCTTGGGGACCAAGGGTGAACAGCCAGACCTTGCCTGCGACTTCGGCGGCCAGTGACGTCGACCCCTGCGCGGCCTGGGCCTGCGCGAGTGTGGGGAAATTCTCGACGCGCCAGAACAGCGGTCCGGCCGGCAGTTGCTGGAGCTTCTTTTCGGCTACCGGCTTGATGACAAATTTCTGTTGCGCCACCGTCTTGGACGGCGCCAGCGCCAGTCCCATCACACACAGCGACAGCGCCAAGACGACGGCGCGCCGGGCGCCGGATGCATACAGTCCCATTGTCATTCTCCACAGGTTGATCGGCTCGGTCCGCCGGCGTGAGACCGGCCTGGTCTCCACTTTGGCGCGCCGAACCCGGAGATGGTGAAGGCCGGCGGCGGCGCCAGTGAACACGTTGAAATTTCGGCTATTCTTCGGCGTTCCCTCCGGCTTTTCTCGTTACTGTGGGCGATATTTCTGGTTCCATGCCGGCGTCCACGAAGCTTCCCGCCAGGCTCGCCGATCTTGGGTGCAGGGGCTATGATCGGGCTCCCATCGCCGGAATGATGCCGGCCTGGACGGCCCGCCTTGCCGCCCGAGCAGGTCCTGGGCAGGATGCAGAAAGGGCAAATCACAGAGGGAATTTGCATGTACAATCTTTCTCGGCGAAATGCCATCCGCCTAGGTCTGCTGGCCGCAGCCTCCCCGTTTGCGATCTCGATGCCTTCCATTGCCGCGGAAGAGGCCGCGCTGGCGATCAAGGGCTATGACCCGGTCGCCTATTTCACCGACGGAAAACCGGTGCGCGGGCTGCCTGAGATCGAATATGAATGGGATGAATACCGCTGGCGCTTTTCGAGCGCAGAGCATCGCAACCTGTTCAAGGCCGATCCGGTGCGCTACGCGCCGCAGTTTGGAAACTACTGCGCGATGGCGCTGGCCAAGCGCGAGATCGTCGTGGCCAATCCGGAGAACTGGCTGATCAGCGACGGCAAGCTCTATGTTTTTGGCAAGCCGGCGCCGAACGGGCCGGTCCTGTTCCAGAAGCACCTTGCCGAGAACGTCGCCAAGGCCAACCAGAACCGGCCGATCCTTCCGAAACAGTAACGGTCAACGTTCCGGCAGCGGGCCGGCCTCCGCCGGGAAGAGGCCGGCCTTGCGCAATCCGTCGCGCAAATGCTCGAGATCGATCGGATTTAGAAACTTGGTCCCGAATTCCTGCGGGTCGAAAATCGGGTCGATGCGGCGCACCGTCTTCACGACGCGCGCGGCGTCCTCACTTCGGTTGTCCTCGGCATAAGCCGCCGCCAGCACGATGCGGCTGAAGTTCGCGCCCGCGGTTTCACGAAGATTGAGCTCCGCCTGTTCGATCGCCGCCTCGTACCGCCCCTTCAGATAATAGGCCAGGCTGAGAGCAAAACGGTCGATCGCACTGAGGTCGGGATCGATGCGCTGGGCCTGCTCCAGGGCCTCGACCGCCGCATCCGTCTGTCCCAGCCACATCAGGACGTTGCCGCGGCCGGCAAGGCCCAGCGCGTCATTCGGGTTGATCGCGATCGCGCGATCCATCTCCGCCTTCGCCTCTTCGTACCGATGATAGAAGATGTCGATGCGGCCGAGGACGATGCGCGCGCGCACTTCGGAGTCGTTGAGACTGAGCGCCTTGTTCGCCATTTCCTCCGCATGGCCGAGGGATACGGCGGGGGATTCCGACCAGCCCATCGACACGGCGATGTGATAGGTCTCGGCGAGCGCGGCATAGGCGGCAGCATAGTCCGGGTCGAGCTGGATTGCCCGCCTGAGGAGCGCGCGCGCCTCGACGTTGTTGGCGCGCGTCGGGGTCTGCAGCGCCGGCCTGGCGCGCAGCACGCAGTCGTAGGCCTCGAGGCTCGCGGTCGGCTTGGCGAACGCCCGAATTTCTTCGATCTGCGTCACCCGGATCGGCAAGGCCATGGCGATCTGGTTGGTGATCTTGTCCTGCAAGGCAAAGAGGTCCGTGAGCGCGTCGTCGAAACGGGCAGACCACAGCACCCGTCCATCACTGTCGACGAGCTGTGCCGTGACGCGCACCCGGTCGCCGGTTCGGCGCACACTGCCTTCGACCTGATAGCGAACGGCAAGACTGCGGGCGATCTCCGCGGGGCTTGCGGGGTTGCCGCGGTACGGCAGAACCGCGTTCCACGACATCACCGTCAGCTCGGAAAACCGGCCCAGCGCGTTGATTACGTCCTGTGTCAATCCATCGGCGAAATACTCGCGAGCCGAATTGTCGCTCTCGTTCAAGAAGGGGAGAATGGCGATCGCGGGTTTCGCCCCGACTGCCGCACTTTGCGCAGATTGACCGTTGGAGTACCGGGCGGGGTGAGCCTCCCACGCGGCGAAACCGGCCCACAGCCCGCCCGCGACAAACAGGATCACGACAGCCAGGGCGGCGAACAATCGCCGGTGCGCGCTGGTGAGCGCCGCGGTGAACAATCTCGGTGCTTGGGTCCGGATGGCGGGCTTCGGCGACTGAGCGCCGTCGTGGGCAGCCGCCGAACCCGGCGCGCCGTCGCTCCCGGGCAAACCGACCGCCGCGACAACCGACACGGCCGGTTCAAATCGGTAGCCGCGGCGCGGAACCGTCCTGATCAGGCGCGGCCCGTCGTCACCAAGCGCGCGCCGCAGCTCACCGATGCTCTGCACCAGCACGTCGTCGGTGATCGCGAGGTTTGGCCAGACCGCGGCAAAGAGCTCGTCCTTTGAAACCAGACGACCGGAATTCTCGACGAGGCAGCGCAGGATCGAAAAGGTCTTTGGCCGCAGGCCGATCTCGGTCCCGTCCAAGAGAAGGCAGCCGCGATCCAAATCCAGGACATAACGATCGAATTGCAGTGGCGCTTTCCGCGATTGCGCTGGAGACCCGGCTTCGCGAACGGTCATTGCCCTGCTATGCGCGGAATATTCAATAAGAGGCGAGTCCGTACTTGCGCTCTGGTCGGAACGAACCGCCACCGCGACACCCGTAAACGTGCAATCGACAGATTACGCCAATATTACGACGCCGTCGCGGCGAATCCACTGGGGCCCGGCATGAGTCGGGAACAGATGGCGGGCCGGCCCGCAGTTCCTAGGAAGGCCGGAAACCCGACGGGAGCGGCGGAGGGTGAGGGATCTCGAAATCTCCCATCGCCCCGGGCAGGTTGCTGAGTTCTGCTAGCGGTCGATGCCGCCCATGCACAGGTATTTGACTTCGAGGTAGTCCTCGATGCCGTATTTCGAGCCCCAACGACCCGCCATATGGGGCCGATGCCGCTTTCCTTCATGCCGCCGAAGGGGGCGATCTCGGTCGAGATGATGCCCTCGTTGATGCCGACGATGCCGTATTCGAGCGCCTCGGCGACGCGCCAGATGCGGCCGATGTCGCGATTTCCAGACGTCGTCGCTCGAATCTCAGTCATATGGCCGCCGGGAAGTGTGCCGGATGTGTATGATCCGGATCGTTTCCCCGGCCACCCTGTAGAAGATTTTGTAGCGATAGCCGAGCAGGAGCACGACACGAACGCCCGGTCTTTGAACAACCGAGCGCCCGCTCAGTGGCGACCCGGTAATTTGGACCACAACCTCTTGAATACGGGCCGCGATCCGTTCGGCAACCGCCGAATTGCCGGAGCGGTCGTAATAGGCGGCGATTTTTTGAAGGTCGGTGATGGCCCGCTTCGAATATTCGATCCTCATGCCTGCCGAAAAGGGCAAAGGCCGCCTTGACCTCCTCCTCGCTCGCGGCTTCCCCGGCAAGCCCCTCGTCGATCGCTGCCAATTCGTCCGGCGTCGCGTCGTATTCGGCGCCGGCGAGTTCTGCCTCGATTTCGAGGGCGATCTCGGCCAGTTCCCGTTGCCGGTCCGCCGGCCAGGTCGGAACTCGTTCCAATACTGCCCTAACCTGATCTTTGGTCATGACGTATCCTATCCGATCCTGGCCGGCCTGTTTCGGAGCATGCTCAGCGGTCGATGCCGCCCATGCACAGGTATTTGACTTCGAGATAGTCCTCGATGCCGTATTTCGAGCCTTCGCGGCCGATGCCGCTTTCCTTCATGCCGCCGAAGGGGGCGATCTCGGTCGAGATGATGCCCTCGTTGATGCCGACGATGCCGTATTCGAGCGCCTCGGCGACGCGCCAGATGCGGCCGATGTCGCGGCTGTAGAAATAGGCGGCGAGCCCGAATTCGGTGTCGTTGGCCATCTTGATCGCTTCGGCCTCGGTCTTGAAGCGGTAGAGCGGCGCCACCGGGCCAAAGGTTTCTTCATGCGTGATGACCATGTCGGTGGTGACGCCGGTCAGCACGGTCGGCTCGAAAAAGCTGCCGCCCAAGGCGCTGCGATGGCCGCCGACGACGATCTTTGCGCCCTTTTTGAGCGCGTCGGCGATGTGGGTCTCGACCTTTTCGACCGCCTTCATGTCGATCAGCGGGCCGATCACCGCACCCGGCTCGAAACCGGCGGCGACCTTCATCGCCCCCGCGGCTTCGGCGAGCTTTTTGGTAAAGGCGTCGTAAACCCCGTCCTGCACCAGGACGCGGTTGGCGCACACGCAGGTCTGGCCGGCGTTGCGGTATTTGGAGGCGATCGCGCCCTTGACCGCCATCTCGATATCGGCGTCGTCAAAGACGATAAACGGCGCGTTGCCGCCCAATTCGAGCGAGACCTTTTTGACCGTGCCGGCGCATTGCTGCATCAGCAATTTGCCGATCTCGGTCGAGCCGGTGAAGGTCAGCTTTCGGACAATCGGGTTCGAGGTCATCTCGCCGCCGATCTCCTTCGCCCCGCCGGTCACGCAGGAAAACACGCCCTTCGGCACGCCGGCGCGCTCGGCCAATTCGCACAGAGCGAGGGCGGAGTAGGGGGTGGCGGTCGCCGGCTTCACCACCATCGTGCAGCCGGCGGCGAGTGCGGGGCCGCATTTGCGGGTGATCATCGCCGCCGGGAAATTCCACGGGGTGATCGCGGCGCACACGCCGATCGGCTCCTTGGTCACGACGATGCGCTTGTCGGCCATGTGGGCCGGGATCGTGTCGCCGTAGATGCGCTTGCCCTCCTCGCCGAACCATTCGATGAAGGCCGCGGCATAGGCGATCTCGCCGCGCGACTCGGCGAGCGGCTTGCCCTGCTCGGCGGTCATCAAGGCGGCGAGGTCTTCCTGGTTCGCCATCATCAGGTCGAACCAGCGGCGCAGGATCTGGGCGCGCTCCTTGGCGGTCTTGGCGCGCCAGGCGGGCAATGCCCGGTCGGCTGCTTCGATCGCCCGGCGGGTCTCCTCGGCCCCCATGCGCGGCACCGTGCCGAGCGTTTCGCCGGTCGCCGGGTCGGTGACCGCGAGCGTGCCGCGGTTCAACGCGTCGACCCACTCGCCGTCGACATAGCATTGCTGGCGGAACAGCTTTGGATCCGAAAGCTTCATCGCGCACACCTCCCTCGGGTATTCAGGATACGTACGAAGCGGTTCCGGTCTTGGCAAGGCTCGCCGTGGAGGGCATACCGCGTGTCGAGCGACCCGAGATGATGCTGGCCGATCTCGTTCTCGCGGCGCATGTCGCGATCATCCTGTTCAATGTGTTCGGGCTGGTCGCGGTGCCGGTCGGCGCGGTCGTGCGGCTGGCGGTTTGTGCGCATCCGCTGGTGGCGGGTGCTGCACATCCTGCTGCTCGCGGCGGTCGCGGTGCAGGCGCTGCTGGGCCGCGCCTGCATCCTGACCTTGTGGCAGTCAGCACTTTCGGGCGCGCGGGCGCAGCCGGCGCCGCTGATCGCGTACTGGGTCGATCGGCTGGTCTACTGGCCGCTGCCGATCTGGGTCTTCGCGGTGCTTTACATCGTCGTCTTCGGCTATGCGCTGGCGCTCTTTTGGCTGGTGCCGCCGCGCAGACCGTGCAGCGGCCACGATGCGAGACTGCGCCGCTAGCCGCCGCGCCCCGCTGCCGGCGTCATAATCCGGCTTTCTTACAACTGACACGAAAGCGTGATGACGCGGCGACCGGCGAAGGGGCGGCACGACCGCGGCGATTGGGGGCATCGATGACGATCCTCAGGCAAAGCCGGCGCAGTTTCTCAAATCGCTCGCCGCGAGCGGCGGTGCGGCGTTGCTGGCCTCGCGGCTGCCCGCGCCGGGCGGGCCGCGACGCCGGCCGGCGCCGGACCTGCAAGGGTCTGCGCGACAAGATCGACCACATCATCGTGATCTTTCAGGAGAACCGCAGCTTCGATCATTATTTCGGCGCCTATCAGCCGCCGGGCGGCGGCGCGGTCGCGGGTCTGCTGGACCAGGCAGGGCAGTTCGATCCGCGCTTTACCGGCCTGCAAAAGAACGCGGCCGGCGTCCCTACGGCTATCTGCCGGTGCCCTTTCAGGTTCCCGGCTTTCCAGATGCGCTGCTGGAAAACCGGCCGTTTCACCTGGCTCCCTACATCCCGGCCGGGCGACAACGTGCCGTGGGACCCGATGCACCATTTCTTCCGCATGTCGGCGCAGATCGACAATGGCGCGATGGACCGCTTCGTGCGCTGGCGCTCGGCCGGCAAGCACGTCCTGCGTCGAAAAGGGGCCGGTGACCGATCCCGTTGAGATGATGCTCGCGCAATCGACGCCATCGGGCGCGGTGCTCGGCTTTTATACGCGCGACGATCTTCCCTTCTATCACCATCTGGCCGACGAATACGTCCTCTTCGACCATTTCTTTCAGGCGATGTCCGGCGGCTCGACCGGCAACGCGCTCTATCTGGCGGCGGCGCGCTCGGCGCTACGGTCGCAACCCGCCGCCGGCCAAGACCGGCAGCCTCGACCCGCCGGTGTTCGACCGGCCCTACGACAAGAGCCGGCATCATGATCAACGATCTGCCGCCGGTGAACGGCCCGACCGAAGTCTTCATGGGGCCGATCGATGCTGAGCGCCGCCGCCCGACGAGCAGACCTATCCGAACATCGGCGACCGGCTCAACGCCGCCGCGCTCTGCTGGGCCTGGTACAATGAGGGCTGGAACGCGGTCAAACCCTGGGCATTGAAGACCGCCTTCGGACCCGGCGACGGCTCGATCGTCGTCGACACGCCCCAGCTCTATCTGTCGCACCACAACCCGTTCCAGTATTACCCGAGCTGGTTCGGCAACGTCAAAGCCGGGCATATCCGCGACAGCGCGGATTTCCTCGAGGATTTGAAGACCGGCCGGCTGCCGAATGTCTCGTTCATCAAGGCGACCGGCGGCGCATGACGAGCACCCGGCGAATTCGGCGCCGCGCTGGGGCGAGGAATGGGTCATGGGGCTCTTGAAGGCGCTCGGCGGCAGCCGTTTGTGGGTGAAGAGCGCGGTCGTCGTCACCTATGACGAGGGCGGCGGGTTCTGGGATCATGTGGCGCCGCCAAAGCCCGACGCCTATGGCTGCGGCACCCGCGTGCCGGCGTTGCTGATCAGCCCGTGGGCGCGGCGCGGCCATATCGACCACCGCATCGCCGACAGCAGCTCGATCCTCGCCCTGATCGAAGCGCGGTTCGGCCTCCAGCCGCTGCAGCAGCGCGACGCCAAGGCCTACAATCTGCTCGACGGCTTCGACTTCGCCAAAAGCCGCGCGCGCCGGCCTTCGGCTGACCCGACGGAACCCCGACTTCGGACGCGGAGGCGTCGGCAAAGGCGCGCCGGCCCGCCGGCGGTAAGCGTGCGGGAGCGTGAACCTCCTCGCTCTCGCCGCCGGGCGAAGGCATAATCGGCCGCGCGACGGGAAGCGGAGGGCTCGGGTTTGCTTGACGATCGACGCGTCCTGTTGATCATCTCGGGCGGGATCGCCGCCTATAAGAGCCTCGATCTGATCCGCCGGCTGCGCGAGCGCGGGGCGGCAGTGCGCGCGGTCATGACCGCGGCGGCGACGCATTTCGTGACGCCGCTGTCGGTCGCGGCCTTGTGCGAGGACAAGGTCTACACCGACCTGTGGTCGCTGACCGACGAGAGCGAGATGGGCCACATCCGGCTGTCGCGCGAGGCCGACCTCGTCGTCGTGGCGCCGGCGAGCGCCGATCTGATCGCGCGCATGGCGGCGGGGCTTGCCGACGACTTGGCGACGACGGTGCTGCTCGCCTCGGACAAGCCGGTGCTGATCGCCCCGACGATGAATTTGATGATGTGGAGCCATCCGGCGACCCAGGCCAATCTCGCCACCCTCGCGGCGCGGGGCGTGACCCGCATCGGGCCGGGTTCGGGCGAGCTTGCCTGCGGCGAGGTCGGGTCGGGCCGGATGGCCGAGCCGCTGGAGATCGTCGCCGCGATCGAGGGCCTGCTGGCCCCCAAGGACCGCCGGCTCGCCGGCAGGCGGGCATTGGTGACGAGCGGCCCGACCCGCGAGCCGATCGACCCGGTGCGCTACATCTCGAACCATTCGTCGGGCAAGCAGGGCCACGCGATCGCGGCGGCACTCGCCGGTCTCGGCGCCGAGACGGTGCTGGTCTCGGGGCCGACGCAGGAGCCGGCGCCGCCCGGCGTCCAGGTGGTGCCGGTCGAGACCGCGGCCGAGATGCTGGCGGCATGCGAGGCGGCGTTGCCGGTCGACGTCGCGGTGATGGCTGCGGCGGTGGCCGACTGGCGGGTCGAGAGCGTCGCCGGACACAAGCTGAAAAAGGACGGCGGCGGGCCGCCGGCGTTGCGCCTCGCCGAGAACCCCGACATCCTCGCCACCATCGCGCGGCGCGCCAACGACCGGCCGGCATTGGTCGTCGGGTTTGCCGCCGAGACCGACGACATCGTCGAGAACGCCGGCGCCAAGCGGGTTCGCAAGCGCTGCGACTGGATCCTCGCCAACGACGTGTCGCCCGGCACCGGCACGTTCGGCGGCGACCGCAACACGATCCACCTGGTCGACGCGCTGGGCGTCGAGGACTGGCCGATCATGACCAAGCGCGAGGTCGCCGCCCGCCTCGCTGGGCGCATCGCCGACCATCTATCGGCGAGATGAACCCCGCGCGATGAAGCCCGCGCGATGAAGCCGGCGCGATGAAGATCGAGCTGCAAATCCTCGATCCGCGGCTTTCGGGGTGGGGCTTTCCGTCATGGGGATCGAGCCACGCCGCCGGTCTCGATCTGCACGCCTGCCTCGACGCAGCGCTGGTCCTCGAACCACAGGCGGCGCCGATCCTGATCTCCGCGGGCATCGCCTTTCGGGTCGGCGATCCCGACTGGTGCGCGCTGATCTTGCCGCGCTCCGGACAGGGTCACCGCGACGGACTGGTGCTCGGCAACACGGTCGGGCTGATCGACGCCGACTACGAAGGGCCGTGCCTGATCTCGGCCTGGAACCGCAACCCGCCGCAGAGCGGCGCCGCCATTACGATCCGTCCCGGGGACCGCATCGCTCAACTGGTCTTCACCCGCACGTTGCGGCCGGAATTCGCGATCGTTTCGAGTTTTTCGGCGCAGAGCGCCACAGCCCGGCCGCGCGTCGCCGGCGGATTCGGCTCGACCGGCGTCGAGGCCGCTTGTCCGCTTGGGCCAACAGGACGACACTCTTCTACGTGACATCCCGAATCTTGGGCGAGGGCGGCCAGCGGACATGGTGCGGCTGACCAAAAAGCTCCTGTTTGCGATCGAGGCGGTGCTCGACATCGCCTACAACGGCGGACCGATACCGGTGCGTTCGGCCGAAATCACCGCGCGGCAGGGCATCCCGCGCCGCTATCTCGAACCGGTTTTGCAAGAGCTGGTGCGGCATGGGATACTGGTCGGCATCCGCGGCCCGAGCGGGGGTTACCGGCTGGCGCGCGAGCGGCGGCGCATCAGCCTCGGCGACATTGTGCGCACCGTGCGCGCGCTGGAGACCGCCGAGGACCCGATCACCGACCCGGCAGGCAGCGCGCTCGGCCATCAGGTGGTGCGGCCGTTATGGCTCGAATTGCAGGAAGAGATGATGCAGCGGCTCGATTCGCTGAGCCTGGACGATTTGTGTACCCGCGCCCATCAGAGCGGGATCGCCGGCCGGGCTTCGGAATTCAGCGATTTCGAGATTTGAGCTTTGGCCGGTCAGAACCTACATAATTCACGCATGCATTCTGGGAGAGAATCTTAATGGACACCGCCGCCACGACTAAATCGCCGAGCGCCGAGTTCCGCGGCCGGGTTTACGACAGCATCACCGAGACGATCGGTGCTACCCCGCTGGTTCGCATCCACCGGCTGGCCAAGCAGGCCGGGGCCAAGGCCGACATCCTGGCCAAGTGCGAGTTCTTCAACCCGCTTGCCTCGGTCAAGGACCGCATCGGCGTGTCGATGGTCGACGCTGCCGAAGCCGCAGGGCCGGATCAAGCCGGGGACCGTGCTGGTCGAGCCGACCTCGGGCAATACCGGGATCGCGCTCGCCTTTGTCTGCGCCGCCCGAGGCTACCGCCTGATCCTGACGATGCCCGACAGCATGTCGGTTGAACGGCGCAAGATGCTGCTGCTGCTCGGCGCCGAACTCGAGCTGACCCCGGCGGCGCAAGGCATGAAGGGCGCCATCGCCAAGGCCGAAGAGATCGCCAAATCGCTGCCCGACGCGTTCATCCCGCAGCAATTTCAGAACCCGGCCAACCCCGAGATCCATCGCCGCACCACCGCCGAGGAAATTTGGAAGGACACCGACGGCAAAGTCGACGCCGTGGTCAGCGGCGTCGGCACCGGCGGCACCCTGACCGGCGTCGGCTCGGTGTTGAAGCCGCGCAAGCCCGGGCTCAAGATGATCGCGGTCGAGCCCGAGGACAGCGCGGTGCTGTCCGGCGGGACGCCGGGGCCGCACCGGATCCAGGGGCTCGGCGCCGGCTTTATCCCCGAGATCCTCGACACCAAGCTGATCGACGAGGTCGTCCGCATCGGCAACGACACCGCCATCCGCACGGCGCGGGAGGCCGCCAAGCTCGAAGCCCTCACCGTCGGCATCTCGTCGGGTGCGGCGCTGGCCGCCGCGCTCGAGGTCGGCGCGCGGGCCGACATGGCGGGCAAGACCATCGTCGTGGTGCTGCCGGACTTCGCCGAGCGCTATTTGTCGACCGCGCTGTTCGACGGTATCTGACGGCCCGATCTGCGGTGCAAGCTCATCGGCTCGGAACCTCGCCGTCACCCGCGGAGGTGGGGGCAGGGCAGGCGACGTATCGCAGCCCCGGCTTCCTGCTTTCGCGGGAACGACGAGCAATGTTGTCGGGATCGTTTTGCGTTTAACTCATTGAGGGGCGCGGGTGGAGCTCAGCGAAGAGCAGTTTCAGCGTTACGCGCGCCACCTGATCCTCGATGAAGTCGGCGAGGAAGGTCAGGCGCGGCTGTTGCAGTCGCGGGTGCTGGTCGTCGGCGCCGGCGGTCTCGGCTCGCCGATGCTGCTCTACCTGGCGGCGGCAGGGGTCGGGACGATCGGCATTGTCGACGACGACCGGGTCGACATCACCAACCTGCAGCGCCAGATCGTCCACGCGACGCAAAGCGTCGGCGCGCTCAAGGTCGAGAGCGCCCGCGCCACGCTTGCCGCGGTCAACCCTGGGGTACGGATCGAAACCCACCCGGTCCGTCTCGGGCCGGACAACGCCGAGGCATTGCTCGCGGAATACGACCTCGTCGCCGACGGCAGCGACAATTTCGCGACGCGCTATCTCTTGACCGACCTGTGCTATCGGCGCGAGACGCCGCTTGTCGCCGCGGCGTTGTCGCCGTTCGAGGGACAGCTTTCGACATTCCGGCCCTATCTCGGCGCCAGCCATCCCTGCTATCGCTGTCTGTTCCGCGATCCGCCGCCGCCCGATCTCGTGCCGCGCTGCGAGGAGGCCGGCATTCTCGGCGCAGTCGCCGGCGTGCTTGGCACCTTGCAGGCCGTCGAGGTGCTGAAGGAATTGCTGGGGCTTGGCGAAAGCCTCGACGGCACCTTGTTGATCTATGACGCAATGCGCGCCCGCTTTCATTCGATCCGGATCGCCAAGGACCCGGAATGCCCGACCTGCGGCGGGCACGCTCTGGCGCGGGCACTTTAGCAGGACGCCGCACCAGCGCTGACAGCAGTAGGACGCAGCACGAGCGCCTGCGGCAGCTGCACCTTCGCAGAGCGCGGTACGACCGCTGACGGCGTGACCGCCATTCGCGATCGGATGCCGCCGTGCCGGCATGGGGATTGGTCGCGCCCAGTTCGGGTGCTCCCCGCGGTTGATGCGTTGCACCCGCGATCCCACGGCACTGAGTCGACACTAGGGAATAAGAGAAAATCACAGGCCAATCACAATGGGCGTGCACCTCAAAATCTGCCATGACGTCTGTGGAACCTGGAGCGTGCATGGCTTGTCTCCATTCCCCACGTCACATCTGCCCAGCCTGTCGGCGAGCATCGACTATGCTCGCAAAGGCTGTGCGGGTCTCCGGCCCTGACCGCATCGAGGGATTTTATGCGGTCGTCTACCAAGAGCCGGCTGCGCGGCGGCTTTGAGCTCCAGATCCCAGCCGCGCCGGAGTCGGCGGGCACAGGTCTCGGGCACACTGTATCCGGCGGTCTTTCGCCTGGTTGAGGGGCCGCGGCGTGCCATCCCGACTGATCGCACGCTCACGGCGACGGCGATTTCGGGCTGTTGCGGCGATCAGGCATAAGTCAGCCGATGTCGGCTGCGAGCATGCCGAATCTTTATGGCTCTTTTATGCCCGCGAAATACAATGCCCCTCGATCCTTTACGCCTCGAGGCGCACTTCATACGCAACAGCCAATCCGGTCCTGGTTGGCGCGGCGCCATAGCCGCCCGCGACGGGATGAACTCGTAGGTTATCGCCATGCTCGATTTCGTGATGCTCGCGGGCGGCGCCGCTTTTTTTGTGGTCGCCATTCTTTATGTGCTCGCCTGCGAGAAGATGTGAGGCGGATATGCTGCTCGACTACGCTCTCGGCGGGATCGTGACCATCGTGATCATGGTCTATCTCGTCTATGCCCTGATCAATCCAGAACGCTTTTAGGAGCCCTCGATGACCGTCATCGGATGGGTGCAGATCGCGCTGTTCGGCGCGGTCGTCATCGCCGTCACTCGGCCGTTCGGCGGCTACATGACGCGCGTCTTTGCCGGCGATCAGACATTTCTGAGCCCGGTGCTGCGGCCGGTCGAACGCGCTGTCTATTGGTGCTGCGGCGTCGATGAGAAAGAAGAGCAGCATTGGTTGACCTATGCCGTGGCGATGCTGCTGTTCAGCGTCGTCGGCTTTGCCACGTTGTATGCGCTGCAGCGGCTGCAATGGTATCTGCCGTTCAACCCCCAGGGGCAGACCGGGGTCGAGCAAAGCCTCGCCCTTAATACGTCGGTGAGTTTCGTCACCAACACCAACTGGCAGGCCTATGTCCCAGAGACCACGATGGGCTACCTGGTGCAGATGGCCGGGCTCACCGTGCACAATTTCGTGTCGGCGGCGACCGGCATCGCCTTGGCGTTGGCGCTGATCCGCGGCTTTGTCCGGCGCGAGGCCAAGGCCATCGGCAATTTCTGGGTCGATCTGACCCGTGGCACGCTCTACATCCTGCTGCCGCTGTCGGTCGTCATCGCCCTCTTCTATGTCTGGCAGGGCATGCCGCAAAACCTCGGCGCCTATGTCGACGCCACGACATTGGAAGGCGCCAAGCAGACGATCGCGCAAGGCCCGATTGCCTCGCAAGAGGCGATCAAAATTCTCGGCACCAATGGCGGCGGGTTTTTGAACGCCAATTCGTCACACCCTTACGAGAATCCGAATGCGCTGACCAATTTCATCCAGCTGATTTCGATCTTCTCGATCGGCGCGGCGCTGACCAATGTGCTTGGCCGCATGGTCCGTGACGAGCGCCAAGGCTGGGCGATCTTTGCCGCGATGGGTCTGCTGTTTCTCGCCGGTGTCACCACCGCCTATTGGTCGGAAGTCGCACGCCAACCCGGCCTTTGCCGCCTACGGTGTCGACTTCGACCTCGGGCCCGATGCAGGCGGGCGGCAATATGGAAGGCAAGGAGGTGCGGTTTGGACCGGCGCTCTCCGCCCTTTATGCTACGGTCACGACCGACACCTCGTGCGGCGCCGTCAATGCGATGCATGACAGCTTCCTGCCGATTGGCGGCATGGTGCCGATCATCAACATCCAGCTCGGCGAAGTAATCTTTGGCGGCGTCGGCTCGGGCCTTTACGGCATGCTCGCCTTCGCCATCGTGGCGATGTTCGTCGCCGGGCTGATGGTCGGGCGAACCCCGGAATACCTTGGCAAAAAGCTCGAAGCCAAGGAGGTCAAGATGACCATCCTCGCTTTGCTGAGCCTGCCTTTGTCGATCCTCGGCTGGACCGCGCTGGCGGTGGTGTTGCCGGCCGGGTTGGCCGGGATCGCCAATGCCGGCCCGCATGGCTTCAGCGAGATCCTCTATGGCTACTCGTCGGCGACCGGCAACAACGGCAGCGCCTTTGCCGGCCTTTCGGCCAACACCCTCTTCTACAACACCACCCTCGCCGGCGCGATGCTGATGGGACGGTTTATCTTTGTCATCCCGTTGCTGGCGGTCGCCGGGTCGCTCGCGCAGAAAAAGCTGCTGGCGCCCTCGGCAGGCACCTTTCCGACCAACCGGCCGTTGTTTGTCGGGCTCCTGGTCGGCGTCGTGCTGATCATCGGCGGCCTGACCTATTTTCCAGCGGTCTCTCTGGGACCTGTCGTCGAGCAGGTCGCAATGAACCAGGGCAAGCTTTACACCGGACCGTAATCGGTCGGGTCTGCAAGGAATACCAAGATGACCGACATCACCCCGATCATCGGCCTGCCGCCGGGCGGGCTCGCCAAGCGCAACCTGCGGCCGATGTCGTTGTTCGACCGGTCGCTGATCGTGCCGGCGGTCTGGGCCTCGTTTAAAAAGCTCGACCCGCGCACGCTCGTTAAGAACCCGGTCATGTTCTGCGTCGAGATCGTCTCGGTGCTGACGACGGTGTTCTTCCTGCGCGACCTGTTTGTCGGCGCCGGCAAAGTCGTCGGCAGCAGCGCGCTGTTTTCCGGCCAGATCACGATTTGGCTGTGGTTCACGGTATTGTTCGCCAACTTCGCCGAGGCGGTGGCCGAGGGCCGCGGCAAGGCCCAGGCCGACACCCTGCGCCGCACCCGCACCGAGACCAAGGCCAAGCGCATCGAGACCGCACAGTCGCCGGCGTTCGACCTCGTCGACGCGGCGGCGCTCAAATCCGGTGATCTGGTGCTGGTCGAGACCGGCGACCTGATCCCGAGCGACGGCGAGGTCGTCGAGGGCGTCGCTTCGGTCGACAAGTCGGCGATCACCGGGGAGTCGGCGCCGGTCATCCGCGAAAGCGGCGGCGACCGGTCGGCCGTCACCGGCGGCACCCGGGTCACCTCGGACTGGCTCAAGGTGCGGATCACCGCGGCGCAAGGCTCGACCTTTCTCGACCGCATGATTGCGCTGGTCGAGGGTGCGGTGCGGCAGAAGACGCCGAATGAGATCGCGCTCAACATCCTGCTCGCCGGCATGACCCTGATCTTTGTCTTCGCCACGGTGACGATCCCGAGCTTTGCCGCTTATGCCGGCGGTGCGGTTTCAATCGTCGTGTTGATCGCGTTGTTCGTCTGCCTGATCCCGACGACGATCGGCGCCCTGTTATCGGCGATCGGCATCGCCGGCATGGACCGGCTGGTGCGCTTCAACGTGCTGGCGATGTCGGGCCGCGCGGTCGAGGCGGCGGGCGACGTCGACACGTTGCTGCTGGACAAGACCGGCACGATCACCCTCGGCAACCGCCAGGCGACCGAGTTTCTGGCGTTGCCTGGGATCGACGAAGCCGAGCTCGCCGACGCGGCGCAAATCGCTTCGCTGTCGGACGAGACCCCGGAAGGGCGCTCGATCGTCGTCCTGGCCAAGGAGAAATACGGGCTGCGCGGGCGCGAGATGGCGCCGCTCGACGCGCGCTTTGTGCCGTTTACGGCGCAAACCCGGATGAGCGGCATCGATGTCGGCGGCACCTCGATCCGCAAGGGCGCGGTCGATGCGGTCATTGCCTTTGCCGAGGGCGGCAGCGCGGCCCCGGTCTGGCGCAGCGCGGCGGCGGGCGCACAGGCGGCATTGCGCGCAGCGCCGGTCTCCGAGGCGGTCCGGCAGCTTACGATCATTGCCGAGCGGATCGCCAAGGAGGGCGGCACCCCGCTCGCCGTCGCCAAGGACGAGCGCCTGCTCGGCGTGATCCATCTCAAGGACATCGTCAAGGGCGGCATTCGCGAGCGCTTTGCCGAATTGCGCCGGATGGGCATCCGCACCGTCATGATCACCGGCGACAACCCGCTGACCGCGGCGGCGATCGCGGCCGAATCCGGGGTCGACGATTTTCTCGCCCAGGCCAAGCCCGAGGACAAGCTGGCGCTGATCCGCAGTGAACAGGCGTCAGGCAAGCTGGTGGCGATGTGCGGCGACGGCACCAACGACGCGCCGGCGCTGGCGCAGTCGGATGTCGGCGTGGCGATGAACACCGGGACGATGGCGGCGCGCGAGGCCGGCAACATGGTCGATCTCGACAGCGACCCCACGAAACTGATCGAGATCGTCGAGATCGGCAAGCAGCTGCTGATTACCCGCGGTGCGCTGACGACGTTCTCGATCGCCAACGACGTAGCGAAGTATTTCGCGATCATCCCGGCGATGTTTGTCGCGTTCTACCCGCAGCTTGGCGTCATCAACGTCATGCGGCTGCACAGCCCGGAGAGCGCGATCCTGTCGGCGATCGTCTTCAACGCGCTGATCATTATCGCGCTGATCCCATTGGCGTTGCGGGGCGTCAAATTCCGTCCGATCGGCGCCGCGGCGATGCTGCGCCGCAACCTGCTGGTCTACGGCGTCGGCGGGCTGATCGCGCCGTTCATCGGCATCAAGGCTGATCGACCTTGTCGTCACCGCGATCGGGCTGGCGTGAGGCGGACGCGACCGCCGCTGGCCAGTAGCCATACTGGCCAATAGACATAGAGGCAGCGATGCTCAAGCAAATCCGTCCGGCGATCCTGATGATCATCGTCATGACCGTGATCACCGGCCTTGTCTATCCGCTCGGGATGACCGGGTTGGCGCAACTGATCTTTCCGCATCAGGCCAACGGCAGCCTGGTCGAGAAGGACGGCAAGGTGATCGGGTCGAGCCTGATCGGCCAGAACTTCGCTGCCGACAAATATTTTCACCCGCGCCCGTCGGCGACGACCGAGCCCGACCCGAAAGACCCGACCAAAACCGTCCCGGCGCCCTATGCCGCCGACAATTCGGGCGGCTCGAACCTCGGGCCGACCAACCAGGCGCTGGTCGACCGGGTCAAGGGCGACGCCGCCAAGCTCGCCAAGGAAAACCCGGGGACGCCGATCCCGGTCGACCTGGTGACGACCTCGGCGAGCGGGCTCGACCCCGACATCACCCCCGCCGCCGCCCTCTTTCAAGTGCCGCGGGTGGCAAAGGCGCGCCATGTCGACCCCGACAAATTGCGCGCGCTCGTCGACGACCAAACCCATGACCGCTACATCGGCGTCGTCGGCGAAAAGCGGGTCAACGTCCTCGAACTGAACCTCGCGCTCGACCGGCTGCACTGAGACCCATCCCGCCAGGCGGCTCATCGCGGCCGAGCCCGAGGCTCTGCGCGAGCGCTGCTTTGGGCGCCAGCAGATCGGCGAGGGCGTAGCGGTCGAGCGTCGCCAGGAAGGCCGATGTCGCCTCGCGAAGCGCGCGTTTGAGCACGCAGCAGCCGTCGAGGCGGCAGAAGCCGCTGTCGGACAGGCACCCGATTACGGCGAGCTCCTCTTCGGTGTCGCGGACGACCGCGCCGACGCTGATTTCTCCAGGCGGGCGGCCCAGCCGGACCCCGCCGCTCTTGCCGCGGACGGTTTCGAGATAGCCGCGCCGCGCGAGTTCGTTGACGACCTTCATCAGATGCGCCTTGGAGACGGCAAAGGCGGCGGCAATCTCGCCAATCGTCGCCAGCCGCCCCTCATCGGCTCCGACATACATCAGGATGCGCAGCGCGTAGTCGGTTCGCAACGTCAGGCGCATGACCCACTCGCTCCGGCCAGGCGGCGGCTGGCGCCGCTTGACAAAACATGTATCTAGGATACATCTTAGGGCGCAACACGAGCGCCAGCAAGGCGGTTTCGCGAGGAAGAGAATGGGCATCGACGCAACCCCAGCCGAACTCCGGCGCGAGCAGATCGTGGAAGAGATTGCTGCGCGCACCGGCATCGACGAGCCGATGATCGAGCGGCTGGTCCGCGCCTTTTATCGCCGCGTCATGGATGATGCGTTGCTCGGCCCGATTTTCGACGCGAGGGTCCGCGATTGGGATGTTCACATCGCAAAGATGTGCGCTTTCTGGTCGTCGGTGGCGCTGATGAGCGGCCGGTATCACGGCCAGCCGATGACCGCCCATTTGCCGCTGCCGGTCGAGACGCCGCATTTCGACCGTTGGCTGGCGATCTTCGCCGCGACCGCGCACGATTTGTGCCCGCCGGCCGCGGCCGGCCATTTTATCGAGCGCGCGCACCGCATTGCCGACAGCCTCGAATTGGGAGTCGCCGCCCGCCGGGGCGAGATCAAACCGCGGCGAGCGCGGCCCGAAGCGACTTTTGGGCCGATCCGCGCCGCGAGCCGCACATGACTGCGTCGCCGACAGACTCCGACCCGGCAACAGCAACACCGCCGACACCCGCATCCGGGCGCGCGGGCAACGGGCCCCCACCGCATGGATGATGTCGCGATCGCCCGCGCGCTCCACGTGCTCGCCGTCGTCGTCTGGATCGGCGGCGTATCGCTGATTACGACGGTCGTGCTGCCGCTGGTGCGGCGGACCCCGCCGGCGGAACGTTGGGCCCTGTTCGAGGCCGTCGAACGGCGCTTTGTCTGGCAGGCGCGCACCGCGGTCCTTGTGGTCGGCGCCAGCGGGTTTTACATCGCGTGGAGACTCGATCTGTGGGATCGCTTTCGCCAGCCGGGGTTCTGGTGGATGCACGCGATGGTGCTGCTGTGGTTCTTGTTCGCCGC
This sequence comes from uncultured Alphaproteobacteria bacterium, assembly GCA_963775525.1. Classification (GTDB taxonomy): domain Bacteria; phylum Pseudomonadota; class Alphaproteobacteria; order ATCC43930; family CGMCC-115725; genus AP-15. The sequence goes on along the minus strand of CAVZJF010000059.1, from coordinate 35,702 downwards.
GGTGCTGTTCGTTGCTGAGCCGCTGGGCGCCGATCGTCTGGTGCGGCGGCAAGAGCGCGCCGCCCCCGGCTCCGGCTTTGCCCGGCTGCATCGGGTCCACTGGGTTCTTCTTGGTTTGAGCGCCGTCACCGTGGTGGGGGCGGTTCTCGGCAGCTACGGGACCTCGCTTTTTCCGTAACGCGGAATGGCTTTGACCCTATCGGTTCGGAAAATCAATATTCCCGGTAAGGCAGAAACTTGCCGCTCAAGGTCAGCTTGACGCGGTCGCCTTTGGGGTCTGGCTGGCGCTCGATCGACATCTCGAAATCGATGGCGCTCATGATGCCGTCGCCGAATTCCTCCTGGATCAGCTCCTTCCAGGTCGTGCCGTAGACCTGCACCAGCTCGTAAAAGCGGTAGACCAGCGGGTCGCTCGGCACCGCGGCCGGCAATGAGCCGCGATACGGGATCTCCTGCAGCAGGTTCTGCTCGTCGGCGTCGAGGCCGAAGAGTTTCGCGGCGCGCCCGGCCTGTTCCGGCCGCAACCTCATCTGGCCCATCAACGCCGCGGTCAGATAGACCGCCGAGCCGCCGCCGATCTCGGCGACGATCGTCTTCCAGCTCAATCCTTTTGCGCGCTTGATCGCGATGATCTTGCGGGTCAGCTCGTCACGGGTCACCGGCGCCTCCTGTGCTTTGCGGGGTCACCCGAGCAACGCGCATGCCAATGCAGCGTCAATGCGACCGCTCGCGACAACCGCGCACTTGTCGGCCGGTGCGCCGCCGACAGTTGTCTTCACATGACCATTGCGCCGCCGGATTCCGACTATGGATAGCATATCCCCGGAAACCCAGCGAACGAAGGCTGAAGCAGGCGGCCGCCCCAACTCCTTTGCCATGAGCTTGCCCGGTATCGGGTTTGCGCTCAGACTTCGGGCAGCGTCCGAGGAGCCTGCCATGACCAGCCCGAACATCATCTTTATCGTCGTCGACGACTGCGGCTACGCCGATCTCGGCTGCACCGGGCAGACCGGTTACCAGACGCCGGCGCTCGACCGCCTCGCCGGCGAAGGGATGCGGTTTACCCAGGCCTACGCCAACGCGCCGCTGTGCACCAACACGCGGGTCGGGCTGATCACCGGGCGCTACCAGTACCGCCTCAAGATCGGCCTGGTCGAGCCGCTGCGCGGCGCCAACCGCGACGAGCCGGAAATGGGCATTCCCGCGGGCTTTCCGACCTTGCCGGCGCTGTTGCGCGCGGCCGGCTATCGCACCGCGCTGATCGGGAAGTGGCACCTCGGCTTTCTGCCGCAATACAGCCCGCTGAAGAGCGGCTACGACGAATTCTTCGGCATCATGGGCGGTTTCACCGGCTACTACACGCACAAGGGCGAGGGCGGCATGCCCGACCTTTGGGAAGACGAAGTGCCGGTCGAGCGCGCGGGGTACGTCACCGACCTGTTGAGCGAGCGGGCGCTGGCTTTCGTCGAAGCCGCCGGCACGGCGCCCGCGCCCTATTTCCTCAGCCTGCACTACAACGCCCCGCACTGGCCGTGGTCGGCGCCCTCGGTCGAGACGGCGGCGCGGGAGCGCGAGACCGATCCGGCGGAAATCCTCGAGGGCGGCAGCCCGCGCATCTACGGCGAGATGATGGGGATCCTGGACGCCGGGATCGGCCGGGTCGTCGACGCGGCTCAGCGCTCGGGCAAGGACACGCTGGTCATTTTCACCAGCGACAATGGCGGCGAGCGGTATTCGAACATCTGGCCCTTTGTCGGCCGCAAATGGGATTTGCTGGAAGGCGGCCTGCGGGTGCCGCAGATCGTCTGGTGGCCGGGGCATGTCAAGCCGGGCGAGGTGACCGACCAGGTCTCGATCACGATGGACCTGACCGCGACCTGCCTCGCCGCCGCCGGTGTCGCCCCCGACGCCGGCCTGCCCCTCGATGGCGTCGACTTGCTGCCGGTGTTGACCGGACAGACGCCGGCGGGCGAGCGCACGCTCTATTGGCGGATGGCCAACCGCAGCCAGCGGGCGGTCCGGCGCGGCGATTGGAAATACTTGAAGGTCAGCGACCGGGAGTTCCTGTTCGACATCGGCTGGGACCCGCGCGAGCGCGGCGACATGGCCAGGAAACGCCCCGATCTGCTGGCCGAGCTGCGCCGCCTGTGGGAGGCCTGGAACCGGGAAATGCTGCCGGTGCCCGACCGCATGATCCCGCCGCTGTCGAATCTGCACGAGATGCTGTGGTAGCGGTGCCGGTTACGCCGGTTGCCGGCCGAGGCCTGCAGGCTCGAATGCCGGGATCGCGGCGGCCGCATAGCGCCGCGCGCCGTTCTCGACGACGCCGATCGGCTGTAGGGTTCCGGTTGGACCAGCCAGGAGGGACCGGATGCCTGAAGACTTTACCGGAAAGGTCGCTGTCGTCACCGGCGGCGGCAGCGGTATCGGCGCTGCGACCTGCCGCGCTTTTGCCATCCAGGGCGCGCACGTGGCGGTGGTCGACCGCGATGGCGCGGCGGCGCAGCGGGTTGCCGCCGAAATCGCCGGCAACCGCGGCAACGCCACGGCCCACCCGCTCGACGTGACCGATCGCCAAGGCTTTTCGGCCCTTACCGCGCAGATCGCCGCGGCGGCGGGCGGCATCGACATCCTCGTCAACGGCGCCGGTGTTACCGTGCGGCGGATGATCGCCGAGATGGGCGCCGAGGATTGGGACCGCGTCCTCGCCGTCAATCTGACGGGCGCCTTCAACGGCATTCAGGCGGTGCTGCCCTATTTGCGAGCGCGCGGCGGCGGCGCCATCGTCAACATCGCCTCGATCGCCGGCCAGCGGATCTCGTTCGGCGGCACCGCGAATTACAGCGCGTCGAAAGCCGGGCTCCTGGGATTGACCCGCCACGCCGCCTTTGAGCTCGCCCCCGACCACATCCGCGTCAACGCGGTGTGCCCGGGCGCTACCGCGACCGGCTTTGGCGGGGCGATGCCGACCGCGGAGAGCAAGGCCGAGCGCGGCGCCAAGATTCCCTTGGGCCGGATGTGCGAGCCCGAGGACATCGCCGACCCGATCCTGTTCCTCGCCGGCGAGGCCGCACGCATGGTCACCGGTGTCGCACTCACTGTCGACGGCGGCCTGCTGATCAAGAACGACACGCCCTACGAGGAATACTTTCGGCCGCGGTAGAAATGACCGAAGCCGCCTTGACGCCGCAAATTGTCTCCCTCTCGGCCCCTTGGGGGCGAAGAGGGATGGGGTGAGGCGGAGGATTCAATGCTGCTGGCCGGCGCCGCCTCAGCCTCCGATTGCTGCGCGACGGGCGCCTCCCTCTACCCCTGAAGGGCGGAGAGGGGCCGTCTGCGCGCGCGCGGGGGCCCGCGATGGCCGCACCCATCGACATAGCTCCAGTTTCCCGCAACGTGGGCCGGCCGCGCGCGGTCATGGCGTGGGCAAAGACGCCGGCCGGCGGGTTGACGCTTCTGATCCTCGCCACGTTCGCGGCGCGGCTGCTGTTCGCGGCGTCGCTCGGGCTCGGCATCGACGAGAGCTACATGGTCGCGGCCGGGCGCGAATTGCAGCTCAGCTACTTCGACCATCCGCCGATCGCCTGGTGGCTGGCATCGGTGGCGGCACATCTTGCCGGCAATGACAGCGCGGTCGTCGTGCGGCTGCCGTTTATCGCGCTGTTCGCGCTGACCACGGTGCTGATGTACCGGGTCACCGCGGCGTTGTTCGGCGCGTGGGCCGGGTTGGCCGCCGCCGCGGTGCTGAATGCAGCTCCGGTGCTCGGCGTTACCTCGGCTGCCTGGGTCCTGCCCGACGGACCGTTGATGGCGGGGTTGCTCGGCGCCGTCGCCTGCCTGATCCGCGCGTTGCCGGCACAGGGACGAGCCGCCTGGGGCTGGTGGCTGGGAGCGGGGGTCTGCGCCGGGCTGGCGCTGTCCTCCAAATATTCGGCGGCGTTGACGATATCGGGCGCGGTGCTGTTTCTGCTGACCGAGCCCGCGAGCCGCCGCTGGCTGTTGCGGCCGCAGCCTTACGCCGCTGGCGTCGCGGCGCTGGCTCTGTTCCTGCCGGCGCTGATCTGGAACGCCCGCCACGGCTGGGTCTCGTTTCTGTTCCAGGGCGGACGCGCGGGCGGCCATTTCTACCCGTTCGGACCGTTGGCGGCGGCCGGCGGCGCCGCCCTTTATTTTCTGCCGTGGATCTGGCTGCCCTTGGTGCTGTGCGGGCTCGACGCTTTGCGCCGCGGGCCGGCCGACCGCGGGCGTTGGCTGCTGGTCTGCCTGGCGGCACCCCCGATCGTGTTTTTTACCGTGATTTCACTGTGGAGCCATATCTTGTTCCACTGGACGGCGCCCGGCTATTTGATGCTGGTGCCGCTCGTCGGCGACACGGTCGCCCGCCATTGGCCGACCAGCCGCCTCACTCGCCTGACCGTGGTCGCGACCGGGGTCTTTGTCGTCCTCGGCGCCGCCGCTGTCGCAAGCGACGTGCGGTTCGACTGGCTGGCCGGTCTGTTCCCGCGCCTCGTCGCAGCTCAGGACCCGGTCATGGCCGCCGTCGACTGGACCTCGTTGCGCACCGACCTCGGCAAACGGGGCTTGCTCGACCGGCCCAACCTGGTGGTCGCGGCGACGCGCTGGCTCGACGCCGGCAAGATCGATTATGCGCTGGGCGGACAGGTGCCGGTGTTGTGCCTCGGCCCCGACCCGCGCGAATACGGCATTATCGCGCCCGTCGCCGATTATGCCGGGTCGGATGTGCTGATCATTGCCCCGCGCACCTCGGCGACGGACATCGCCGCGCGCTTTGGCGGGCTGTTCCAATCGATCGAGGCGCTGCCGCCGGCGACCGTGCTCCATGCCGGCCGAGCGGCGCTGAGGGTGCCGCTCTATCTCGGCCGCCGGCTGCGTCCGGTCAGTGGCGATACTGCGGGTAGCCCTTGAACCCATAGGCGAGATAAAGACCGTAGACCCGAGTCTCTCCCGGACCCACCCGGATCGTGATCGGCGTCAGCGGCTCGAGCGCGGCAAAGCTCGGCCGCATTTCGCCGGGAAGATTGGGGATCGCCGACACCAGCAGGAAATTGCCGCCAAGGCGTTTTCGCATGTCGTTGGTCAGGTCCCACTGGTCCTTGACCCGCGCCAGCAAATCCCATTTGACCGCGTCGAACGGATGGGGCCGGACGTAATAGACCAATGCCGCCACCAATTCGCGGTCGTCGGCGAACAGGGTAAAGCCGGGATGCCGTCTCAGTTCGGCGCTGACCTGCGCGCCGAGCTCGCGCCAGCCGCGCAGCCGGTGCAGCGGGTCATATCGCTCCGGCAGCTCGACGCCCAACGCCGTCAAGGTCTGGTAGCCGGTAAACACGACTACGGCGGCGGCGACGTGGAGCGCGATCGAGAACGCGACGGCGGCCCGCCAGCCGCGCTGCAACGCCCAGGCGACGACCAGCACCGTCGCCGAGACGTAGGCGGGCGCTGCCCAATTGGGCTCGGCGCGCGACAGCAGGCTGACGACCAGCATCATCGCCAGGGTCGGCAAGGCAAAGAATGCGAGGAGGCGGGCGCGCGGCTCGGCCAGCACCCTCGGCTGGGCCGCGAGCGCGATCAGCGCGGCAAAAAACAGCGGGCCGAAGACGCCGAATTGCGAGCCCAAAAATTCGAGGAGCTCGATCGGGTGGAAGAGGGGTCCGCCGAATTCGGCATTGTCGCGGGTGTGGAGATAGCTGACAAAGCCGTTCGTCCAGTTCCACCACAAATTCGGCGAATAGATCGCAAAGGCGAGGCCGAGGGCGGCGAGCAGACGCGGCAGATGGCGCCGTTCGGAGCGTATGGCGAGGACAAAGCCGAGCGCCGACAGCATCCAGTAGGCCATCGCGTATTTGGCGAGCAAGCCAAAGCCGATGGCGACGCCCACGCCGACCCACCAGCGCCAGCTGTCCTGCTCGCGGGCGCGGATGAAGGCGTAAAGTGCCGCTGCCCAGCACAGTGCCAGCGGCGCGTCGGTCGATATGATAAAGGCCGAGACCGAGGCGCCGGGCAGGGTCGCATAGGCCAGCGCCGACCAGAACCCGATGCGGGGCTGGTAGAGCCGCGCGCCGATCGCATAGATGAGGGTCGCGGCGCCGGCATGGAGCAAGGGTGCGGAGAGCCTGACCGCGAATTCGCCGTCGCCGAAGAGCCCGGTGGTCAACGCAATCAGCCAGGCGACGAGCGGCGGCTTCGAGTAATAGCCGAACGCGAGATGCTTGGCCCAAAACCAGTATTGCGCTTCGTCGGGGTAAAGATCGGCCGGCTGCACCGCGAGCCACACCACCCGCAACGCGGTGATCGCCGCGACGCAAACGAGCATCGCCTCCGCATAGGAACATGCCCCCGACAAAGGGCGCCGCCGCCCCTCTCTCCCGCTAAGCGCAGAGAGGGCCGGGCCGAGGGGCGGGTCGACGAGGTCGCCCGTTCCGGTCACTCGCGCAGCGCCTCCACCTGCGAGCGCGTCAGAAACCGCGTCTTGGCGCCGCGCAGCAGCAGATACAGCTTTGCCGTTTCCTCCAACTCCTCGATGGCGTTGACCGCGGCGTCGAGATCGGAGCCGGCGACCACCGGGCCGTGGTTGGCGAGCAGCACCGCGTGATGCTTGCCGGCGAAGCCGCGCACCGCCTCGGCGAGCGCCAGATCGCCGGGTTTGAAATAGGGCACGAGCGGCAACCGCCCGACCCGCATCACGTAATAGGCGGTGATCGGCGGCAGGACGTCGGCGGGGTCGATCTCGGCGAGGCAGGAGACCGCGACCGAATGGGTCGAATGCAGATGCACGACCGCGCCGACGCCGGTGCGCTCCTCATACATGACGCGGTGCAGAAAGCTCTCCTTGGTCGGCGGGTCGCCCGAGACCAGCCGCCCGTCCTCGCCGAGCCTCGATATCCGCGCCGGGTCGAGCCGGCCGAGCGAGGCGTTGGTCGGGGTCATCAGCCACCCGTCCCCGACCCGCAGGCTGATATTGCCCGACGACCCGGCGGTCAGGCCGCGGTTGAAGATCGACGCGCCGATCGTGCAGATCGCCTCGCGCTGTTTTGCGTCGGTCATCCTTGCTCTCCGGACAGCACGGCAAAGGCGCGCAGAAAAAAGTCGGGCGCGCCGAAATTGCCGGATTTGAGGGCGAGCGCCAAGGCCGGCTCGCCGAGGCTCCGAGGGAGGCTTGCCGTCCACGGCACCCCCGGATCGATCTGGCGGCCGATTCGCAACCCGGTGACGCCGAGCGCCTGCACCACCGCCCCCGCGGTCTCGCCGCCGGCGACGACCAGCCGCCGCACGCCGGCATCGGCGAGGCCGCGCGCGACGGCGGCCATGGTTTCCTCGACGACCGCCCCGGCGCGCTCGCGGCCGAGCCGGCTTTGCGCTTGCGCGACCTTCTCCGGCGGAGCAGTAGCCGAGATCAAGATCGGGTTCTCGCCGAGGCGCGGCTTTGCCCAGGCGAGCGCCTGCTCCGCCACGCCGCCCTCGGCAGCGGCGATCGGGTCGATCGTAAACGCCGGCGCGCGCTCACGCATATAGGCGACCTGGGCCAAGGTCGCGGTCGAGCACGAGCCCGACAATACCGCGGCCGGGCCGGAAATCGTCGGCAGGGTGTCGGCGGCGGCGCTGTCGCCGAGAAGGCCGCGGCGGCGGAAATTTTCGGGCAGCCCGAGCGCTATGCCCGAGCCGCCGGTAATCAGCTTGAAATCGGCCGCGGCCTCGCCGATCGCTTCGAGATCATGGTCCTCGATCGCGTCGACGACGGCGTGCGAGTAACCCCCTCGGCGCAGTGCCGCAAAGGCGTCGCGGATCGCCGCCGCGCCGCGGGCGACGGTCGCCTCCGGCACCAGCCCGACCCGGCCGCGGCTTTGCCGCTGCAGCACCCGCACCAGGCTCGGGTCGAGCATCGGCGTCAGCGGGTGGTCACGCATCCCCGATTCGGACAACAAGACCTCGCCGACGAAGAGGTAGCCGCGAAAGATCGTCCGCCCGGCTTCGGGAAATGCCGGGCAGAACAGGGTGAAATCGGTGTCGAGCGCTTTCATCAGCGCCTCGGCGACCGGGCCGATATTGCCGGCATCGGTCGAATTGAAGGTCGAGCAGTATTTGAACAGGATCTGCCTCGCCCCCGCGGCTTGCAGCCAGGCCAGCGCGGCGAGGCTCCTGTCGATCGCCTCGGCCGCCGGGATCGTGCGGCTCTTCAGCGCCACGACCACCGCCTCGGCGTCGGGGACGGCGCTCCCCCCGGCGGGCACGTCGATCAATTGCACCGTGCGCATGCCGCGCCGCACCAGGGTGTTGCACAGATCGGTGGCGCCGGTGAAATCATCGGCGATCGCTCCCAACAATACGGGCACCTGCGGCCTCCCTTGCCTTCACTCGCAGGCGGACAAGAGTAGCGGCCCGGGACAAGGCGCGCAAATCAGCGGATTGCAGATTGATCCGCGGGCGAAACGCGCTTATCGTGTGTCTGTGAAAAACATCACAGTATCACTCGACGACGAAACCTACCGGCGGGCCCGCATGATCGCGGCCGGGCGCGACACCTCCGTGTCGGCACTGGTCCGCCAGTTTCTCCTCGATTTGGCGGCAGGCGAGACCGAGGGCGAGCGGCTGAAGCAGGAGGAAAGAGCGCTGCGCGCGCGGATCACCACCTTTCGGGCAGCCGACCGGCTCGCGCGCGAGGAGGTGCACGAGCGAACAAAGTGAATGCCGCATTTTTTCGACACGAATATTTTGTTGTACTCGGTCAGCGCCGACCCGACGGAGACGGCAAAGCGTGAACGCGCCATCGATCTGCTCGATCGCGACGATGGTGCATTGTCCGTACAGGTCTTGCAGGAATTTTATGTTCAGGCGACGAGGCCGTCTCGGCCCGATGCGCTGCCGCACGACCTCGCGGTCGGGCTGATCCGCGTCTGGACACGCTTCAGGCTGCAGGAAATCGACCTCGGCATCCTGTCCGCGGCGTTGGAAATCAGAGCCGCGCACGGGTTCTCCTACTGGGACAGCGCGATCATCGCCGCCGCTCGCGCGCTCGGGTGTCGGGAACTCTACTCCGAAGACATGTCCCATGGGCAGCGGATCGACGGAGTTGTGATCGTCAACCCATTCCGCTGATCGGAGGTGGGCTCTGGGTCTTGTGTTTTGCGGGCGCGCCGGGGAAGAGTAGCGATCCGTCGTGCCGGCCGCAAACGAGCCGGCAAATTCGCAACGACTCTGTTTGGCTTTCGCAGACCGGGTTCCGGCGCGGTGCTTTACGCTGAGCGCATTTGATAAGCAGGGTGGAAAAGCGGGAAGCTCGAATGAACCGGCGCAAATTGATGCTGCTGCTGGGCAGTGCGACGGTCGCTTGGCCACTCGCGGCGCACGCGCAGCAGAAAGCGATGCCGGTGATCGGCTACCTCAGCCTGGCGTCGCCGGGCCACTTTGCAGCGTCTTTGACGGCGTTTCACCAGGGGCTGCGCGAAGCCGGTTACGTCGAGCGGCAAAACGTCTCGATCGAATACCGCTGGGCGGAGGGCCGGGATGATGAGCTGCCCGCATTGGCCGCCGACCTCGTCGGCCGCAAGGTCGATGTGATCGTGACGAGCGGCGGCCCTGCTCCGGCAAGAGCGGCAAAAGACGCGACCTCGACGATCCCGATCGTCTTTACCGGCGGCGATCCGGTTGCTGCCGGCCTGGTCGCCAGTCTCGCCCGGCCGGGAGGCAACCTCACGGGGATGACATTCATGGGCCCCAAGCTGATGCCCAAGCGGCTCGTTCTGCTCTCCGAGCTGGTTCCACAGGCCCGGGTGATCGCTATGCTCGTGAACCCGAGTTCGAACACCGAGGGCATCGTTGGAGACGTGCAGGAAGCGGCGCGGGTGAAGGGGGTGCAGCTCCATATCCTGAAAGCCGGCACCGAAAGCGAGATTGACACCGCTTTCAAAACCCTCGCCCAACTACACGCTGGCGCGCTTCTCGTCGGGGGCGACTTGTTCTTCTTCAGCCGGCACGACCAGCTCGTGGCTCTGGCGGCGCGCCATGCCGTTCCGGCGATCTATGAAAGGCGTGAATTCGTTGAGGCCGGCGGTCTGATCAGCTATGGAGCGAGCTACACGGCTGTCAGTCGCCAGGCTGGGACCTACGTCGGCCGGATTCTCGCGGGCGCCAAGCCCGCCGATCTGCCGGTCCAGCAACCGGCCAAATTCGAGCTGGCCATCAATCTCAAGGCCGCCAAGGCGCTCGGGCTTACGGTGCCGCAATCGCTCCTCACTGCCGCCAACGAAGTGATCGAGTAAAGATTTCAAAACCGAGTTGCGAACCGCAAGCCATGCGACCCGATCCGTCCGGAGAGGACCATCCCATGCCGAAATTCGCCGCCAATTTGAGCTTTATCTTTCAGGAAATCGGCTTTCTCGACCGGTTTGCCGCCGCCGCCGAATGCGGCTTCAAGGCGGTCGAATACCTCGGCGCCTACGACCATCCGCCGGAGACCGTCGCGGCGCAGCTTCACAAAAACGGGCTCACCCAGGCATTGTTCAACATGCCCCCCGGCGACTGGGCGGCGGGCGAGCGCGGCATGGCGGCATTGCCGGGGCGCGAGCAGGAATTCCGCGCCGGAGTCGACCAGGCGTTGACCTACGCCAAGGCAACGAAGTGCCGGCTGGTGCACGCGATGGCCGGACTGTGGCCGCAGGGCCGCGACCGCGCCGAGGCCGAACGGACCTACGTCGCCAATTTGCGTTACGCGGCCGAGCGGGCGGCGCCCGAGGGTGTGACCGTCATCATCGAGCCGATCAACAACCGCGACATCCCCGGCTATTTCCTGAACACCACGACCCAGGCGATGGCCGTCATCGACGAGGTCGGGCATCCCAATCTGCAATTGCAGCTCGACCTCTACCATGTGCAGATCATGGAGGGCGACCTCGCCCACCGGATCCGCGCGCTCGCCGGGCGTTATCCGCATATCCAGATCGCCGGCAACCCCGGCCGCCACGAGCCCGATGTCGGCGAGATCAACTATCCGTTCCTGTTCGACCTGTTGGACGAGATCGGCTATGCGGGCTGGATCGGCTGCGAGTACCGGCCCAAGGGCGAGACCCGCGCCGGGCTCGGCTGGGCCGCGCGCTACGGCATCAAAGGCTAGCCGGGCGGAGCCGGGCGATGCGCATCGTCATTACCGGCGGTTGCGGCTTTCTCGGCAGGCGGCTGGCCCTGCTGCTGCTGGAGCGCGGCAGCAGCCTCGGTCCGATCGACGAACTGGTGTTGTTCGACAACGCGCAATCGGCGTTGCCGCTGCCGAACGACAAAAGGCTGCGGCAGGTCGTCGGCGACATCGCCGATCGCGACACGGTGCGGCGGCTGCTGATGCCGGGTGCGGCCGCGGTGTTCCATCTCGCCGCGGTGGTCAGCGGGCAGGCCGAGGCCGACACCGACCTCGGCTATCGCGTCAACCTCGACGGCACCCGCGCCGTGCTCGACGCCTGCCGGGCGCTCGGCACCTGCGCCGCGGCTGGTGTTCGCGAGCTCGCTTGCGGTCTACGGCGGCAGGCTGCCGCCTGTGGTCGGCGACGACACGGCGCTGACGCCGCAATCCTCCTATGGCGCGCAAAAGGCGATCGGCGAATTGCTGGTCAACGATTACAGCCGCAAGGGATTTGTCGACGGCCGCGCCTTGCGGCTGCCGACCGTGGTGGTGCGGCCGGGCCGGCCGAACCGCGCGGCTTCGACCTTTGCCTCCTCGATCATCCGCGAGCCCCTGACCGGAAAGGACGCGGTCTGTCCGGTCTCGCCCGATGTCGTCATGGCGCTGGCCTCGCCGCGCCGCGTCGTCGCCGCGTTGCATCGCGCCCATGAATTGCCGGGCGACGCGTTCGGCGCCAACCGCTCGATGCAGCTGCCCGGCTTTTCGGTCGCGGTCGGCGACATGGTCGAAGCGGTGCGCCGCGCCGGCGGCGAGGCCGCCCACGCCCATATCCGCTGGCAGCATGATCCTCAGGTCGAGGCGATCGTCTCCGGCTGGCCGCGGGCGCTTGCCGCACCGCGCGCCGAGGCCCTCGGCTTTACCGCCGACGCCGACATCGACGAGGCCGTCCGGGCTTTTGTCGAGGACGACCTCGAAATGCAAAAGGCGCTCGCCTGACGGCTGGCGAAACCGCCGCGACGGCCGAGAACCGGGTGGGGCAGTATGCTCGACTTCACTGAAACGGCGGCGAGGGCGTCGTTATGGAACGGCACTATTTCGGGACGGAACAGGTCACCGAAGAGGACCGCGCCTATCGGGGATCGCGGTTTTCGGAGGTTCGCGACGCGCTGTTCGCCAACCCTTACCAGCGGGTGTGGGGCATCGCCGGCGAGCGGTCCTGGCCGGCTTACGAAGTCACCTTGCTGAGCGTCGTTCGCGGCGTCCTGCCGTTGGGGCTGCCGTATTTTTTCCGCCAGGCGGTGACGCGGGCCGTCGATTCCCGGGCTGATTTGCGCTGGGGCGCCGACCGCAAGGGTTTTCGGCGCCTGCTTCACCCCAACGGAATATGTCTTATCGGCCAGTGGGAAATTACCGAGGAAACGCAGTATTCCGGCTATTTTCGAAAAGACAGCCGGGCTCTGCGTGATCGCACGCTACTCGACCTGCTGCAATGCGACGCGGCGCGGCCACGAACGGTCATTGTCGCTGGTCGGCAAGCTCTACCCCACAACCGAGCCGAACCACGCAGAGCCGCTGCGCACCGCCAATTTCATCACCCAGGCGGACATCGGCGGCGAGCGCACCGATTACGTCAACGACGCCGAGCTTCGCAACGCGCCGAACACCACTGCCTGGCGGCGCGGACTGGGTGCGCCGGTCCTGCTCGTCACCGGGATCGTGTTCGGCCAGGTCGACAAGAACCCGACAATTCGGCAGCTCTACCAGATTGCCGAACTCGGCAAACCGGAAGGCGAGCCAACCCGCAGCCCGGCGTTCATGCGTCTGGTTGTCGACTCCGGCCAGCCGAGAATTGACGGCGACGCATTGGATTTTCGTGACGAGATCATGGCTCAGATATTCGATCGCGGCGACCCCGCGCCGAAACGGACCCTTGACTTTCCATATCGAGGTAACCGAGGACGGGTCGACGCGCGGCCCGAACTTTTTGCAGCGTCGCACTTTCAACAACTGGAGGCGCATCGGCAGAATGACGTTCGACAACGCGGTCGCGTCGTATAATGGCGACTTCGTCATCCATTTCACCCATCCAACCTGGCGCGACGACGTGAACGACCCGTCGACCGCAACGCGGGTAAACGAACGCAAGGTAAGGTGACGTGAATAGGCACAATACGATCGGTGCGCCGCCCGGGCCCGGCACTGAAGAGTTGCCATGCCAGCGCATTGTGTGTATAGAATACAGGCAATTGTATAGAAGTAGGTTTACTCATGGCCCTGAGCCTGAAGGACCCTGAGACCGACCGCCTGGCTCGCGAAGTGGCGCGGCTCACGGGAGAGAGCTTGACTGAGGCGGTACGCAAGTCTCTCGCCGAGCGGCTGGAACGCGAGCGCCTTCGCCGCGGTCGACCGGCGAGAGGACTAGCCGAAAAACTCAACGAAATTGCCCGGCACTGCGCTGCGCTGCCCGATCTCGATACCCGCTCACCCGAAGAAATCATCGGCTACGACGAACATGGTCTTTGGCGCTGATGGTAATCGATGCTTCGGCTTTGGTCGCTTGTCTGTTGGATGAGCCGGAGCGGGTTCGGTTCATCGATGCCATCAACGCCGATCCCGTCAGGCTGGTCTCCGTCGTCGGCTTCGTCGAGACGTCATTCGTCATTCTGGGCCGCAAGGGCGAAGCTGGGATCGCGGATTTCAGCGCTTCATCGCCGACGCGCAGATCGAGCGCGTGCCGGTCGATGCTGATCAGGCCGATCTAGCGGTTGAGGCGTTCCGCCGCTTTGGCAAAGGCCGACACCCGGCGGGGTTGAACATCGGCGATTGCTTTGCCTACGCGCTCGCCGCGGCGACGAATGAGAAGCTGCTTTACAAAGGTGCTGATTTCGCGCGGACCGATATTGCGGCTGCGGCCCGCGGCGGCTTGCCCTAAGCGAAGGCGCGCTTGAAGGCGGCCCAGACTTGGCGCTGGGCAACCATTGCGTCGTCGACGACCGGGACCATGCCCAAAAAGCCGTGGATCATGCCGGGATATTCGCGGTATTCGACCGGCACCCCGGCGCGGCGCAAGGCCTCGGCATAACCTTCGCCGTCGTCGTGCAGGACATCGCACTCGGCGACGATGACGACCGCCGGGGCGACGCCGGCGTGACTCGCGGCCTTGATCGGCGAAGCCCGCCAATCCTCGGCGTCGGCCGGCGAGCGCAGATAATGGCGGCCGAACCACGCCATCGCGTCGCGCGTCAGCGCGCCGTAGCCTTGCGCATACCGGCCGTAGCTGGCGCCGGACAAGGTGTAGTCGCCGACCGGGTAGACCAGCGACTGCAATCGCAGTTTGGGGCCGCCGGCGTCGCGCGCCGTCAACGCCACGACCGCGGCGAGATTGGCGCCGGCGCTGTCGCCGTGCACGCCAATGCGGCCGGGATCGGCGCCGAGGCTCGCGGCATTGGCATGGACCCACTGCAGCGCCGCAAAGCAATCGTCGACCGCAGCGGGGAATTTGTGCTCCGGCCCCATCCGGTAGTCGACCGAGGCGACCACTGCCTCGGCCCCGGCGCACAGGTTGCGGGCGATCAGGTCATGGGTGTCGAGACTGCCGATGACGTGGCCGCCGCCATGGTAATAGACGATTGCCGGCACCGCCCGCTCCCCGGTTCGCGAGGGAGGGGAGGGTGGGGGCGGCCAATAAAGGCGCAGGCGGATCGGGCCGCCGGGGCCGGGGATCGTGCGCTCCTCGACCCGCGCCACCGCCAAGGGCTCGGCCTTGCGCGCCCGCGCGGTCGCCTCCATCTGCTGACGCGCCTCGGCCGGGGACATCGCCTCGATCGGCCGCAATTGGGCCTTGGCCATCGCTTCGAGGACCTGGACGATCTGCGGATGCAGGGTAGGCATCGCCGGCCTCCTACTGCGCTGCGGCGAGACGGCGGGTTTCGCCGGCGCCGGGTTCAATTCGCGCAGCCGCGGCAACACCTCCTGCCCCATCAGGGTGATGTTGGCGACAGTGTCGGCATGGTCGAGGAAACCGCCCTGGCCAAAAAACAACAGGTTGCCAAAGCCACCGACCCGGTCGTTCAGCTCCTTGATCTGGTTGTAGACATCGTCGGGGGTGCCGGCAAAGCAGGTGGCGCTTTCCATGAACTGGTCGAGTGTGGCGGTCGTGTGGTCGACCGGGTTGCCGTGGCGGTCGCGCACGAACCCGCCGCGTTTGCCGCCGGCTTTGAGCATCGCGACATTGGCGCCGATCGAATTGTAGCCGGGCGGGTTGGTGAAGGGTTCGAGCACCACCGGCGACGTGCGCACATAGTCGGCGGCGAGATTGGCGCGCCGTCGCCCCTCCTCGCGCGTGGCGCCGACGCCGATCACCGCGGCGTAGGCAAACCGGTCGGGGCCGGCGGTCCAGCCCAGCTCCTGGGCGCGCTGGCGATAGGCCGCGAACAACGGCCCCGCGACGGCGCCCGACAGCAGGGTGCCGACGACATGCCCGCGCTCGGCGGCCATCCGCCCGGTCTCGACGCTGACCCCGGTCATCCACACCGGTGGTGTGGGCTGCTGCAACGGCCGCGGCCAGATGTTGACGTTGCGGTAATGGAAGAACTCGCCCTCCCAGTTGAACGGGCCGTCGGTCGTCGACATCGCCTTCAGGATAAGGTCGTGCGCCTCCCAGTAGCGGCGCATCAGATTGGCCGGGTTGCTGTTGGCCGGGGCGATCTCGTAGGCGGCACCCTTGACGAGCCCCATCTCCAGCCGCCCGCCCGACAACACGTCGAGCCACGCCATTTCCTCGGCGACGCGCACCGGGTCGGGGCGGTTGGCGATCGGGGTGCCGAGCGACAACAGCCGCGCGCGCTTGGTCTCGCGGGCGATAATCGCCAACGCCATCGGCACCGACGTGGTCAGGCAGGTGGCGGTGCTGTGGTGCTCGTTGACCATGATGTCGAGCCCGACCTCGTCACACAGCGCGAACTCGTCGAGATAGCGGTTCAACAGCCGGTGGCCGACCTGCGGGTCGTAATTGCGGTTCGGCAACACGACGCGTAACGAGCCCCGCTTCAGCCCTTCCTCCCACGCCGGGTGGTAGGCCATTTCCGAGAAATAAAAGACGCGCATGATGTGCTCCGCGTATCGGTTTGCCTGAAATCGCCGCGATACCCCTCCCTCGCTTGCGGGGGGAGGGGAGGGAGGGGGTCAGGTCATGCGGCTCGAGAATTGCACCGTCGTGGCGCGGGCGCGGTAGTCGGTCTTGACGTTGACCAGCGCCACCATGCCCTCGTCGACCTTCTTCTGCGCGCGCTCCAGGGCCGGGCGGATGTCCTCGGGTTGCTCGACATATTCGCCGTGGCAGCCGAGCCCTTGGGCCATGATGTCGTAGCGGGTGTAGCCGAGATCGCGGCCGGGCTTGTTGCGCTCCGGGTCGGCGGTCCAGCCGCCGTTCAGGCTGATCACGCACAAGAGCGGTAGTTTGTGGCGGACCGCGGTGTCGAGCTCCATCGCGTTCTGGCCGAACGAGCCGTCGCCGTGCAGGCAGATGACCTGCGTGTCGGGCTTGGCCGCCTTGGCGCCGACCGCAAACGGCAACCCGACCCCCATCGTGCCGAACGGCCCCGAGTTCAGCCGGTGGCCCGGCGTGTAGGTCGGGATCGACTGGCGGCCGAAATTGAGGATCTCCTGGCCGTCGACGCACAGGATCGCGTCGCGTTTCATGAAGTTCTTCACTTCCTCGCACAGCCGCAGCGGGTGGATGTCGCCATCGGTCGGGTAGTTGCCGCCGGGGCCGGCGCGCTTGGCGATCTCGCCCTCATGGAGCTTGTTGCGCCACGGCGCGAAGCGGTCGGCGGTCTTGCCGTCGACCGCGTCGATCAGCTGGGTCAGGACCGATCTGCAGTCGCCGACGATCGGGATGTCGACGTTGCGCGCCGACATGCCGAGCTCTTCGGGGTCGATCTCGATGCGGGCGATCGTCGCGTCCTTGTTGAAGCGCGGCGGGGCCGCGTGGCCGATCACATAGTTCATCCGGGTGCCGAGGATGATGATCAGATCGGCGTCGCGAAACGCGTTGGAGCGCATCGTCAGATACGAATAAGGGTGGTCGTCGGGCACCACGCCGCGGCCTTGCGGGGTCGTGTAGAACGGGATCCCGGCCTTTTCGACAAAGGCCCGCATCTCGTCCCACGCCTTTGACCACAACACCCCGCCGCCCGAGCAGATGATCGGCTGCTTGGCCTTGTTGATCGCGTCGACCAAGGCGTTGATCGCTCTTGGTTCGGCGTAGGGGCGCGCCTCGATGATCGGCCGGCCGCAATAGCTCCAATCGACATCGGCCTCGTCGGCCTTGAGGTAGAGCACGTCGCCGGGGAAATCGAGATAGACCGGGCCGGGCTTGCCGTTCAGCGCTTTCTGAAACGCGAAATTCACCTGCTGCGGGATGCGCTTCAGGTTATGGACGCGGTCGGCGTATTTGACGCACGCCTTCAACGCCGCGACCTGGTCGATCTCCTGAAACACCTGGCGGCCGAATTGGCTGATCGGGCTCGATCCGCCGAAGGCGACAACCGGGCAGCAGTCGATCAGCGCGTTGGCGAGGCCGGTGCCGAGATTGAGGGTGGCGGGCCCGCTCGCCGCCATGCACACGCCCGGCCCTTGCGTGACCCGCGAATAGGCCTGCGCCATGTAGGCCGCACCCTGCTCGTGGCGGGTGTCGATCGCGCGGATGCCCTCCTGGATGCAGGTGCTTTCGGCATCCAGCATCGGCCCGCCCATGATGTAGAACAAATCCTTGACGCCCTGCGCCTTCAGGCATTTCGCCAGGATTTGGTAGCCCGCCAGTTCCGTCATCTCAGCGTCTCCTCTGTCGTGTTGCTCGTCATTGCCGCGCAAGCGGGACCCAGGTGACCAATACTTGGCGGTTGCCCTGGTCCCCCGCTTTCTCGGGGGTGACGGTCTATCGGTCAGATCACCCCTTCCTTGCGCAATGCTCTCGATATCGCCCTCGCTCATGCCGAGCCAGTCGCCGAACACCTCGGCCGAATGCTGGCCCAGCAGCGGCGCCGGTTCGAGCTTGGGCGGCGCCCCGTCGAAGCGCACCGGCCAGCTCGGCATCTTGAACGGGCCGGTCGGGTGCGGTGCCGTCTGCAGGATGCCGCGCGCGGTAAAGCTCGGCTCGTTCATCAGCTCCATCGTGTCGAGCACGGCGCCCGCCGGCACGCCCGCGGCGCCGATCAGCCGCATCGCCTCGTGCTTGTCGCGCTGCCTGGTCCACTCGGCGACCATCGCATTGACCTCGTCGATGCGCTCGCCGCGGGCTTGCGCGGTCTCGTAGCGCGGGTCGCCGATCAGCTCCTCGCGGCCGAGCAGCTTGAGCAGGCGGTGCCAGTGGTCCGTCTGGCGGGCGAACACATAAATCCAGTCGTTCGAGCCGCCCGGCGCGCAAGGGAAGATCCCCGAGGGTGCGGTGTTGCTGCGGTTGCTGTTGCGGGGCGCGGCCCGGCCCAGCACCGCCTGGGTCTGAAACGCAAAGCGCATGTAATGCAGCATCGCGTCCTGCATCGCCACCTGGAGCCGCCTGCCCTGGCCGGTGGCGCGGCGCTCGTAGAGCGCGCCCAGGATGCTGATCGCCATCAGCATGCCGGTGCCGGTGTCGCCGAGCGAAACGCCGGGCCTGATCGGTGGCCCGTCGGGCTCGCCGGTGATGCTCATCGTGCCGCCTGCGGCCTGCGCGATCATGTCGAAGGCGAGGTTCTTCTCGTACGGGCTCCCTTCGCCAAAGCCTTTGATCTGGCAATAGATGATGCCGGGGTTGATCTCGCTGATCACGTCATAGCCGAGGCCGATGCGCTCGATCGTTCCGGGCGCCATATTCTCGACCATGACGTCGGCATGGCGCGCCATGTCCTTGACCAGGGCCAGGCCGCGCTCGGATTTCAAATTGACCGTGACCGATTTCTTGTTGGCGTTGAATTCGAAGAAATAATACGAGTCGGGGCTGCCCTCGGGGCCGGCAAAGGAGGTGCGGCCGGGTTCGCCGCCCTTCGGATTTTCGACCTTGACGACCTCGGCGCCGAGCCAGGCCAGCGCCTCGGTCGAGGTCGGCCCGGCCTCGAACTGCGTCAGATCGAGCACCTTGACCCCGGCCAGGCATTTCAACGGCGCACCCGCTCCATCCATCGCTGTCCACTCCTGTTTCCCAGAATTCCGTAGGATAACCCAGCCGGTCGCCTTGCGGAAATCGGCAATCGCGGGTCGTTCATGCTGCACGGCAAAACTCTTTTGCGCCGCACCTGCGATTGCGCTAGGGGATCGGCGGCGAATGCGGAACTCCGCAGGGCTTTTCCTTGTCTGCGCGCGGGGAATGAGGACATGGCGACGAACCGGCCTAGCGTATTCATCGACGGTGAGGCCGGCACGACCGGGCTCGGCATCCGTGCCCGCCTCGAAAACCTGCCGCAGGTCGCGCTCAAAAGCCTGCCGCCGGCGCAGCGCAAGGACCCGGCCGCGCGCCGCGACATGATGGCGGCGGTCGATCTCGTGGTGCTGTGCCTGCCTGACGAGGCCGCGCTCGAGGCGGTGGCGCTGGCCGACGGGCTCGGCCTCGACGCGCCGAAGCTGCTCGACGCCAGCACCGCGCATCGCGTGCATCCGGACTGGACCTACGGCTTTGCCGAGATCGAAGACCGCCAGGCGGAGCGCATCGCCGCCGCCGGCCGCGTCGCCAACCCCGGCTGCTATCCGACCGGCGCGATCGCGCTGTTGCGGCCGCTGGTCGATGCCGGCATCGTGCCGCCCGACTACCCGGTCGCGATCAACGCGGTCAGCGGCTATTCGGGGGGCGGCAAGTCGATGATCGCGGCGCACGATGCGGCGGGCGGTCCAGCCTTCGAGCTTTACGCGCTCGGCCTCGAGCACAAGCATCTCCCCGAAACCCAGCTCTATTCGGGGCTGACGCGGCGGCCGATTTTCGTGCCGTCGGTTGGCCATTTCCGCCAGGGCATGCTGGTGTCGGTGCCATTCCACCTCGACACGTTGCCGGGCAAGCCCCGCGGCGCCGACCTCCACGAGGTTTTGGCAGAACGCTATCGCGATTGCGCGCTGGTTTCGGTCGTGGCACCCGCCGCAGACGGCAAGCTCGAACCGACCGCGCTCAACGACACCGACCGGCTCGAACTCTCGGTCCATGCCAACGAGGCGCGGCGCCAGGCGGTTCTGGTCGCCCGGCTCGACAATCTGGGCAAGGGCGCCTCGGGCGCTGCGGTGCAAAACATTCGCTTGATGCTGGGATTGGACACGGCTGCGTAAATTACGCTCCGACCCACGCTCGCGATATCGTCGCCGTCTTCCCGGCGCATGGCGGCAGCGGACCGCGATCAGTTCTTGGTGACGTTCCACATGAACAAGGCCGGTCCGATGTCGACATCGGAGAGGTTGTTGTGGAACGCGGTCCGGGCTGAATATTCGCCGGTGGGGATGTAGGGGACGCTGGCGAACGCTTGCCGCTGCAGGTTGGCGGCGATCGTCTTGCGCTCCGCTTCGCCCGGCGCCGCGATCCAAGCGTCGCGCAGCCTCTCGATGGCAGGGTCGTCGGGCCAGCCGAACCAGGCGTCGGCGCCGTTGGCGCGCAACGGAGCGTCGACCGCCGGGTCGAGGATCGCGATCCCGGGAAATGTCGTCAGAAAGACGCTCCAGCCGCCGCGGTCGACCGGCGCCGTCGACGTGCGCCGGCCAAGGAGTGTCCCCCAATCCATCGCCTGCACCTCGACATTGATCCCGATCTGATGGAGCAGGTCGGCGGTCACCAGCGCCAATGCGTGCAGGACCGCAAAATCGGTCGGGTCGAGCAAGACGACCTTTTCGCCCTGGTACCCGGCCTCGGCGATCAGCCGCTTGGCTTTTTCGAGGTCGCGCGGCCCCTTGAGCGGTTCCGCCCCCGCCTCGCTCGCCATCGGTCCGCCACAGCTATAGATGCTGTAGCACGTGTTCCAGTATTTGGGGTCGCCGGCGAGTGCCGCCATGTATGATTGCTGGTCGACGACATAGAGCAATGCCTGCCGCATTTTCACATTGTCGAACGGCGGCTGGAGCTGATTGAACCGCAGCATCCCGGCGACCCCGAACGGGCTGCCTTGAACCAAGGTGATGCTGGGGTCGCGCGCCAGCAGGGGATAGAAATCGGGCGGCGGGTTTTCCCACCAGTCGGCCTCGCCGGCGGTGAACGCCGCCATCGCGGTCGCCGGGTCGGGGAGGTAGAGCCAAACCACCCGGTCGGCGTGGACGACCTTGCCGCCGGCGGCCCAGCTCGGCGGCTCCCTCCGCGGCAGGTATTCCGGGTTTTTGACAAAGACCGCCTGGTGGCCGGGCTGCCATTCGCTCTTGACGAATTTGAACGGACCGGAGCCCGTGGTGTCCTTTATCTGCTCGTTGGCGCTGGTTTCGGCGACCCGCTGCGGCATGATGAAGGGCACGTTGCTGTCGGGCTTGGCCAGCGCCGCCAGCAGCAGCGGAAAGGGCTTTTTGAGAATGATCGAAAAGCTTTTGTCGTCGACCACCCGATATTCGGCCACCGCCTGGGCGAGCGATTGCCCGAGCGGGTCGCGCTGGCTCCAGCGCTTGAGCGAGGCGATGCAATCGGTGCTGCGGACCGGCTGGCCGTCGTCGAATTTGAGCCCGTCGCGCAAGCTAAAGGTGTTGGTCAGCTTGTCGTCGCTGGCGGACCAATGGTCGACCATCTGCGGCTGCGGCTGGAAGCGGCTGTCCAGCGCGAACAGCGTGTCGTAGATCATGTAGCCGTAGTTTCGCGTGATCGTCGCCGTCGTCCAGATCGGGTCGAGCACACGCAGATCGGCCTGGGCGATCAGCCGCAAGGTCGCCGCCGATTGCGCCAACGCCGCAGCGGGCGGCGACGCGAGGGTGATGGCCAGTAGAGCCGTTGCCAGGCGTTTCATTCGGCGCGTTTCCTCGGTTCTGTCCCGTCCCCGGTTCTGTCGCGGTGCGGCAGCGCCGACCTACGCCGCTGCAGCCTGTCGCGATTTCGCCGGCAGCATCCTACATGCCGTCAAAATCGGAATGCATGGCCTTACGTCCATCTTACATATGCCCTACGCAAGTGACCCGTCTGCGCTGATCATGACGCTCGGCTGTTTACCAAGTGGTAAACCGAGCTGTCCCGAGATCGGAAACCCGGACCCGTCAGAAAGTCGTCCTGGAATGGCGGGGCTGTGCATGATCGGCTCGGTCGCGCCCCAGACCGGGTCTAAGCGCCGCGCCGCCGGTCGACTGACCCGCTACCGGCCGGCCGGCTCTGTCCCTTGACGGCCACAGGCTGCGGGCGCAAGGCTGCGCGCCGTCAGGCTGGTGCGGGAAAGGCGTCGCGATTTGCATCGAGGTGGTCAGGCGGATTACCGGGGCGCCCGAGGCCGGGGCCGGCTCCGATTTCGCGGCCGCTGGCGAATTGCCGGATCGCGCAGCGCCAATCGTCTGACGACAGTTTACCCAGCCCTCAGGAGCGACCCATGGCGGACACGGCGATTTGGAATTTCAAGCAGCTGGCGCACCACGAGCTCGACGGCTTCGGCGGGATCGGCGAAGGCATGTCGATCCAGATCGCCAAGGACGGACGCCGCATCCTGTGGCTCGCCCATGAGAGCGCGCCAAAGAACTTCACCGGCATCGATGTGAGCGACCCGCGCGACCCCAAGATCGTCGCCCGCACCGACCTGCCGCAATCGCATATGCGCTCGAACTCGCTGGAAACGGTCGGCGACATCCTCGCCGTCGCCTACCAGACAAAGGAGCAGGGCCAGCAGCCCGCCGGGTTCGAGCTGTTCGACATCTCGGTGCCGGAAAACCCGCGCTCGATCACGTTTTTCGATTGCTCGGGGCCGGATTCGCGCGGGGTTCACCAATTGTGGTACGCTGACGGCGACTATATCCACATGAGCTCGGGCGCCGCGGATTTTAAGCCGACGCACCCGCGCGACGACCAGTTCTACCGGATCATCGACGTCAAGAACCCGTCAAAACCGGTCGAGGTCGGCCGCTGGTGGCTGCCGGGCACGCGCGAGGGCGACAGCGCGCCGCCGCCGGTGCGCCATCCGGAGGGCGCCGACACCGGCTTTCGCCCGCACAACACGAACGTCTATCCCGAGCGCCCGGACCGCGCCTATCTCGGCTACATCGACGGCGGGCTCGTCACCCTCGACATCGCCGACAAGGCGCATCCCAAGATGGTTGCGCGCTGGGACTACCACCCGCCCTATCACGGCTTTACCCATACCGTGGTGCCGTTCTTCGACCGCGGCCTCTACATCGTCAGCGACGAATGCGTGCGCACCGAAGGCGGCGACTGGCCAAAGCTCGTCTGGATCGTCGACGCCCGCGCCGAGGAAAACCCGGTGCCGATCGCGACGTGCCCGTTGCCGCCGCTCGAAACCTTCCAGCGCCGCGGCGCCCGCTATGGCGCGCACAATCTCTACGAGAACGTGCCAAAACCGAATGCGTGGAAATCGGACCGGGTCGTGCTCGCGACCTATTTCAACGGCGGCCTGCGCGCCTACGACACCTCGAACCCCTATCAGCCGGCCGAGATCGGCTATTTCGTGCCGGAGCCGCCGACGCGCTCGCCGAGCGGGGCAATCCAGATCAACGACGTGTTCGTCGACGAGCGCCAAATCGTCTACACCGTGGACCGCCATGCCGGCGGGCTCTACATGCTCGAAATGGATTTTTGAGGCTTCGTAGAGACCGTCCGGTTCCGCCCCGGCGGCGGAGGGCGCCGCGGCTGCCGTCGTCGGGCGGCGGCCGCCGCCACGCTGTCGCAGGAATAATCCTGCGACCACGTAACCTCGATTTCTTTCCGTCCACCGCAAAAATTTGACAGCGATTAGACGATCTTTTGACGCCCTAGGAACACCGCCATCGGTTAACTATTGCGACTCGACGGAGCGGATGGGGCCATTCTCGTTATGCCGGCGACACTGAACCAGCGCGAATGGCGGGCGGCGTCGGGTCGATTGGAAGCCGCCGCCGCCGTGGCTGCGGAGAGCGGCGATCCCCCCGCAGGCCACCGCCCGCGGGCGACCCGCTCGGCGATATTCGAGAGATCGGGACCCCGTTTCACCCTTTCATCGAGAAAGCTTGGCGGCGTTTGCGGGGGTGATGCTGGTGTCCTTGCTGCTTTGGGCGGTGATCCTGTGGACTGTCGCGTCGCTGATGCGTTGACGAGCCGGCGGCTTACCGCACGTTACAAGCTGGCCGCGAGCGTCGTCCGTGGCGCTTGTGCTTTCCTGATCGTCGCGCCGCAACCCAATCCTGCGCTCGCCTCCACGGCCGGCCGGGAGGGCGGGTCGCGCATGATGTAGCCGCGCCCATGGACGGTTTCGATGTAGTGACGGCCGCCAGTCGCTTCGGCGAGCTTCTGACGCAGCTTGCAGATGAAGACGTCGATGATTTTCATGCCGGGCTCGTCCATCCCGCCGTAAAGGTGGCTCAGAAAGACCTCCTTGGTCAAAACCATCCCCTTGCGCAGGCTCAGCAGCTCCAGGACGCAATATTCTTTTCTGGTGAGCGCTATCGGCGCGCCGTCGACGGAGGCGATGCGAGTGTCGAGGTTGACCGCCAGCTTGCCGGTTCGGATCTCGGATTGCGCATGGCCGTTGGCGCGCCGGATGATCGCCTTGACGCGGGCGACCAGCTCGCGCTGGTCATAGGGCTTTGTCAGAAAGTCGTCGGCGCCGAGACCGAGACAGCGGATTTCGAGATCGACCTCGCCGGCGGCCGCGATTACCAGGATCGGGGTCCGAACGCCGGCGGCGCGCAGCTGCCGGACCAGCTCACAACCGCCGCGCGATGCCGTCAGGTCGAAGACGATGATGTCGTGATCGTACAGCTTGCTGATGGCGACCCGGTCTTCGTCGAGACCTGCCGTGTCGCAGACGAAGTTCTGCGTTGCCAAAATCATCTCGGCGCGGTGCGCCGCGGCGGCGTCGTCGGTGACGACAAGTGCGCGCATTTCCAGTCTCCATTATCATTGGCCGTTCCGACGGCGGGGTATGTCGCAACCCGGCCCGAACCACTGGGGCCGGCTGGTCTTGACCGTGTCGGTGAGGGGCGACCGCGGTAAGATCCGTCGCCGCTTGAGATGGATTGCCGGCCGCCCATTTACTTTGATCGGGACGGCCAAAGGCTTGATATTTTCTGCCACCACTGAGCGCGCAACGGCACGGAGCGAGGATGGCGGGTGAACGCGCGGATCACGTGCAGGAGAACCCGTTCCTGGATACACCGGGCGTGGCGGCGCGCGAGACGCTGCTTTTTCTCGACCGGAGCAGGGTCGACGCCGAGCCGGTCTTGGCTCGCGCCGGGCTGTCGCGAAACCAATTGTCGCAACCAGGCTCGGGGGTGGCGGTCGTCTCGCAATACCGGTTGCTCGAGTATGCCGCGGCGGCGGCGCGGGATCCGCTGCTCGGATTGCGCATCGGGCTGCAAATGGACATGCGAAACAGCGGCGTGCTGTATTATCTCGTCACCGCGTCCGCGACGATCGCCGAAGCGCTTTACAATCTCTCGCGATATTCGCGGGTGGCGAGCGAAGCCATTTTGTTTGAAGTGCTGAGCAAAAACGGCGACGCTGTGCTTACCATGGTCCCGGCGCGCCAATATGATGAACCGCGCCAACAATATTCCGAGTTTGTCGCAATGCTTGTGGTCCGGGCGTTGCGCTCGGTGACGCTCCAGAGATTTACCGTGTCGATGGCAACCTTTGCCCACGCCCGCGACACCCACTTGGACGAAGTCGAGCAACTTTTGGGATGCCCGGTCGCTTATGCGCGCCCCGAGGAAAGCGTCGTCTTTCCGCAGCGCGCAACGGAGTTCGCGATCGTTTCCGCGGACACCCGGCTGCTGGAAATCCTCCGGGCTCATGCCGACCATCTGCTGGCCGCGCGGCGCAGCGCTGCGGGGTTGACGAATGTCGTCGAGCACCAGCTGATCCGTCTGCTCCCCGGAGGCAGGGCTCATGCCGCCACCGTCGCCGAGCAGCTCGGGATGAGCACCCGGACGTTTACCCGGCACCTTGCCGAGGAGCATTCGACGTTCAGCGATATCCTCGACAACCTGCGCAAGCAGCTGGCGCTTCGCTACCTCACCGACGAGCGCATCTCGCTGCAGCAGATTGCCTGGCTGCTCGGCTATTCAGAGATGGCGGCGTTCAACCACGCCTTTAAGCGGTGGACCGGCACGTCGCCGGGTCGGGTGCGGCATCGGCCGGCGGCGGAGGTGACATGACCAGGGTCGTTACCGGCTCCGAGCCTCGTCCCGGCCGGACGCCGGGACAGCGATAGCGGACCGCGATCTTGAACTCGATTTCAGAGAGGGGGCCGCCGGCGCTCTTTGCCGGGGCGGACGCCTCGCCGTTCGGCCGGCGCCAGCGCCGCGCGCGCGGGCCGCGCTTGCCGGTCGTCGCGGTGACCGGCTTTCTCGGCTCCGGCAAGACGACGCTGATCC
This sequence comes from uncultured Alphaproteobacteria bacterium, assembly GCA_963775525.1. Lineage (GTDB taxonomy): Bacteria > Pseudomonadota > Alphaproteobacteria > ATCC43930 > CGMCC-115725 > AP-15. Next base: position 9,085 of record CAVZJF010000059.1, on the reverse strand, counting down.
GGGCGCTCCTCGCCCGCCCCGAAGGGGCCGACACCGCGGTCGTCGTCAACGAGTTCGGCGAGATCGGCATCGACCAGGCGCTGTTGCGGTCGAGCAGCGACGTCACGGTCCTGCTCGGCAATGGCTGCCTGTGCTGCAACGTGCGCACCGATCTGCAGGAGACCTTGCGCACCCTGTTCGCCGACCGCGCCCGCGGTGCGGTGCCGAGCTTCGCGCGGGTGGTCATCGAGACTTCGGGCCTGGCCGACCCGGGGCCGGTGCTGCAAACTTTTGCCACCGACCGCGCGCTCGGCCGCGAATTTCATCTGCAGGCGCTCGTCACCGTCGTCGATGCGGTCAACGGCGCCGGCAACATCGAGCGGATGCCGGAGGCGCGACGGCAGGTGGCGCTCGCCGACCGCGTCATCCTGACCAAGAGCGATCTCGCCGACGCGGCGGCGCTGACGCGGCTGAAGGGAGAAATCGCGGCGCTGAGCGCCGCACCCGTCGCGGTCGCCGACCACGGCGCGGTCGATCCCGGATTTGTGCTCGACGAGCCGCCGGCGCCGGCGCGGCAATTCGACCTCGGATCGGCCGCGCCACAGCCACGGGATCGACAGCTTCTCGCTGATCTTCGACGATCCGATCCCGTGGGCCTTGTTCGAGCAGGCGATGGCGGCGCTGACCGCGCTGCGCGGCCCGGACCTGCTGCGCGTCAAAGGCATCATCGCGGTCGCCGAATGCCGCGGGCCGGTCGTCGTCCATGCCGTCCAGCACCTCGCCCACCCGCCGGTCGAGCTCGAAGACTGGCCTGACGCCGACCACCGCTCGCGCCTGGTCTTTGTCACCCGCGGCCTGCCGCGCAACGCCGTGGCGCAGCTTTTCGCGGCAGTCGCGGCGGTCGCAGGCGCCGCACCGGCGGATTTCGTGCACCCCTAATGCATTATCGCTGATCCGATGACGAACCGGTGAGCTGCCCGCCCGTCATAAGCTGGCGGGGTACGTCGTCCGTGCCGTCTGGGTTTCCCTCATCGTCCCCAGTTTAGCGAACAACGATCGGAACCGGCTGCGAGGCGATTCCGTTGGCGACGACGAAGAGGGAGGCTGGCCCCTTCTCCGTGTTCCCTGTCACCATGAAGTTAGCTGAAGACTGGGTATTGGGTGCAACCGACATCGTGTTGAAACCCGAAGTACGCGCGTAAAAGACATGGTTCGTGGCGGTGTTGACAATCCGCACGATTGGGTAATTAGTCGAGCCCTGGACATCGTTCCCGTAAGCTGCTCCTTGCGAGAGCCCGTTAAACTGGTGACCAGTAAGCTGATACGTGGCGCCGCGAACGACCGTGTCTGGGGACGTATCGATTTCTGGGGCCCAACTAGCGTTGGGGGTGCCGGAAGGGGTGTAGATCCATCCGCTGAAGAAATCGGTTGCGAGGATCTGGCCGGTTGGCAAGACCAGGAAGTTCCAATAATAGGACGGGGTCAGAGCAGCATCGGGCGTGTCAGCTACTTGAGCGAAGTTAGATCCGTTAAACTCGAAGAAGTGCACCGGTGGCGATAGCACCGGACTTGCCGCGAACAGGACGTTGCCGCCAGGCAAAAGCGCAGCGGGAGCCTCGAAAAGGGTAAAGGTTTGCCCGCCAATCACCGGAAGGTCAGGGCCCGCGCTCCAACTGAGCGTGGACGAGTCAAAGATCGCGGTATGAGTGGTAGCGCCGAACGCGATGACAGTCCCATCAGGGCGCAATACCTGTGGCCCTATTATAACGCAGCTGGAGAGTTGACTTGGGGTATTTCCAGCCGTAACCCAAATACCGGTATTGTTCTGATATCTCTCCGTGTTGAGATTGCAAGCGTCTACGTCCACTGTCAAAACATCGCCACTCGGCAGCAACGTCCATCCTTCTTCGGAATTACTGTCTGCCTTGCCGCCGCCAGTAGCGGTCCAGGTCAAATTACTGGCGTTCAGGAGTGCCTCCTGCTTCGACACCGCATTCGCCATCATATAAGTGCCATCGGTCAAGACGACGGATTGCCCGTCTCCGATGTTTGCCCACCCGGTCGGAGGGGACACCGATCTCCATGCACCGAGTAGCGGATAATATATCGCGCTCAGACTGGTAAAGACCTCCTGGTTAAAATTGTATTCGCCGCCAGTGATGATGACTCGTCCATCCGGCAGGACGGCGGAACCGAAATATAACGGGGCGTAGCCCGATGGTAAAGACGCGAGTTGTGACCAGGAGCCGTTGACGTAGCTGCCGTTGATGTCGGGCGAGAGTTGCCACCAGTCGCGTTCATTTGCGTTATGCACAATGACGGTGCCGTCGGTCATCAGTAGGGATTACTATAGAGGATCGGCCCCGGACTGTTGCTTAGCAACTGCCAGGGGATACCTGCGTTTGCGCGTAAGCTGCAGAGGTTCTCATGCCTACGACCAGGAGGATTGTCACCATGATCCGGCATGCGCCTCTGATTTCTTGTCATCGTCCGCCCCGGGTTTACGGTGAAACGTCAAAGTTAGCTCGCCGACCACGACCTCGTCAGCGAAAGGGTGACACTTTATCTGTAATTTTATGTACCTTCTAGTCGGATAAGCGGCGTCTGCGCCGGAGCGATGAACCCAGGCCGACCAAACCAACCCCTAGGATAGCGAGAGCCGACGGTTCGGGGACCGTGGTCGGCACGACGATCAGATTATCCATCGCCACCTCAGTCCCGTCACCGCTATACCCCGAATGCTGGGTGCCGCCGGTGGTAGAAAGGTCGATCTCGTCGATCCCGCTCCAGTTGAACACTTCCATCGTGGCGCCGTGGCCGAGGCAGTTAAGGTTACCAAATCGACGGTGACGCCGAGCAGCTGTCCTGTCACAGTCACTTGCAGATTATCCCGCCAAAACGCCGTCAGATCGGCGCTAATCAAGGTGAACGCTTGACTGCTGAAAATTGCGGTGTCACCCGAACCGTTGAAGGCTATGTTGGGTGAGCTTACCGTGCCCGCCGTGGCGCCGTTTGGACCGAATATCGAGTGAAGTCCGGAGTATTGAGGACAAACCAATTGCGTCTACATTGTAGCCATCGGCGATCGCGGTCCCGGTTCCGCCACGGATAATCGTCGAACTAATCAGCGCTGCTGCGGCGGACTGACAGAAGTGACCCGCCCCCGCACACAGTGCGAGCACGGACACAGATTTTAGTAAGATACCACGGAGTTTCATCTTCTTGACCCCTTTTGGAACGTCTAATCACGGCAGTCTCCCGCGTCGCCGTCAATCTACCGGAGATTGCGGGAACTGCCGGCCTGCGGTGACAAACCCCGCAGGTTTGGCAGGTAGCCGCTACAATCCACCCACGCAGATCAACACTTTCTGCACGGCTGGCTGGTGAAGGCGTCAGTGCTCGGTTGATTTCAGCTATACGCCCGCGCGACTGCCTACACGCGGGCGAGCTATCACTAGGTGGGGATAGCGCCAAAAACTTCGTACACTCCGTCGCCTGGGCGCGACGGAGTGTACGGCAACGACACAACTCGGAGGCGTCAGCTGATTCGCCAGCGGCACACGAAGTACCGCTGGAGTTACGCGGTGCTCAGGCCCCGCGGCGCCGGCGGCGGATGGCTGCCAGCCCGTCAGACCGCTGCCCAGATCGCGAGACTTGCGGGCTCGGGCACCGATGGCGGCGGTGCGACCGTTGTCAACGTGGGCTGTACGATATCGGAGTGCCAGCGCCACCAACCTCGGTGAACCCTGCAATCAGGAACGCAGTGGTCGGATCCAGGCCCGTGCCTGTGAACGTCCCCTCAAGGTCGAAATTTAGCTGGGTTGCGGTCGAACCGGTGATTACCGCGGCGATGACGTTCCCGAAAGTGCCATCAGCGCTAGTAAACGTATATCCAAGCAGCGAGGGAGTTGAGCTTGGAAGGCTAGTCAGATCGAAGCCCGGCGGATCGGTGATTGTGGCTCCGATATAGCCCGTAAATGTTCCACTCCCGACACCGAATGCTTGGTTCGTCGGCTCTATTATTTGCGGCGTCAGCAGTGTATTGCCAGGAGCGGCCGGATTGGATCCACTAGAGCCGATCGCAACGGCGCCGGTCGCTGGCGTGGCGAGCGCCGGACTTGTCAGTGCGGCAAGCCCGAGGACGGTGGCAAGTGCCGCTCCTCCAAGCAATCTGGGTGCAAAGCTCATATTCATTCTAACGCTCCATCTGACAGCCCCGGCCGCGCCGGATGCTGATATCGGAGCAAGCGCCATGCCAATTTCTCAAATGGTTGAGTTAACGCGATATTTTATCAGACGCCGATCGGTCTGCGGCGAGAAGTGTAAAGAAATCCGATCGCACCGCCGCCGACGCGAGTCTCTCTGGAGCTTTTTCCTCCAGCAAGTGTCGAAGCGAGGTGCCGCGTTATTTCAATGGGTTGGATATATTCGTGGCCACTAAAGCGAGCTAATGGGCGGCTGCGGCCGATATGTCGACCGCACTCGGGGCAACGAGATTGAGTGTAAAAAAAACCGACAGTGATTTGTCGGGTGCCAAGCGAAAAAATGCAGGCGATCCCTTGCAGGCAGTCGTCGCCCAGGAGCATCTTCAGGTGGCAGCGATATGGATCGTGCGACGATTCTGTCGGTCGCGCGCGCCGCATACGCGAATCGGAGGTAGCGCCATTACACGCTACAACAGCGGGAGGAGCAATTTGATCGTGACGCTGCAAAATCAGAGCGTAAAGTTTTCCGACGAGTGTGAACGGCGCGACGATGTGCATTCTGAGCCAGATCTGGGGAGCTGGAATCTCCCCGCAGTGCTCGATCTACCTTCACCCAGCGTCAAACGATGGACCGCTGACCGCAAGGTCGCGGTAGTTATTGCGGTGTCGAGCGGTCGAGTAGCGAGGGAGGAAGTGTGTCGCCGTTATCAGCTATCCGTCGAAGAGCTGCTCGCGTGGGAAGAAGCATTCACGGTACACGGTAAAATTGGTTTGCGTTCTACTCTCCTCCAGCGAAACCGTCGCTCCCTCCCGGACGTCTAGTATCCACAAGACGGAGTGGTCGTTCTGACCGCAACGGGCGGCAGATGCGCCACCGCTGATGACGAGTCTCCCGATTGGGGTCGCGCGCCGGCATTACCCGTGGCATCAATGCCCGCGGTCCCCCGCCAGATGATATGATGTCCCCGGCGAGGGCAGGTCATCAGGCGAGCATGGCTGTACAACAGAACGAAAACGACGCCCGACGGACGACTGACATTGCCCGGGCGTTCGAGAGCGGATTGGCTCATCATCAGGCGGGGCGTCGCGACCGGGCGGAGGCCGTGTACCGCAAGGTGCTGCGGCGGGCGCCCGATCACGCCGGCGCGCTGCATTTTCTGGGCCTCATCGCGCATGAGCGCGGCCGGCACGACCGGGCGGTGCAGCTGATCTCGCAGGCGGTGGCGCGCGCGCCGGATCTCCCCGAAGCGCATTTGAACCTCGGCGCCGCGTTGCGGGCGTTGGGCCGGCTCGACGAAGCGGCGGCCAGTTATCGCAAGGCGATCGCGCTGAAGCCCGATTTTGCCTATTCGCACTGCAATCTGGCCAGCGTCCTTAATGTTCAGGGCTCATACCAGGCCGCTCTGGAAAGCGCCAACCGCGCCGCCGAGCTGATGCCGGAGCTTGCGGAAGCGCACGTCAACCGCGGCGCCGCGCTCGGCAGCCTGCATCGCTTCGCCGAGGCCGAGGCTGCCTACCGCACCGCGCTCGCCCTGCAGCCGGACGTGGCCGAAACGCTGAGCCAGCTTGCCGAGGTTCTGACCGGGCTCAAGCGCTACGACGAGGCGGTCGCGTGCCATCACCAGGCGATCGCCTTGCAGCCGAGCCATCCGGCGTTCCCCCTAGGATGAGCTCGACCTTGATCAGAGCCGGAGACCCCGAGGGGTGCGAGGCGTGCTGCCGGCACAGCATCGCGCTCGACCCGAACAATGCCGAGGCGTGGAATGCGCTCGGCCAGATCATGCGGGTCCTCGGCCGGTTCGACGACGCCCGTGCCGCTTTCCGGCGTTCGCTCGAGCTCGCGCCGGATTTCCCGGAAGCCTATGCGGGACTGGCGATTATCGGACAGCGGGCGGGCGACGTGGCGCAGCTCGATCATCTGCGGGAGCTGCTGGAGCGCCCCGATTGCTCGCCCACGACGCGCAGCGACGCCGGCTTTGCGCTCGGCATGCTGCTGGACAATGCCGACCGATACGACGAGGCCTTTGCCTGCCTGCGCGAGGCGAACGCCCTCTACCGTCAGGTGCTCGCGGCTTCCGGCCAGGGTTTTGACCGCACCGCGCTGCGCGACCGGGTGGACGGCCTGATCGCGTCTTGCACTCCAGAGTTGTATTCGATGGTCGAAGGCGCGAACCCGTCCGAGCTGCCGGTCTTCATCGTCGGCATGCCGCGCTCCGGCACCAGCCTGTCGAGCAGATCGCCGCCAGCCATTCCCGCGTGTTCGGCGCCGGCGAGCTTAAAGACATCAGCAATATCGTCGACGCCGTGCAGGCCCACGGGCTCGAACGGCCGGCGGACCAGCTCGACCCGGATTTGGCGCGCCGGCTGGCGGACGACTACGAGGCGCGTCTGCAAAAACTCGCGGGCGGTGCGGTCCGGGTCATCGACAAGATGCCGGACAACATCCTTCATCTCGGGCTCGTCGGCGTTTTGTTTCCGTCGGCGCGCATTATCTTTTGCCGCCGTGATCCTGCGCGATATTTGCTCTGTCGTGCTATTTTCAGCGGTTCGACGAAGTATCCCTTTCGCTTACGACCTCGGCGATTGCGCGTTCCGGCGCTCGAGGCCGAAAGGCTGGCGGATCATTGGCGCAGGGTGCTGCCGCTGCGCATGCTTGACGATCGACTATGAGACGCTGGTCGCCGATTTGGACGGCGAGAGCCGGCGGCTGATCGAATTCCTCGGTCTCGACTGGGAGCCCGCCTGTCTCGAATTTCACAAGACCGAGCGGCCGGTTCTGACCGCGAGCGGGTGGCAGGTGCGCCAGCCGCTGTTCACCCGCTCGGTCGGCCGCTGGCGGAATTACGAGCCGCATCTCGGGCCTTTGTTCGAGGTGTTGGCCGAGGCCGGCGCCACCGGCTGACATCGGTTCCCGGGCGGGTGCCGCACCCCGGCATTGCCCGTCATATCAATGCCAGCGGTCCGCCGGCCACCCGACTCACCCTCCCCGTGGACGACGAGAGTTCCGCAGCAAATATGGCATCCGACGACGGTCGACAAAACGCCCGCCGCTCCGGCGGCGTCACCCGGACGGTGAACGCCGGTTTCGCCCACCACCAGGCCGGGCGGCTCGAACGGGCGCAGTCCCTCTACCGCAAGGCGCTGGAGAAGGACCCGGAAATTCCGACGCGCTGCACCTTCTCGGAGTGGCCTCCTATCAGCGCGGCGACAGTGCGGCGGCGATCGAGCTGATCGAGCGGGCATTGCCGGATTTGCAGGACCTGCCTGAGGTGCACCTGAACCTCGCCAATGCCCTGCGCGAGGCGGGCAGGCTCGCCGAAGCCGCGGACCGCTACCGCCGGGCGATCGCGATCGAGCCCGGCTACGGCATGGCGCACAGCAATCTCGGCCGCGCGCTGATCGACCAGGGCGCCCTCGAAGCCGGCCTCGAATGTTCGAGGCGCGCGGTCGAGCTGATCCCGGACTTTCTTGGCGCGCACGTCAACTGCGCTGCCGCCTTGCTGGGTCTCGAACGTTTTGCCGAGGCCGAACCTGCCTTTCGCCGCGCGCTCGAATTGCAGCCCGGCGACGCGAGCCTCTACAGCGACCTCGGCAGGGTGCTGACCAGGCTCGGCCGCTTGGACGACGCCGTGGCGTGTCACGAGCGCGCCATCACCCTAAGCCCGGACGACGCCAGGCTCCGTTTCGCGCTCGGCTGGACGCAGTATTGGGCGCACGATTTCGAGCGCAGCGAAGCGAGCCTGCGACAGGCACTCTCGGCATGCCCGGAGCTCGTCGCCGCCTGGCAGTTGCTGGGTCATGTCATGGCGGTGCGCGGCCGCTTCGAGGAAAGTTCGTCGTGCTACCGCCGCGCGCTCGAGCTCGACCCCGATCTGCCGGAAGCCGATTACGGCTTGGCCGAGATCGGGCAGCAGGCGCGCGGCGAGGCCGAGCTCGAGCGCCTGGAAGCAACATTGGCCAGCCCCGACCATGCGCCGACGGATCGCGTCGCCGCCGGCTTTGCGCTGGCGACCCTGCTCGACAATGCCGCACGATACGACGAGGCGTTTCGGTGCTTGGCGGCGGCGAATGCCCTCCATCGCCAACAGCGGGCGGCACTCGGCGACCATTTCGACGCGGCGGCACTGCAGCGCGAGGTGGAGCGCCTCGTCACTGTCTTTACGCCCGAGCTGTTTTCGGCCGTCGCCGGCTGGGGAAGCCCTTCCGAGGCGCCGGTCTTCGTCGTCGGCATGCCGCGCTCCGGCACCACTCTCGTCGAGCAGATCGCCGCCAGCCACTCGCGGGTGTTCGGCGCCGGCGAACGCCCGGATGTGGGCCGTCTCGCCGCCGCGCTGACAGCCCGTAACCGCGATCGCCCCTTTGGCGCGTGGGACGCAGGTTTCGCGCGCCAACTCGCCGCCGCGCACGTCGCTTCACTACAAAAGCTGGGGAACGGTGCTCTCCGGGTGATCGACAAGGCGCCGGACAACGTCTTTCTTCTCGGCATGATAGCCGCCTTGTTCCCGGCGGCTCGCGTCATTCTGTGCCAACGCGATGCGCGCGACACCTGCCTTTCCTGCTATTTTCACCGGTTCGCCGAGGGCCACGTGTTCGCCTACGATTTGGCGGATTGCGGGCGGCAATTCCTGGAGTTCGACCGGCTGGCGATGCACTGGCTCGGCGCGCTGCCGCTCGAGATGCTGGTCATCGACTATGAGGAATTGGTCGCGGATTTGGAGGGCGAGAGCCGGCGGCTGATCGAATTCCTCGGTCTCGACTGGGAGCCCGCCTGTCTCGAATTTCACAAGACCGAGCGGCCGGTTTCCAGCGGAAGCTTTTGGCAGGTCCGTCAGCCGCTCTACACCCGCTCGGTCGGACGCTGGCGGCATTATGAGAAGCATTTAGGGCCGCTGCTGGACGTC
>CAVZJF010000058.1:0-15948 GCA_963775525.1 uncultured Alphaproteobacteria bacterium | reverse complement strand
CCGGCGGGGCAAGAGCCCTAGTCTTACTGCGTCAGTAATCTGGAATCCTTTGCGTTTTGCGGATCGGTGCGTTGCAGCAGGGGCATCTCGGCAGGGTTCTGGCGAGCGCGACGATGAGGTGTCGGCGCAGGGTTGCAATCGAGTTTGGGATATGTCGTTCGGGTCGAATTGGCGGCGCCTGTGGGTCGGTAACCGTGGGGAAGGCCAGATCCCGAGCAGAGCGCGGTCCTGAGGGGGGAAGGGCGCCGCGTTCGGCGATCAAGAAGCCGTAGGCGGCGATACAGAGGGTCGCGTGATGGTGGAAGCCGCGCCACCCGCGCCCTTCGTAATCGCCAAGGCCAAGCTCCTGCTTGAGCTCCTGCTTGAGCTCCTGCTTGAGCTCCTGCTTGAGCTGCTGCTTGAGCTCCTGCTTGAGCTCCTGCTTGAGCTCCTGCTTGAGCTCCTGCTTGAGCTCCTGATAATCGCGTTCGATCCGCCACCGCAATTTTGCGGTGTCGACCAGCTGATCACGAGCTATGGCCGAAACTGGGTGACGGCGTGATTAGGCGGCGTTCTGCGCTGGCGTCTTGATGACCTCGACGCCGTTTCGGAATGTGATGCCCTGGACGACTTTGGGCAATTGGTTCTCGCCCTTCAGCCGGCGCCAGGTTTTGGCCGCTGCCATGACCAGCTTGAACACCATCAGCCGGGCCGTGTCCTGCGACAGCGCGCCCTTGGTGCGCACCGTGCGATGCCGCACGGTGGCGAACACGCTCTCGATTGGATTGGAGGTTCGCAGATGGTCCCAGTGCTCGGCGGGAAAGTCGTAGAAGGTTAGGAGCGCGTTGCGGTCCTTGATCAGGCAGGTGACTGCCTTCGCGTATTTGGTCCCGTACTTCTCGGCGAAGGTTGCGAGCGCCGCCTGCGCTGTCGCACGGTCGGGGGCTGCCCAGAATCTCGCGCAGGTCGGCCTTGGCTGCCGGCTGGACGGATTTGGGCAGCTTGTCGAGCACGTTCGCGGTCTTGTGCACGGTACAGCGCTGGTGCCGGGTTGTCGGCGACACCTCCTCGAGCGCCTTCCAGAAGCCGAGTGCCCCGTCGCCGGTGGCCAACTCGGGGGCGATGGCGAGGCCGCGCGCCTTGAGGTCGACCAGCAGCTCGCGCCAGCTTTGCGCGCTCTCCCGCACGCCGACCTGGAAACCGAGGAGTTCCTTCTTCCCCTCGGGTGTCGCACCGATCAGCACCAGCATGCACTCAGCTTGTGGCTCCATGCGCGCCTGCAGGTAGACGCCGTCGGCCCAGACATAGACGTAGTGCCGGGCGGACAGATCGCGCCGTTGCCAGCGCCCATAGTCCGCCTCCCAGTCGTTTCGCAGCCGCGCGATCACCGACGGCGACAGGTTCGGGGCGTCGCGGCCCAGCAGTGCTGTGAGCGCCTCCTGGAAATCACCCATCGAGACCCCGCGCAGGTAGAGGATCGGCAGCAACGCATCGAGGCTCCGGGTCCGACGCGACCAGCGCGGCAAAATGGCCGAGGTGAAGCGAATGCGCTCACCCACTTCGCCGGCGCCGCGGTCGCGCAGCTTGACCCGCTGCACCGCGACCGGACCAATCCCGGTCTCAACCACCCGTTCCGGAGCATGGCCGTGCCGCACCACCCGGTCACGCCCGTCCGGCAGGTGCACGCTCTTCATCAGCGCCAGGAACGTCTCGGCTTCCGCTTCAATGGCTTGTGCCAGCAGCCGGCGAGCGCCGCTCCGCAGAACCGCCGTCAGCGGATCGTCAATCGCCTCGGGCTGTCGCAAGGAAACAACAGTGCTACTTCTCATCATCGGCGTATCGCTCCTTCGGGAGGTTCGGGCAGGCTTCCACCCGCCTCGATACGCCGCCTTTCTCACATCGCCATCACCCAGTTTCGGCCATAGCTCGCTGATCACAGGCGACATCCTCGGGCACGGTGGCAAACCAATATTTAGTCGGCTCGGCTTTGTCTGGCGGCCACTCGATCAGCAGCCGCTCTTCGGCGCGCGGCTCACTCAGCTTGGTATTGCGATGCGCCGGTCGCACCCTCTGCCGTGCGAAGCGAGAAGCAAGCCAGTCGGCGCTGCCCTCGCGCCAGCTAACGGCTTGCCAGGCTTCTGCCGGCAGGCCGAGAGCGAGCGCCTTTACCGAAACCGGCTGATGCTCCCGGTCGCGTCGCAGCAATTTCGCTGATCGTCCGCTCCCCCGGCGATGCTGCGGTGGCGGCAAAGGCCCCGCACCCGGCGGCCAGACCGAGGTGTTGGGGCCAATACCGCCACATCGCCCAAGCCGAGGGCGCTGATCTCGGTTCGCAGCCCGGTGTCATTGCCGTACCCGGCATCCATCAGCACCACGCCCTTGGGCAGTCCCGCTGCTCGGGCCGCCTTGACCTGCTCCAAAGCGATCTCGGGCTTGGTCTGGAAAGCAATCGTCTGCGCTACCTTGGCCTTGTCCCGCCGCGCCTGATCCTGAGCCCAATCCCGCGGGAAATAGAGCCGATAGGCGATCGGCAGGCTGGCATCATGATTGGCCAGCGACAGGGTCACCGCCACTTGGCAGTTATCCTGCTTGCCAAGCTGACCGCAATATTGTCGGGCCACCCCGACCGAGTGTTGTCCTTTTTTGGGAAAGCCCGTGTCGTCGATGATCCAGGCCTCGATCGGGCCGCTGCGCTCGATCGCCGGCAACACCAACTCTCCCACCCGGGCCAGCATCGCCGCATCCGACCACGGCGCGTTGCCGACAAAATGAAGCAAGGACTGGTGCTTGGCCGCAACCGTCGCCGGCGCCGTCACCGCCGCCAGCGGCTCGACGCTCTTGCGGGCGAGCGCCATCAGCAGCCCCACACAATAATCGCGCATCGGTTCCTGCCGATCGGCATGGCCAAGGACCTCGCCAAGCGAAAGCGGGGGTCCAGAGATGCTATGGGGCGAGCGGCGAGGGCATGGCACCATCGTCGCTGCAAGTAAACCGACGGGGGTGCCCCATGCCGCAGGTGAAAGACCGCAGCCGATGCCTCGCCGCTCTCGATCAGGATAGCACGCTGATCGCGGTGATCGAGATGAGCCAGTCGAGTTGGCTGGTTGCCGGGATCGTCCGCGGCATCGCGCGTCACCCGGTGAAGAAGCTCGAACCGGACGAGGCGGGGTTGTTGCGACTGCCGCATCGCTGGCGCGACGAGGCCGCGCGGAGCGGGCATCAGATCAAGCGAATTGCCGTCGCCTTCGAGGCGGGTCGCGACGGCGTGTGGCTGGCCCCCCACGGGTCGAGCCCGTGGGCTGAAGGCTCACGGCTGCGGGCGCGCGGCGTCGAGGCTCAGGTGATCCATCCCAACAGCATCGCGGTCTCGCGCGAGCATCGCCGGGCCAAGACCGACCGGCTCGACACGGCCTTGTTGAAGCGGGCCTTTCTCGGCCGGCTGCGGGGTGAGCGCGAACACTGCCAGATGATTGCGATCCCGACCCGGGAGGAAGAAGACGCCAAGCGGCCGGGCCGCGAGCGCGACGCGCTGGTCGGCGAGCGCACCCGCATCATCAACCGCTTTAGAGCACCTTGGCGTGGCTCGGCATCCGCGGTTTCAAACCGCATTTGCGCCATGCGGCGGCACGGCTCGAGACACTGAAAACACCCGAAGGAATGCCGCCGCCAGCCGATACGATGGCCGAGCGGCGTCGTGAGATCGCCCGGCTGCAGCTGATCGCCGGGCAGATCCGGGAGATCGAGGCCGCCGCGGGTGGAACGGCTGGAGCAGCAGCCGGAGGCCGGCGCCCATCCGATGGTCCGCGTCCTGGCGCAAATTCGCGGGGTTGGCGTCGAGACCGCGGACATGCTTGCCCAGGACATGCTTGCCCATGAGGCGTTCTCGCGGCCGCTGCGCGATCAGCGGGCGGTAGCGCGGGGCGCCTGTCCTCGGGCCGGCCGCAGGCCGGACCCGTGGGGCGGCCTGACCGGCGCGCCGGACGAAAGCGGGGCGCGCCGGCGCGAGAAGGGTCTGGCTCGGGCGGGCAATTCCCGCGTGCGCCGCGGCATGATCCAATTGGCCTGGCGCTTTCTGATGTTCCAAAAGGACAGCGCGTTGGTGCGATAGCCTGCCCCGGCGCAGGAGCGTGTGAAGAATTCCTCCATTTGGGCGGTTGTGTGATGCTCGTCGCGAGAGCGGGGGCGTGGTGATGTTGGGTGGCGCGCGGGTGCTGGAGGCGAACCGGCCGCAATTGTCGTGGGACCTGGTGGATTTGGAGGCTTTGCTGCCGGCGGGGCATCGAGCACGGCTGGTGTGGCGGTTTGTCGAGACGCTGGATTTGACCGCCTTTTACGAGGCGATTCGGTCACGCGAGGGCGAGGGCGAGGCCGGGCGTCCGGCGGCCGATCCGAAGATACTGCTGGCACTGTGGCTCTATGCCACCCTGGAAGGGGTGGGCGCCGCGCGCGAGTTGGACCGTCTGGTGAGCCGGGACATAGCGTATCGCTGGCTGGCGGGGGGTGTGCCGGTCAACTATCACGGGCTTTCGGATTTCCGGGTGGGGTGGTCCGAGGAGTTGGATCGGCTGTTGACCGAAAGCGTCACGGCGCTGGTGTCGGAAGGGTTGGTCGAGCTGGACGAGATCGCGGTCGACGGAACCAAGGTGCGCTCGCCGGCCGCGTCGCGGTCGTTCACGCGCGGGGGACGGCTGGAGCGGATCGAGCGGCAGGCGGCGGAGCGGGTGGAGCGGCTGCGGCGGGAGGTGGCCTGCGATCCGGCAGCGGCGACGCAACGTCGGCGGGCAGCCCAAGAACGCGCGGCGCGCGAGGCCGAGGCCAAGGTGGCCAAGGCGCGCGCGGCGCTCGATCGGCTGCGCCGGGAGAAAGAGGCGCGCGCGAAGACGCACCCGCAGGAGGAGAAGCACAAGGGCGCCCCTTCGGTGTCGCTGACCGATCCGGAAGCGCGGCGGATGCGCTTTCCCGACGGCGCGGTGCGAGCGGGGTACAATGTGCAGACCGCCGCGGTGCCCGATCAGGGGCTGATCGTGGCGGTGATGACGACCGACCGCCGCAACGACCAAGGTCTGGCCCGACCGCTGGTGGACGCGGTGGCCCGCCGTTACGGGCGCGCGCCGCGGCGGGCGCTGTTCGATGAAGGCTACGCCTCGCGGGCCGATATCGCGGCCCTTGATGAACACCCCTTGGGGCCGGTGAGGGTCTACGCGCCGCCACCGGGCGGGAAGCCGGAAGCGGCACTGCAACCCTCCGGACGGGACAGTCGCCGCTATAAGCGAGCGCGCGAGCCCCAGGCGGTGCAGGACTGGCGCGCGCGGATGCAAACCGCAGAGGGCCAAGCGATCTTTCGCCGGCGCAAACTGATCGAGCGCCTCCACGCCCATTACAAGAACCGCGGCCTCGGCCGCTTGACCGTGCGGGGCTTGGCCAAGACCCAGGCGGCCGTGCTCTGGCATGCGCTGGCCAATAACCTGATGGTCGCCCACCGGCTCAGGGCTGCGGCCTCGGCCGCCTAACGGGACGATCACCAGTCCCCGCACCGCTGCGCTCCCCGCCATACCGGCAATCCCGCCTGATCTGCCCGATCCCTCATTGCTTCAATCGCGGCAAAAAACAGAATCCTTCACACGCTCCTGCGCCGGGGCAGGCTTTGTGATAGCGGGTCGGCTCCGCCCGGCTCAGTTCCAGCCGATTGAGCGTCGATTTGCCGGCGACCGGCGCCCAGTCCTGGCGTCGCCCCGAAAGCTTGCCGGCCAGAACCGCCATCACAGGATCGTGTCGAAGCGTGTCGTGATCGTTCAGATCCTCATACCCCAGAGCGATCCCGAACACCCGCTGGCCGACCAGCGTCTTGACCTCATGCTCGATCAACTCCGCCGCCCGGACATCCCGAAAGCACAACGCGAACCGATCAACCAGACTAATCGCCCGATCCGTCGCCCCAAGCAACCCGCCCGCGTCCGTCGTGATCGCTCCACCGTCAAACGAAGCGATAACCGCACGACCTTCGACACGTGCAAATCCATACCACTCCAAGCTACACTCTGTCGGCATCGGGGAACTCCGCTGAAGCCGGACAAGTCGTTCTCACAAAACAACTTTCTCAGATTCAACGCCTCGATGCACCTACCAAGTGTGAGATATCCGGGCTAGCTCAAATAGTAACAGCAGCGGGGGGGGTCCAGAAGGGGGCAAGGGCGACAATTTACCTGGTCAGGTCTTCTCGCTTGCCCTACTTCGAGACGCTTCGTCCAGCGCAAGAAGATCACCGCCGCCTTTGACGGCGGCCGGATCAGTTCCGATGGCGGGGTGATGCTGTTCGCCCAAGCCGAGCGTCGACTCGGCCTCGCCGCTCGGCTGGCTGGGGCGATCCCGGACGGCCGCGATCCGGACCGGGTCACCCATCGGCTGCCCGATATCTTGCGCGCCCGCATTTTCCCCATCGCCTGCGGCTACGAAGACGCCGACGACCTCGACCGGATGCGGTTCGATCCGGCCTTCAGGCTGGCCTGTGGCCGCTTGCCGGACAGCGGCGTCGATCTGTGCTCGCAGCCGACCATTTCGCGCTGGGAGAACGCGCCCGCATTGCCCGACCTGGTCCGCCTGATGCGGGTCATGGTCGAGCTCTACTGCGCCAGCTATGCAAGCCCCGGTAACTCTCGACCTCGACGACACGGTGGATGTCGTCCACGGCCACCAGCAGCTCTCCCTGTTCAATGCCCATTACGACCAGCGCTGTTTCCTGCCGATCCACGTCTATGAACACGGCAACGAGCCGGCCGGTCGCGGTGCCGCTGCGTCCCGGCAAGACGCCCTCGGGCACCGAGATCCGCAGCCACCTGCGCCGCCTCGTCCGCCGCATCCGCCGGCACTGGCCGCAGACCCGGATCACCATCCGCGGCGACGGCCATTACGGCCGCCCCGAGGTCATGCAGTGGTGCGACCACAACGGCATCGGCTTCATCTTCGGCCTGCCCGGCAACGCCGTGCTCGACCGGCTGGTCGATGCGCCCGCCGACGATATCCGCACCCGCCGGGCGCTCGACCACGAGCCCTGCCGGCGCGGCTTCGCCGAGACAAGCTACCGGGCAAAATCGTGGGACACCGAGCGCCGCGCAGTCGCCCGCATCGAGGCCACCACCAAGGGCACCATCCCCGGCTCGGGATAGGAGCGCGGATTTTAAGCTCGCGATTGCTGGCCGGAGGAACAGCGGATGTCATTGCGCGGCGCGCGGCGAAGCAATCTCGACCTTTCGGCGCCGGATTGCTTCGCGCTGCTCGCAATGGCATTTTCCCTCGTCATTGCGCGTTTCTACGTCATCGCGAGCGCAGCGAAGCAATCTCGGGACCGGCGTTTGAATGGCGGCCGGGTTGCCGCGCTCCTTGCAATGACGCGGCGGCGCCACCGTTATCACGGGAGAACGAGATGACGATCGAGCGGCACAAGGTCGGTGCGCGGATGAGCCAGGCGGTCGCCTATGGCTCGACTATCTACCTCGCCGGGCAGGTGGCCGACACGCCCGGCGCCGATGTGCGCCAGCAGACCGAGGAGGTGTTGCGCAAGATCGACGAGCTGCTGGCCGCCGCCGGCGCCGACAATTCAAAGCTGCTGTCGGCGACGATCTGGCTCGCCGACATGCGCTATTTCAACGACATGAACGCGGTGTGGGACGCCTGGGTGTCGCCCGGCAACACCCCCGGCCGGGCCTGTGTCGAGGCCCGCCTCGCCGCCCCGCACTGGAAAGTCGAGATCGCCGTCGTCGCGGCGCGCGAGTAGAGGGGTCGGCCAGACCTGCGTCTTGTGTTGGTTTAGCGCCGGGCAGCTGGCCGGTTTGACGGCTTCGTCGTCGTCGCCGACAGCATTTGAGCCCGCATGGAGGTGCGTGATGTCGTCCCGCAATTCGCCCGGTCAGGAAAACCCGCCCGGTCACCAAAATTGCCTCTGCCACCGGCCGGGCATTCAGTCGGTATCGCGGCTGATCAGCGTGGATTTGTCGCGGCGCGGGTTTGTCGCCGGCATGACGGCCTCGATCGCATCGCTGGGCCTGCCCCTCGGCGTCAACGCCCAACCGGCGCCGGCGCCGCCGCCGAAGTCCGTTTTGTTCACCAATTTCCGGCTGTTCGACGGCAAATCCGGCGGCTTGCGCGAAGGGCTCGTTGTGCTCGTCGAGGGCGACCGGATCAAGGCCGTCGCCGGCGGCAACCCGGCGGCGCCGGATGGCGCGCGGGTGGTCGATTGCGGCGGCCGGGTGATCATGCCGGGCCTGATCGACGCGCATTGGCATTCGCTGTTTGCCGCGGTGCCGCTGCCGAGGCTGATGACCGGGAATGTCGGCTACATCTTTCTGGCTGCCAGCGCGGAGGCCGAGCGCACGCTGATGCGCGGCTTCACGACGCTGCGCGATCTCGGCGGCCCGGTCTTCGCGTTGAAGCAGGCGATCGACGAAGGTCTGGTGCCGGGTCCGCGGATCTACCCGTCGGGCGCGATGATAACGACCACCGGCGGCCACGGCGATTTGCGGCCGTTGTCCGACCTGCCGCGAAGCCCCGGCGCCGCGTTCGGCTCTCCGAGGGAGGCCGAGGGCAGCATGATCGCCGACGGCGCCGATGAGGTGCGCTTGCGGGTGCGCGAGCAGCTGATGCAGGGCGCCTCGCAAATCAAGCTCGTGGGCGGCGGCGGCGTATCGTCGCCGCGCAGCCCGTTGGATACGACCACTTTCAGCGAGCCCGAATTGCGCGCCGCGGTCGAAGCCGCTGAAGGCTGGAACACTTTCGTGACCGTGCACGCTTACGCACCGGCGACAATCCAGCGAGCGATCGCGGCCGGAGCCAAGTGCATCGAACACGCTCATTTAATGGATGATGCGACCGCCGAACTGATGGCCGACAAGGGTGTGTGGCTGAGCATCCAGCCATTCCTCAGCGAGGAGGATATGGTGCCGCTGACCGGGCCCAGCCGGAGCAAACAGCTGCAGATCTTCGCCGCCACCGACCACGCCTACCAACTGGCGACCAAGCACAAGATCAAGACCGCGTTCGGCTCGGATCTGTTGTTCTCAGCAGCAATGGCAACGCGCCAAGGCACCATGCTGACCCATCTGACCCGCTGGTACGCAAATTCCGACATTCTTAAAATGGCGACCGGCGGCAATGCCGAGCTGCTCAGCCTATGCGGCCCACGCAACCCCTATCCTGGAAAGTTGGGGGTCGTGGAAACGGGCGCGTTCGCCGATCTGTTGCTCGTCGACGGCAATCCAGTGGAAGACATCAATCTGATGGCAGACCCGGACAAGAATTTCTTGATCATAATGAAGGACGGAAAGATGTATAAAGACACTCTCAATTCGTGAGATCCCTTCTGTTCCTTGATCGAGCCTATATTTAGACTCCTCAGAATCTTCGAAAACTTCAAACAGCATCTCCGATGATCCGCCGCTATGAGGCCGTGCTGTTCGACCTGCTGACGGCGCTGGTCAATTCGTGGACGCTGTGGAACAAGGTCGCCGGCAATCCGCAGGATGGCAAGCGTTGGCGCGCCGCCTATTTGCGCAACACCTACGGCGCTGGACGCTATCGGGCCTATGAGACATTGGTCGCGGAAGCGGCCGAGGAGGTCGGGCTGCCGCGACGGCTGGCGGATGACCTCGCCGCCGGCTATGCCACGCTGGAGCCCTGGCCCGAAGCAGCGGGCGTCCTCGGCGCGCTGGGGCGGATGCTGCCCTTGGGGATCGTGACCAACTGCTCGGAAATGTTAGGGCGGGTGGCCGTGGGCCGAACCGGTGCGAACTTCGCCGTCATCGTCACCGCCGAGCGCGCCGGCTTTTACAAACCGCATCCGCGGCCCTATCAGATCGCGCTGGAGGCGCTGGGCGTGGCGCCGGAGCGCTGTCTGTTTGTTGCCGGGTCACCCTTTGACCTGTTCGGAACAGGTAAGCTCGGCCTGCCCACCTACTGGCATGACCGGATCGGGATGACGGCGCCACCGGATGTCCCGGCGCCGTTGTGGCGCGAGACAACATTGACGCCATTGCTCGACATTCCGGGCTTGGACAAGCCGCGGTGCTCGGGCTAAGCCGGCAAGCGACCGAAGCGATCTAAGGAGGCGCTGATGACAAGTTTCACCGCGAGCGACGGCGCGCAGCTCGCCTATTACGTCGATGATTTCACCGACCCGTGGACAGCGGCGCCGACCCTGTTGCTGCTGCACGCGGCGATGGGCAGCGCCAAGCGCTATTACGCCTGGGTCCCGGCGCTGGCGCGCCATTATCGGGTGGTGCGGATGGATTTGCGCGGCCACGGCGGCTCGGAGGTCCCGCCGGCCGACCGGCCGCTGACGCTCGACCGGCTGGTCGCCGACGTCGCCGAGCTGATGGACCATCTCGGCGCTTGCCGACGCGCATATCGTCGGCAATTCGGCCGGCGGCTATCTCGGCCAGCAATTGGCGATGAACCAGAGCGAGCGGGTGCGCAGCCTGATGCTGTTCGGCTCGACCCCGGGGCTCAAGAACAGCCAGGCGCCGAGCTGGATCCCGCAGATCGAGGCGAAGGGCCTGCGCGGCTTTCTCGCCGAGACGATCGCCGAGCGGCTGCCGCTCGACCAGGTCGACCCGGGTCTCGTCGAGTGGTTTCTCGACGAGGCCGCCAAGAACGACCCGGCCTATATCGGCAAATTCGTGCTGCTGATGGCGAGCTATGATTGGAGCGACCGAGCTCGGCCGTATCCGATGCCCGACCCTGGTCGTCGTTCCCGGCGCCGAGCCGATCGGCTCGACCGCGAATTACGAGCCGTTCCGCCAGCTCGTCCCGGATGTCGAGATGCGCGTCTATGACGGCGCGCCGCACAATATCTGCGACGCTTTCCCCGACCGCTGCGCCGCCGACGTGCTCGATTTCCTGACCCGCCGCTTCGGCCGCGACAAGTGATCGGTCAGCCGCGGCACCGGCGCGGCCCCACCTCACCTTCCCATCGCTGACGCGATGGGGCCCCTCCCTCTCCCCCGATGGCGGAGAGGGGATCAGGCCGGCATCTTTTTTCTTCCTCTCCCCCGTCTTGGGGGAGAGGGCCGGGTGAGGGGGCTCCTCCGTTGAGCGTCAGCCGCGAGGCCGGGCGGGTGGCGTTCGTGCCACTCGGTCGCCTGCTGGTAGGCCCAGCCGATGCGCAAGGCCGTCGCCTCGTCATAGCCGCGGCAGACGATCTGCAGCGACAGTGGCAGCCCGGTCGCGGTGAAGCCGTCGGGCACGGCCAGCGCGCACAGTTCGAGCGCGTTGACAAAGCGGGTGAAATGCGCCGGCGTCGTGTTCTGGTCGACGGCGTCGAGCGGGATCGCCGCGGTCGTCGTCGTCGGGGTCAACAGCGCGTCGACGTCGCCGAGCGCGGCCGCGAATTCCTGCTTTCGCCTCGTCGCGCTCGCGCAGGGCGCCGAGATAATCCCGGGCCGAGATGCCTCGGCCGGTGGCGATGCGCGGCCGCACCGCCTCGTCGATCGGCAGGTTCATATCGTCGACCAGATCGCCGACCAGGAAATAGGATTCGGCGCCGATGATCCGGCCGACCAGCTGGGTATAGTCGGCAAAGCGGCGCGGCAATTTGACGGTGACGATCTCCGCGCCGAGCCGCGCCAGGGTGTCGAGCGCCGCATCATAGGCGGCGAGCACCTCGGCGGCGACATGGTCGCGCTCGACCGCCGGCATCCGGGCCAGCCGCAAGCCGCGCACCCCGCGCCGCATCATCGGCATCGAGCCGGCCGGGGGCCGCCCCAGGGTTCGCGGATCGAGCGGGTCGGGGCCCTCGATCGCCTGGTAGAGCAACGCCGCATCCTCGACCGAGCGCGCCATCGGCCCGGGCGTGTCGAGGCACGGGCTCAACGGCAGATCCCGTAGGTGCTGACCCGGCCGATCGTCGTCTTGAGCCCGCTGAGCCCGCACCAGGACGCCGGCAGCCGCACCGAGCCGCCGGTGTCGGTGCCGATCCCCCATGGCGCCATGCCGGCCGCGACCGCCACGCCGGTGCCGCTGCTCGATCCGCCGGGAGTGCGCGCCACCGCAAGGTCCCACGGGTTCCACGGCGTGCCGCGATGCTGGTTGGTGCCCCAGCCGCCCATCGCAAACTCGACCGTGTGGGTCTTGCCGATCACGATCATTCCGGCGGCGATCAGGCGCTGTGCGATGGTCGCGGTGTAGGTCGAGCGCCGGTCGCGCCACACCTGCGAGCCGCCGGTCGTCACCCGCCCCTCGATCTCGATCAGATCCTTGAGCGCGATCGGGATGCCGTGCAGCGGCCCGATCCGGTGCCCCGACCGGATCGCCTTGTCGGCGGCCTCGGCGGCGAGCCGCGCCTCGTCGGCGTAGACCTCGACAAAGGCGTGCAGTTTTTGGTCCTGGGCGCGAATGCGCGCGAGCAGCGCCTCGACGAGATCGACCGGCGACAGCCGGCCCGCGCCGATCTCGGCGGACAGGACATGGGCCGGCAACAAAGCCGGATCGGTATTGGCTGGCGGCATGGCTCTCCTCGCAGGCAGCGGCCCCAGAGCATAGGCCCGCTCGCGCCGGTGCCGTCAACCGGCCGGAGGGATGCGTATGCGCGATGGTGCTGTTTTGCCGCCCGCGGTCCTCGTCGTGGCGCGGTGATGGTGCGCGTGCGCCGGCGTGGGCGGCCGACGAATGGGAGCGCAGCGGTGCGTCCATGGCCGCACCTTGCCGATCGCTTCATGTGCCCAGCGGTGGTGGCGGCCGCTGCGATACCGGTAGTCGTCGGCGATCGCGAAATGGAACAGGCCGGCGCTGCTGCTCGGGTCGTAGGACGCGTGGCCGGCGGCGAGGTCAGGATCGAACCCGCCGGTGCCGAGCTTGCGACGAGCTCGCGCGGGCCGGTTTCGGGGTAAACGAAGCCGTAGGTCGGGTTGTCCCGCCCGTATTTGCCGGAGCCCAGATCCATCACCGCGACCTGCGTCCAGTCGTGGTTGGGCGAGGTGTCGATCGACCGGCATATCGTGGCTGACCATGCCGCGATACCAGTTGGCATGGTCGACCACGATCTCGCGGGCGCTGATCACCTTGGAGACGACCGCGACGTGGCCCGACGGAATGTGTCCTGTCCGCCTGAATACCAGGATCGACCCTACCGCCGGCACATGGCCGCGCTGATAGCGGCCGGCCGCCTCGTCCCACCATCCCCCGGCGGCGCCGTATAGATCGACGCCGGTACGGCGCGGGCGTAAAGCGCACAATTGGCAGCCGCCGCCCGGCGGCTTGGCACGGCAAAAAAGCTCACCATTACGGCGCCCCAGACGAGGCCCCAGCCCAACTTCGCTCGCATTGATTGCCCCCCGGCTGGTTTTGACGCAGCCCGTCGCCTCTAATCCCCGACTCCGCGCCGTTAAGAATTGTTAACGCGAGGCCATATTAACCTCAGGTCGGAGGACGAAATCACCATAATTCTTAACCGGAGAGCAAAAAACCGACCGTTTTTTACGATTACGCGCACAGCATATTAAGATAATTCGCGCTTGACGCGCGCATCACATCGCAAAGCCAAGCGACGCCAGGGCTCGCGCATCGCCGGTTCTGCAGAGCAATGCGCAGAAATCGCAGTACCGGCGGCCGCTCCAGCCGGCGTTTTGGGAACCACGAAATCGTAATGCTCATCCTGCACCGGGATAAAGCCGAGCCCGTATTGCCGCGCCACGCTTTCGATCGCCATCCCCCAATCGGCGCGGTTCTGCGCGACCGCGACGGCGACGGCGTTGTGCGATTTCGGCTGCGACCAATAGCCCGGCGGCTTCGCGCCGTTCAGCAGCCGGTCGGTCAGGATGCGGGTGCCGCTGCCGGCGTTGCGGTTGACCATCAGGCAGTCGGGCGCCGCCAATGCCGCCGCGAGCGCCGTCTTCGACCGGGCGGCCCTCGAAACGCGGATCGCCCTTGCGATAGACGATCCCTTGCAGCCGGCGATAGCCGGGCACCAGCTCGAGCGCCGGTGTCAGGAACGGCCGATTGTATTCGCCGGTCTCCGGGTCCATCAGGTGGATCGCGGCGATGTCGCATTCGCCGCGCTTGGCGGCGGCCAGCCCGCCCATGCTGCCGACATTGAGCGCTTTGACCGCGATCCCCTCGGCGTGCAGACGGTCGATCAATATGTCGAGCCCGACGCAGTGACTGCCGATGATGACCAGATCGGCGAGATGGGCGTCGCCGATCAGCTGCACCTCGAAACCGGCGTCCCGGCAGCCACGCTCTCGACCTGCGGCGCCGATCGCGATAAAGCCGTCGGCCTGGCTGAAGGCGGTGACCGCTCCCGAGCCCTTGGCGTTGGGATAGGCGGCGAGGGCGCCGTCATCGCCGCGCGCACCAGCGACACCATCAGATATTCGGTTCGGCCGCGCTCGGACGGGACCCGCAGCGGCAAGGTCGCCGGCAGCCGCTCGGCCGCTTCCGGCGGGAGCCCGGCGAAGGCGCG
Organism: uncultured Alphaproteobacteria bacterium; assembly: GCA_963775525.1. GTDB lineage: Bacteria > Pseudomonadota > Alphaproteobacteria > ATCC43930 > CGMCC-115725 > AP-15. The sequence goes on along the minus strand of CAVZJF010000058.1, from coordinate 1,523 downwards.
GATCACCGGCGCGACGAATTCGTGGAAGGTGAAGATCGCCGAGGTTGGAAAGCCCGGCAACACGACGACCGGCTTGCCGCCGGTCACCGCCAGGCACAGCGGCTTGCCCGGCTTCAACGCGACGCCGTGGACGACGATGCCGGGATCGCCGAAAGCGCGCGACCGCGCGGTAGCACAGATCGCCCGCACCCTTCGAAGTGCCGCCCGAAAGGACCACCATGTCGCAGGATTGCGAGCCCCTCCTCGACCAGGCGGGTCAGAACCGCGTCGTCATCGGCGCCGATGCCGAGCGGGCACGGGATGCCGCCCGCCTCCTCGACGGCGGCGGCGAGGATCGCGGCGTTCGAATCATAGACGGCGCCGGGACGCATCGGCTCGCCGGGCGCAATGATCTCGTCGCCGGTCGAGACGATCGCGACGCGCGGCCGGCGCCAGACCTCGACCGCGGCGCAGCCGACCGCCGCCAGCATGCCGATCTCGCGCGAGGTCAGCACCTGGCCGGCGCGCAGCACGGTCTCGCCGCGCGCGAGATCGCTGCCGGCGAAGGCGACGAACTGGCCGGCGGATGCGGGCCGGCGGATCTCGATCGAGGTCCCGCCGTCTTCGTCGACCGTCTCGGTGTGCTCGACCATGACCACGGCGTCGGCGCCGCGCGGCACCATCCCGCCGGTGGCGATCAGCGCGGCCGTGCCGGGCCCGACCGCGAGCACGCGGCTCCTTTGCCGGGGGTCAGGATTTCGGGGAGCAGGGTCAGCCGGCGCGGCGATGCGCTCGCTGGCGCCGAGGGTATCGTCGGCGCGCACCGCGAACCCGTCGACGCTGGCGCGGTCGAAGCCCGGAACATCGACTTCGGCGACGACCGCGGCTCGCCAGGACCCGGCCCAACGCCTGGGACAGCGGCACGGTCTCGCGGCCGAGCGGGCGCAGATCGAGATGCCGGCGAAAGCGGCGCTCGGCCTCGTCGCGGTCGACGACTTCGAGAAACTGCTCCTGCCGCGCCAGCCGCCGAAGGTCGTGGGGATATCGTTCATGGTGCGCTCCGCTGCGATCCAGCGCGCATCGTCAGCGCTTTCGGTAGAGATATGCGGTGATCGTCGCTCCCTGCGGATATCCTTCGCTCGCCTCGGGAACGATCACAAAGCCGTCGGCCCCGACCGCCGCCATCAGCCCGCTCTCGACGAAGGCCGGGACCGGCTCGATCCGCCCGTCGGAACGCAGCCGCACCGGGCGGATCTCGGTCACGCCGATCGACGAGACGATCTTGCGCGCGATTGTCATCGTCTGTCGACCGGTAGGGCAGCGCTGGATCGCGCCCGCCGAGGCGGCGAATCGCCCGCCCGGCAAACAGTTCGTAGCTCCACCAGCAAGCCGCCGGCGGGCCCGGCAGCAATATCACCGGCGCCCCGGCGGCGGTCCGCCCGAACCCGGCGGTATCGCCCGGGGAGAGCGCCACACCATGGATGTCGAGCGTGCCCGAGGCGCTCAACGCGGCGGCCGAGCGATCTTCGCGGCCGGCGCCGGTG
>CAVZJF010000057.1:0-36602 GCA_963775525.1 uncultured Alphaproteobacteria bacterium | reverse complement strand
TAGGAGCCTGTCTGAGTAACGGCTGAAAGCGGTCGACAGATGGTCACGGGTATGATTTTGTTCGCTTTCATGAGTAAGACTTTTCGTCCTTGGGACTGTCGATCAATGCTGGCTGTTGCCGTCGTCGGTTGTATGAGTTTGTGCCGGCGGGGCACCTAGCGCATTTCGTGCGGGACACGGTTCGCGACGGGATTGGACCTGTCGGCGATCCTGTCGCGCTACAGCGAGTTGCGAGGCTATCCGCCGTACCATCCGACGATGATGACGGGCTGCTGTTGTACGCCTACTGCCGAGGGGTCTACTCGTCGCGGCGGATCGCGCGGGCCTGCGAGGAGCGGCTGGACTTCATGGCGGTGACGGCGCTGAACCGGCCGGATTTCCGGACGATCAGCGACTTCCGCAAGCGGCATCTGAAGCGCCCTGGCGGGCTGTTCGTGCAGGTGCTGAAGCTGTGCCGACAGGCAGGGCTGGTGAGCTTGGTCACGTCGCGCTGGACGGGACGAAGATCAAGGCTAATGCGTCCAAGCACAAGGCGATGAGCTACGGGCGGATGGACGAGGCCGAGGCCGAGCTTGAAGCCGAGGTCGCGGCCTGGCTCGAGCAGGCGCGGCGGGAAGATGCGCGGAGGATGCCGAGTACGGCGCCGCCGGCGCGGCGATGAGCTGCCGGAGTGGGTGCGCAACAAGCAGCGCCGGCTGGAGAATATCCGCGCGGCGCGGGCAGCGCTGGAAGCCGAAGCGAAAGCCGCCGCCGCGGCCAAGCCGGGACCGGACAAGCCCGACGGCAGCCGCGTGAGCCGCGCGGCCGCAGCCCGGCAGCATCCGCCGGAGCCCAAGGCCACGCGCAGCGCAACTTCACCGATCCCGAGAGCCGGATCATGAAGGCCGCGACGGCTTCATCCAGGCCTACAATGCCCAAGCGGCGGTCGATGCGGCACGACAGATGATCGTGGCGCACGACTGACCAACAACGCCGCCGATCATGCGCCTTGTGCCGCTGCTCGATGCCATCGCGCCAAGGCCGGCGCGCAGCCGGGCGAGGTCTCGGCCGATGCGGGCTACTGCTCGGAAGACAATCTCGCCGGCCTCGTCGACCGCACGTCCGCGGCTATGTCGCCACCGGCCGCGCCAAGGCATCCCAGGCGACCGGGACAAACCCGGCGGCGGCCGCTCGTCCGGCCATGGCGCCAACCCTCAAGCCGGGCACCGCAGCCGCTATCGATTGCGCAAACAGTCGTCGAGCCGGTCTTCGGACAGATCAAGCAGGCCCGAGGTTTCCGCCAGTTCCTCCTCCGCGGCATCGACAAGGTCGCCAGCGAGTGGGCCATGATCTGCACCGCCCACAACCTCCCAAAGCTCGCCAAAGCATGCATTCCACGGCACCAAACCCACAACCCAAAATCCAAGCCGGCTTGTCACCTCCCAACCAGAACCCGTCAACCACAATCGTTACTCAGACAGGCTCCTAGCGAAGCAATCTCGGGGCGGGGATCCTCGACTGCCGAGATTGCTTCGTCGCAATGCTCCTCGCAATGACTCCTGCGGCGTCAGTTCAGCTCGAAACCGAACATCTTGGCGGCGTTGCCCGAGGTGATCTTGCGCAGATCGTCCTCGGGGACGCCGGCGAACATGCGGTGGAGGAACTGCTGCGAGCGCGGGAAGGTCGCCTCGGCATGCGGGTAGTCGCTGCCCCACAGCATGTTCTCGACGCCGATACGGTCGCGCAATTGCACGCCGAGGCCGTCTTCCATGAACTCGACGAACATGTTGCGCTTCCAGTAGTCGCTCGGCATCAGCCCTTCGGCCGACTTCCAGCCCTTGGTGAACACCGGCCGCTCGACATAGGTGAAGTCCATCTGCTGCAGCCAATGCGGGATCCACGACGCTTCGTGCTCGACCGAGCCGATCTTCAACCTCGGGAACCGGTCGAACACGCCGGCGAACAGCATCGAGCCCAGCGAATAGCGCACCCAGTAGTCGGTGGTCGAGCGCCCCGCGCCGGTCAACTCGGTCACGTCCATCGTGAACTCGTTGGCCGGGACCCCGCAGCGCGGCGTGCCGATGTGCAGCAACAGCGGCTGCTTCAAATCCTGCGCCGTCGCCCACAACCTGTCGTAGATCGGGCTGCTGTATGGCTTGTCCGGCAGCGGCGACACCGGGATGAACGCGCCGACCAGGCCCATCTTGGCGCAGCGCTCGAGCTCCTTGGCGCCGGCGTCGGGGTCGTCGACGTTCAGCATCGCGATGCCCTTCAGGCGGCGCGGATGCGGCTTGCAGAAATCGGCGATCCAGTCGTTGTAGCAGCGGCAGATTTCCGAAAACAGCGCGGAATCCGGGATGCGGTACCAGAACAGGCCCTGACTGGGCTGCAGCACCGAGCCCCAGATGCCGTCCGCCTCGTTCTCGACCAGCATCTCTTCGGCGTTGTAGGCGCCCTTGCGGACATCCTCCCAGAGACCGAGGAAATCGATTTGCGACGGGTCCTCAAAGCGCTGCCCGGCCTGCATCACCGCACCCAACGTGCCGACCTGGGTGCCGTCGAGGATCCAGGCGTCGTATTCGCGCCCGGCCGGCGTCTTGCGACGCTCCATCCGCGGCGCCCGGTCGCGGAATTTGGGTTCGATCCGAGACGTATACATGTCCGGCGGCTCGACGATGTGCGAATCCGCCGAGATCACCTTGTACCCCGCCATTGCACCCTCCCTGCGTTGCTGCCGACGATATCCACCTGCCCCACAAAGCCGTCGGGGCAGCCACAAAACAATGCAAACCGTATGCCGCGACCGAGAATTGAGTCAAGCGATCGGCCGGCGGCAACCCGGCGTTTTCGGGGGCTGACGCGCCGGGTTCGCGGCGGCGCCGGGCGAGGTCGGGTCGCGGCGGCGCTCGGGTCAGTCGTCCGCGTCAGTCGTCGCCGATCCGGATGCGGCCCGCCGGCTGGCTCGGCCGCTTCAAGGCGCTGCCGCGCCCGGAAAGGCTGGGGTTGGTCATGAAGTAGACATGCGCGCTCTGCGGCTCTTCGGCGGGAGTTTCGCGGACAAAGGCGCCGTCCGGCCGCAACAGCCAGCTCTGCGCGTCGTCACGCAGATTTTCGGCCATGATCTGGTCGAGGATCTGCTGATGCACGGTCGGGTTCTCGATCGGGACCAGGGTCTCGACCCGGCTGTCGAGATTGCGCGGCATCCAGTCCGCCGACGAGATGAACACCGACGCCTCGGCGCGACGGCAGCCCGTGGCCGGCGCCAAAGCACACGATCCGGGCGTGTTCGAGAAAGCGTCCGACGATGCTCTTGACCATGATGTTCTCGGAGAGGCCGGGGACCCCGGGGCGCAGGCAGCAGACGCCGCGGATGACGAGTGCTATCGACACGCCCGCTTGCGAGGCGCGGTAGAGCGCGTCGATCAGATGGCGGTCGACGAGCGCGTTCAGCTTTGCCCAGATCGCCGCCGGCCGGCCGGCATCGGCATGCGCGATCTCGGCCTCGATCATGGCGAGCAATTTCGCCCGAATGCCGTGCGGCGATATCGCCAGCTTTTCGAGCCGAGCCGGGCGGGCGTACCCGGTGATGAAATTGAACACCCGGGCGGCGTCGCGGCACAGCGCCGGGTCGCAGGTGAAAAACGACAGGTCGGTGTAAATCCTGGCGGTGACCGGATGGTAGTTGCCGGTGCCGAAATGCACGTAAGAACGCAGCATCTCGCCTTCGCGCCGGGCGACCAGCGAGATCTTGGCGTGCGTCTTCAGGTCGACAAAGCCATAGACCACCTGCGCGCCGGCGCCCTCCAGCCGCCGCGCCCACTGGATGTTGCGCTCCTCGTCAAAGCGCGCCTTGAGCTCGACCAGTGCGGTGACCGACTTGCCGGATTCGGCGGCGTCGACGAGGGCGGCGACGATCGGCGAATCCTCGGATGTCCGATAGAGGGTCTGCTTGATCGCGATGACGTTCGGGTCGTGCGCCGCCTGGCGGACGAACTGGACGACGACGTCGAACGATTTCATACGGGTGATGGACGAGGATGTCCTTGGCCCGGATCGCGGCAAAGCAGTCCCCGCCGAAATCGCGGATGCGTTCGGGAAAGCGCGGCGTAAACGGCCGGAACAACAGATCGGGCCGCTCCGAGGTGATCAGCAGACGGCAATCCGACAGGCCGACCATGCCGTCGAGCACCGCCACGTCGCCGGCATCGGCGCCGGTCTCGCCGCTGACGAAGGCGCGCAGCCGATCGGGGGTGCCGGAGGAGAACATCAGGCGGATGATCCGGCCCCGGCGCCGCCGCTTCAGCGCCGATTCGAACATCAGCACGAGGTCGTGGGCTTCCTCCTCGATCTCGATGTCGCTGTCGCGCAGCACCCGGAACGTGCCGTGGCCGGTCGGGTCCATGCCGGGAAACAGCTCGGCCAGCCCGACCGCGACAATCGCCGCCTCGACCGAGGTAAACCGGATCGCCTCGCCCGGCAGCCTGAGGAACCGGTCGATCTGCTCGGGGATCATGACCAGCGCGTTGACCTGGGAGCCGTCGTCGCGCAGCAGCTCGACGACCATGACCAGCGCGCGGTTCGGCACAAACGGGAAGGGATGCGCCGGGTCGATCGCGATCGGCGTCAACACCGGCAGCAGCCGGTCGACAAAGCGCTGCGCGCAGCCACGCGCGGTCGGCGGCGGTCAGCGCATCGTGGCCGAGAATCGAAATGCGCTCTTCGGCGAGGCGTTGCTGCAACTCCGCCCAGCAGCGCTGCTGACGATGCACCAGAGACCCGGTAACCTCGGCGATGGCGGCGAGCTGCTGCTCGGCGCTGAGACCGTCGTCGCTCCTTACCGGGATGTTGCCGGCGGCGAGCTCTTTCAGGCCGGCGACCCGGACCATGTAAAATTCGTCGAGGTTGCTGTCGGAGATCGACAAAAAGCGAACCCGTTCGAGCAGCGGGTGGGCGGGATTGGCCGCTTCGTCGAGCACGCGCTCGTTGAAGGCGAGCCAGGACAGCTCGCGGTTGATGTAGCGCTGCTGCGGCGGCGGCTCGGCGGGGGTGAGCAAGGCCGTGTCGGGCGGCCGGCGGTCAATTGCCAATTCTGCCATTTGTCGTGCCGTGTTGTTTTTCGAAGCGTCGAGCGCCGCCCGCTGGACCGGGATGGGCGCGGAGATCATCTCATCGCAGACGCGCGGCAAGCCGGCAACGCCCACTGACGGCGCAAATCCCGGCCGCCGCCATGACGCCGCTCGCCGGCCTGTTCGGAGGCATGCTCGCCTGCCGGCTGCGAGCGGCGCGACGAGGCCGCACCGGCGGGCGCGGCGCCTTCGCCCGGATCGAGCCCGCGGTCGAGGGCCGTCCGCACCGCGCGTCCGCCCGGCTCCGCTCCGCGCAGCGCGGCCATCGGTCGTGGTCGGTCATCCCCTGATGGCTGCTGCCCGGAAACTATGCCCAACGGATCCGACAGTTTTGTGACACTTACCTGACGTGACTATTGCAATGCCTCACGCGGTGTCTGCTCGGCGTTCGCGTCAAGCAGCCGTAGGATGGGCTGAGCCCTGCGAAGCCCATCGCCGCCGCCGCACCAGATGGGTTTCGCTGCACGCTCAACCCATCCTACCGGGCTACAGGGCTGAATCTCGGCTCGGCCGTCGAGGTCTGGTGCGAAGCGGGAACCGCGATTTTGGCAAACCTGCCTCGCGCGTCCGGAGGGGCAACCGGCAGTTTCGCGCTCGACCGCACCCGCCAATTATTGCACCATCGCGGAATGCTCAAAATTCCGGCATTCGGTCGCAACGCGCGGGTCAACGCCCTGCTCGGCGCCGGCCATTTCCTGTCGCATTACTATCAGCTCTGCCTGCCGCCGGTATTTGTCGCCTGGCAGAAGACCTTTGGCGTGTCGTTCGCCGAGCTCGGTCTGGCGATGGCGGTGATGGCGGCCTCGACCGCTCTGTTGCAGACGCCGATGGGGTTTCTGGTCGACCGCTACGGCTCGCGGCCGTTTCTGGTCGGCGGCACCTTGACGATGGCGTTGTCGGTGTCGGCGATGTCGCTCGCCACCTCGTACTGGCAGATCGTGGGCCTCGCCCTGCTCTCGGGTATCGGCAATTCGGTCATTCACCCGGCCGACTATTCAATCCTCAGCGGCTCGATCGACCGCGCCCGGCTTGGCCGTTCCTTTGCCTTCCACACCTTTGTCGGCAGCATCGGGTTCGCGGTGGCGCCGCCGGCGACCGCCGCCCTGACCTTGCTGCTCGGCTGGCGCGGCGCGCTGCTGACGGTCGGACTTCTCGGCGTGCCGGTGGTGCTGACCATTCTGTGGCAGAGCCGCATCCTGATCGACCAGCGCCGCGAGCCGCGCGAGCGCGCCGCCCGAGCCGCCTCCGCCTCCGCTTCCGGCGTGAGGATGCTGCTGAGCCGGTCGGTGATGATGTTCTTCGCCTTTTTCATGGTGTCGTCGATGGCGGGGGCCGGGATCCAATCCTGGCTGATCACCGTGCTGCACCGCGCGCACGGCCTGCCGATCGCCGCCGCTTCCTCGGCTCTGACCGGGTGGATGGTCGGCTCGATGTGCGGCGTGCTGTTTGGCGGCTGGGTCGCCGACCGCACCGACCGCCACCTGCCGTTCGTTGTCATGCTGACCATCGGTGCGGCCTCGACCTTGCTGTGGGTCGGGTTGATGCCGATGGCCCAGTTGACGACCGTCGTCGTGTTGTTCGCCGGCGGCGTGATGACCGGGGCCAGCCGCACCCCGCGCGACGTGATGGTCAAGGACGCCGCCCCGCCGGGCCAGATGGGCAAGGTGTTCGGCTTTGTCAGCTCGGGCATGTCCTTGGGCGGGGCGATCATGCCGGTGCCCTACGGCATGATCATCGATTCGGGACGGCCGCAACTGGTGCTGGTCGTCGTCGCGGCGTTGCTGACCGCGAGCCTGTTCTGCGCCGGCGGCGCCCGCATCCGCTTCCGCCGCCCGCTGGTGCCCGCCCCGGCCGAATAGCGCGGGGCCGACGCTGCCGGCGGCCGGTAGGCGCGGGCAGCCCTATCCTGCCGTCAGGACGGGTTCGGCTGGACCACGACGCAAGGCAACTGGCGCCGGTTGAGATTGGTGCAGGCGTTCGACGCCGCACTCGCCGACAGGTTGACGAGGCGCGCACGATAGAGAACCGCGCCGCCGTTGGGTGTCGGCGGCAGTGCGACGGCGGCGGCGCGCAGTTGGTCCGGAGCCTCGGCGCGCGCACCTTCCGCCACCGCGCGGGCGAGGCCCGGATTGGCGTAGGCGCCGACCTGGATGCCCCAATCCCGGTCGGGGATCGCAAGCAGGTGGGGGCCGGCACCACCCGGCGCGGCCGATGACGGCGCCGCCGGCCGATAGCCGGCATAGGATGTCTCGGCCGCAGGCGACCGGCACGCCGGCCCCTGCATCGGCCGCGCGGCATGGTCGGTCGGGGTCATAGGCGGCGTTCGGGTCGCAGCCGCCTGCCGGCGCTTGCTGTATCGCCGCCGCTGCCCTTGCTGGACCGGCGCCTGGGCGGGCGGCGGCGGGGACGGGGCCGACGCCGCCGCAACCCGCCCTGCCGAGGTGCAGGGATGGTCGGGGTCGTAGGCGGCGCTGAGGTCGCAGCCGCCGCCCCCCGCGCAAGCGCCTGGCTGGAAACGCCGGCTGGACCAACGCCGGCTGGACCAACGCCTGGCGGACGAATGCCGGGGCCGACGGCGGCGACGCCGCTGCCGCCGCAGCCTGCCCTGCCGAGGTGCAGGGATGGTCGGGGTCGTAGGCGGCGCTGAGGTCGCAGCCATTGGCCCCGGTTTGCCGAGCCAAGGCCGGTGCGACCTGGGCCGGTTCGGCCGGGGCCGATGCCGCCGCGGCCCGCATCAGCGAGCTGCACGGGTGGTTTGGGTCGTAGGCGGCGCTGAGGTCGCACCCCGCCGCCAGGCTCGCCACGCTCGGGGCAACTCCGACCCCTGCCGCGCCGCCGCCGGAGGCGTACATCGCCAGCGGCCCGGACAGCGGCACGGCATTGCCGAGGTTCGGCGTGATCGCGGCGAGGTAGTTCACCGTCTCGTCCGGCAGGTCGGCGGCGCCGGCGAGATAGCTGTCGACCCGATCGGGACCGGCGTTGTAGGCGGCGAGAAAGCCGGGCGCGCCGAACCGGTCGTACATCTCGCGGATGTAGGCGGTCCCCGCCAAGAGGTTGTTGTGCGGGTCGTACGGGTCGTCGCCGAGCCCGTAGCGCACCCGCAAGCCCTCATAGGTGGCGGGCATGACCTGCATCAGGCCCATCGCCCCGACCGGCGAGACCGCCTGCTCCTGCCCGTCCGATTCCTGATGCATCACCGCGCGCACCCACTGCTCGGGCACGGCGTATCGCGTCGCCGCCTCGCGGATGTAGGGACCCCAGGGATCCTCCGGCGGGCCCGGCGGCGGATAGTACCGTTGCGGCGCCAGCGACGAGCTCACGCCGCCGCCATAAGGCTGAGCGCCGTATCCGGAGTAACCGTACCCGCCCGGCTGGCCGCATCCGGCGAGCAGCAGGGCCGGCAACATCAGCAGGATCAATTGCAGGTAGGGCCGCGCGGTCGACCGGGCGCGCTCCAATCGGTCAAATCGGCACCAGCAAGGCATTGAGCACGCCCGGTATGCTGTTCCAGGCCGGCCGGGTCCTGGCCCATTTGGACCAGCCTTGCCGGAAGGGCGCGAATACCACCGTTGCCCGGTGACAACCAGCTATTCGAGCGCCGGTTGAGGTCGACTGCCTGCGCAGGGCCGGGAGCCGGCGCTGCCGCAGGTCAGTCGGGAGCGGCCGGCAACGCGGCGCGCCGGGTTTGGCCCTGTGGGTTCGCCGAAATCGATTCGCCGGCCGCGATTCCGGCTGGAAAAGCCGCCGCCGGGCTGTGTGCGACCGGCCGGCACGACGCCGGGGGGCGTTTGCTTCCGCTCTGTCGGTGTCAGCTTTCTTTACGGTGGATTTCGCCACGCCGCGGTTCGGCCTCAACCTCCCGATATTCTGCCTTCAACCAATTGAATATACGTGGATATTGCTCGGCGATGGCGGGCGCAGCAGGTACGTTCCGCTGTCCCGAGCCGCCGCAGATGCGTCGGAACAACTTACACGTATACCGGTATCTTTACCATTTATAAACCCGTTTACGATGATCTATAGGCAAAATCAATTGCATGTGCTGCTGGCACGCCTATTGCTCAGATAGGTCATCCGATTTGGCCGAACTGTTAGCGGCCAGGCGGAGCGCTTGATGCGTATCGCTTGTGATACCAAGGAGTTATCGATGAAGTTGTACAAATCAGTCGCGATCGGCGTCTCCGCCGTCGCCCTGTCTCTGGGCCTGGCCTGGTCGGCCGAGGCCACCACGGTGCTGCCGGCTACGAACCTCACCTTCAATCAGTTGACCAACCCGCTGACCCAGCAAAAGGACTTTTTCAACACCGTAATGCCGACCGGCTGGTCAGTCGGCACGGCCGGCGCGGGCGGCAGCCTTACCTATGTCGGTGAACAAGGCTCCGAAGGATTTACCGGCACCGGCGGCAATATTTATCCGGTTTACACTACCCCTGGGTTCTCGAATACCGTTCCGGCCGGCACCAACTTCTTTCAGGCGGACGGCAATCCGAGTATGAGAACACGATCTTTCAGACGATCAACGGGCTGACGGCGGGCACGACATACAGCCTTCAGTTCCAGCAGGCGGCCGGTCAGCAAACTGGATTCACCGGCGGCACCACCGAACAGTGGAAAGTGTTCCTTGGCTTGGGCGGGATCGAAGTCAACTGTTCGGCAAATCCCTGCGTCCCTACCATCCCCACCGGAAATCTGGAGCAGGATTCGACGCTGATGAACACTCCGTCGCAGGAGAACGTTGATTGGAATTCAGTCACTCTGAGCTTTACGCCAACTGCGGCAGACCTGAACAACGGGAGCGCCATATTGACGTTCCTGGCTTGGGGTGACAACGGCAGCACCACTAATCTGCCGCCGACAGTGTTTCTCGAAGGCGTGAACACGACGCCGGTGGTGCCGGAGCCGGCGACACTGTCGGTGATGGGCGTCGGCCTTCTCGGTCTCGGCGCGATCATGCTGCGTCGGCGCGCCAAGGGCGACGCCGCGGTCTGACGACCCGACCGGTCGACGCGCCCGGGCGAGGCCCTGCTTCGGGACCCTGTCTCGCCCGGGTGCGAAGACCGGCCTCGCTCGCGCGCCGGTCAATTGGGAGAGCGTCTTGCCCGCATTCACCGACCAACAGCAGCTGCACGCATTTCTGCTCAGCGTCGTCAGGCTGTCCGCATGGCTGCTGCTGCTCGCCGTGGTCTTCCTGCCGCTGGAGCGCCTGTTTGCGCTGCGTCGCCGAAAAATCTTCGGCAAGAGCCTCGCCGGCGACATCGGCTTCTTTTTTATCAGCGGCCTGGTGCCCAGCCTGCTGTTGACCCCGCCCTTGGCGCTGGTGGCTGTGGGCGCGCACGCCATGGTGCCGTGGCGTCTTCAGGCGGCGGTCGCGGGCTGGCCGATCTGGGGGCGCGCGCTGGCGGCGCTGGCGGTCAGCGAGATCGGCTTCTACTGGGGCCATCGCTGGACGCACGAAATCCCGTTTCTGTGGCGTTTCCATTCGGTTCACCATAACCCGGCCGAGGTGTATTTCCTGGTCAGCGCCCGCGCCCATCCGGTCGACAATGTGTTCACCCGGCTGTGCGGCCTGATCCCGGTCTACATCCTCGGGCTGGCCACCCCGCTCACCCCCGCGGGCGGCATGGTGTCGGCGCTCTTGGTGCTGGCCCTCACGATGTGGGGCTTTTTGATCCACGCCAATCTGCGCTGGCGCCTGGGTCCGCTCGAATGGCTGATCACCACCCCCGCCTTCCATCACTGGCACCACACCCTGGCCGAGCCGCGCGACCGCAACTTTGCGTCGATGCTGCCCTGCATGGACCGGATCTTCGGCACCCACTACCTGCCTCGCGACAAATGGCCGGCGGCCTACGGCGTCGCGGACGAAATTGCCGGGCTCGCTCGGCGGCCAGCTGGTCTATCCGCTGCGCCCGCCGCAGCGCCAAGCCGGCTTGCCGGCGGGGGTTGCGGCCGACCCGTAACCGCCGGCAGGTGGCGACCGGTCGGCCCGCTTGCGACATCGATCCGGCCCGGCCTTGTGCCGCCGCGGCGGATCGGGGAAAATCGCCGCTCTTCGCGATGACGGGAGGCGGCGATGCGCAGGGTGGGACCGCACAGCTACACCGAAATCTATTTCGCCGGCTGCAATCCGAGCTTTGTCGAGACCAGCGACGGCTATGTCATGATCAACTCGCCGCAGCAGCCGATCGACGCGGTGCGCTGGCGCGAGCGGATGGAAGACAAGGCGCCGATCCGCTATTTGGTCAACACCGAGCCGCATGGCGACCACATCTCCGGCAACGCCTATTTCACCAATACAAAGATCGTCGGGCAGGTCCAGCTCCAGGAATGCTTTGAGCGCTATCTTTATGCCTTTGGCTCGCTCGACGACAAACGCGAGCGCTTCAAGGAAACCGATCCCGACAGCGTGTGGCTGGTCGGCCATCCCGACTACCCGCCCGCCAACCCGCCGACCTTGACCTTTGACGAGACGCTGACCCTCAACCTCGGCAACCACACCTTCAACATCATCCACATGCCGGGCCACACGGCGCCGCAGACCTCGGTCGTGGTGCCGCAGGAGGGGGTCGTCTTCACCGGCGACAACGTCTTCCACAAGTGCCGCAGCTGGCTGCAGGAATGCGACCCGTGGGAATGGCTCGCGGCGCTCAAGTGCATCGAGGCGCTCGACGTCGAGACGATCGTCCCGGGCCATGGCGAACCCTGCACCAAGGCCTATCTGAAGGAGCAGGCCCAGATCGTCGAAAACTGGGTCGGCTATGTCGAGCGCTTTGTCGACCGCGGGGTCAGCGCCGACGACGCGCTGAAAGGCCCGGTCGAGGTCGCAAAGCAGGACCCCTATCCGATCGGCCAGCGCCTGTTCATGCTCAACGAGCGGCTGACCGACATGACCGTGCGCAACCTGCACAAGCGCATCTTCGACAAAAAGCAGGCCGCCGGCGCCGGGTAACGCGGCCTTCCCGTCGCCCCCGGGCCAGCAACGCGCCAGCGGGGGCGGCGAACTGAAAATGCCGAAGCGACGAGGGGTCACGCGATGCCGGACGACAAATGGACGATGCGCGGCGAATACATGGAAAGCTGCAACTGCGACTATCTTTGCCCCTGCATCTACACAAACCCGCAGGGAGCGGCGACCTACGACCATTGCGTCGCGGTGATGGTGTTCCGGATCGACGAGGGCAGCTGCGGGGCGACCCCGCTCGCCGGTCTCAAATTCGCGCTGGTGATCCGCTCGGGCAAGGTCATGGCCGACGGCAACTGGGTCTTTGCCGGCGTCGTCGACGACGCCGCCGACCCGGCCCAGCGCCAGGCATTGGCGGCGATCGTCGGCGGCGATGCCGGCGGCCCGCCCGGCTTCATCCGGCAAAATCTGGTCGGCGATTTCCGCGGCGTCGAATTCAAGCCGATCGATTTCGCGATCGCCGGCCACAACCGCCGCGCCGCGATCCCCGATGTCGCCTCGTTCGAGATCGAGGGCGTCTTGTCGCGCAACCGCAGCGGCGAGCCCTATTACATCGACAACACCGGCCATCCCGCGAGCCGCCGGCTGGCATTGGCGCGCTCGGCCAGAGACCCGCGTCGAGGGCTTTGGCCTCGACCTCGACCTCGTCGGCAAAGGCAATAACGGCCATTTCGCGCCGTTCGCGTGGTCGGCCTGACCATACATCCGGTTTCAGCCGCACCGGCGGAGGCCGGCGCTTCCGGCCAAAAGTGAATTGGTCTAAGAGGCTGACCGAAAATGAATTGAGTGATTTCGGCATGTTGTGAGACACTGGTTGTGTCGAGCAAGCAGTGGGGGACAACATGTGGACCGAAATCACTCGTCCGAAGTATGACCGCGTGGCGCCGCGCTACGCAAGTGATCTGATCGATGCGGAATGGGCGCTGATCGCGCCTTTTATGCCGGTGCGTAAACTGTTGGGCCGCCCGCGGGGGACCGATCTGCGCGCGGTGCTGGACGCCATCCTGTATATCGCCCGAACCGGCTGCCAGTGGCGCATGCTGCCAAAGGACTTTCCGCCGTTCACCACGTGCAAGGTATTTTTATCGCTGGCGCGACAGCGGTTTGTTCGAGCAGATCAATTTTGAGCTGCTGCTGCAAGCGCGCGGGGTTGCCGGCCGCGAACCGAGCCCGTCGGCCGGGGTCATCGACAGCCAATCGGTCAAGACCACCGAGAGCGGCGGGCCACGGGGTTACGATGCCGCCAAGAAGATCAAGGGCCGCAAGCGTCATGTCGTGACCGATACCTCCGGCTTGCTGGTCGGTGTCGTGGTCCATCCCGCCGACATCCAGGACCGCGACGGTGCCGGGCTCGTCATCGAAGCCATCCACGATCTGTTTCCCTGGCTGCGCCACCTCTTTGCCGACAGTGTCTACAACGGTCCCAACTTGCGTGCGGCGCTGGTCAAATTCGGCGATTGGTCGATCGAGATCGTCAAACGCGCCGCGGCGACCCCCGGATTTCAGCTGCTGCCGCGGCGCTGGGTGGTCGAACGCACCTTGGCCTGGTTGAACCGCAACCGCCGTCTCGCCAAAGACTTCGAGGCGTCGATCGCCAGCGCCGCCGCCTGGGTTTATATTGCCTCAATGCAACTCCTCGTCCGGCGATTAGCACCAACACAACCAGCGCGATTCTGAGTCTAGACACTTAGGCTAAATCGTGACCGAGTTCGGTAAACCGACATCGGGTCCCGTCACCGGCGCGGATCGCGTCGCCGCCCGGTTGCCGCGGCGCGACAGTGTCGTGATCGTCGCGGCGCTTGCCGCCGTCACCATGCTGTCGTGGCTTTATGTCTACCTGCAGATGCAGCCGATGGCCGACATGGCCGACATCGCTCCCGCCGCTTTTGCGCCGTGGAGCGCCGGCGATTTCGCGCTGAACCTTGGGTTCTGGTGGGCGATGATGCCGGGCATGATGCTGCCCTCGGCGGCGCCGATGATCCTGACCTTCGCCACGGTCAACCGGCGCCGGCGCGAGCGCGGTCGGTCGTTTGTGCCGACCGCGGTGTTCGCCGCGGGCTACCTGGTCGCCTGGGGCCTCTTCGGCGTCGCCGCGACCTTCGCCGATTGGGGGCTCGAGCGCGCCGCGCTGCTGTCGCCGGCGACCGGGGCGCTGGGGCCGGTGATGGCGGCATTCGCCATCGCCGCCGCCGGGCTCTACCAGCTGACGCCGTTAAAGGCGGCCTGTCTCGCGCATTGCCGCTCGCCGCTCGACTTCGCGCTCAACCACTGGCGCGACGGCGCCGTGGGCGCGCTGCGGATGGGGCTCGACCACGGGTTCTATTGCCTTGGCTGCTGCTGGTTTCTGATGGCGCTGATGTTTGCCGCCGGGATCATGAGCCTGTTGTGGATGGCGGCGATCGCGGGGTTCATCCTCGTCGAAAAGCTGTTCCCGGCCGGCCAGCGGATCGCCCGCGCCGCCGGCGTCGCGATGCTCGCCCTGGCTCTGTACCTGTTGACCCAGGGCTAGCGCAGAGACGCAATCGCATGATTCGGCAGCTGTAGGATGGTGTGTGGACGGCCCTGTTGGTGCAAGGGGTGGGGAGAAAGAATTCTGCTGCGGTGCGGTTGCGGTCGTGTGTCCGGCCTGTTTGCGGGGCCCGTGCCGCTGGCCCAGATGGGTTGCGCGATCCTCTCCCAAACGGATGAGAGACCTTGACGGCCGCCACCCTACACGGGTTGTGGGGACCGTCGGACCGACCGATCAGCATCTTTCCCTCAAAGCCCTGCACTCGCGGCAGACGAGCGCTCAGGCCACCGCCGGCCGCGGCCGGTAGGTCCTCGCCGCTCGGCATCATGGCCCACACGATGCGGCCCGCTTCCCCGCCCAACAGCGCGATCGCCTGCTTGGCCGGCACCGCCGCCTCGTCCGCCGCGGCGATCGCGGTCTGCAGCTCGCCCACACCTTTGGCGCCGAGCGGCGCCACCACCCCCATCTCGGCGGCATGGCCGCGCATCGCGTTGACCAGCTGGGTGCGCTGCCGCACCAGCAGCTCGCGAACCGACAACAGCATCGCCGCCGCCTGCTGCTCGGCCGGCTTCACCGGCACGCTCCAGCCGGGCTGCGATCAGCCCGCTGATCGCCTCACATCGTTGCGGTCGTTCTTGCTGCGCTTGACAACACCTGCACATGGTGCCCGAGCGCGGCTAGCGCGCGCCCTCAGTGATGCGAGCCGCCGCACGCTTCCAGCGCCACCTCGACCGGCCCCAGCCTTTCAAAGAACGCCAGCAGCTCACCCCGCCGCAGATTGCGCCGCAACAGCGCGCGGCCCGCGGCATCGACCCCGTGCAATGTGAACACAGACTTGGACGTGTCGATGGCGATGCGCGTAATCTCGGTCATGGACGGTCTCCAGTTCGGGTTTCGACGACCGAACTTTGGCACCAGATGCCGCGGGGCCGTCCACCCCAACGGATGAGCACAGCGAAACCCATCTGGTGCGGCGGCGGCGGGCTTCGCAAGGCTCAGCCCATCCTACGGCTGCTTGCTGCTGAATCATGCGATTGCGTCTGAGCACTAACGCCGCACCGGTCAAGGCGGCCGGCGCTTGTCGATTGGTCACTCGACGACCTCGTCGGCGCGGGCGAGCAATGACGCCGGCGCTTCGAAGCCGATCGACTTGGCGGTCTTGAGGTTGACGGCGAAGCGAAAGCGGGTCGGCTGCTCGAATGGCAATTCGGCTGGGTTCGCCCCTTTGAGAATGCGGTCTACGAGCGCCCCCAGGCGGTCGAAGCTTTCGTCCAGATCCAGGCCATACGACATCAAGCCGCCGTCGCGGACGATGAAGTCGTACTCATAGATGCCCGGCAGACGATGCGCCGCGGCGAATTCGAAAACCCGCTTTCGGTTGAGATTTGTAAGCGGGTCGGAGACCATCAGGATCGCGTCCGGCATGTGGCGATTTATTGCCGCGAACGCCTGGTCGAAATCGGCCGGCTCGCGCACCCCCAATGGCTGGACGCTGATGCCCATCGCCTGGGCGCCCGCTTGTGCGGCCTTGTAGCGCAGGGTCATTGCGAGGTCGTCGGCATTCCACAGCATCGCAACTTGGCGCAGGCCGGGGGCAAACTCCTTCAAAAGCTCCAGCCGCTTGGGCGTAACTTCCGCCGAGACGTCCGAGATGCCGGTGATGTGCCCGCCGGGCCGCGCCAAGCTGTGGGCGAGCCCGGTTGCAACCGGATTCCGGCTGAGAAGACCACCACGGGAAGAGTGGTCCCCTGCTTGGCGGCAAGCGCCGGCAGGTAGCCTAAGACGATGATGACTGCAACCTTGCTGGCCGCGAGCTCGGCGACGAGTTGGGGCAGGCGCGCCGCGTGGCCGCCCGCGCCGCGGCGTTCGAGCACCAAATTTCTGTCAAGCGCATAGCCGTGCTTGGCGAGACCACGGACGAGCGGCGCCTCGAAGGGACCGACGTCGAGCCCTCCAGGGTTCAGCAACCCGACCCGATAGACCTTGGCTGCCGTCTGAGCGAGCGCGCGCAACGGCCAAGCCGCCGCCGCGCCGCCGAGAGCGGTGACGAAATCCCGCCGCTTCATCCGATCGCCCGGGCGGCGCGCCGTCGGTTGGCGGAAAACGCGGGCTGGCGGCTCAGTAGCTGGAGATCTCGATCGAATTCTGGTCGGGGTCGTCGATGTAGACCGACTGGATCGTGCCGATCGCCCCGGCGCGCGGCCCCTGTATCCGGATCGGCACGCCGCAATCTTCGAGATGGGCCGTCACCTCGCCCATCGGCGCCTCGGTGACAAAGCAGATATGGGCCGGCATCCGTTTTTCGCCGCTCATCGCCATCGCCCCGCCAGTGGCATCCAGACCCTTGGCGGCGTCGAGGTGGATCTTCTGCTGGCCGAAATGCAAGGCGGCGCGGCCTCGCCCATGCTCTCGATCTGCATGCCGAGCACGCGGCGGTAGAACTCGATGCTGCGGTCGATGTCGGCGACGGTGATGTTCAAATGGTCGATGCGCTCGATCTTCATGGTCGGCCTCGTCGGATTGCGAAGATCTTCAGCTTGCCACGAAGCGCAGCGCCGGGCCAGCCCAACCGCGCCGGGCCACCCCAAGGGCAAATGCGGCCTGCCGAAATCGAGTGTCGCCGCTGGCCCCGCAGGCGGTCGCGCGCGGCCCCCCGCGACTAATTCGGGTCGGGCAGGCTTGACCGGTCGGGCGGGTTTGCGGGATCGGGCATCTCGGCGGGTGCGGATGGCGGGTCGGCGGTGGGTGCGGCGGGTGGCGGGGTCGCCGAGCGGGCGCGGGCGAGGCGGGCAAGCTTGTGCTTGAGAAGGGCAAGAGCGTCCCCGCCGAGCGGGTCGGCGGCGGCCGGGTCGGCGGCGAGCGCGCTCGGGTCGGCCTTGCCCAACAGGTCGAACAACAGCTTGGTCGCCGCGAGGTCGGCGCCGGTCGATTTCTCGACCAGCCGGCGGATCACGATCTCGCGCTTGCTGCGCCGCCGGCGCCGGCCGTTGCCGTCGACCGCGGTTTCGTCGAGCGCGCGCTGCAGCACCGCAGCCAGCACCCCGGCACCTTGCGACTGGCTGCGCGGCCGGCCGCGCGGGTTGGCGTTGTTGCCCTTTTGGAACCGGCTCGCCACCGGCGGCTTTTTGTAGCCGATCTCGTACTCGTCCGAACCGTCGGTCGGCATGGTTCCCTCTTGTCAAACGCGGGGTGCGCCCCAATTTTGGTTGATCATATCCAAAACCGCATCGTTTGTCAATAACGCAATACTCTATTGGTAATGCCGCACCTCCCGGTTCCGCGCATGCCATTCCCGGTTCGGCCAATTTAATTCCCGTTTCGCCGGCAACACATTCCCGTTTCCAATGGCCACGGGAATTATCCTTCAAGCCATTGAGTTCAATAATATAACATCGCGAAAAACCGGCGCCTTCCATGCCATTTCCCGGATAATTCCCGGTAAACCGGGAATCGCCGCCTAGCGGCGCGGATCGGCGCTCGAGCGCGGGTGCAGCAGAAATGGCGGCGGGTGGTCGGGCTGGGTGGTGACAACCGCGCGCGGGACGACCGGGATGTCGTCGCCGCGTTCGATGCGAAAGGCTTGGATCAAGGTCGCCAAGACCAGGACCGCTTCGGTCAGGGCGAATTGCGCGCCGATGCACACCCGCGGGCCGACGCCGAACGGGAGGTAGGCGAACCGGCCGGGCGGCGCGGCATCGGGCATAAAGCGCGAGGGGTCGAACACCTCCGGCCGATCCCAGAGCCGGCGGTGGCGGTGCAGGACCCAGGGTGCGATCAGCACCACGGTATTTGCGGGAATCGGAACGCCGCCGGCGGTGTCGGGTTTGATCGCCTGCCGCGCCAGGGTGAAGGCCGGCGGGTAGAGCCGGATCGCCTCCTGCACGACGGCGCGGGTGTAGACGAGCGCGCCGAGTGCCGCGGCGGCGTTGTCGGGTCCGAGATCGACGCCGGCGACCTCGGCGGCGAGGCGCTCCTGGATCTCGGGCGAGCCGGCGAGCAGATAGAGCGACCAGAACAGCGCCACCGCGGTCGTCTCGTGGCCCGCGACGATCATCGTCGCCACCTGGTCGGCGAGCCGGCGCGGCGGAAACAGCGCGCCGCTCTCCGGGTCCGCAGCACTCGCCATCAGGTCGAACAGGTCGCGCGGGGCGCCGGCCTCGCCGTGCGCGCGGCGCGCGGCGATGATGCGGCCGATCAGCCGCAGCCAGCGGCGGCGAAAGCGCCAGCGCAGCACGTCGCGCGGGCTCGGGATCGACGGCGGCAACATAAAGTCGAGCAAATTCGGCCGGCCGAGGCGGCGGGCGTAGCCGGTGATCAGCCCGCGCAGCTCGGCGCCGTAATGCTCGACCTCGAGCGAAAACATCGAGGCGCCGGCGATCTCCAACGCCAGGTATTGCATCGCCGCGAGCAGGTTGACCGGACCGGCGCCGGCGGCCTCGAGGCTGACGGTCGCGGCGTGGGCGGCACGGGCGACATGGCGCGCCAGGATCGGCAATGTGCGCGGGGCAAAGGCCGGCGCCAGGGTGCGGCGCTGCCGGCGCCAGTCCTCGCCCTGGCTCAACAGCAGCCCCCTGCCGAGCAATGGCCGCAGGATGCGGATGCCGGCGGCGGTGCGGCGGTAGTTGGCCGCGTTGTCGACGAGGATGTGCTGGATGCCGGCAGGCCGGCTCATGATGACCTGCCGCCGGCCGAAAACCCGGCGGAAGACGATTTCTTCCTCGAACGCCTGCGGCGGGAAGATGCCGATGGCGTTGTCGCGCAGCGAGCGCACGAACCCGCGCGACGACGGCGCCTCGGCCCGGCCGGCGGCCGGCGTCGAGTGAAGAGGCTGCGTTTCGGTCACTTTGCCGACCCCGTACCGACCGCGTCCGACGCAGAAGAGATCGGCATCGCCGCCGCCGGTTCCAAGCGGCGCGGCAAGGCGCGCAATAACGGCGCCAGCAGCACCGACAGCAGGATCATGCCGCCGATCCACAGCCAGGCGTCGTTGAAGGCGGCGACGAGCCCGGCGCGCTCGACGAGCGGTGCCACGAGATCGCGCGTCGCCTGGTCGACCGCGCCGATCGGCGCGCCGGTAAAGCGCTCGGTCGGCAATCCGACAAAGCGGGCGGCGACGGGGTCCCCGGCCTGGAGGCGGGCGACGAGGCTCGCGGCATGGGCCGGTGCGCGCTGTTCGACCACCGTGTCGACGACCGCGAGCCCGATCGCGCCGCCGAGATTGCGCATCAGGTTAAAGAGCCCGCTCGCATTCGGCACATGGGCGGCCTCAAAGCCGCCGAGCGCCAATGCGGTGCTCGGCAACAGGCACAGCATGACCGCCGCACCACGCGCCAGCTGCTGCCAGAACAGGCCCCAGAAATCGGTCGCAAACGTCATGAAGCCGTTGCCGAGCCAGCCGACCGCGAGCAGCCCATAGCCGGCGGCGATCAACAGCCGCGCGTCGGCGCGGCGTTCGAGCATGGTCGCGAGCGGTGCCGTGGCGAGCTGTGCCGCACCGGTGACCATCATGATCTTGCCGACCGGCAGCGCGTCGTAGCCGCGCACCAGCCCGAGAAACAGCGGCAACAGGTATGTCGCGCCATAGAGCCCGACGCCGAGCGCAAAGCTGAGGGCGCAGCCGATGGCGAAATTGCGCTGGCGGAACGCGGACAGGTCGATCAGTGGTGCACGATGGCGCAGCGAGCGCCGCACGAGGCCGCCGCCGCAGACCGCGCAGAGACCCGCGAGCGCCAGCATCAGGGGGCTCGACCAGCCGCGCTGCGGCGCCTCCTTCAGCCACAATTCGAGACCGGCGAGAAACACCGCCAAAAGCGGCAAGGCCCACAAATCGACCGCGGCGAAATGCCGGCGGTCGCCGCGGTCGACGTCCACCGTCCACGCGACGAGCCCGGCGACGACGATCCCCGGCGGCACGTTGATCAGAAACAGCCAGTGCCACGAGAACCGGTCGGTGACAAAGCCGCCGACCACCGGGCCGAGGGTCGGGGCCAGCATCGCAAGGAGGCCGGCGACCAAGGTCGCCCGCGGTCGCGCCGGCCAGTCGAACATCAGAAAGATCGCCGAAAAGACGAGCGGGATCAAAGCGCCGCCGCAAAAGCCCTGAACCACCCGCGCCGGGATCAGGGTCCAGAACCCGGTCGAGACGGCGCAGGCGAGGCTCGCCGCGGTAAAGCCGCCGACGCAGGCGACAAAGGCGCCGCGGGTCGACAGCATCAAAGTGAGCCAGCCGGTCAGCGGGATCGCGACGATCTCCGCCATCAGATAGGCGGTCTGCACCCAGCTCAACCGGTCGAACGGGATGCCGAGCCCGGCCTCGATCTCGGGCAGCGAGCTGGCGACGATCTGGATGTCGAGGATCGCCATGAACATGCCGACCGCCATCGCGGTAAAGCCGATCCAGGTCTTCGGCCCCGCTATGGCGGCGGTCGTCACTGCCCTCGGCGCGGCGCCAACACCCGCTCCTCGATCGCGATGCGCCGGACGACCAACGCCAGGTTGAGGGCGGAGAATGCCACGGCGACGGCATAGGCGGCAAAGGCGAGCGGCAACAGCGCGATCTCGGCGGTCACCAGCAGATAGTTCGGGTGGCGCAGCCAGCGATAAGGGCCGGCGGCGACAAGCGGCGCCCCCGGCAGCGACAGGATCCGCGTCGTCCAGCAGCGGCCGAGGCTGAGGACGACCCACAAGCGGAGGGGCTGCAGCAGCGCGAAGAGGCCGAGCAATGGCCAGGCGGGGCGTGTCGCGGCCGGCACCAGGATCGCGAGGCTCGCGAGCCAGCCGGCATGAAGGGCGACAAAGAACGGGTAGCCGGCGGCGTCGGCCTCGACCGCGCCGAGCCGCCGCAAACGCGCGGTGTTGCGGCTCGCCCAAACGAGTTCGGCCGACCGCTGCAGCGCGACAAAAGCGAGTGTCCAGTAAAGCGGCGTCACCGCTCGGCGTCACCGGTTGTCGAGGACCAGGAACCCGGCCGTGAAACCCGGGCCGAGCGCGTTCATCAGCGCCCGGTTCCATCGCGGCGCCTCGGCGAGCATTCCTTCGAGCACGAACATGACGGTCGCGGCCGACATGTTGCCATAGTCGCGCAAGGTGCTGCGCGCGCCGGCGAGGGCGCCTTGGCGCAGGCCGAACGCCTCTTCGAGGGCGTCCACCACCTTGGCGCCCCCCGGATGGCAGACAAAGCGGTCGATATCGCCGACGGCCAGACCGTGGCGAGCGAGGAATTGGTCGGCGACCGCGCGAAACCGGGTCGTGACGAGCTGCGGGATGTCGCGCGAGAACACCGCGCTGAACCCGTCATCGGCGACGTCCCAGCCCATCACTTCAAGGGTGCCGGGCCAGGTGTGCTCGCCGGTCGCGACGACCGCCGGGCCGCGGCCTCGGGTCGACAGCAGCGCCCCGGCCGCGCCGTCGCCGAACAGCGCGGTCGCGACGATGTTGCTCTTCGACCAGTCGTCGCGGCGAAACGACAGCGCGCACAACTCGACGACCAGAAACAGCACGGTCTCGCCGGGTTCGGCCCGCGCCTGGGCCGCCGCGCGGGCTAGGCCGACGACCCCGCCGGCGCAGCCGAGCCCAAAAATCGGCAGCCGCCGCACATCGCGGCGCAGCCCCATCCGCTCGATCAGCAGCGCGTCGAGGCTCGGGGTGGCGATCCCGGTCGTCGAGACCGTGACGATCGCATCGACCGCCTCTTTGCCGAGGCCGGCGCGGTCGAGCAATTGACAGGCGGTGGTTTCGAGCAGGTCGAGCGCGCTCGCGATGTAGACCCGGTTGCGCTCGGCCCAGCCATGCGCAGTGTCGTACCACTCGATCGGCACGCAGGAGTAGCGCGTGCGGATGCCGGTATTGGTAAAAACCGGCAGCAGCCGCTCCAGGGCCGGCGCCGCGCCGAACAGCAGCTTGACCCGTCGGATCACGTCGTCCTGGTCGAGCGGGTAGGGCGGAACCGCGGTGGCGACGCTCAAAAGACGCGGGGCAGCCGGCATCGAATCACCCTATCTGCTCGGGAACATCCCCGACAGCGAATAAGACAGCCCGCGCGAACGCCAAATTCCCCGGCACACCGAGATGTGAAGACTACCCTCGGCCGCGTCTTCCGCAACGGCCGCGCGCGAGAGAGGAGCTGGGGGAGGCGGCTGCGGCTTGCGGTGGTGCGGCGCGGCGGGCATGCTGCGGTCGGATCAAAGCCGGCGGCAGCCAGGGGGAGAGGGGTCGATGAACGGCGCGGAAAGTCTGGTGCGCACCTTGGTCGGCGGCGGGGTCGATTTTGTGCTTTGCCAACCCCGGCACCTCCGAGATGCATTTTCGATAGCCGACGCACGCCGTGACCCGGTCTCGCCGGTCCGTGTTGTGGGATCGGCTCGCCTCGGGGGAAATGAGGAATGTCGGGTTCGCCGAGTTCTGCCGGCTCGTCGAAGCATTTGGGTTCGAATTGCGACGGGTCAGCGGGAGCCACCATATTTACCGTCACCCCAATGTCCCAAGGCCATTGAGCTTGCAGCCGCTGCAGAGGGAAGCAAAACCGTATCAGATCTCCCAGTTTCTCGGCATGGTCGCAGAATACGGGCTGACGATGGAGCCTTCCCGATGACAGCCAAATACCACATCAATCTGTTTTGGTCGGACGCGGATGCGGCTTGGGTTGCCGACGTGCCGGATCTGCAATCCTGCTCGGCATTTGGCGACAGTCCTGCCGATGCTCTGGCCGAAGTCGAGAGGGCGATGGAAGCGTGGCTCGCGGTCGCTGTTGAAGACGGGCTGCCGGTTCCGGAACCGCGCTATCATGCGACAAGGCGCGCCGCCGGCTGAACGCCACGACAGGCAGGGGCGGATCGGGTGCCGAGATGCGGAACAGTCGAGGGGAGAGGGGTCGATGAACGGCGCGGAAAGTCTGGTGCGCACTTTGGTGGGCGGTGGGGTCGATGTGTGCTTTGCCAACCCCGGCACCTCCGAGATGCATTTTGTCGCCGCGCTCGACCGGGTCGACGGCATGCGCTGCGTGCTCGGCCTGTTCGAGGGTGTCGTCACCGGGGCCGCCGACGGCTATGCCCGGATGAGCGAAAACCCGGCCGCGACCTTGTTGCATCTCGGCCCCGGCCTCGCCAACGGCCTCGCCAACATCCACAACGCCAACAAGGCAGCCTCGCCGATGGTCAACATCGTCGGCGACCACGCCACCTACCACCGCAAATACGATGCGCCCCTGACCTCCGACATCGAGGGGCTGGCGCGGCCGTCCTCGCACTGGGTCAAGACCTCGCCCGACGCGCAAGTCGATCGCCGCCGACGGCGCTGCCGCGATCGCCGCCGCGCGCCAACTGCCGGGCCAGATCGCGACCCTGATCCTGCCGGCCGACACCGCCTGGAACGAGGGCTCGGGCCCGGCCGAAGTGCCATCGCCGGCCGCCAAAGCCGGTGTCGCAGCAGGCGGTCGCCGAGGCGGCGCGGGCATTGCGCTCGGGCGAGCCGTGCCTGATCCTGGTGACCGGGCGCGCCTTGCGCCAGGAGGGGCTCGACCTCGCCGGCAAGATCGCCGCCAAGACCGGGGCGCGGCTGATCGCGCAAGGCTCGAACGCGCGCACCCAGCGCGGGCGCGGGCGGGTGTTTCTCGAACGCGTGCCCTATGTCGTCGACCAGGCGACCAAGGTACTGGCGGGGCTCAAGCACATCATCCTCGTCGGCGCCAAGATGCCGGTCGCGTTCTTCGCCTACCCCGACAAGCCGAGCCTGTTGGCGCCGTCCGATGCGCAGGGTCATGTGCTGGCCCGGCTCGATGAGGACATGCTCGGCGCCCTCGAAGCTCTGGCCGATGAGGTCGGCGCCCGCTCGACCCCGGCGCCGGTGGTCAACGACCCGCCGCCGGCCAAGGCGACCGGCCGGATCACGCCCGAGGCGCTCGGCGCCTCGCTCGGCGCGCTGTTGCCGGAAAACGCGATCGTCGTCGACGAGGCGGTGACGACCGGCCGCGGCTTTTTCGCGCCGACCCGGTCGGCTGCACCGCATGACTGGCTCTCCAACATGGGCGGCTCGATCGGCCTCGGCATGCCGCTCGCGACCGGTGCAGCGGTCGCCTGCCCGGACCGCAAGGTCGTGACCCTCGAAGGCGACGGCAGTGCGATGTACACGGTGCAGGCGTTGTGGACGCAGGCGCGCGAAGGGCTCGACGTGACGACCTTGTTGTTCTCGAACCGCAGCTACCAGATCCTGAAGGGCGAGCTCGCCAATGTCGGCGCCGGCAATCCCGGCCGCAAGGCGCTCGACATGCTCGACCTCAATCATCCCGATCTCGATTTCGTCACCCTGGCCAAGGGGATGGGCGTTCCCGGCGCGCGCGTCGAGAATATGGAGGAGTTCAATCGCCGGCTCGCCGAGGGGATCGCCACCCCCGGGCCGTACCTTGTCGAGGTCGTGTTCTGAGGGCCTTTGGCGGGAACCTTTGCGCGAGCGTTCGGTTGACTTGACAAATGTCATTAAGGGTTTGATGGCATTGATGGCGGGCCGCGACTGACCGCGGCGGCAAGTCGGGGGCAGTCCGTGCGCGAAGGTCTGCGCATCTACAATCTCTTTCCGACATTGGCCGGAACGGTCCGGCAATGGGCGGATCATCTGCCGCGGATCGCGGCGATGGGCTTCAACGCGGTCTATGTCAACCCGTTCCACTATCCCGGGTTTTCCGGCAGCCTTTACGCGGTCAAGGATTATTACCGGCTAAACCCGCGGTTTCGCGGCGACGAGCCGGGCGACGACGACCGCCTGCTGCACGATTTCACCACGGCGGCAAAGGCCTGCCGGCTGCGCGTGATCATGGATCTTGTCGTCAACCACACCTCGAAG
Organism: uncultured Alphaproteobacteria bacterium; assembly: GCA_963775525.1. GTDB lineage: Bacteria > Pseudomonadota > Alphaproteobacteria > ATCC43930 > CGMCC-115725 > AP-15. Next base: position 11,194 of record CAVZJF010000057.1, on the reverse strand, counting down.
GACAGCGAGCTGGTCGCCCGTCACCCCGGATGGTTTGCGCATGACGAAAAGGGCGAGATCCAGTCGCCGTTCGCGACCGACCCCGCCGATCCGCGGCGCAAGACCGTGTGGGGCGATCTCGCCGAACTCGATTACGGCGGCCCGCAGCGCGGCGAGATCGTCGCCTATTTCCAGGAGGTCGTGCGTCACTACCTGGGGCTCGGCTTTGCCGGGTTTCGCTGCGATGCCGCCTACAAGGTGCCGGCCGAAGCGTGGCGCGCGCTGACCGATGCCGCGAAGGCCGCGGCACCGGAGGCGCTGTTTTGCGCCGAGACCGTCGGCGCGCCAAAGGAAGCGGTGATGGCGCTTGCCGGGGCCGGCTTCGACTATCTCTACAACAGCGTCAAATGGTGGGATTTCAAAAGCCCGTGGCTGCTCGAGCAGTACGAGGCGTTCCGCCATATAGCACCGTCGATCGGCTTTCCCGAGAGCCACGACACCCCGCGGCTGGCTATCGAATTGCGCGCCGCCGGCATTCCCGAGAGCGAAATCGAGCCGCGCTATCGCCAAGCTTATGCCTTTGCCGCGGCGTATTCGACCGGCGTGTTGATGCCGATGGGGTTCGAATACGGATGGGGACGGCGATTGGCCGTCGTGCCGGGGCGCGACGAAACCGCCGAGCCAAAGCGTTTTGACTTGAGCCTGTTTGTCGCCGAGATCAATTCGATGAAGCTCGCGATCCCGGCGTTGAACGAGGAGGGACCGCAACGCCTGTTGCACAGTGGGGATGACGACCTGATCGTGCTGGAGCGGCGCACGGAAAGCACCGCCGATCGCGTGCGGATCATCGTCAATCGCGACCGCAGCCGTCCGCGCGAGTTGAAGACGGACTGGCCGCACCGCCGCCGGGGTGCTGACCGTCGAGCCCCTCGGGATGCAGGTCGTGCGCATGGAAACGGCGGCCGAGCGCAAGGCCGAGATGCCCGATCTGTGGCGGCCGGAAGCGCGGATCCAGATCGAGGAGGTCTACCCGCAGCTCGACGGCGGCCGCTTTCCGGTAAAGCGGATCGAGGGCGAGATGTTCGAAGTGTGGGCCGACGTGTTTCGCGACGGCCACGACAAGCTGCGCGCGGTCGTCAAATACCGGCACGAAGACGGGCCGTGGCGCGAGGCGCCGCTCGATTTCTTCGACAACGACCGCTGGGTCGGCCGCTTTCGCCTCGATCGGGTCGGATTGTGGCATTACACGATCGAAGCCTGGACCGACCGCTTCGAGAGCTGGCGCGAGGAAGTCGAAAAAAAGCGCGATGCCGGGCAGGATGTGGCGCTCGAGCTGGTGGAGGGGCGGGCGATCGTCGAGGAGGCGCTGCCGCGAGGCCGAGGCCGGCGATGCGGCCGCGATCGGCGCGTTGCTGCGCAAATTCGACAGCGGCGACGACGCTGCTCGCATCGGTTCTGCTGCTGTCGACGCCGACCCGGGAGCTGATGGCGCGCTCCTCGCCGCGCCCGGACCCGACGCGATACCCGCGCGAGTTGGAAGTCGTCGTCGACCGCAAGGCGGCCCGCTTCTCGGCCTGGTATGAAATGTTCGCGCGCAGCCAGGGGCGCGAGCCGGGCAAGAGTGCCACCTTCGATGACTGCATCACGCGGCTGCCGGAGATCGCGGAGCTCGGTTTCGATGTCGTCTACCTGCCGCCGATCCATCCGATCGGCCGCGTCAATCGCAAGGGCAAAAACAACGACCCCGCACGCGCTGCCGGGCGATCCGGGCAGCCCGTACGCGATCGGCTCGGAGGAGGGCGGGCACTGCGCGACCGAGCCGGCGCTTGGCTCGCTCGCCGATTTCCGCCGCTTTGTCCGCGCCGCCGCGGCGCAGGGCATGGAGGTGGCGCTCGATTTTGCGGTGCAGTGCGCCCCGGATCATCCTTGGGTGCGCGAGCATCCGCAATGGTTTCACTTTCGGCCCGACGGCTCGATCAAATACGCCGAGAACCCGCCCAAGAAATACGAAGACATCGTCAATGTCGATTTCGACACCGAAGACCGCGAGGCGTTGTGGACGGCACTGCGTGACGTGGTGCTGTTCTGGGTCGGCGAGGGCGTGCGCATCTTCCGCGTCGACAACCCGCACACCAAGCCGGTGCCGTTCTGGGAATGGCTGATCCGCGAGGTCAAGGCGCGCTGCCCCGAGGCGATCTTTTTGGCCGAGGCGTTCACCCGGCCAAAGATGATGCGGGCCTTGGCAAAGGCCGGGTTCAGCCAGTCCTATACGTATTTCACCTGGCGCAACACGAAGGATGAGCTGATCGAATACCTGACCGAGCTGACGCAGTTTCCGGCGAGAGAGTATTTCCGCCCCAATTTTTTCACCAACACGCCCGACATCCTCCACGAGTTTTTGCAGAAGGGCGGCCGGCCCGCTTTTCGCATCCGCCTGGTGTTGGCGGCGACATTGTCGCCCGCTTACGGCATCTACAACGGCTTCGAATTGTGCGAAAACACGCCGATCCCCGGCCGCGAGGAATATCTCAATTCCGAGAAATATGAATACAAGGTCTGGGACTGGGACCGGCCCGGCAACATCAAAAACGAGATTCGCATCGTCAACCGCTTCCGCCGCGACAACCCGGCGATGCAGGAGTTTCTTAACCTGCGTTTTCTGGGCTGCGACGAGCCCGATATCTTGGCCTATGCGAAAATCTCGGCCAACCAGACAAATGCCATTATCGTCGTCGTCAATCTCGATCCGCATGCGCCGCATGAGGGCGAAGTCGAGCTGCCACTGGCAGCGCTTGGATTGGCGATCGGGGACCAATTCGACATGGAAGAAGCGTTCAGCGGCATCGTATCGGTTTTCGCGGGGCGCGGCAGCGCTTCCGCCTCGATCCTGCAAACCAACCCGGCGTTGATTTTTCGCTCTGCTGCAGCCCAAGCGCCGCATGAGCCCGCCCGACGACGCGCTCGGCGCCGCTGTCCTTGGCGACATCGCGGTGCGCCCGGCGCCCTCGGACCCGTTGTGGTACAAGGACGCCATCATCTACCAACTGCACGTCAAGGCCTTCTTTGACGGCGACGACGACGGCATCGGCGACTTCCAAGGCCTGTGCCGCAAGCTCGATTATCTGCAGGATCTCGGCGTCACGGCGCTGTGGCTGCTGCCGTTCTACCCCTCGCCGTTGCGCGACGACGGCTACGACATCGCGGACTACAAGAACATCAACCCGTCCTACGGGCGGATGCACGATTTCAGGATGTTTGTCCGCGAGGCGCACCGCCGCAACCTGCGGGTCATCACCGAGCTCGTCATCAACCACACCTCGGACCAGCACCCGTGGTTCCAGCGCGCCCGGCAGGCCAAGCGCGGCTCGCCATGGCGCGATTTCTACGTGTGGAGCGACACCGACCAGAAATTCCCCGAAACCCGCATCATCTTCGTCGACACGGAGACATCGAACTGGGCGTGGGACCCGGTGGCGCAGGCCTATTACTGGCATCGCTTTTACGCGCATCAGCCCGATCTCAACTTCGACAATCCGCGGGTGTTCCGCGCGGTCGCCGACGTCATGAGATTCTGGCTCGATCTCGGGGTCGACGGCATGCGGCTCGACGCGGTGCCCTATCTGATCGAGCGCGAAGGCACGATCAACGAGAACCTGCCCGAGACCCACGACGTCCTGCGCCGGCTGCGCCACGAGCTCGATCATCGCTACGGCGACCGCATGCTGCTCGCCGAGGCCAACCAGTGGCCGGAGGACGTGCTGCAATATTTCGGCGCCGGCGACGAATGCCACATGGCGTTCCATTTTCCGCTGATGCCGCGGATCTACATGGCGGTTTCGACCGAGGACCGCCATCCGATCACCGACATCATGCGGCAGACGCCGGACATCCCGGACACATGCCAATGGGCGGTGTTCCTGCGCAACCACGACGAGCTGACGCTCGAGATGGTCACCGACCGCGAGCGCGATTACCTGTGGAACCACTACGCGGCCGACCGGCGCGCCCGCATCAATCTCGGAATTCGCCGGCGGCTGGCGCCGTTGATGGAGAACGACCGGCGCAGGATCGAGTTGTTGAACGCTCTGTTGATCTCGATGCCGGGCACGCCGGTCATCTATTACGGCGACGAGATCGGCATGGGGGACAATGTCTTTCTGCGCGACCGCGACGGCGTGCGCACGCCGATGCAGTGGACGTTCGACCGCAATGGCGGGTTTTCCCGCACCGATCCCGAGCGGCTTTACCTGCCGCCGATCATGGACTCGGTCTACGGCTTCGAGGCGGTCAACGTCGAGGCTCAGAGCCGCTCGCCCTCGTCGCTGCTGAATTGGATGAAGCGGCTGATCGCCGCCCGGCGCGCGCGCCGCGCTTTTGGCCGCGGCATCCTGCGGTTCCTCTATCCGTCGAACCGCAAGGTCATTGCCTATCTGCGCTGCTACGAGGACGAAGTCATCCTCTGCGTCGTCAATCTGTCGCGCTCGCCGCAGGCGGTCGAGCTCGACCTCGGCGAATACCGCGGCCGCCAGCCGGTCGAACTCCTCGGGCGCAGCGCCTTTCCGGCTATCGGCGAACTGCCTTATCTGCTGACATTGCAGGGGCACAGCTTTTTTTGGTTCGACCTGTTGATGACCTCACAGGAGGCCGCGAATTTGCAGGCGCCACCTCCCGAATTCGTAACCTTGGTCATGCCGCAAGGCTGGGCCGACCTGTTTCGGCCGCACAATCTGCAGCAGCTCGAGCGCGACATCGTCCCGACCTTTCTGCCGCGGCAGCGCTGGTTCGCGGCCAAGGACCAACGGATCAGCGAGCACCGCGGTGCGGGCTCAAGGCGAAGTCGCGCGCCCGGCGCAACCGAGTGCGCCGGGCGAATCCTATCTCGCGGCCGTGATCGAGACCGCGCTGCGCGGCAGCGGCCGACAATACTACTTTTTGCCGTGCGCCGCGGTCTGGTCGCCGGCCGAGAGCGATCTGCGCCAAGGGCTGGTTCCGGTCACACTTGCCGAGCTGCGCCAGTTCCGCCGCGAAGGCGCGGTTGTCGACGCGCTGTCGCAGGACGGGTTTTCACTGGCGCTGATGGATGCGATCGAGCATCAGGCGACCCTGCCGCTCGACCGCGGCGAAATTCGCTGCGTCAAGACGCCCAATTATGACGGAGCGCCGCCGCCGGAGCGGTTGACGGTGCGCCGCGGCGGTGTCGAGCAGTCGAACAGCTCGGTCTTTTTCGACGAATACGGGATGCTGAAGCTTTACCGGCGGCTCGAGCCGGGGCCTCATCCCGAAATCGAGATGTCGCGGTTTCTGGTCGAGCGTGCCGGGTTCGCCAACACGCCGCCGCCGCTCGCCACCATCGAGCTGACGCTCGACGGCGACAGCGGGCCGCAGAGGATGGCGCTCGGCGTGTTGTTCGGCTTTGTGCGCAATCAGGGCGACGGCTGGACCCAGGCGCTCAACTATCTGACCCGCTATCTCGACGATGCCTTGGTTGTCGACGGGCGAGCGGTCGTCCGAGCTTCCCGACCCGGATCTGTTCTTTTTGGCTCTCGCGCGCCAGATCGGCATCCGCACCGGCCAGATGCATCGCGCGCTCGCCGAGCAAGCCGGCGACGACCCTGATTTCATGCCCGAGCCGATCACCCGCGACGACATCGACCAGTGGCGTCAGACACTGGCCGCGGACGCCGCGGCGATGCTGGCCCAGCTGGAGCGCGAACGGGCGCGTCTGCCTGAGCGGGCGCGGGAGCCGGCGGATCAGCTGTTGGCGTCGCGCGAGGAGCTTTTCGCCAAGATCCGCAGCCTGCTGCCGGACGAGATCGCAGCGCAGAAGACCCGCTTTCACGGCGACTATCATCTCGGCCAGACGATCGTGGTGCAGAACGACTTCTACATTGTCGACTTCGAAGGCGAGCCGGCGCGGCCATTGGCCGAGCGCCGGGCCAAGAGCTCGCCATTGCGCGACGTGGCCGGAATGATCCGCTCCTTCGACTACGCCGCCGTCGCCGCGGTGCGGCATTTGGCGGAGACCCGCACCGCGGCCGAGCCGCGCATGGCCGATCTCGCCGAATTGCTGGCGCCAACGCGCGGTCGACGGCTTTCGCGCCGCCTATCGCAAGACCATGCGCGGATGTGCCGCCTATCCGGCAAGCAAGAAGCAGGCGCGCGACCTGACCGCCTTTTTTACGCTCGAAAAGGCGGTCTACGAGATTTCTTACGAACTGGCGAACCGGCCGTCCTGGGTGGATATTCCGCTGCAGGGCGTCCTTGGCATCTTGAACCGGACAAGGATGGCGAGCGGTGGCGAAGCGCTCTGATCCGCGGCGGTCCGGGAACGACAGACCCGGAGACGCTGGACGAGGCGACGATGCCGCTCGGCGAGACGGCGCTGACCGCCGAACCGAAACGCGCGGAGCCGAGCCGCGCCGAGCCGAGGAAAGCCGAGCCGCCGGTGTTGGCGCCGGCGGCCCCCGACCCGGAAATCCTAGCCATTGTCGAGGCGCGCCACGGCGACCCGTTTGCCTTCCTCGGCATGCACAAGACCGCGACGGGCGTTGTCGTGCGGGCGATGTTGCCGGGCGTCGCAGCAGTTCTCGTCATCGAGAGCGCGACCGGCGAGGTCGTCGCCGAAGGCGTGCGAGTTCATCCCGGCGGCCTCTTTGTCGCGGAGATCGCAAATCGGCGCGAGCCGTTCCGCTATCGGCTGCGGGTGACGAATGGCGGCGTCGCCCGCGAATTCGACGACATCTATCGATTTTCGCTGGTGTTGGGCGAGCTCGACCTTCATTTGCTCGCCGAAGGCAATCATTTCGCGAGCTACAAGAAGCTCGGAGCGCATCCGATTACGCATGAGGGCGTCGAAGGCGTCGCCTTTGCGGTGTGGGCGCCCAATGCCCGCTCGGTCAGCGTCGTCGGCGATTTCAATTCCTGGGACGGCCGGCGGATGCCGATGCGGCTGCGCGGCGCCACGGGTTTTTGGGAACTCTTCGTGCCGGGGCTGCGGCCGGGGCATTTGTACAAATACCAGATGCTCGGGCCGGACGGCGAGCTGCTGCCGTTGAAGGCCGATCCCCATGCCGAGCGCGCCGAGCAGCCGCCGAGCACAGCGTCGGTCGTCGCCGAGCCGTCGCGCCATGTCTGGCATGACGGGGTGTGGATGGCGGATCGCTGGCGGCAACAACGACCGCGAAGCGCCGATCGCGATCTATGAAGTTCATCTCGGCTCGTGGCGGCGCCGGCTCGCCGAAAACGGCCGGTATTTGACTTATCGCGAGCTCGCCGACGAGCTCGTCGCCCTATGTCGCCGAATTGGGCTTTACCCATATCGAGCTGATGCCGGTAATGGAATACCCGTTCGACGGCTCATGGGGTTACCAGCCGATCTCGCTGTTCGCACCGACCAGCCGCTATGGCACGCCCGACGATTTCCGCGCTTTTGTCGATGCCTGCCACCAGGCCGGCATCGGCGTGTTGCTCGATTGGGTCCCGGGCATTTCCCCAACGACGCGCACGGGCTCGGCCGCTTCGACGGCACCGCACTCTACGAGCATGCCGATCCGCGCCAGGGCTTCCACCGCGACTGGAATACGCTCATCTATAATTACGGCCGCCGCGAGGTTGCCAATTTCCTGCTGTCGAACGCGCTCTATTGGCTGCGCGAATTCCATATCGACGGCGTTCGCGTCGATGCCGTCGCCTCGATGCTGTATCTCGACTACAGCCGGCCCGCGGGCGAGTGGATCCCGAACGCCTTTGGCGGGCGCGAGAACCTCGAGGCGATCGCCTTTTTGCGCCGGGTCAACGAGCTGATCTTCGCCGAGTCGAGCGGCGCCACCTCGATCGCCGAGGAATCGACCGCCTGGCCGATGGTGTCGCGCCCGACCTATGTCGGCGGGCTCGGTTTTGGCTTCAAATGGAACATGGGCTGGATGCACGACACGCTGGGCTACATGTCCACCGACCCGATTTACCGCAAATTTCATCACAACGATTTGAGCTTCGGGCTGCTCTACGCGTTTCACGAAAACTTCATCCTGCCGCTGAGCCATGACGAGGTCGTGCACGGCAAGGGCTCGCTGATCGGCAAGATGCCGGGCGACCGCTGGCAGCGCTTCGCCAATCTGCGCGCCTATTTCGGCTTTCATGTGGACCCATCCGGGCAAGAAGCTGCTGTTCATGGGCGGCGAGTTCGCCCAGGAGCGCGAGTGGAACCACGATATCGGGCTCGACTGGCAATCTGCTCGACGACCCGTTGCACAGGGCGTGCAGAAGCTGGTGCGCGATCTGAATAATCTCTATCGCGGCACGCCGGCGTTGCATCGGCTCGACTGCGATCCCGACGGGTTCCAGTGGATCGACGTCGCCAATGCCGCGGAAAGCGTCATCTCGTATCTGCGCCGCGGCCGCGACCCGCACGAGCTCGCGGTCATCGTCTGCAACTTCACCCCGGTGCCGCGCGAGGATTACTGGATCGGCGTGCCGCGGCCGGGCCGCTATCGCGAACGCCTCAACTCCGACGCCGCCGACTACGGCGGCAGCGGGGTCGGCAACGCCGGCGAGGTCCATGCCGAGCCGCGGCCGATGCACGGCCATCAGCACGCGATCCGCCTGCGGCTGCCGCCGCTCGGCACCCTGATCTTCACCGCGGATTGAAGCGAAGGACCTTCGTATGTCGGTGATTTTGGGCGCGCGGCTCCTCTACCTCCCCGCTTTTTTCGCGCTGCCCCCACTCTGAACACGCGATGGCGACATCGAGCACGGTCTGGCCCGGCCGGCCTTATCCGCTAGGCGCGACATGGGACGGCAAGGGAGTGAATTTCGCGCTGTTTTCGGCGCATGCCGAAAAGGTCGAGCTCTGCCTCTTCGATCGCAGCGGGCTGCGCGAAGAGGCGCGGATCGCGCTGCCGGAATACACCGACGAGGTCTGGCACGGCTATCTGCCGGACGCGCGGCCCGGCCTGCTTTACGGCTATCGCGTCTACGGCCCCTACGACCCCGCCAACGGGCATCGGTTCAACCCCAACAAGCTGCTGATCGACCCTTATGCCAGGTCGCTGCACGGCAGGCTGCGCTGGTCGGACGCGGTTTCGGCTACCGCTTCGGCAGCCCGCGCGAGGATCTGGCGTTCGATCGGCGCGACAATGCGCGCTTTATCCCGAAATGCCGGGTCGTCGAGCCCGCCTTTACCTGGGGCGAGGAGCGGCGGCCGCAGATCCCGTGGGAAGAGACGATCATTCTCGAGCTCAGCGTGCGCGGCGTCACCAAACGCCACCCCGGCGTCGACCCCGAGCATCGCGGCACTTTTGCCGGCCTCGCTTCGCCGGCGATGATCGACTACCTGCTCGGGCTCGGCATCACCGCGGTCGAGCTGCTGCCGGTCCATGCCACGATCGACGACCGCCATCTGGTCGACCGCGGCCTCAGCAATTATTGGGGCTACAACACGATCGGCTTTTTTGCGCCCGATCCGCGCCTGTTGTCGACGGAAGCGATCGCCGGCTTCAAGACCATGGTCAAGCGCCTGCATGATGCCGGCATCGAGGTCATTTTCGACGTCGTCTACAACCACAGCGGCGAAGGCAACCATCTCGGCCCGACATTGTCTTTTCGCGGGATCGACAATGCCTCCTACTATCGATTGGAGGCCGAACCGCCGCTTTTATCAGGACTTCACCGGCACCGGCAACACGTTGAACCTCGACCATCCGCGGGTGTTGGAGCTGGTGATGGATTCGCTGCGCTATTGGGCGACGGAGATGCATGTCGACGGCTTCCGCTTCGATCTGTGCACGACGCTCGGCGCGCGAAAACGGCGATTACGGCCAAGGCAGCGCCTTCTTCGACGCGGTCCGCCAGGATCCGGTCATGGCCGGGATCAAGCTGATCGCCGAGCCGTGGGATCTCGGCCCGTACGGCTATCAGCTCGGTAATTTTCCGCCGGGCTGGGCCGAATGGAACGGCCAATACCGCGACACGTTGCGCCGCTTCTGGAAGGGCGATAAGGGCGCTCGTCGCCGACCTCGCCTCGCGCCTCGCCGGCTCGTCCGACATCTTCGGCTATCGCGGCCGCCGGCCCTGGGCCAGCATCAATTTCATTACCGCACATGACGGCTTCACCTTGCAGGATCTCGTCAGCTACAACGACAAGCACAACGAAAATAACGGCGAGGGCAATCGCGACGGCAGCGACGCCAATTTCAGCTGGAATTACGGCGTCGAGGGGCCGACCGACGATCCGGAGATCGTCGCCCTGCGCGACCGGCAGAAGCGCAACATGCTGGCGACCCTGCTGTTGTCGTTGGGCGTGCCGATGCTGCTCGCCGGCGACGAGATCGGGCGCACCCAGCAGGGCAACAACAACGCCTATTGCCAGGACAACGAGATCTCCTGGACCGACTGGGGAAACATCCGGCCCGAAGACGACGGAATTGGCCGATTTGTCAGCTATCTGATCCATCTGCGCCGCCGTCATCGCGTCTTTTCGCGACCGCGGTTTTTTCGCGGCGAGATGCTGTCCGAGGCGGGCGTCAAGGATATCACCTGGGTCACCCCGGCCGGCAAGCGAGGCGACGACGAGGATTGGCGCAACCCGGCGGCACTGTCGCTCGGTTACGTCCTGAGCGGCGCCGCCGGCGAATTCTTTACGCCGGGCGGCCAGCGCGACATCGACGAAAGCTTTCTTGTCATGATGAACGCCTATTACGGCGATCTCGATTTTCGCATACCGGAACTGGCGGCGCCGATGTCGTGGGAGCCCTTGGTCGATACCTCGCGGACGACCGGGCGGGTCGAGGACGGCCGGCTTATGCGCCGGGCGAGGTCTATCATATGGCGCCCACTCCTTCGCCCTCTTCATCAACCGCGCGCCGCGACCCGAGCCGCCGCCCGCACAGCCGGAGGTCCAGCGAACGAAAGTGTTGCGGAATACGCTCTACCGGCGGGCTTACCGCCCGCGGACGAGGAGGAGCGCGGCTTTTCCTTTTTCCTCCGCGGACACGAAGCGGGGGGCGACGATTAATCGCCACCATAAGTTGCCGTTTGGCGCCGAAATGAGGCCGGCGGCGTCGGCTTTCGCTTGTGGGCGCCACCCGCGGCACGGTTTTGTTGCGCTTGGAGGGCGAGCACCCGACCGATATAGCAATGGCCAAGGAGCCGGGTGGCTGGTTCGGTCTGACGACTGCGTCCGCCAGGCCGGGCACGCGCTATCGTTATGTCGTCGACG
>CAVZJF010000056.1:0-11537 GCA_963775525.1 uncultured Alphaproteobacteria bacterium | reverse complement strand
CCGCGGCATAGAGCAGGTCGGTGCCGACCGCGCTCGCCGGGTGAATCCCGAACAGCAGGATCAGCACCGGCGTCATCAGCGACCCGCCGCCAACGCCGGTCAGCCCGACAAGCGCACCCACGCAAAAGCCCGACAGCGTATAAAGCGGGTCGATCGACCGAAGCCAGTTCATCGTCTCGCCTGTGACAATCCAATCCGCACCGGCCCGCGCCGGCCACCGTCCTTCAAGACAGCTGCGACGAGCGCGGCTGCCCCATGGGACATCAGCTTTGCCAGAGCGCCGCCCGTTTGACAATCTTAATTGTGATTTGGTATTTAATTACATTATAAATATGCTTTATCGTTTCCTGGCGCCAGGGATGGCCCCGGCGACACCGCTGGCCGGCAAGGCGGACAGGGTGCGTCCCTCACTGCCTGATCCTTGTGCATTGCACACCAGTAAATCTTGACGGGCATCGCCAGACCGACAGACTTCTATAAAAGAAATCCACGATTCTTCAGCGATGGAGCGGCTAGGCGGCGTCATAGGCAGAACCGCCCGCCGGTATCCCCGTGTGAAGTGCATCGCAGCATGGTCCATCGAGCGCTGGCAACTGGGCATTTTGCTCGAAACTATCCGGCCGGCGGCGGCGATTGCGTGCCGCTGAGTGGCAACGATTGGAGTGTCTTTTATGGTGGTGTTCAAAGCTTCGGTACTAAGCGCAGGACTGTTGCTGGCGTTTTCCCTCTCGGCGCAGGCGGCAAGCGATCCGCTGCAACTGGCGCAGGCAAATCCCGCGCCTGGCCAATCCTATGCGCGGCTGCCGGGGCCGAAGGTGGGGCCGGACAATTGGATACCGGCGCCTGCGTCGGCCGGCGTTGCGCAATCCCCGGAACGTTATCCCGGGCCCAAGATCGGGCCCAGCAGCTGGATCCCGGCTTCCACCCACACTCCTCCGGCCAACGCCGCCGCCGACCGCGCATCGCATCCCTATACCGGACACGGTTTCGGTCCGTCCCCCAACTGACCTGTAATGCCCTTTTCCGGGTCGGGTCAGCGGTCGGCGGCCGACTACCCTGGCCCGGAAATCCGGCATCCGTCCGCCGAAGCGCCTCGCCGGCGCCGGCCATCGTCGGCTTTGTCGGCCGCCCCTCGCATCCCGTGCGATCCGCTCGGCCGCCTGGTCGGAGATTGCAAAAGCGCCGCGCCGGCCATCATACTCCGCGCATGAGCGTGAGCAAAAAAGCGGAGGAGACCGGCCGATGGACTACACGATCACCCCACTGACACCGCATACCGGCGCGGAAGTGCGCGGCATCGACCTCAACGAAGGTGTTGACGACGAGACCCGCGCCGCGCTGAACCGCGCCTTTGCCGAGCATCACGTGCTGGTGATCCGCGACCAGCAATACACCCCGCCGCAATTCGTCGCCGCGGCCCAGGTGTTCGGCGAGCTGTTCCAGCACGACAAGCGCGAGATGCACGTGCCGGGCCATCCGCAGATCTACTATGTCTCGAATGAGCAGACGGTGCCGGGCAAGCGCTATATCTCGGGCGAGACTTTTCACACCGACCATTCCAATCATCCGGCCCCGCCAAAGGCGACGATGCTGTTTCCGGTGTCGCTGCCGAGCCATGGCGGCGACACGCAATACGTCAATATGCACGAGGCTTACGACGACCTGCCGGCGGCGACCAAGGAACGGATCGACGACCTCAAGGCGGTGCATGTCTATTTGAGCAAATACAGTCCGCGCGAATTGCGCCCGTTGAGCGAAGACAGCGCCCGCCAGGTGCCGCCGCCCGGGGTGCACCCGCTGGTCCGCACCCATCCCGAAAACGGCCGCAAGGCGCTCTATCTAAATCCGGTGCGGATCGAATTGATCCTCGGCATGGAAGATTCGGAGGCGCTCGACCTGGTCGCCGGGTTGATGGCGCACGCGATCCAAAAGAAATACGAATACCGCCACCAATGGCGGCACGGCGACTTTGTGATCTGGGACAATCGCAGCGTGATCCACAAGGCCAACCCGGATTACGACATGAACGAGCGGCGGTATCTCTACCGCATGATGCTGAAGGGCGAGACGCCGGTCTGACCGAGAGCGGCAGAACAGCTGGAGGAGACGAGGAAATGCGCTGGATACGGTTCGAGACCAACGGCCGGGCAACTTACGGCATTGTCGACGGCGACATGGTGAGCGAGGTCAAGGGCGACCCGTTTGCCGGCTACGAAAAGACCGCGACCCGCCACAAATTGGCGTCGGTCAAATTGCTGGTGCCGGTCGAGCCGCGCACCTTCTACTGCGCCGGGCTCAATTACGCCGAGCATGTGATCGAGGCGGCGAAAAAGCGCGGCCAGGAGCCGAATTTGCCCAAGGCCGCCGATATCGGCTACCGCGCCAACAACGCGCTCGCGGCGCATGGCGAGCCGATCGTGATCCCGAAGGACGCGACCGAGCGCTGCCAGTACGAGGGCGAGCTGGTCGCGGTCATCGGCAAGAAGGCCAGGCATCTCTCCGAAAAGGACGCACTCTCCTGTGTGCTCGGCTGGACCATCGGCAACGATTTCAGCGAGCGCACCTGGCAGGCCGGCGACCGCACCCTGTGGCGCGCCAAGAACGCCGACACCTTCAAGCCGATGGGGCCGTGGATCGAGACCGATTTCGACCTCGCCGCGGCATACACGATCATCCGCGTCAACGGCGACGAAAAGATCCGCTTCAAGACCGACCACATGCTGTTCGGCCCGGCGACCTTTATCAGCCGGATGTCGCAGTACCTGACGCTTTATCCCGGCGACGTCGTGTGGATGGGAACGGAGGGCGCCCCCGAAAACGTCAAGCACGGCGATTCGATCGACATCGAAATCACCGGCATCGGCACCCTGACCAACCCGGTGGTGCGCGAAGGGATGTGACGTCGGCCGTCAGCTGTGTGCCGACGGGGCGGGCGTTGGACTGCCCCCCGTCGGAGTCCGCTCGCGGCGCCTAGCGCTTTGAGTACTGCGGCCGGCGCCGGGCCTTGTGCCGGCCGTATTTCTTGCGTTCGACGACGCGGCTGTCGCGGGTCAGAAAGCCCTGGCTCTTCAGCACCGGGCGCAGTGCGGGCTCGAAAAAGGTCAGGGCCTTGCTGATGCCGTGACGCACCGCGCCGGCCTGGCCCGACAGTCCGCCGCCGGTGACCGTGCACATGACGTCGAACTGGCCCAGCCGATTGGTGCTGACAAAGGGCTGGTTGATGATCATGCGCAGCACCGGCCGGGCGAAATAGACCGGGCTGTCGCGGTGATTGACGTTGATCGCCCCGGTGCCGGGCTTGATCCAGACCCGCGCCACGGCGTTCTTGCGCTTGCCGGTGGCGTAGGCGCGTCCGAACGCGTCGAGCTTTGGCTGCACGTCGACCGGGGCTGACGCCGTCGGCGCTGCCGCTGCCGCGGGAGGGGTCCGCGCCGCCTGCATCGCCTGGCGCAGGCTGGCGAGACCCTGAAAGGTCTGGCCCGCGCCGCGCTGGCCGGCCGGCGGGGTGCCCGGTTGGTTGGCTGGCGGGTTGGCCGGCGGATCGGTCGGCTGGTCGTCGTCGGCCATTCGTTACGCCCTCAAATTTTTGCGGTTCATGGCGCCGACATCGAGCGGTGCGGGCTGCTGTGCCGCATGCGGGTGGTCGGGCCCGGCAAAGACGCGCAGGTTTTTCATGATCTGGCGCCCCAGCGGCCCGCGCGGGAGCATGCGCTCGACCGCCTTCTGGACGACCCGCTCGGGATGCCTGCCGGCGAGGATCGCACCCTTGCTGCGGCCTTTGATGCCGCCGGGATAGCCGGTGTGCCAATAAAAGATGTCGTCCTGGCGCTTGTTGCCGGTCAGCTCGACCTTTTCGGCGTTGACGACGACGATGTTGTCGCCGCAATCCATGTGCGGCGTGTAGGACGGCTTGTGCTTGCCGCGCAGCCGCATCGCGAGGACCGAGGCGAGCCGCCCCAGCACCAGCCCGTCGGCGTCGACCAGCAGCCACTTCTTTTGGATATCGGAGGGTTTGGCGGAAAACGTCTTCATCACTCTGACCGCAAGCGCCGGCCTCCGGATATGGCCCGGCCCGGCAGAGCCGCCGATGTAGGCGATCGTCCGCCCCAGGTCAAGCCGCGCGTGCGCGCGCCTCACGTGGCCTTTGGTTGCGCGGTTGCGCCCGCCCGGCTAGTGTGTCGACCCGCGCCGCGCCCTGATGGGCGCGACGGCGTGGCGTGGCGGGGAGGGGTGGCCGAGCGGTTGAAGGCGCACGCCTGGAAAGTGTGTAGACGGTGATGAATCGTCTCGCGGGTTCGAATCCCGCCCCCTCCGCCAGAACGCTAGGGTTACAGCGGGTTTCGGAGCTTCAGGACGGACTTTTCCCACACCGTTTCCCTACCGCCTCCGGAGCCCGCAGAGCGCCGTTTGCCGCTTCCCCGCCTTCGGGCAAGGGTCGGGGCGTTGCGCGCACCCTGACCCCGGTTCCGTCGGCGGCGGGGGGCGGTTGCGGGGCGCGCCGCAATCCTTGGCGCTGAGTGAAGGGCTGCGGCTCAACCCCAGGGCCGGGCGCGGCGCGGCGGCGTCCGGGAGGCGCATGAGGCCGGGGCGTGGATATGGATAGGGGTCGCCGGCTTAGACGCGCCAGGGAGGCCGGAGAGGCCGGCTCGGCATCCGAAACGGGGCGGTGGTCGACACGCGCGCCAGGGACGCGGGCTAGCGCCGGTTTCGAGCTTGTCCTGTTTGGCGCTGGCGACCAGCGCGCGATTGACTGCCTCCCAGGTCCGCGGGCGAATGGCGCTGATGGTCCGATGCAGCACCGACCGTTTAGGCGACCACGCCAGCGGCACGCGGGCAAAGGCGCGAAAGGAGGCCGAATCTTCCAGGTGAAAGGCCAGTTCCTCGTAACTGAGTTGGCGTTGCTGCTTCAGCAGCGCGCAGCGCAGCACGCTCTCCGCCGGCAGCCCGCGACGCCCGGTCTGGCGCAACCCGTCGCGGCGCAAATCGCCCGCCACCAGGCTCACCAGGGCGCGCTGCCGATCCAGCCAACCCGACATCGCCTTCAGCTCGCAGCCAATCTGGTGTCCGGCAAAGACCTCGAATATCGTGGCCTGGATGGTGCGTTCCTGACGCATTGTCGGCTCCGGCGGCGAGGGTTGGCTTTGGATTCAGCGGCTTGATCCACAGCCTACCCGAAACCGCTGAGCCTTACCGCGACAAAAGCACGATTTCCTAAGCGATTCTAGCAGCTTGGAGTTTATGGACGGGCACTAGACTAATTGCGGCCGAGTGGCCGGATCGGCCCGGTAGAACTCCGACTGCAGCGACGGCCGCCGCGCTGTAATGCCCTTGTCGAGCTGCGCCTGGATGTCGAGCGCGCGGGCGACGTCGGCCAGGCTCGGCAGCCGGTCGCCGCGCGCGGCGTTGCATGCGGGATGGGCGAGCACGATGTTGCCGTGCAATCTCAGCGCTTAGCGGCGCGGCACGATGTGCTCGCGCGACCAGCCGCGCCGGTTGTCGCGCTGCTCCGCCGGGCCGCGCAGCATCTCTCCGCCGTACCAAAAGCACAAGCCGCGCTGATCCCGAACAGCGCCTTGATGACCCTGAAGTCTTCTTTATCGCGGCGACGGCAGAAGTAGCATGGCGCCAACTTTGGCGGGCGTCGTATGGCGGGTTTATCGCGGCGAGAGATTGCTGCGCGGGCCGGGGTGAGCCAGCCCGCGGTCGCCCACGTGGGGCGCACCGGCGCCTTGATCGTCGGCGGCGACGGCCGGATCGACCCGCGCGAGCCGGTAAACCGCGAGTGGATCGACCTGCGCCGGCGCGGGATCGACGGGCTCGGCCGGCTGTTGCCGGCGCGCCGGCGGGCAGCGGACGCCAGCTTCGACCTCGCCAAACTGTTGGACCCCGACTTTAACCTCACCGCCTGGCTTGACGAATTCTCGGCTCGGTCGTGACCAGGACGACGGGCGCTATCGGCTGCGGGTGTTAAAACTCACCCGGCGGTCTTTACCGGGGATGGAGCCGATGCAGGAGGGCGAAGACGGCGCGTTGCTGGAGGCGTTCACCGCGTTGCTGCCCGTCGTCCCGCTCGACCGTCGCACCTAGTCCTGCGTCACGCGCTGAAACTGCTCCTCGAAGACGGCCAGCGCCAGATCGGCTCGCGTAAAAATCCCGAGAGCTGGGTCCGGTGCGCGATCAACTGCGCGCCGCGATGGAACGTCTCGGGCTAAGCTCGGATGCCCTGGCGCACGAGCTCGGGTTGTCGGTCAGTGCCGTACAGACGTGCGCGGCGCCTCACGGGCCGGTGCCGAGCGACGACACCATCGCCCGGGTACAGCAATGGCTCGCATCCCGAGACCCGCAGAACGGACTTCGCACCACCGTGATGCAAAGTCCCCGGGCGGCCGTCCTGGCGTTGCGCGACGAGGCGTCCGTGACCGCGTCACCCCAAATTTCTGTTCGTGAAATCGCGCCGTCTTCCTGCAACGGCGTCGCGGTCGCCGGCATCGAGCGTCAAACCCGGCAGCCCGGCGCCAGAACCGCCGGTTTCGCGGCCGAGAAAAATTCCTCGCAAGCGGAAGCCGCCCCGCTGGAACCGCCTTCTCGCGGCCGGAGCGGGTGCCGCCGCATGCCAGCAACGGCGCCGCGCCGGCGATACGGCATTCGCGAGATACGGCTCCGGCGATATCAAATGGATATACCCACCACCAGGCGGGCGCCCTCGCGCCCACAAGGCTGACGCAGGCGCAACGCGACCAACTCTCCGGACACGTCTTGCTGATGGACGAGCGGGCGATCCGGCGGGCGCTCGGGATGACCGAGGAGGTGGTCGACCAGGCGCTCGCTGGGCAGGAGCTGCCCGGCGAGGCGATCGAACGGCTCGTAAACTTCCTCGAGGATGGCGCGGCGGGTAGCGCGACGAGGCTTGCGCATCCGGCTCCGGGTTTGGCGACCGCCCACAACGGACCGCGCCGCCCCCTCTTTATAAAGGGCCTTCGCGGTTACGTTTGGGCACTGAACACGATGTGACCCGCACCACCGCTGTAATATGGTCCGCCAGACGTCAATAATGACGCCGTCGCTATCAAGGGTACCCCCGCAGCAAGCTTTCGTCCAAGGTGAGGAGACATCGATGCCTCAAATACCCCTAGCTGAAGGCGTCTCAATTCACTGCGTCGTTGATGATTTCCTGTGGCCGTGGGACGGGGCAACGCCCGTGCTGATGATGCACGGATTCGCCCGAAACGCGTTGTTCTGGAACCGCTGGGTTCCGGCGGTCGCGGAGACGCACCGGGTGTATCGGCCCGACCTGCTCGGCTGCGGCCTCTCCGACCAGCCGCCCGCCGGCTATCATTATACGCCGGAGACGATCGGCGCGCAGATCATGGCCGTGCTCGACGCGTTGTCTCTGATTCGGGTGCATTGGGTCGGCGAATCGTCCGGCGGGATCATCGGCCTGCTGCTCGCCGCTTCGCACCCCGAGCGCATCGCCAGCCTGGTGTTGTGCAATACGCCGACCCGCATCCCCGACCGGATCAAGCGCATCTACGCGCTGGACAAGGCCACCGTGTCGGACGCGATGCGCGCCTATGGCGTCGGCGAATGGTGCCGGCAGACGCTCGGCTACCGACTCGACATGGCGCGCGCGAAAAAGATTTGTGCGACTGGGTCGTGCGCGAGATGGACCGGACCCCGCCCGAGATCGCCGCGGCGATGCACGATTGCTTCGAGGAAGTCGATACCGTGCCGCTACTGCCGCGGATCGTGGCCCCGGTCTTGCTGCTGAGCGGCGACAACAGCCCGATCGCCTCGGCGCAGCAGCAGACCTTTGCCAAAATGCTACCGAACGGCCGGATCGAGGCGGTCGCCGGCGTTGGCCATGGGGTCAACCTGCTGCAACCAGAACGCTGCGCTCGCCTCGCTGCGGAGTTCTGGCGAAGCCTGGGATAGAGGGCGTCGCTGTCCCGGCTCTGGGCCAGCGCACGCCCCGAATGCACATCGCGTCTCGACAAAGATAAAGGCCGCGCCGAGTGGGTAAGCAGGGACTACCGGCGCGTCGCGCCATTCCGGGTAATGGTTTCTTTCTGAACCCACAGCCGGCGCTCAGCTTGCGCGGCGCGAACTGCCCTTCGTGCCCCTTTGCGGCCATAGCTTCGCATCGGCATCGGGATCAACACCGGTGTGGTGATCGCCGGAACCATCGGCGGTGGTGGAAAGTTGGAGTTCACCTTGATCGGTGACACGGTCAATGTCGCAGCCCGCGTCGAGCAACTCACCAAAACCACCGGCGACGCGATCCTTCTCACCCAGCAGTGCGTCGACGCCTTGCCGTCTCGACCGCCCGGACTCATCGACCGGGGATTCCATGTCCTGAAAGGAAAGTCAGCCGCCGTGCGGGTCTTCGGCCTCGACCAAGAGACCGACGCCGGGGTTGACCTCACTAGGTAAGGGAGGTGGATCAAACCTCTGCCGATCAGCTCCGCGACACCGGTACTTTCGCTGCGACATTTGCGAAACCCACAACGTTAGTTATGAGATGTAGTACGAGTGGCTCATGCGTGGGCAGCTGGCGATGATTGATGCCCGTGGTCGGTAAAGTTCCCACGGTGAGCGAGGCGTCGGATGGTTGCGTCCAGCAAGGTGGTGTACGAGTCGGGCCGTGAGTTGAGGTTCGGCGTGTCGTAGCCGGATAGATGAGGGTCATCGCGTGATTCTTCGAGGGACCGTCCAAAGTCACTCGAGCAAAGGAATCGACGCGATGACCACTGCCCACGATATCGACTGGCCGCAGGTGCTGGCTGAACGACTCACCACCACCCATCCCGATGTGCTGCGCGAACTGCTCGCTACGTTCATCCACACCCTGATGGGTGCGGAGGCCGACGCGCTGTGCGGTGCCGGGTATGGCCAACGCAGTAGCGAGCGCACCAACCAGCGCAATGGTTATCGGCATCGCCAATTCGATACTCGGGCAGGGTCATTGGATTTGGCGATCCCTAAGCTGCGGCAGGGCTCTTATTTCCCGGAGTGGCTGCTGGAACGCCGCAAACGCGCCGAACGGGCGTTGACCACGGTGGTGGCCACCTGCTATCTGCTCGGGGTGTCCACGCGGCGGATGGACAAGCTCGTCGAGACACTGGGTATTACCAGCTTGTCCAAGTCGCAGGTGTCGGTGATGGCCAAGGAGCTCGACACCGCCGTGGAAGCCTTCCGGACCCGACCGCTAGATGCTGGCCCGTACACGTTCATGGCTGCTGACGCCCTAGTTCTCAAGGTGCGCGAGGCCGGCCGGGTGGTCAACGTGCACGCGCTGATCGCCGTCGCGGTCAATGCCGAGGGTTACCGCGAAATTCTCGGCGTCGAGGTCACCACCGCCGAAGACGGCGCCGGCTGGTTGACGTTTCTGCGGTCACTGACCGCCCGTGGGCTCTCAGGGGTGCGACTGGTCACCAGCGATGCCCACGCCGGACTGCTCTCCGCGATCGGGGCCACCCTGCCCGGAGCCTGCTGGCAGCGGTGCCGCACCCATTACGCCACCAACCTGATGGCCATCACGCCCAAGAGCTCGTGGCCATGGGTGAAGACCTTGCTGCACTCGGTATTCGACCAACCTGATGCGCAATCCGTTGCCGCGCAATACGACCGGATTATCGACGCGTTGGCCGACAAGCTTCCCAAGGTCGCTGCCCACCTCGACGACGTTAGGGCGGACCTGCTGGCGTTCACCGCGTTTCCCAAGCAGATCTGGCGCCAGATCTGGTCGAACAACCCCCAGGAACGGCTCAACAAAGAAATCCGGCGCCGAACAGATGTTGTCGGCATCTTCCCCGACCGTGACGCCCTGATCCGCCTCGTCGGCGCAGTCCTAGCCGAACAACACGACGAATGGGCCGAATCACGCCGCTACCTCGGCCTCGATGTCCTCAGCAAATCGCGGCTCACCACCAACACCCCCATAGAACAGGAGGCCACCCCAGCAGCACTGACCGCCTAAATCACCAAGTCGAAGAATCACACGACGACGTCGTACACCACGTCCCTGGACTTGACCCGTCGGATTCTGCGACACTGACCACTCTCTGGGCGGTTGCTAGCGGGCGGTGAAACTGAAGTTGTCGAGTTCAAGGAAGCGGGCGACGCATTCTCGACAGGTGACATCGGCAAGTACTTCTCTGCCCTAGCAAATGAAGCGAACCTCCGAGAGGCCGCCGCCGGCTGGCTCGTTTTTGGCGTGAACGATAAGACACGGAATGTGGTGGGGACTGATTACCGTCTAGAGCCAGACCGCTTAGACAGCCTGAAGATGCAGATCACTCAGGGCACCGAACCAAGCGCAACTATCCGTGTCATCCATGAACTACACCACCCCCGACGGCAGGGTGTTAATCATGGAGGTGCCTGCCGCACCGCGCCGTATTCCCATCGCATGGAAGGGGCACTATTACGCCCGCTCAGGGGAAAGCCTCGTTCCCATGAGCCTGGGCAATCAGGACGAGATTCAAGGTCTCCAGCTTGCTGCGCAAGATGCGGGACAACGGAGCGATACATAACACTGGTTCGCGCAGTAAGCCCGTTTGGGAACTACGCACATAGTTGACGAAAGATCGCAACTTTTCTTTCTGTGACGTATTTAACACAGCGCAGCATTTGGCCAGTTCAGAGCCTATAAGCAGTGGAGCTTAGGGTGATCTGGCCATTGATCGTAACTTTTGCGCGGTTCGTAAAGTGCCAGTCGATCGCCCGCGCTTCCTTGGCCTTCTCGTCCTTGATGAGCCTACACGACATATTGCTCGCCCACCGTCCCCTTCAGACTGATCCGCCTTCCGCTTCCAACTGCCGCACGATGGCGATGATCTGCTGCTGGGCCGCATTCCACTTCCTTGATCTTCACGGCCCCATCGCCTCCATGTCTTCGCGCAGCATCTCCGCGCCGCGCTGCGACATGGCCTTCAGGAAATGATCTCGTTGAGCTGCTCGCTCGTGCCCTTCAGCGCCACCGTGAGGACCTTGCGGTCGACCTGCGCGAGCACTTCCTTGATGCCCATTCGTCGATCAGCAGCAGGTCTTCGAATACGAACATCAAGTGCCGGATCGTTTCCACCAGAGTCGGATCCTGGCGTTCTCGATATGTCTCCAGGATCTCGCTGCTCGAGCCCGAATCCAGACGGTTGAACATTTCCGCCACCGCGCGCACGCCGCCGTACGATTCGCGGCTGAACTCGCCCAGCGCCTTCAGCTTCTGATCGATCACGCCGGCGATCTTCATGACCACTTCCGGCGAAATCTGATCCAGATTTGCCATCCGCAGCGCAATATCGGAGCGCATTCCCGGCGGCAGCGAGGCCAGCAGCGCCGCCGCCGCCGAAGGTTCAAGTGCGAGAGCACCAGCGCGATCGTCTGGGGATGTTCGTTGTGGATGAACTTGGCCAGCAGCTGCGGATCGGCCTTATGAAGGGCGTCGAAATTGACAATCTCGGTGCCCAATGTCGACACCAGCCGGTCCATCAGCTTTCTCGCCGTTTCCGGCCCATAGGCGGCGTTGAGCACCTTGCGCG
>CAVZJF010000055.1:0-57055 GCA_963775525.1 uncultured Alphaproteobacteria bacterium | reverse complement strand
CTACAGGGCTGCATAACCCGGCGACGCCGATCACGATTTATTCACAAGGGCGGCATGAATGCGAATACGAAAGCCGGTCGATCGCGACCCAAATTCAAGGAAGATTCTGCCGATCCACGGCGCGTGGGATGGAGCCCGATCGACGCGCGGCAATAGTCTCAATTCGTTCAGTTTGGATTTCCTCGGCAAGGGAACGCCTTCATCAAAGCAAATAACAGAGAATATCCCCAATCAGAGCGCCCAAGCTTCGGATCATCTCCTACCATATCACGAAGGATCGATACAAGCTGCGGTCCTGTGAGCGAAACGTTGTTTGGTTCGCAGTATAATGGCGTTTGTTTCCTTCCTTTCTCTATCCACGAACTTGCAACCAGCATTCCGCGTTGTGCGCCGAGAAGAAGTGTCTCAATTCGTGTTCGCATATCCGAATCGGAGCCGTCGTAAACCTTCAACAAACCATATGTGCGCGCTCGTTCGCGTGTCCAGCGATCGGGTTGATAAGCTCAAATAGCATAATTGCCGCTAGTATAGGCCCCTTAATCCACCAAGATACGATCATGGACAATTCGTTTGTATTGCCGTGTGCACCTCTGTGGCGAGCAATAAAGTCATCCCTCTGTCTATCTCCCGCTCGGAGGAATCCGAAATAATTAGGGAGGAGGGGGGGGGGGGGAGGGAAGAGGAGGAAGAGGAACGACGATATAAAAGGTAACTGACAGTTCTTGATTTCCTCACCACACTACGCCCTATCTCCATTGGGGATACCTTTTAGGGTTACAATAACACTCTCTAATTTGTGAATCGTTTTTCTCATAATGCTTTATAAGGTCGTCTATCCGACTGTTGAGGAGAGGGGGGGAGGGGGAGGGGGGGGGGGGAGGAGGGAAGGTTTCCTTGCCGCTGGACGGCACTCCTGCCGCTTTCAGCTCGCCGGAACGCAACCACTCGATACCTTTCCGCATTTCCGCGATCTGTTGCTCGTGCCGAGCGACCCAATCTTCTCCCACTCGTTCACGCATTCCACCCTGTTCCACCGTGGGGATTTCGAACGGTATGTTCAAAGTGACCCCTGCGTCAAGACTGTCTGAATTAGAATGGACATACTACTCGAAGGTGCTGAGAGATATCTCTTGATAGATTTAAATAAATTACCTGAAATTAATCCATACCTTTCGGACAAAAAGCTATAGATCGTTAAGAAAATGGGCGGCGTCGGACATCAACACTGCATAGTTCTGTCGAAATATCGGATTTAATAAACACGGCGAGATGCAATGACCATGCGGCAGGCTACGGCCCTTTGACCCCAATACGAGTGCCGTGGTCCTCCTCGGCGGAGGAGATGCGGCGAGGCACTTGCGCCACCAGACTTCTCGAGCCATGATACTCTTCAGCGTAAGCTGAAGGATCGGGGAGAGGACGCATGGCGGTGGAGCTCGGCGGCGGCAAGTACACCTTTATAGTGCGCGAGGATTGGGCGAAGGTGCCGGACGAGATCGTGTTGGGCGACGTCGCCGCGGTCGGGGTCGACGGCCAGGACCGGGTCTACGCCTTCAACCGCGGCGAGCACCCGGTGGCGGTGTTCGACGCCGCGGGCAACCTGCTGCGGACCTGGGGCGAGGGTGTCTTCACCCGGCGCGCACGGCGTCCATATGGGCCCGGACGACACGATCTGGCTGACCGACGACGGCGACCACACCGTGCGCCACTGCACCTTGGACGGCAAGGTGCTGATGACCCTCGGCGTCGCCGGCGAGCCCAAGCCCTATATGAGCGGCGAGCCGTTTCACCGCTGCACCCATACCGCGATAGTCGCCGACGGGCGAGCTCTACGTCTCCGACGGCTACGGCAATGCCCGCATCCACAAATACACGCCCGACGGCAAATTGCTGAATTCGTGGGGCGAGCCCGGCACCGACCCCGGCCAGTTCAACGTGCCGCACAACATCTGCTGCGACCCCGACGGCTGGCTCTACGTCGCCGACCGCGAGAACCATCGGGTCCAGGTGTTCGACGGCAACGGCCGGTTCGAGACCCAATGGAACAACCTGCACCGGCCGAACGGCATGTGCATGGCGGCCGGGCGCGACCCGTTGATTTACATCGGCGAGGGCGGCCCCTCGGGCGAGATCAACCGCGACTGGCCGAATATCGGGCCGCGGGTCAGCATCCACTCGTCGAAGGGCGAGGTGCAGGCGCGGCTCGGCAAGATGCATGCCGGGCTCGACCCCGGGCAGTTCACCTCGCCGCACGGCATCGCCGTCGACCGCCACGGCAACATCTTTGTCGGCGAATTGTCCGGGCGCAGCTGGGGACGGTTCTCGAAAGACCCGCCGCCAAAGCGCATCCGCGTCCTCCACAAGCTCGAAAAAGCCGCCGCCTGACCCGCCTGGATGCTTTTTAGACGCAGCGATGTCATTGCGAGGAGCCCGCAGGGGCGACGCGGCAATCCCGGACCCGGCGACGCGGTCGCCCGGCTCGGGATTGCTTCGCTGTGCCCGCAATGACCCCGTGGCGTTGTAATTGCCCACGAGCAACGCTAGGCGGTCGCGGCTTCGGCGAGGCGGCGGCTGCCCTGCGTCTGGCGGACGACGAGAAAGCCGACCACCACGAGGTTGCCGAGGTTGAACAGCGCCCCGGCGACAAAAGCCGGCGCATAGAAACCGAAATAATCGTAGAGCGCGCCGGCGAACCAGCTGCCGAACGCCATTCCCGACATGCCGGTGAACAACAGGGTCGGGACCCGCCACGACGCCTCGGAAGACGGGAAGAATTCGCGAATCGCGACGACATAAGCCGGGATGATGCCGCTGAAACCGAGACCGTAAGCGGCGGAGACGGCGAACAGCCCGGCCTCGTTCCTCGTCACCGAGAAGGCGGCGATCGCCACTGCCTGACAGGCCGAGCCGGCCAATACCGTGCCGAGCCCGCCGATCCGGTCGGCGAGCCAGCCCCAGAACTGCCGGCTGACAAAGGCGCAGCCGAGCAATACCGACAGCATCGCCGCACCCTGCGCCGGCGAGATCCCGAGATCGCTGCAGAACGCGACGAGATGGCTCGACGGCATCGCCATCGGGACGCAGCACAAAAACGACGCCGCGCACAGCAGCGCCTGAACGGCGTTGGCCGGCAGCCGCAACGCCTTGGTCCCGCGAAAGCCGACGGCCGCCGCGCCGGCGGCCCGCGCCGGTTGCGGCGCCGGCCGCAGCAGCAGCGCCAGCGGCACGATCAACACGACGACCCCGGCAAAACCGACCATCGTCGCCTGCCAGCCGACCCGGGCCAGCGCGTGCTGAAACACCGACGGCCAGATCACCCCGGCGATGTACTGACCCGGACGAAATCAAGGCCAGCGCGGTGCCGCGGCGGCGGTCGAACCAGCGGCTGATATAGATCAGCAGCGGCGGGTAAAGCGCGCCGCCGCCGAGAAAGCCGATCAGCAGCGCGTGCCCGAGATAGAGCCCCCAGATGCGTGCCGATCGCCGAGACCGCGAGGCCGAGCGCGGTCATCAGCGCGCCGAAGATCACCGTGCGGCGCACGCCGACCCGGTCGGCGACCCATCCCATCAGGATGCCGCCGGTCCCGGTGCCGACCCAAACCAGCGCCGCGGCAAGTGCGACTACCGAGCGGTCGCTGCCGAGCGCCGCCGCGATCGGCTTCAGCCCGATCACGACGATAAGCGGCGCGCCATAGGAGATCGACAGAATGGCGATGGCGATCGCCGCCGCGACCCACGAAGAGCGGCTCTCGACGCTGTCGGGAAAGTGGCGGCCGGCCGCGCTTGCGCGTGACCCGACCGCCTGTGAATCCGCCATTTCGCCGCCTTCCTTTTGGGCGTTCTGCTCACTCTTTGGGCCACACTAGTAGTACGAACGCGATCCGAGGTGCAATTCGCCGTCGCCGCAGGGCAAGATCGGCGCGGGTCATTCGCTCGGAGGAGAACGCGATGCCGGTGCTCTACGAAAAGCGCAACCATGTCGGCTGGCTGACCTTGAGCCGGCCCGAGGCGCGCAATTGCTGGGGCGAGGATTTCAACGACGAGATCGCGCGCCGCTGCGAGGAGATGGCGGCCGACGACGAAGTCAGGATCGCGGTGTTGACCGGCGACGAGGCGGGCGGGGCGTTTTCCGCCGGCGCCAATCTGAAGGACCCGCGCACCCACAACGAGGCGTCGATGGCGGATTTTATCGCCGGCCTGCCCCGGCGCCGCCGCACCGCGGGCCAGGTGCTGAGCGAGTTTCCCAAGCCGGTCATCGCCGCGGTCAACGGCTATGCGGTCGGCATCGGCTGCATCGTCACCTATTGCTGCGACCTGATCATCGCGTCCGACCGCGCCGAATGGCGGCTGCCGCAGGTGGCGCTCGGCATATTGCCGAACCATGGCGGCATCGTCCGGCTGGCGCGCTGGGTCGGCAAGGGGCAGGCGATGAAGGTGGCGATGGGCTATCCGATGAAGGCCGAAGAGGCGTTGCGCTTTGGCCTCGCGCAATGGGTTTTCCCGCATGACGAATTCAGGGCGCAGACCACGGCGGTCGCCGAGCGGCTGGCCGAATTGCCGCCGCTGGCCACACGCGCTCGCCAAGGAATCGCTGAACCGCGGGCTCGACATGCCGAACGTCGCCGACGCCGCCTATATCGACCTCTACCGCTTCATGGCGCTGTCGCAGACCGAGGACGCCAAGGAAAGCCACTCCGCCTGGCGCGAGCGCCGCCGGCCCGATGTGCGCGGCAGGTGATTAGGCTGGCCGCCGTCCCGCGCCGCGCCTAAAGTCGTCGTTGACGGCGTCAATGAGGGAGAAACGCGATGCCCAAATTTGCCTATGACCACATCCATTTGCGCAGCCCCAACGCCGAAGAGACGGCGCAATGGTACGAGCGGATGTTCGGCGCCGAGGTGCTCCGCTCGGTGCAGTCCGACGGCCGTTCGCGCATCGACCTCAACCTCGGCGGCATCGCCGTCTTTATCGCCCAGGTGCCCGAGGAGAACGCGGTGGCGCGGCCGCCGGAGCCGCCCTATCTCGGGCTCGAACATCTCGGCCTGCGGGTCGAAGGCATCGACGCCGTCGTCGCCGAATTGAAGCAGAAAGGGGCCGAGTTCACCGTCGAGCCCAAGACGATCCGCCCCGGCGTGCGCATCGCCTTTTTGCGCGGCCCGCAGAACGTGCATATCGAGCTGCTCGACCGCAACGCCGCCTGACCCGGCCTTCTCCCTCGCCCCGCTCGCCGGATGACTGGGGGGCGAGGGAAAGCGATCCCGTTCGGCCGCGAATTACCGGCCCGTGCTATGTTTGATGAGGCTCCGGCCAGTCGATCGCGGCGCCCAACTTCAGCCGAAGCCCGGCTTCGGGCATCGGGTATTTGAGGCCGCTGGCGCAGTTGAACAGCACGACGCGGTCGGCCGGCCGGACCCGGCCGTCGGCCAGCGCCTCTTCGTAGGCGGCGTAGGTCGCCGCCCCCTCGGGACACAGCAGCAAGCCCTCGGCCTTCGCCACCTTTTGCCAGGCGCCGGCGATCGCGTCGTCGTCGATGGCGATCGCAAACCCGCCGCTCTCGCGCACCGCGCGCAGGATCAGAAAGTCGCCGATCCCCTGCGGCACCCGGATGCCCGCGGCAAAGGTGTGCGCATCCGGCCAGCGCGGCGCGTGCTCGACCCCGTCTTCCCAGGCCTTGACCATCGGCGCGCAGCCGGCCGCCTGGACCACGACCATGCGCGGCCGCTTTGGCCCGATCCAGCCGATCTTTTCGAGCTCGTCGAACGCCTTCCACATGCCGATGATGCCGGTGCCGCCGCCGGTCGGGTAAAAGATCACGTCGGGCATTTCCCAGCCGAGCTGCTCGGCCAATTCGATGCCCATCGTTTTCTTGCCCTCGATGCGGTAGGGCTCGCGCAGGGTCGAGCAGTTGAACCAGCCGACCGCCTTTTCGCCCTCGGCGACGAGCCGGCCGCAATCGTCGATCAGCCCGTCGACCAGGAACACCTCCGCACCCTGCATCGCGATTTCGCGGACATTGACCGCCGGCGTGTCGTCCGGGCAAAAGACGTAAGCCCTCATTCCGGCGCGCGCGCAGTAGGCCGCCATCGCCGCCCCGGCATTGCCGTTGGTCGGCATCGCCATCGTCTCGACGCCCAATTCCTTGGCCATCGCCACCGCGAGCACCAGCCCACGAGCCTTGAACGACCCGGTCGGCAGCCGGCCCTCGTCCTTGACCAGAAGCTCGCCGCCGGATGGCGCGAGCCTCGGCAATGACACCAGCGGGGTCACGACCTCGCCGAGCGAGACGACGTTTTCCGGGCGCCGCACCGGCAACAACTCGCGATAGCGCCACAGGCTCTGCGGCCGATCGGCCAGCGTCTCGCGGGTGAGCGCGCCCCGCACGCCGTCGAGGTCGTAGCGGACCAGCAGCGGCCGGCCGGCCTTCGACAAGGTCTGCAAGGTGTCGGCCGGATAGCGTTCGCCGGTCAGGCTGCATTCGAGATGGGTGACAAAGGTCGGCAGCGCGCCGCCCGTCCAGTGGTGATCGAACATTTATGATTCCTCGGTGCGGCCGGCGACAGCGGTTAACGCGCGCCGCCGTCCCTGGTCAAGTGCGCGCCGCGCCACGCCATCGGGTGATCGATCCGCGCGTGATGGATCGGCGTTATCGAAATTCTCCGTTGCCGAGCCAAATCCTAGACTCGGCCGCAACGTGTGTCACCCGACCACGCCGCGGAACGAGGCTTTCGTTGTTGTCGCGTTCAGTTTAGAATGATTTCAAGATGGGTCGAGATCGGAGGAGCCTGGAATGCGCATGCCCCTTTACCGCTCGCTCGACGACGCTCTCGACGAGATCGCGCCGTTCGGCATCGAACTCAAAAACGGCAACAGCAACCATGCGCCGATGGTCGCCGAGGCGCTGTGCGCGTTGGGCCACCCGGAAGCGGTAATGCCGTGGATCGCGCGCTATCGCGAGCGGATGCAGGCCCGGCCGTCGGCCGGCAGCCCGGTCCGCCTTGACGCGTGGCAAAGCGCGCTCGGCCGGCGCGAGCGGTTTGCCGACTGGGCGGCGTTGTTTACCGAGGAGCTGGAAGACGCGCCGTGGAGGGCGGTGCTGGATCGCTGGGTGGCGCGCCTCGCTCCCGGCTTTTGCGCGGCGGCGACGCACGGCCCGATCCGCGTCGGCCACGCCGCGCGCGGGCTGGCCGAGCACGAAACCGCGAGCCGCCGTCGCGAGCTCGCCGACGCGCTCGCCGGCTGGGCGGCAACCTGGCAGCAATTGCCGGCGGAGCGATGGCGCGACGCACGAGACGATGACGCCGCGCCAGGCAATTGGCCGCGTCCCGGTCGTGCCGCCGGATCGCAGGCTTCCCGGCAACATCGTCGCGGCGCTCGCGGTGCTGGCCGACATCCCCGAGTTTGCCCCGGTCGTCGGCATGCTCGACACGAATGGTGCGATTTCCGCGCAAATCGCCGAGCTGACCGAGCTGTTTGCGCGGGTCTACCTGGCGAACGCCCACGACATCCCGACGGTGATCGCCTTTATCCATGGCGTCACCAGCCTTGCCGCCCTCGGCAACATTGCGCCGCACGTCAGCGACGCGACCGCGCGCACCGCGCTGCGCTTTGCGTGGCAGGCGGGCTGCGGGCTCTACGCCTGCTATGGCGGCGGCGGGCTGGCCGAAGACATCGAGCCGCCCGGCAGCGGCGCGGAGCAGCTCGTCGACCGCGCCATCGCCAATGGCGACGAGCATGTGATCAAATTCACCGAAGCCTGTCTGAACCGGCACGCTCTCGCCCCGTCGACGGTCTATCTCGCCGCCGCGGACCGCGTCACCGGGATCATAAGGCGCCGGTGACCGCCCAACTCTCACCACAATGTGAACACGCTTTGCCGCGATGACGCCTTAATACTTAACGAATGACTGGTCGTGCAACGGGAGGATGCGATGCGCCTGCACAAGCTGATTAAAGCGGTCGTGGCGGCCGGCTGTCTCGCCCTGTGGGGCGGCGTGGCATATGCGGATGGCGGCGCCGGGTCGGCTGAAGAATTTTCTGCGCGTTTGTCCGGTTTCCAGGAACTCGGCGCCCTCAATAACCAGACCGGGGCGATCCTGTCGGACGGCACGGCGACGCTGAAGCTCGATCTCGATACCAGGGCGAAAAGCATCGCCTACACGCTGACCTATTCGAACGTAGGGACCACCGCACCACTCACCGGCACCGTGACGCAGGCTCACATCCATTTCGGCAAGGGCCGCGATTCCGGCGGCATCCTCGTGTTCTTCTGCACAAATTTGACCTTCGCGGGGACGGGGCCAGCCCCCCAGACCTGCCCAAAGAATACCGGCAAGGTGACAGGCACCTTTACCGCCGCCAACGTCCAGGCGATCGCGGGGCAGAACGTTACCGCCGGCGATTTCGACGCGCTTGTGGCGGCACTCGCCTCGAACACGGCCTACGCCAATATCCACACGACGGCGCTGGGTGCTGGCGAGATCCGCGGCCAGATCCATGCGGACGACAACGACCACCAGAAAAATCACAACTAGTCTAGCGGTCTGCCGCATTCAGATGGTGCATCCTCACCAGCACTCGTCATGCCCGGCCTTGTGCCGGGCATCCACGCAAGCCGGCAGAGTTGGTGCCGTGAGCCCGTGGGTGGCCGGGACAAGCCCGGCCATGACAGTTGAGTGAATTTTTTGTCTGCGCCTGAGCAATAGCGGTCTGCCCCGACGCCGCTTTTTCATCCTGGCGGCCGAACCCGTGGCCGGGCGGCGAAGTCCAGCGTAGCCTCCGGGATGGCCTAATCGCAGCGGCGCCGTAGACTAGCGGCGGACCAGGTCGCGCAATTCGGCGAAGATCGGGCGCATGAAGAGAGCCGCGTAGACGAAATAGACCGCTGCGCCGGTGGCGACCAGCAGCAGAAAGCTCGGCCACAGGCGCCAGCTATCCGGTAGCATCGCGGATACGCGGCTAACCGCGACATACATGATCAGCGACCCGGCGAGCGGCGCCAGCAGCGGGGTCAACAAACCGCGCATCGACGACCGGGAAACCAGCGCCGCGCGGCGAATGAGAACGAGAAGCTGCAGCGGGGTGGCGACCAGCCAGGCGACGCAGACCCCTACCAGACCCCAATGGCTGCCGATGACGAACGCGATCGGAAACAGGATCACCGCAAACAAGGTGTTGCGAAAACTCGCGGCGAATTCGCCCAACCCCATCAGAAACGGAGTGATCACCAGCCCCACCGGACGGAACGCCATCCCGACCGCGAGGATTGCGACGGGGGTGGCCGCAAGCGCCCATTTCGGTCCGAGCGCGATGGCGACGGCCTGGGGTGCGGTCGCCGCCAAGCCGAACAGCACCGGAAAGCAGATAAACGCAAGCAGCCGCATCGCCTTGCGCAAATAGCGCAGCGACCCGGCGCGATCATGTTGGACGAGGGCGAATGCCGGGAACGCGGCCGGCCTGACGGTCAACGCGAATTTGTCGATCGGCATGGCGGCCAGATTGCGGCCCACCCAATAGACCCCGACGGTATCGGCGCCGAGCAGCTTGCCGATAATGAAGATGTCGGAGTTCATGTAGATAAACCACAGGGCTTGCTCGAGGGTGCGCAAGCTGCCGGAGCGCAAGATGTCGTACAGGTTGACCAGGTGTAGGCGAGGCCGTCGAAGCCAGCCGACCGCGAGGCTGAAGCCGAGAGCCCGCAGAACCGCCGTCAGCAACGGTCCCACGAGCAGCGACCACACCCCAAAGCCGGCCCAAGCGAGCAACAGGACAACCGCGCCGCCGGCAATCCGCGAAACCAAGTCGACGCGCGATACGGTCTTCAAATCGAGGCGCTTGTCGAGCAGCGCGCGCGGGATCGCCTGAAACGCAGTGGCGACAAACAGCAAACTGGTGACCTGCAGCAACGCCACCAGCCTCGGCTCCTGGTAAAACCACGCCATCGGATAGGCCAACGCGCACAACAGCAGCAGGCACCCCGCGTTGATCAGCAGGACGAGACCGAAAACGCTCTGCAGGTCGTCGTCGCTGACCCGCTGGTTCTGCACGACCGCATCGATCAGCCCGACGGTGCTGAGGGCGGAGATGAACGACGTGATCGTCATCGTCACGGCCATCAACCCGTAATCCGCCGGTGCTAGAAAGCGGATCGTGGCCAAGGTCATGGCCCAGGTCACCAACTGCGCGAGAAACCGGGTCGCGGTCGCCCAGCCGACCGCGCTCAGCACGCTCCGCTTCAGCGTTGCCGAGCTATCCATCATCGCGGCCGGCGGTATCGGGACTAACGGCGCCCGACGCATTCGGCCGGGCGAAATTTGCAGGCATATGTCGATGCAATCGCGTGCCGGCCTGATCGACCCTCAATGGTGAAACGCCCCTGCCGACCTGGTCTCACGGAATGTCCTGCAAATATCCTCGCGCCGCGGACGACGCAAGCGCGGACGACAATCGAACAGAACTTCATGAACAGGAACCTAAATGACGATAGATAATTTATCGAGAACGCCTCGGAGGATGCCGCGCGAGCCTTTGTCCCTGCTGCAAATATGGCCGGGCCGGCCGGCACAGGATTTGGCGGCGCCTAGAGGCCGCGCACCGTCTCGGCGATGAGCCAGTCGACCACCGCCGCGAGGGCTTGCGCGCGGGTGGCGCCGCCGGCGAGCGCCCCGTCGAAGACCGCAAGCTGGCGATGGGCGCTGGTGCCGCGAGCGAGGATCTGGCGCGCGTGCTCCACCTCGGGCTCGCAGCCGAAATGGCGGGCGTCCGGTTTGATCAATGACAGGATTTCCTCGAGCAGATCGGCATAGGGGACGATCGCGCCGCGGCCGAAATCGACAAGGCCCCGATCGCTGCCGTAGCGCTGCGCGCGCCAGCGGTTTTCGTCGACCAGCATCCGGGCGTAGATGCGCCAGCGCTGATTTTCGCGCTTCAGCCGCCACAGCATGCGCAACAGGCAGCGGAACAGGGCGGCGATCGACACCGAATCTTCGAGCGTCGTGCAGCTGTCGGTGATGCGCATCTCCAATGTCGCAAAGCGCTCGCTGGGGCGCAGATCCCACCACAATTTGGTGGCGTCCTCGATCAGCCCGGCGCCGGTCAGCACGTCGACGTGGCGGCGGTATTCGCCCCAGCTGTCAAACCGCTCGGGCATGCCGGTGCGCGGCAATTCGTCGAACACCGCAAGGCGATAGGATTTGAGCCCGGTATTGTCGCCGCGCCAAAACGGCGACGAGGTCGACAAGCGCCAACAGATGCGGCAGGAAATAGGAGGCCTGGTTCAACAAATCGATGCGCAACTCGTCGTCGGGGATGCCGACATGGACGTGCATGCCGCAAATCGCGAGCCGCCGGCCGACGCCCTGCAGATCGTCCCGCAGATCGGCATAGCGGCGGCGCTCGGTGGTTTTCTGCGCGTCCCAGCGGGCGAAAGGATGGGTGGCCGCGGCGATCGGAGCCATGCCGTGGCGGGCCGCGACCCCGGCGACGGTGCGGCGCAGATGGCGCAACTCGGTGCGCGCCTGCGCGAGGCTGGCGCACACACGGGTGGCGACCTCGATCTGCGAACGCAAGAATTCGGGGCCCACCTGGCCGGCGAGCAACGCCTCGCAATCGGCCAGCATCGCGGGCGGCGGGTCGTCGACGACATCGCGCGTCGCCCGGTCGACGAGGAAATACTCCTCCTCGATGCCAAGGGTGAATTCGGGTTCGGCCACGGCCATGCGAAACCGCCTGTGATTCCGGCGGAAAGTAGCCGATCGGCCATCCATTCGCCAGGCGAGGCGGCGGCGGGCGCCGGATGATGGACGGCGAAAGATTGGGGATTTCGTCGGCAGCGGGTTCGACGCGCCGGAGACGGGTTTCGCCGTGCTTAAAGCCGGCCCGCGGCATCATTGCCGCCCGGCCTCGCGCGACCGCAAAGCTGGTGGGCGGCTGTCCTCGCTGGTGGCGCTCCCACATCGTTTCGTAGGCGCTCTCGATGTGTCGGCGAAAGCGATCGGTGTCGAAGAGCGCACAGCTGTCCCGGTTTCGAGCGAGCTTCGCCCTCTTCGCCGCGAGCAGGTTTTGGTCCCGCGCCAGCCTCAGCGCCAAAGCTTCGTAGTCTTCGAGGGTGTCGGTAATCAGCTCGGGCAAACCCACGGCGTTCAACAGGCTGCCCGCCACCCGCCCGGCAAAGCTCGACCCGAGACAGGTCACGACCGGCAGCCCCGCCCACAGAGCGTCGCTCGCCGTCGTGTGGGCATTGTACGGAACGTTGTCGAGAAACAAGTCAGCCAGGCGATGCCGCGCCAGGTGATCTTCCAGCCTCACCCGAGGGGCAAAGACCAGCCGATCCGGGTCGACGCCCCGCATTTGCGCATTCCGCCGCAGGTTGCGAACCGCGGCGGGGTTGCCCTCCAAGAGCCACAGCACGCTGCCCTCGATCTGGCGCAGCAGCCGCATCCACGCATCGAACACCGGCGGCGTGATCTTGTAATTGTTGTTGAACGAGCAGAACACAAATCCGGTCTCGGGCAGCCCCGCCTCCGCCCGGGTTGGCGTATTCTCACTGATGGGCCGCTTCGAATTATTGGGTTGGTACGTATCCGGCAGGTAAACAACTTTCTCCGTGTAAGAGGCGTGCTGGTCTTCGGGGATAACGAACCGGTCGGCAAGGATGTAATCGATATAGTCCACGCCCATCGTGCCCGGATAGCCGAGATAATTGACCTGAATCGGCGCCGGTCGAAACGCCAATATTCCGGGGCGGCAACCCTGCGTGTACCCTTTTAAATC
Source organism: uncultured Alphaproteobacteria bacterium (assembly GCA_963775525.1). Lineage (GTDB taxonomy): Bacteria > Pseudomonadota > Alphaproteobacteria > ATCC43930 > CGMCC-115725 > AP-15. The sequence continues at coordinate 44,289 of CAVZJF010000055.1, read as the reverse complement.
TACCGCGATGTCAATTTCCATTTCTTTCAGCAAAAGCGCCGTCTCGCGATCGCTTTGCCGCCGAACGTCGATGAAGCGCGTGAACGATTTCGTGAGCCGCGTTCTTAGTGTGTCTTGCGTGTCCGGCCCGAATGATATCGCGATCGTGTCAAAACGCGATTTGTCGTGAGCTTCGATCAGTCCCGCGATCAAATAGGCGGTGGCGTGATCGTGAAAATCAGCCGACAGGTAAGCGACGCGGATCCTGTCGTGACGATACCGCTCACCCTGCCATAAAAGCGGCGATGACCCGGCGCATTTGTCTTCGCCATATATTTGAGCACAGTGCAGCTGGGCGCTCGGTGAATCGGATAAGGCGAGAAACATGAAAGGAAATATGGCGCGCTTTGCAGCAACGACATCGTTTTCGATCAGCGCCGTATCACGGTCATAGTGTTCCCAGTCGCAGCTGCACAGCCTTGCATGCAGCAGCTGGCCGCCCGCATACGCGAAATCGGGATTCAACTCGAGCAATCGCTCAAATCCTTTAATCGCTTCTTCATAACGCTGGAGTTCGAGCAAGGCATTGGCGCGATTACACAGGGCTTCGGCGTGGTCAGGCACGATCGCCAATGCCCGGTCATAGCTGGCGACCGCGTCCTCGTGACGATCGAGCTCGAAGAGCGCATTGCCGCGATTGTAAAAGGCTTCGGCATAATCGGGCTTGATCGCCAATGCCCGGTCATAGCTGGCCGCCGCCGGTTCATGACGCCTCAGCTCGAGCAACGCGTTGCCGCGATTGCTCAGGGCCTCGGCATAGTCGGGCTTGATCGCCAATGCCCGGTCATAGCTGGCGAGCGCCTCCTCGTGACGATCGAGCTCGAACAAGGCTATTCCGCGATTGTTCAGCGCCTCGGCATAATCGGGCCTGACCGTCAGCGCCCGGTTATAGCTGGCGAGCGCCTCCGCGTGACGCCGGAGCTCGCGCAAGGCGTTGCCGCGATTGTTCAGCGCCTCGGCATAGTCGGGCCTGATCGCCAATGCCCGGTCGTAGCTGGCGAGCGCGTCCTCGTGGCGATCGAGCTCGAGGAAGACATTGCCGCGATTGCCGAGGGCCTCGGCGTAGTCGGGCTTGACCGCCAATGCCCGGTCGTAGCTGGCGAGCGCCTCGTCGCGACGCCGAAATTCGCGCAAGACATTGCCGCGATTGTAAAGCGCCTCGGCAAAATCGGGCTCGATCGCCAATGCCCGGTCATAATCGGCGAGCGCGTCCTCGTAACGCTTGATCTCGAACAACAGATTGCCGCGATTGCTCAGGGCATTGGCATAGCCGGGTCTGATCGACAATGCGCGGTCATAGCTGGCGAGCGCCTCCGGATAGCGCTGTAGTCCGCGCAAGGCGTCACCCAGGTTCACATATGCCGGAGCGAACTTCGCATCGACCTGCAAAGCCCGCCCGATCAGCCGCGCCGCCGCCGCGAAATTATTTCGTTGGTGCTCGATCAACCCCAGCAAATGCAAGGCGTCAAAGTGATATGGCGCGCGGTTCAGAATTGTCCGGTACAAAGATTTCGGCCTGTGTCAGCTGCCCTTGCTGATGAAGACCCACGGCCTGGCGGAGCGTATTCGCAACCTCGGGGGAGTTTGCCTGCCTTGTCTGCTCCGGCTGACGGAATATGCGACGCCTCTTGCTCATGCCCCTATTCGCCACCGTCCAAGACTATCGCCGGGTCGACAACGACGTCGCGCGTTGCACGCGCGCCAGCCGAGGAAGTTAGTCGAACAGGCGCCGGTTCGCCACCGGGGTGCCGCTCGCGCCGTGGCGGCGCCGCACCACGGAAGGCGCAACCTCGCGCGGCCGATGTCACAAAATCGGGCAGGATGGTACTGTCGCCAGCCCATCATCTTTCGGTCGTGACTAGATCGCGCGCGGACGGAACTTCGGCCCCGCCGGGTGGGGGTTCGTGCCATTCGTCGAGAGGAGTGCTGGCGACATGAACGAGCTGGCGGCGCTGTATCGCCATCGCTTCAGCGAAACGGACCTCGCCCGAAAGCGCGAGATCTGGCGCGTCCTGTGCCGGGATTTTTTCCAGAAATATGTCGGCCGGGACGAGGTTGTCCTCGATCTGGCTTGCGGTTATGGCGAATTCATCAACAACATCCAGGCCGGCGCAAAGCATGCGGTCGACATGAACCCGGACTTGCCCCGCTTCTTGGACAGCGACATCGAGTTTCACGCCGTCGAAGCCTTTGACCTCAGCTCTGTCGCCGCCGACAGCATCGACGTGGTGTTTACCTCGAATTTCCTGGAGCACCTTCCGGATAAGCCCACTTTGAGCCGGGTTTTCACCGAGGTCTACCGCGTGCTCCGGCCCCGCGGACGCTTTCTCGTCATGGGCCCGAACATTCGCCGGGTCCCCGGCGCCTACTGGGACTTCTTTGACCACCATCTGCCGCTGAGCCACGCGACGATAGCCGAGGGTCTGGCGATCAACGGTTTTGATCTCGATCTGGTCATCGATCGTTTCCTGCCCTACACCACGAAAAGCGCTCTTCCACAGCACCCGCGGTTGGTGTGGTTGTATCTAAAGGTGCCGCTGATGTGGAAACTGCTGGGGGCACAATTTTTTGTGGTGGGTCATAAACCGGACGTATGAGCCGGCGCCGCAGCGCTGTCGGCGGACAATTGATGACACTTAGAGTACCACTTGAAATGACCCACGACGTATCAATCAGTTATTCGTCTTTCCCGCGAAAGCGGGAACCCAGGGCTCCAAGAACTCGAACAGTTCCGCTGGACCCTTGCTTTCGCGGGGCGACGATAACCCACTGAGATACCGCGCTTCATTTCGGGTCGGACACTAAGGCCATGTAATGGAAAATATGACAGCAGAGCCGCAGCCATCGGCGCCCATGCCCGATATGGCAGGCGCCGCCGGGTCGGTACCTGGTTCATCAAAAATATTGCTTGAGGCTGCTGTCGCGAGAGGATGGACGGCATTCAATTTACCTTGTCGAGCGAAGTTGCGCCTGACGAGACGCAACGGCGTCTCGGCAACGGCGCGGCCGCGTCAGCCGCAACCCGTCAGCGCATGCCGAGGATCGAGCCGGTGACCGCGCGCGGGTCGCGGCGCGGCCAGCGTCCGCGTTCGACCTGATGGAAGAATTCGTCGAGGGTGCGGTTGAACAGATCCGGCTCTTCGAGATTGACCGCGTGGCCGGTGTTCGGGAACACCACGAGCGCCGCAGCCGGGATCGTCCGCTTCATCAGGATGCCGGGTTCGAGGCACGGGTCGTCCTCGTCGCCGGTCATGACCAGGGTCGGCACGTCGAGCCGGCGCATCTCGCTCGATCAGATCCCACAGCGACGGGCGCCGCGCCTGCACGCCGCGCATCGTCAGCGCCGAGCCCGTGGTCGAATGCCCGGCGAGGTTCGTCGGCAAATTCGCTCCAGCCGCGCGGGTCCTTGTTCTGGAACTGCACCCGGCTCGGGCCCTGCGAATAGGCTCTTGCTCGGCCTCGCCCATCCCCTGGCCTTCGATCAGCGCGATGGTCTTGGCGGTCTCGTCGTGGAATTGCTGGCGCTTGCCGGGCTCGGCGCCATAGCCGCAGCCGGCGACGACCAGCGACAACGCGCGGTCGGGATAGGCAAAGCCGAAATGCAAGGTCGCAAACCCGCCCATCGAGATGCCGACGACATGCGCCTTGTCGATCTTGAGCGCGTCGAGCACGGCGCGGATGTCGTCCCGGGCGCGGTCCTGCGAATAGCGCGCCGGGTCCTCCGGCACGTCCGAGGGCGGATAGCCGCGCGCGTTGTAGGCGACGCAGCGATAGCGCCGCCCGAAATAGCGCATCTGGCCTTCGTAGCCGCGATAGTCGTCGGCGAATTCGTGGACGAAGACGATCGGCGTCCCCGACCCGGTCTCCTCGTAATAGAGGCGCACGCCGTCATCGGTCGTCAGGTGTGGCATCGCTTTCCCCTTTGCTGCGATAGCGAGCCGCTGATCCTACGGGCGCGGCGCGCCGGCGGCAAGCGTGCGCCGTCGACGGCACGATTGGCACGGATCTTTGAAGTAGTAGCTGTCAGGTCCGGGCCTTTGCGACGCTACGTCAGAGGCCGATCCGGGCCGGGATCGCCGGATCGTATCCGGACCTCATTCCCGGACCAGCTTCCCGCCATGCCCAGACGGCAATGCCAATCTGCCCAGAGACGGCCGCGCAGCCGTCGCGACCTGCACTGGCGCGGCGCAGCCGCCCGGCAGCGGGCAGCGCACTACTCGGCGAGGATCGTTGCCGCCTCCGGCGCCCTGACCCGGCCGGAGAAATTGAGCCCGAACAGCGACACCACCGCCGAGACCAGCGCGCAGAGCGCCAGCGCATAAAGCCCGCCGGCAAAGCTGCCGGTCAGCTGCTTTGCCCAGCCGACGATCGTCGGCCCGAAAAACCCGCCGAGATTGCCGAGCGAATTGATCCAGGCGATGCCGGCGGCGGCAGCCGGACCGGTCAGGAACATCGTCGGCATCGACCAGAACGGCCCCTTGGTGCCGTAGAGCCCGATCGTGGCGAGCGTTATGCCGACGAGCGCCCACCAGGTGCCCACCGTCAGCCCGGCGATGACGAGCCCGACGACAGAGATCACGCAGGTCGCGAACAGGCTCCAGCGGCGATCGCCGATCCGGTCCGAAAACCAGCCGCACACGACCATGCTGACGGCGCCGCAGATATAGGGGATCATCGTGATCCAGCCGACCTGCATGTTGCTGACGCCGAGCTGCTTGATGATCTGCGGCAGGAACAGCAGCAGCCCGAGGCTGGCGATGACGATGCCAAGGTAGTTGAGCGACAGCAGCAATATCTTGGGCTCGAAGAACGCCCGCAGCATGCCGATGCCGTGGCGGGCCTCGATCGTGCGGGCTTCGCCGGCGAGCGTGCCGGTGAGCCAGCCGCGCTCGTCATCTGCTGAGCCACCGCGCCTCGCTCGGCCGGTCGGTCAGATAGAAAAACGCGACGATGCCGATCAGCACCGTCGGTATTGCCTCGAAGATGAACATCACCTGCCAGCCGCGCAGGCCGAACAAGCCGTCAAGTCCGAGAAGCGCTGTCGAGACCGGGGCGCCGGCAGCCACCGCAACCGGCAGCGCCAGGACGTAAACCGGCATTGATGCGGGCGCGGTACGCGTCGGGAAACCAATAGGTGAAATACAGCACGAAGCCGGGGAACAGCCCGGCCTCCGCCAACCCCAGCAAAAAGCGGATCGCCATAAAGCTGTAGGGGCCGCGGGCAAAGGCGGTGACGCCCGAAATGATCCCCCAGGTGACCATGATGCGGGCGATCCAAATCCGCGCGCCGAGCTTTTCGAGGATGATGTTGCTCGGCACCTCGACCAGCACATAGCCCCAGAAGAACGCGCCCGCCGCCATGCCGTACATTGCCGGGTCGAGCCCGAGATCCTTGTTCATCGTCAGCGCGGCAAAGCCGACGTTGATCCGGTCGAGATAGCATAGGAAGTAGGTCAGGACAGCGAACGGCAGCACACGCAAATATACTTTGCGGATGGCGGACTGCTCGACCGTGCGAGTCATCGGCGCTCCTCCCGGATCAGGGTTAACGTGCGACAGCGGCCGCCATCGCCGACAACGGGCGCGGTGTTGTCGACGACGCCGAACGAGGCTTACTCGGCGAGGACAGGTGCTGCCTCGGGTATCCTGACGCTGTTGCGGATGTTGAGCCCGAACAACGACACCACCGCCGAGAGGAGCGCGCAGATCGCGAGCGCGTAGAGCCCGCCGGCAAAGCTTCCGGTCAGCTGTTTCGCCCAGCCGACGATCGTCGGCCCGAAAAACCCGCCGAGATTGCCGACCGAGTTGATCCAGGCGATGCCGGCGGCGGCGGCGGGGCCGGTCAGAAACATCGTCGGCATCGACCAGAACGGCCCTTTGGTGCCGTAAAAGCCGATCGCGGCGATCACGATGCCGACGAGCGACCACCAGGTCCCGACGGTCATCCCGGCAAATACCAGGCCGACCGTCGATATCACGCAGGTCGTAAACAGGCTCCAGCGCCGATCGCCGGCGCGATCGGACAGCCACCCGCACACGACCATGCTGATCGCCCCGAAGATGTAGGGGATCATGGTGATCCAGCCGACCTGCATGTTGCTGACGCCGAGCTGCTTGATGATCTGCGGCAGGAACAGCAGCAGCCCGAGGCTGGCGGTGACGATGCCGATATAGTTCAGCGACAGCAGCAACACCTTGGGGTCGAAGAACGAGCGCAGCAGGCCGATGCCGTGACGGGCCTCGATCTGGCGCTGCTCGCCGGCGATCGTGCGTTCGAGCCAGCCCTTCTCTTCGGCGTCGAGCCAGCCCGCCACACCTGGCCGGTCGGTCAGATAAAAGAAGGCGACGATGCCGATGACCACCGTCGGTATCGCCTCGAAAACATACATGACCTGCCAGCCGCGCAGGCCGAACAGGCCGTCGAGGCCGAGGAGTGCGGTCGACACCGGCGCGCCGCTCGCCACCGCGATCGGCAAGGCCAACGTGAAGCAGGAATTGATGCGGGCGCGGTGGGCGTCCGGGAACCAGTAGGTGAAATAGAGGACAAAGCCGGGAAACAGCCCGGCCTCGGCGAGCCCCAGCAAAAAGCGGATCGCCATGAAGCTGTAAGGGCCGGTGGCAAAGGCGGTGGCGGCGGAAACGAGCCCCCAGGTGACCATGATCCGGGCGATCCAAATTCTCGCGCCGAGCTTTTCGAGGATGATGTTGCTCGGCACCTCGAACAGCACGTATCCCCAGAAAAACGCGCCGGCGGCCATTCCGTACATCGCCGGGTCGAGGCCCAAATCCTTGTTCATCGTCAGCGAGGCAAAGCCGACGTTGATGCGGTCGAGATAACAAAAGAAATACGTCAGAACTGCAAACGGCAGCACGCGCAAATATACTTTGCGCATGGCCGATCGCTCGACCGTGCGGGTCATGGCGCTCCTCCAGGGGTGCCGGAATCCGGCAGATGGAGACGGCGGATAGGAAATAATTAGGGGCGGCGCAAATGCAGAGTTTTCATGTCAGCCGCGCGTAAGCGACGGGAACGGTTACCGGTCGTCGCCGGTTTTCCGCGGCCGTGTATCATCAAGGCGGTCACCGTTTCAGGGAGGGCACGCGCCATGCGCATCCACAACCTCTACACCGACGCCAACGGCCAATCTCATTTCCGCGACATCGAGGTCGAATGGGCCGAAGAGCGGCGCGGCAGCAAATTGTCGAAGCGGCTGCCGGCCTCGGGCATCATCTTTCGCGAGACCCAGGCCGAGCACGACGTCGACTGGCACCCGGCCCCGCGCCGGCAATACATCGTCAACCTCGATGCCGGGGTGAAGATCACCGCCAGCGACGGCGAAAGCCGGGTCATCGGCACCGGCGAAGTCATCCTCGTCGAAGACACCACCGGCAAGGGGCACCTGTCGCAGCACGTCGAAGGCAAGATCCGCCATTCGATCTTCGTCCCGGTCGAATAGGAGAAGCGCGCCCCTCCCCCGCCCCGCTCGCGCGCAGAGGGGGTCCGGTTTGACAGGGGTGGGGTGCGATATTACGATCTGCCGCAAACGCGTGGCCGGAAAACCGGCCCGCGAAAGACACGGCCGCGTCCCAACGACGGCCGGTTCGGACAGGAGGCCGGTATGCATCAAGACGCCATCGTTGCGTCTCTCCCGTGGTACCGCACGCTCAACCGCGAGCAGTGGCGCGTGCTGGCCGCGTCAAACCTCGCGTGGCTGTTCGACGGGTTTGAGATTTATGCGCTGTTCCTGACCGTCGGCTTCGCGCTGCATCAGCTGCTGGCGCCGGCGGACTTCCCTGCCCTGCCGCGCTATGCCGGCTATGTGCTGGCGACGACGGTGTTCGGCTGGGCGACGGGCGGCGTCATCGGCGGCGTCATCGCCGACTACATCGGCCGCAAGCGGACGATGATGCTGGCGATCCTCGCCTATTCGCTGACCACCGGGTTGAGCGCCATCGCCTGGAATTGGCAGTCTTTTGCGATTTTGCGGTTTCTCGTCGGCGTCGGGATCGGTTCGGAATGGGCGACCGGCGCCTCGATCGTTTCCGAATTGTGGCCGGACCACGCCCGCGGCAAAGGCGGCGGCCTGTTGCAGTCGGGCGCCGGGATCGGCAGCTTTCTTGCCTCGGCGGTGTGGCTTTTCATCGGCGGGTTGGGGCCCAGTTCCTGGCGACTGATGTACCTGGTCGGGATTTTGCCGGCGTTGCTGGTGCTGTGGATCTGGCGCAGCATGCCCGAATCGGCACGCTGGGAGGAAACCAACGACCGCCGCCGCGCGGCCCGCGCTCAGCAGCAGAGCGGCGCGGCGCTCGATGGCGAGGACGCGGCACTGACCCGCTTTACGATCACCGACATGTTTGTCGACAAGAGCGTGCGGCCGCGCCTGATCGCGGCATTTTTGATGATGTTGTCGGTGACCTTCGGCTTTTGGGGCGTGGCCACTTTTGTTCCGACTTATGTCGGCACGGTCGCCGCCAAAGCGGGGCTGTCGGCCCCCTATTACTCCGCGCTCGCCGGGCTGCTCGGCACCGGGGTCGCGATCTTCGGCTTTATCACCCTCGGCTTCCTGTCCGACGGGATCGGCCGCAAGCCGACCACGATGCTCTATTACGCGATGTGCCTGATCCTGACGCCCGTCGTCTATTTGTGGGCGACAGGCATGGCCCAGTTGCTGGTCGCGGTGACGGTTTTCGGCTTTTTCACCGGCGGGATTTGGGCGTGGGCGCCGGTATGGCTGCCCGAGCTGTTTCCCGACCCGCATGCGCGGCACGGCCGTCGCCTTCTGCTTCAACGCGCCGCGCTGGATTTCAGCGTCGGTCCGCTGATCGCCGGCACGCTGATCGTGGCGCTCGGCGGCTATGGCCAGGCGGCGACGATCGTCGGCCTGTTTTTTATCCTCGGCGTCGTTGTCGCGCCCTTCCTGCCCGAGACCCGAGGCCGGCCGCTACCCCATTTCGTGTAACGGCAGACCTACGCGGTCGGCAAGGTCCGCACCATGACCGTGCCGGCGAGGAAATCGTGCAGGGTGCGGCGGCGGCGGTTGAACAGAGCCACGAGCAGGATCAGCGAGCAGGTCATGCCGACGGTGACGTAAAACAGCGCCGTCTGGATCAGCGCCTGCAGAAAGCCCGGCCGCTCGCCGGTCACCGAGCGCAATTCGAGATCGAAGCAGCGCATGCCGAAGGTCGCCGAGCGCCGGCCGCTCAGCAGCAGGGTGTGATAGGCGAGCGGGACGAGGCCGAACAGAAACCACAGCACCGGCCCCAACAGCCCGAAGCTGAGCAGCCACAGCACGGCGAAGACCGACCCACACGCCGACCGCGATGACGCCGATGAACAACAGATCGACGAGATAGGCGAAAACCCGGCGCCACAGCACGCCCTCGTAGAGCTCGGGAAACGCCGCCGGGTCGGGTATCCCGAATGGCGGTCGGCGCGCAAAGGAAAGTCGAAACCGGCGGTCACGGGCAGCCTCGAATTGCAGATCGGATGCGCGACGCATGTGGGGATGCTCGCCGCGGCGGCAAGCGGCGATGGGCGCGATGTGCTAAGTTGGGACGCGACCGCAGAGGCCGACGAAGGAGGAGGACCCATGCCCGCCTATGTCATCGCCGATGTTCAAGTCACCGATCCCGCCGGCTACGAGCCCTACCGGCCGCTCGCCGGGGCCAGCATCGCCCGCTTCGGCGGGCGGTTTGTCGTCCGCGGCGGCAAGGCCGACCTGCTCGAAGGCGCGCCCGAGCCCGCAGCGGATCGTCGTCATCGAATTCCCCGACGCCGACACCGCGCGGCGCTGGTACCACTCGGACGAATACCAGCAGGCATTGAAAATCCGGCAGGCCACTCGACCGGCCGGCTGATCCTGGTCGAGGGCGCGGGCTGATCAGGCAAGTGGAGCGCGTCCCTCACCCCGGCCCTCTCCCCGCAGGCGGGGCGAGGGGGACCATACGCGCCGCCGATGACGGCGGCGTGCCTACTCCAGGTCGTCGCCGGCTTCGGAAAGCAGCAGGCGGGTCGGGAAGCCGGCGTCGTTGAGGGCGGCGATCAAGACCTCGACATGGCGGCGGTTCTGGGTCTCGACGACGACGTCGAGCTCGGCGCGCTTGACCGAGGTGTCGTGGAACAGCCGCTGGTGGTGGACCTCGACGATGTTGCCGGCGTGCTTGCCGATGATCGCCCGAGACGCGGGACAGCGCCCCCGGCACGTCGGGCAATTCGGCGCGCAGCCGCACCAGCCGGCCCTCGCGCACCAGCCCGCGCATCAGGATCGAGGCCAGCAGCCGCCGTCGATGTTGCCGCCGCTGACGACGATCCCGACCCGCTTGCCGGCAAAGCGCTCGGGTGCCGCGAGCACCGCGGCGACGCCGCTGGCTCCGGCGCCCTCGACGACCAGCTTTTGGCGTTTCGAGCAGGATTTCGACCGCGCTTTCGAGCATCGCCTCGTCGACCAGCAGGATGTCCGAGACCAGAGCCTCGACGATGCGCCGGGTCAGCCGGCCCGGCTCCTTGACCGCGATCCCCTCCGCCAAGGTCATCGGCTCGGCCGGCGGACCGGGGTCCTCGCCGCGCATCAGCCGGTACATCGACGGATAGAGCGATCGACTGCACGCCGACGATCTCGATCCGCGGGGCGAGCGCCTTGGCGGCGACCGCGATGCCGGAAATCAGCCCGCCGCCGCCGATCGGCACGACGATCGTGTCGAGATCGGGCCGGTCGGCGAGCAGCTCGAGCGCGATCGTCCCCTGGCCGGCGATGACCGCCGGATCGTCATAGGGATGGACGAAGGCCAGCCCGCGTTCGCGGGCGAGCGCCTGGGCCGCCTCGCGCGCGGCGGCGAGGCCGTCGCCCTTGAGCACGACCGTGGCGCCGAACGCCTCGGTGTGGTCGATCTTGATGAACGGCGTGCCCTCGGGCATCACGATCGTCGCCGGGATGCCGAGGCGCCGGGCGTGATAGGCGACCCCCTGGGCATGGTTGCCGGCCGACATCGCGACGACGCCGACGCGGCGCTGCTCCGGGCTCAAGGTCAGCAGCTTGTTCAGCGCGCCGCGCTCCTTGAACGAGCCGGTGCGGTGCAGGGTTTCGAGCTTCAGATAGATCTCGGCGCCGGCGAGCTCCGACAACGCCGGGGCGGCGATGGTCGGCGGTGCGCGCACCGCGCCCGCGATCGCCGCAGCGGCCTGGCGGATGTCGGCGATCGTCACCGGCAGATCATTCATTTCTGGGCCCAAAGCGATAGTTCGGCGCAGATTCGATACGGTTATAGCAGTGCGACGAACTCGGCCACGGTCAGACCGGCTTGCGCGATGATGCCGCGCAAGGTGCCGCGTTTGAGGTCGGTGGCGCCGTGGAGTGGAATGGTCACCTTGCGAGCGGGATCGGTGGCAGTGAACGAGACGGCAATGGCTACCCGAAGTTCGGGAGATCGCAAAACCAGCCCGCTCGAGCGCTCGAATGACCGCTGCCGCTCTGACAACGGGTAACCGCTCGGTCATGCGGCGAGGGTGACCGTGACCTCGCGAATGCGCGGAGGATCGCCGTTCGGGATCGGTTCGCCGCGCGCCGCACAATCTTCGAGCACGAGGCGGATTGCGTCCGCGGCCATTGCCAGCGCCTCGGCCTCGTCCTTGCCGTAGGTGACGATCTCCGGCAGCGAGGGCACCCGCACGGTGAAGCCACCTTCTTCTTCGGGTTCGAGGATGACGGCAAATTTTCGGGTCCGATGCACGGCAGGCGTACCTTTTCCGGCGGACTGATGCCAGGTTTCAATCGGGCAATCGTTATGCCTGTGATGCCGATGACTTGTCATCCGGCGCTTCAATTCGCGGGCACCAGGTCGAGGGTGGAGACGGCGGCGGCGCGGCCGGGGACGAGCCAGCCGAAATCGCGCCAGCGCCGCACCAGATCGGCGAAATGGCCGGAGAGCGGGTTGCCGGACTGGCCGGGGGTGACGATCATGCGCGCATCCGCCGGTGCGGCGAGATCGGTGATGATGCGCAGCCCGGCGCCGAAGACCTGCTCGAACGGGCGGTCCGTCGCCGCGGATGACGCTGGGGCCGCGATTGACCGTGTCGTAGGCGCCGGGCGTCGAAATCGACGGGTCGAACCAGTCGCGCAACACCGGGATGCGGCTGAAGACCGGGTTGGCAAAGACCGCGACATGCGCCCGGCCCCATCGCCATTTTGCCATGTCGTCGCCATAGGCATGGCGCAGCTCGGCCAGCGCCGCCGCGCAGCGATTGCGCGAGCCGGGTGGCGCAGGTCTCGGTCCCCGGCCGCTTCGGGTCGTCGCACCAATCCGGCCGCCCGGTCAAAACCGCCTCCATGACCCGCGGCTTCAAATCCCAATAGCCCGCGATCGCGTCGCCAAAGCGGCCAAACAGAATCGCACGGCTGAATTGGCGCAGCCAGGCGGTGAACAGCAACGGCGCCGCCTTGTCGCGGTCCATGTGAAAATCCCAATGCCGCAGCAGCTGCGATCGCCTCGCGCGAGGCTTCGTCGGCCGGCGCTGATCCGGGTCATCAGCGGCACCAGCTCCTTGGCCATCAGCGAGAAGGTGTCGGCCTGGATCGCGGCACTCGTCGCCGGGGTCTGCACCGGGGTCGCGTCGAGCAGCGCCTCGATCCGCTCGGCGCGGTTCGGCAGATCCCAGTCGCGGCTGAGGAAATAGGGATAGGCTGTCGGGCACGATCTTGTTGTTGGCGCTGACGAAACGGCCCGAGGGCGGGTTTGTCGGCGCTGGGCAAGGCGTCGAACGGGATAAACCCGTTCCAGTCATATTCGCCGGTCCAGCCCGGCGCCGGCATCCAGCCGTCGCCCTTCTTGCGGATCGGCACCAGCCCCGGCGCGATAAAGCCGATCGTGCCGCCGTCGTCGGCGTAGACGGTGTTTTGCATCGGCCCGACAAAATCGCGCCAGGCGCGCGAAAGCTCGGCCAGTCGGTGGCGCGGTCGCCCCCCACAGCGCCTCGGCGCTGCGGTCCTCGGGCGTCGAGAAAGGTCGCCGACAGCGCCAGCACATAGCCGGGATCGGCCGCGCCCGGCGGCAACGCGTCCGACAATACCGGGCCGTGCCGGGTCGCGCGCACGGTGATGTCGACCGGGGCGCGCCGCGCACCAGGATCTTTTCGTGCCGGGTGACAAACGGCGCGCTGCCGTCGGGGGTCAGATAGCGGCCGGGATCGGCGGGGTCGACCTTCTCGACGAACAGATCCTCGACATCGGCGGTCGTCGTCGTAAAGCCCCAGGCGATGTGGTCGTTGTGGCCGATCACGACGAGCGGGACCCCGGCGGCGGTGGCGCCGGCGATCTCGCGGCCCGGGGTCTTCAGGCGGGCGAGATACCACGGAGCCGGGCGCGCCGAAGAGCGAGGTGCGGGTCGTTGGCGAGGAGCGGCTTGCCGCTCTTGCTGTGCCTGCCGTCGACGACCCAGTTGTTCGAGGCGTAATGCGGCCCGACCGCCGGCGGCAGCGCGGTCGTAGAGCCGGCCGAGCCCCAGCCGGCGGTAGATCGGCAGCATCGCGGCGAGCGTGGTCGGCGCGTCCTTTGGGTATTCGGGATAGAGAAAGGCGAGGTCCGCCGGCGAGATCGTCCGCGCCATATCGGCGCGCAGCAATTCGCCGCGATAATTGCCCTCGATCTGCAGCGCCATCAGCTTGCCCCAGGAGAGGCTGTCGGCCTCCTGCCACGGCTCGGGCGAAAACCGCAGCAGCAGGAATTCGGGCGGCAGCGCGCCGTGGCGGGTGGCGAGAAAGGCGTTGACCCCGGCGGCGTAGGCCGCGAGCGCGCGGTTGACCTCGGGCGACAGAAACGGGATCTCCGCCTCGGCGGCGCGATAGAGGCCGAGGACGCGCATCTGCTTGTCGACCGGCAGCGCGCCGGCGCCGAAGATCTCGGCCAGCCGCCCGGCGGCATAGCGGCGCATCAGCTCCATCTGGAACAGCCGGTCCTGGGCATGGACAAAGCCGAGGCCAAAGGCGGCGTCTTCGTCGTCCTGCGCGGTGATCGTCGGGACCCCGTCGGCGTCGCGGGCGATACGGATCGCGGCTTTCGGCCCGGCCAGCTCGATCCGGCCGGCGGTCTGCGGCAAGGACGAGCGCAGATAGAGGTAGAACCCGCCGGCCGAGGACCACCAACAGCGCCGCCAGGCCGACGAGCACTTTGCGGATCATGCCCCCACCCTAACCCTCCCCCGCCAGCGGGGGAGGGAATGGGAGGGGGGCCGCATCAGAGCCCGAATTCGCGCAGGATCCGCTCGCGGTCGGCGTCGAGGTCGGGCGCGGGCGCGCGGGTCGGCGGATCGGCGAAGGCCGACAATTTCATCGGGTTGCCGGCGAGCTGCAGCGGGCCGATCGTCGGGTCGTCGACCGCGACCAGCATGTTGCGCGCCGCGGTCTGCGGGTGAGCCAGCGCCTGGGCGATGTTGTTGACCGGGCCGCACGGGACGCCCGCCGCTTCGAGCACGGCGATCCAATGATCGGTGCCGGCCTCGCGCAGCACGCCCTCGATCTCGGCCTGCAGTGCCGGCTGGTGCTGGTTGCGCAATGCGTTGGTCTTGAACAGCGGGTTCTCGGCCAGGTCGGCGCGGCCGAGCGCGTGGGCGAGCTTGACGAACAGCCCGTCATTGCCGGCGGCGATGATGATGTTGCCGTCGGCGGTGGCGAACGCCTCGAACGGGGTGATCGAGGGGTGGCGCGCGCCCATCGGGCCGGGGATTTCGCCGGTCGAGGTGTAGCGCACGATCGCGTTTTCGAGGAGCGCGAGCTGGCAGTCGAACAATGACACGTCGACCTTTTGCGCCTCGCCGGTGCGCTCGCGATGCAGCAACGCGGCGTTGAGCGCAACCGCGGTAAAGAGGCCGCCGCCCAAATCGCCGATCGAGGTGCCGACGCGGGTCAGCGGCGCATCGGGATGGCCGGTGATGCTCATGACCCCGCCCAGCCCCTGCACGACCATGTCGTAAGCCGGGTAGTGCGAATAGGGGCCGGTATGGCCAAACCCCGAGGCGGCGGCGTAGACGAGGCGCGGATAGCGCGGATGCAGGCTCTCCCAGCCATAGCCGAGCTTTTCCATCGTGCCGGGGCGGAAATTCTCGACCAGCGCGTCGGCCTTGTCCAACAGGCGCTCGAAGATGTCGCGCCCCTCGGGCGCCTTGAGGTCGAGCGCGATCGACTCCTTGCCGCGGTTGACCGAAGAAAAATAGGCCGATTTGCCGTTCTTGAACGGGCCGTAATGGCGCGCGTCGTCGCCCTGGCGCGGCGGCTCGACCTTGATCACCCGGGCGCCCAGCTCGGCCATCAGCAGGGTGCAGTACGGGCCCCGCGAGAATGCGGGACAGGTCGACGATGGTGATGCCGGAAAGCGGCCCTTGCTGCGCCATATGCGATGATCCTTTCGCGACGAGGCTGCCGGTCAATAGCCCAGGGCGCGGCAGGCTCGCAACCAAGCTCGACAACGAAAGTGACCGGCTGGCCTCCGTCCCGCGATAACGCCGGCTGCTTTCGACGGGCTGCGGTCGGCCGTCGCCGGTTCGGGCCTTGCCGAGGGGACGGCGAACGCCATCTTAGAGGCGTGGCCGGGTCCATCCTCAGACGTGCGACGCTGTTGCTTACCGCCGTTGCCTTTATGCTGGTGACGGCGCTGCCGAACACCATCTCGGTGAGGGCGATGCCGGCCTCGGTAAGGGCGATGCCGGCGGAAAACGCCTTGCGGGCATTGCCCGGACAAGGCTCCGACGGGCGGCGATCTCGGCAAGATGGCATGCGGCGCGCTCGCCTGCGCCGGCGTCGCGATCGGATTGCCGGCGCGGCATACGCCGTATCTGCCGGCCTTCGCGAAACTCGCCTACGCCGCGGGCTTCGTCCCGGCGATCCGTCGGCGCTCCGCCGACGCCCGATCCCGTACCCGCCCAGACCTGTCGTCCTCGGTTAGCCCGCCGCTCCGCTCGCAGCGGAACGGCGGCAGCGCCTTTTCGCGGCCTCCAGGGACGGAGTCGATGGCGACATACATGATGGCGTCGGCGGTCGGCCGCCGGCAATTCCTAAAATTCGGCGTTGCCCTCGCGGCGCCGCAACGCTGCCGGCCGGGCCAGCGGCGCGCCGTCGCGGCCGCGGCATCGGGCATCGGGCGGAAGCTGACCGCCGGGCTCGGCACAATTGCCGCTGGTCGGCGGCGAGCATCCCGCGACCGCGGTCTTCGCTTATGACGGCGCGGTGCCAGGGCCGGAACTGCGCATCCCGCAGGGCCGCCCGTTCGAGGTCCGCGCCGAAAACCGCCTCGCCGAGGACACGACGGTGCATTGGCACGGCATCCGTCTGCCCAACGCGATGGACGGAGTACCGGGGCTTGACCCAGCCGCCGATCAAGCCCGGCGGCAGCTTCCTTTATCAATTCACCCCGCCCGACGCCGGCACTTTCCTCTACCACCCGCACGACAACAGCCTCGAGCAGATGGGACGCGGTCTCGCGGGCGCGCTGATCATCGAGGAGCCCGAGCCGCCCGCGGTCGATCGCGAGCTGGTCTGGGTGGTCCAGGACTGGCGCCTCGGCCGCGATGCGCGAGATCGCGCCCGGCTTCGGCAATCGCATGGAAGCGGCGATGGCGGGCCGCGTCGGCAACACCGTCACGATCAACGGCCGGGTTCCCGATGCGGTGTCCGTGCGGGCCGGCGAGCGCATCCGCCTGCGCATCGTCAACGCCGCGACCGCGCGGATCATGGCGCTGGCCTTCGCCGGGCACCGGCCGGTGGTGGTGGCGCTCGACGGCCAGCCCTGCGACCCGCACGCGCCCGCGGGCCGGCTGCTGCTCGGCCCGGCGATGCGCGCCGACCTGATCCTCGACATGGTCGGCGAACCCGGCAGCAGACACGCGGTCACCGACGATTTCTACGGCGCCCGGCTCGCCTACACGCTGGTCGAGCTGGCCTATGACCGCGCCGCGCCGCTGCGCCCACGCCCGCCCGACACGCCGCTCCGCCTGCCGCCGAACCCGCTGCCGCAGCCCGATCTCGCCGCCGCCGAACACCACGTGATCAGCCTCCAAGGCGGGATGATGGGCGGCATGGGGATGATGGGCGGGATGATGGGCGGGATGATGGGCGGCATGGGAATGATGCGCGGCATGACGGGAGGTGGTGGCGCCGTCTGGGCGATCAACGGCAAGTCGATGACCGGCGACGGCGAGCCGGACATGCCGCCATTGCTCACCTTGCGTCGCGGCACGAGCTGCGTTCTCGCGATCAAGAACGAGACCGCCTGGTGGCATCCGATGCATCTGCACGGCCACAGCTTTCGGGTGCTGAGCCGAAACGGCGCGGCGGTCGCCAATGCGGTCTGGGGCGACACGGTGCTGGTCGCGCCGCGTCGAGACCGTCGAGGTCGCCTTTGTCGCCGACAACCCCGGCAACTGGCTGTTCCACTGTCACGTCATGGACCACCAGATGACCGGGATGATGACGGTCATTCGGGTGACCTGATGATCTACGAGATCGTCCGCGGCGACGCGGTTCCGAAAGCGTTCATGATGGCGCCGTAATTGAGGAATTTTTCGATGACAGCCGTTTCGTGATCGGCCGGGCCCCTGCCGGCGTAGGAGGACCGATGGGTTCATAGCCGCGTCGAAAGTAAAACTCCTCAGCGTTCGAGCTTGCTTCCGCATGCACTGCCAGAATACCCCGTTCTCGCATCAGCCCTTCGAGCACGCCAAGCAATTCTGTCCCGATGCCTCGGCCGACAAATTCCGGGTCCATGTATAATCCCTCCAGTCGGTCGCCGCGAATTGCACCCCATCCCGCCACCACATCATTCAGCTCGACAATCCATATCTCCAACTCACGAATCTTCCGCTCCATTCCGGCGACAGTCAGACGCGCTGCCCAGATTTCCGCTTGGGCGAGCGACATCCCTTTGGGCGCAAGTGCAATGATAGATTTTTGCCGTATTTCAAAAAGGCGCTTTGCATCGCCGAGCACGGCTAATTTGTAGGTGGCTTTCATGTGGCACTCGCTTCCCAAGTACTCGCGTTCACACCCATCAGTGCTTTACCACGTGATTGAATCGCGTCTTTGCTTGCCCAACGATCATCCCGGCCGGTGCGGCGACACCGCAGATGCACGGTCGAGATCAGCGAAGAAGGCATCCGCGTGCACCAAGGCGATCTGCGACTACATTTACGAGACGTACGGGCGGTTTCCCGGCGGCGTGGACGCCATGCATCTGATGTGGTTCCTACAGGCCCACCACTTGGATACCGACTATTATGACAAATTCTTCCGTCCGGGCGTCTACGGGGCGGCACACGCGGCCTACATGGCAACCTGGCATCGGTAGACCGATAAGCATCCCCCTCGGCGGATCAGGCGATTGATGGGCGACGCCCTGGTTATAATCGACATGCAGGCGGGCTCGTTCGGGCCAGCGAAGTCCGGCGCGCCACGACGCCGCAGCCCTCGTCGAGCGGTTGAACGCGCTCGCGCAATGGGTTCGAGCGGGCGGCGGCGTGGTCATCTGGGTGCAGCACGACGGTCCGCCCGGCGATGTGCTCGAACCCGGAACGGCCGGCTGGCAGGTCCTGCCCGCCCTGGAACGGTGCGCGGGCGACGAGGCCGTCAGCAAGACCGCCTGCGACAGCTTCCTCGGCACCCGCCTCGAGGCGCTGTTGCGGGCGAGAGGCGCCGATCGGGTGATCATAACAGGATGGGCCACCGACTTCTGCGTCGACACGACGGTGCGGTCCGCCACTGCCAGGGGTTTCAAGACATGGGCGGCTGCGGATGGGCACACCACCTCAGATCGACCGCACTTGTCGGCCGCCAAAATCATCGAGCATCACAACTACATCTGGTCGGACCTCATCGCCCCCGGCGGTCCCGTCACTGTCGCCTCGTGCCAACATCTGATGTCAGGAATGTCCGGACTTTGATCGCATAGACGGAGCTGGACCCCGAAAATGAGACAGCTGGCGAAGGCGGAGCGCGCCCGTAGAACGCGCGATCGGGCATGCCGGTGGCTGACGGTGTCGCGCTCGGCGGTTTACGGCAACCTCCTCCCTCGCCGGCGGTCTTGCTTGGGCCGCAATTGACTGGCATTGCTCGCTCTGGGCCGGCATGGGAGGTCGCGGGTTGCGGCGCGCGTGGTTGAAGGGTGCGATCTTGGCGGCGGGGCTGGCGCTGTTCTCGCCGGCGAGCAGTTTTGCGGCGGCGACGGGTTGGGTCGGCGACGATCATGCCGCGGCGCGGCTGATCACCGCGACCGACGGCGTCGGCTCGGCGAAGACGGTCGAAGCCGGGCTCGAAATTCGGCTGATGCCCGGCTGGCACGCCTATTGGCGCACCCCCGGCGACGCCGGAATTGCCCCGAGCTTCGATTGGGCCGGCTCCGAGAACCTCGAGCAAGCCGACACCGCCTGGCCGGCGCCCACCCGTTTCTCGCTCCAGGGCTTCGAAACCGCGGGGTACCAGGATCACGTTGTCCTGCCGATCTCGCTGAGCCTGGCGCAGCCGGGCCGACCGCTCGACCTGCACGCATCGGTCAGCTGGGCCGCCTGCGCCAACATCTGCGTGCCGTATTCGACAAAGCTCGGCCTGCGGCTGCCGGCCGGACCGGCGTCGCCGTCGGCGGAGGCAGGCCTGATCGCCGCCGCGCGCGGCAGGGTTCCGCAACCGCCTGCCGTTGCCGGGATCGACCTCGTCTCGGCCGATGCGCTCGGCAACGGCGCTGATACGGCTCTTACGATCCGGCTGCACAGCCGCGGCGCGGCCTTCGAAGCGCCCGATATATTTGTCGAAGGGCTCGACAAGGGATCGCCCGGCCGACCCGAGCTGGCGCTGTCGCAGTCGGGGCATGTCGCGCGCCTGAGCGTGCCGATCCGCGAGGCGAACGCCGCCGACGTCATCGGCAAAAAACTGACCCTGACCCTGGTCGACGGCGCGCGGGCGGCCGAATTCACGGCGACGCCGCGACCCGGCATGCCCGCCGGCGATGTCGGGCGGCTATTGCCGATCCTCGCCGTCGCCCTGCTTGGCGGGCTGGTGTTGAACGCGATGCCGTGCGTGCTGCCGGTGCTGTCGCTCAAATTGCTGTCGGTAGCGAGCCAGGCCGGAGCCGAGCGGCGGCGCGTGCGGATCGGGCTGGCGATGACGGCGCTCGGCGTGCTGGCCTCGTTCGCGCTGATCGCCGCGGCGCTGATCGCGCTCAGGGCGTCCGGCGCCGCGATCGGCTGGGGCATCCAGTTTCAATGGCCGTGGTTCATCGCGGCGATGGCGGCGGTGACGAGCCTGTTCGCGGCGAGCCTGTGGGGATGGCTGCCGATCCTGCTGCCGCGTTTCGCCTACGCGGCGGCGGCGGATATGCGCGCCGAAACGCCTTATGCCGAAGCATTCGTGACCGGCGCCTTCGCCACCCTGCTGGCAACTCCGTGCTCGGCGCCGTTTGTCGGCACCGCGGTCGGTTTTGCGCTGGCCCAAGGCCCGGCCGAAATCGCCATCGTCTTCGCGGCGCTGGGGGTGGGGATGGCGGCGCCCTATTTGGCGGTTGCCGCGTTCCCGCCGCTCGATCCGGCTGTTGCCGAAGCCGGGACGCTGGATGAACGGGCTGCGCATCGTGCTGGGCTTCGCGCTGGCCGGAACCGCGCTGTGGCTGCTCTCGGTGCTGGCGGCGCTGTCGGGGACACGGGCGGCGCTGGCGGCCGCGGCGGCGTTGCTCGCGATGCTGGTGCTGCTGGCGCTGAAAAGCCGGGGCGTATTCCGCGGCAACACGGCAGGGCTCGCGACCTCGGCGATCGCCGCGCTGGTCGCGGCGGCGGTGTTGTGGCCCGCCATCGCCGGCGTCGCGGCGCCGGGCGCGGCGATCGCCGGCGGGCCGCTGGCGGGCGTTCGACCCGGGCGAGATCCGGCAGCTCGTCGCCGACGGGAAGACGGTCTTTGTCGACGTGACCGCGGCTTGGTGCCTAACCTGCAAAGTCAACGAGGCGGCCGTGCTCGACCGCGAGCCGGTGGCCGGCCGGCTGCGCGGTCCGAACGTCGTGGCGATGCGCGGCGACTGGACCCGGCCCGACCCGGCATTGACGCGCTATCTCGAAAGCTTTGGCCGGTACGGCATCCCGTTCAACGCGGTCTATGGCCCCGGCCGGCCCGATGGCGAATTGCTGCCCGAGTTGTTGACCGCCGGTTCGGTGGAACGGGCGTTGGACCGCGCCGGCGCCCGCGGGTAGCGATCCCGGGTAGGCGCAGCCCGGCGCCAGCCCCATTGCCGGCCTTCGCATTCTGGTATATCGGATTTGAAATCGGGAGCCGGCCGGACGAAGAGATCGACGGGGCGCCCGCCGGCGAAGCGAGACCGAGGCGGGTCGCGGCGAGCCCGGTTTGGCAACCATGCCGATGCGCAGCATAGCGGCAGGTCCATGCGCAAGCGACACGAGGACGAGGATCACGAGACCGACGACCGCAGGACGGCGGCGCTGATGGGCTTGGCCGTCGTCCTGTCGCTGGCGCTCGCCGGGGTCGTGCTGGTGCGGGATTTGGGCGAGGAATCAAAGCGCGAAGACTGCCTGATGTCCGGTCGCACCAACTGTGCCCCGATCGAGGTCCCGGCGCCGCGATAGCCGCTGTGTGCGGTGCGACGTTTCGGCGCGTATTGTTTCGGCCGCGCCTGGGGATGGACAGGAATCGGCAAAACCTATAGCGTATATCTATCATAGACGGCAGTTAACTTAACTTAAACAAGGGAGTCGCTCGTCATGGTGAGGCGCGGGATCGGCGCCGCTGCAATTGTGATTGTGGCGGCGATCCTGGTGATCTGGTGGCACAGCTTCGGCTCCGACGGCGCGCAGGCGACGGCGCAGACGCCGGCGCCGGCGATTCCGGTCACCGCCGGGACCGTCGCCGCCCAGGACGTGCCGGTTTATCTCCACGGCATCGGCACGGTGCAAGCCTACAACATGGTCGCTATCAAGACCCGGGTCGACGGGCCAGATCGTCAAGGTTCACTTCAAGGAAGGCCAGGAGGTCAAGGAGGGCGACCCGCTTTTCCAGATCGATCCGCGGCCCTATCAGGCGGCGCTCGAACAGGCCCAGGCGGCGAAGCAAAAGGACGAGGCCCAGCTCGCCGGCGCCAATGCTGGACCTCCAGCGCTATTCGAAGCTCCTCGGCACCGGCTATCAGACCCGGCAGAGCTACGACAACCAGAACGCGCTGGTCGGCCCAGCTGCAGGCGGCGATCAAGGGCGACCAGGCGCAGATCGACAACGCGCAGCTCAATCTCGGCTATGCCGACATCCGCTCGCCGATCGACGGGCGTCTCGGCGCGCGGCTCGTCGACATCGGCAACCTCGTCCACGCCAACGACAACACCGGCGCTGGTCACGATCACCCAGCTGAAGCCGATCTTCGTCAGCTTTACGTTGCCGCAGAGACTCGTTCGACGACCTTCGCGAACAACAGCAGAAGGCGCCGCTCGTCGTGCGGGCGTACAGCAGCGACGGCAGCAAATTGCTCTCCGAGGGCAAGCTGACGCTGATCGACAACTCGATCGACCAGGCGACCGGGACGATCCATCTGAAGGCCCGCTTCGACAACCAGGACGAGCGGCTGTGGCCCGGCGAATTCGTCAGCCTGCGGGTGATCCTCGAGACCCGCCAGGGCGTTGCCACGGTGCCGGCGCAGACGGTCCAGGACGGGCCGAACGGCAACTATGTCTACGTCATCAAGCCCGACAACACGGTCGAGCGGCGCGCCGTCACGGTCGCCGCGATCCAGGACGGCCTCGCGGTCGTCACCAAGGGGCTGAAGCCCGGCGAGCGGGTGGTGGTCGACGGCCAGTACCGGCTTGACCGAAGGCGCCCGTGTCAGGCTTCTCGGGCTCCGGCCTCGGGCGCCGCCGGGCTGAGCCTCGCTTAGACCGACGCAGCCAACGCCACCATCGAACCTGACAGAATCTGAGGGCAAGCGCCGATGAACATTTCCGAACCCTTTATCCGCCGGCCGATCGCGACCTCGCTGCTGATGCTGGGCATGCTGGTGTTCGGCATCGGCGCCTATGGTCTGCTGCCGGTGGCGGCGCTGCCGAACGTCGATTTCCCGACCATCACCGTCGTCGGGCACCTATCCCGGGCGCAAGCCCGGACACGATGGCCTCGGCGGTCGCGACCCCGCTCGAGCAGCAATTCGCCGCGATCCCGGCGCTCGACCAGATGACCTCGACGAGCGGCATCGGCTCGCCTGTCGATCACGCTGCAATTCGACCTCGTCGCGCAACATCGACGCCGCCGCGCAGGACGTGCAGCAGGCGATCAACGCGGCGAGCGGGCTGCTGCCGACCGACCTGCCGACCCCGCCGACCTACCGCAAAACCAATCCGGCCGACCGCGCCGGTCCTGATCTACGCGGTCTCATTCCGACGCGCTGCCGATCTACAAGGTCGACGACTACGCCTACACCATCCTCGCGCAAAAGCTGTCGACGGTGCCGGGCGTGTCCGAGGCGCGCATCTTCGGCCAGCAGCCTTATGCGGCGCATATCCAGATCAATCCCGGAGCGCTGGCGCCGCGCGGCATCGGTTTCGAGGATGTGCGCAACGCGCTGGTCGCGACGACGCTCGACCGGCCCAAGGGCAACCTCGAAGGCGCCCACCAGACCTACACCCTCGACACCAACGACCAGCTGTTCAACGCCGCCGGCTTCAACAACGTCATCGTCGCCTACCGCAACGGCGCGCCGGTCCGCGTCAAGGATGTCGGCAAGGCGATCGATTCGGTGCAGAACGCCCGCATCGGCGCCTGGTATCTTCGATCAGCCGGCCGAGGGTCTGCGCGATCCAGCGCCAGGCCGGCGCCAACACCATCGCAGCTCGTCGACACGATCAAGGCGATGATCCCGCGCATCCTGCAATCGTTCCCGCCGTCGATCCATGTCGATCTGGTGTCCGACCGCTCGCTGGTCATCCGCGCCGCGGTGCACGACGTGCAATTCACGATGATGCTGACCGATCGGCCTCGTCGTCATCGTGATCTTTGTCTTCCTGCGCACGCTTGTGGGCGACGGTCATCCCGAGCATCGCGGTGCCGCTGTCGATGCTCGCGACCTTCGCGATCATGTACGCGCTCGGCTACAGCCTCGACAACATCTCGCTGATGGCGCTGACGATCTCGGTCGGGTTCGTCGTCGACGACGCGATCGTGATGATCGAGAACATCGTGCGCTACATCGAGCTGGGCGACCGGCCGTTCGACGCGGCGCTCAAAGGCGCCGGGCAGATCGGCTTTACGATCATCTCGATCACCTTTTCGCTGATCGCGGTGTTCATCCCGCTGCTGTTCATGGGCGGCATCATCGGCCGGCTGTTCCGCGAGTTCGCGGTGACCGTGACGGTCGCGGTGCGTGGCCTCGGCGTTCGATCTCGCTGACCCTGACGCCGGTGATGTGCTCGCTGTTCCTCAAGACGAACAGGAGCTGCACCCGCCGGCCGCCTCAACCGAATTGCCGAGGGCGCCTTCGAGGCGTTGCTGCGCGGTCTACGACCGCGGCCTCATCTTTGTCTTCCGCCACCAATTGCCGACCCTGCTGTCGACGCTTGGCGCTGATCGTCGTGACCGGCTATCTCTATGTCGACGATCCCCAAGGGCTTTTTCCCGGAGCAGGATACCGGCTTCATCTTCGGCCAGGCCGACGCGCGCGAGGACATCTCGTTCACGGCGATGGCCAAGCTGACGCAGCAGATCGTCGACATCGTGCGCCAGGATCCCGACGTCTCCGGGCGTCTTCGCCTTCACCGGCGCCACCGCCTACAACCCGACCGAGAACACCGCGCGCGTGTTCATCCAGCTGAAGCCGCACGACCAGCGCGACCTGACCTCGAACCAGATCATCCAGCGCCTGCGGCCCAAGGTGGCCGCGGTCCAGGGCGTCAAGATTCTTCATGCAATCGGGGCAGGACATCAGCGTCGGCGGCCGGCTCAGCCGCACGCTGTACCAATACACGCTGACCGACACCGACCAGCGACGAGCTCAACCATTGGGCGCCGATCGTCGAGGCGGCGATGAGAAAGTTGCCGGAGCTGCAGGACGTCGCCTCCGACCAGCAGATCGCGGCGCCCCATATCGCGATCGAGATCGACCGCGACGCGGCCTCGCGGCTCGGCATCTCGCCGTCGCTGATCGACCAGACGCTGTACGACGCGTTCGGCCAGCGCCAGGTCGCGACGATCTACACCTCGACCAGCCAGTACAAGGTCATCCTCGAGGTCCAGCCGCAGTTCCAGACGGACCCGACCGCGCTGTCGAAGATCTATGTCGCCGGACCCGAACGGCGCGCAGATCCCGCTCAGCGCCTTCGCGCATTTCGCCTCGAAGGTCGAATCGCTGTCGGTCAACCACCAGGGCCAGTTCCCGGCGGTGACCTTGTCGTTCAATCTCGCGCCCGGGCGTGGCGCTCGGCCAGGCGGTCGACGCAATCCAGCGCGATGCAGAGCCGATCTGCGGGTGCCGGGCGACGCTCGACGGCTCGTTCCAGGGCACGGCGCAGGCGTTCCAGGCGTCGCTGTCATCGACGCCGCTGCTGGTCGCCGCCGCGATCCTCGTCGTCTACATCGTGCTCGGCATGCTCTACGAGAGCTACATCCATCCGATCACGATCCTTTCGGCGCTGCCGTCGGCCGGCGTCGGCGCGCTGCTTGGCGCTGATGCATTCTGCATTACGATCTCAGCGTCATCGCGATGATCGGCGTCATCCTGCTGATCGGCATCGTCAAGAAGAACGCGATCATGATGATCGACTTCGCCCTCCAGGCCGAGCGGATCGAGGGCAAGAGCCCGCGCGAGGCGATCCATCAGGCCTGCCTGCTTGCGCTTCCGCCCGATCATGATGACGACCTTCGCGGCGCTGTTCGGCGGCTTGCCGCATCGCGCTCGGCCAGGGCGCGGGCTCCGAGCTGCGCCGGCCGCTCGGCATCGCGATCGTCGGCGGCCTGCTGGTGTCGCAATGGCTGACGCTTTACACGACGCCGGTCATCTATCTCTATCTCGAGCGCTTTGCCCAATGGATCGGCCGTCCGTATCGGCCGTCGCGCGTCGCCGAAGCGCTGGCCGGCGAAGCGCGGCCGGTGCTCCAGCCGGAGCGCCAGGGTGCGGAGTGACGGCGGCCCACCGGCGTCGAGCCGCGACGCCGTCAGTCGAACCGCGTCATGAGGCAGCGCCCGGGTCGCGCGGGGTGACCGCGAATAATCGCGATGAGCATTTCTGAACCCTTTATCCGGCGGCCGATCGCCACCTCGCTGCTGATGCTGGGGGTGCTGGTCTTTGGCATCGCGGCCTACGGTCTCTTACCGGTGGCCCCGCTGCCCAACGTCGATTTTCCGACGATCACGGTAACCGCCAGCTATCCCGGCGCCAGCCCGCAGACCATGGCCTCGGCGATCGCGACGCCGCTCGAGCAGCAATTCACCCAGATCCCGGCGCTCGACCAGATGACCTCGCTCTCCGGCATCGGGACGACGACGATCACCCTGCAATTCGACCTGTCGCGCAACATCGACGGCGCGGCCGTGGACGTGGTGACCGCGATCAACGCGGCGAGCGGATTGCTGCCGAAGGACCTGCCGAGCCCGCCGACCTACCGCAAGGTCAATCCGGCGGATTTCCCGATCATGATCTATGCCGTCCATTCGGACGCGGTGCCGGACTACAAGCTCGACGACTACGCCAACCTGGTGCTTGGCGAGCGGCTGTCGACGGTGCCCGGGGTCGGGCAGGTGTCGATCTTCGGCCAGAAATTGTACGCCGCGCGGGTGCAGGTCAATCCGGCGGCGCTCGCCGCGCACGGCATCGGCCTCGAGGACGTGCGCAGCGCGCTGGTGAACGCGACCGTCAACGAGCCCAAAGGTTCGATCGAGGGCGAGCACCAGGTGGTCTCGTTGGAGACCAACGACCAGCTGTTCGACGCAAAGGCGTACGGGAAGCTGATCGTCGCCTATCGCCACGGCGCGCCGGTGCGCGTCCAGGATGTGGGCGACGTCATCGATTCGGTGCAGAACACCCGTACCGGCGCGTGGTTCGACAATCGTGCGGCCGAGGGCATCGCGATCCAAAAGGCGCCGGGCGCCAACACCGTGGCGCTGGTGGACACGATCAAGGATTTGATGCCGAAGCTCGAGCAGTCGATCCCGCCCTCGGTCCATGTCGATCTGATGCTCGACCGCACCCAGGTGACCCGCGCGGCGGTGCGTGACGTGCAACTCACGATGCTGCTGACGATCTCCCTCGTCATCCTCGTCATCTTCGTATTCCTGCGGACGATCTGGGCCACCCTGATCCCGAGCCTGGCGGTGCCGTTGTCGCTGCTCGCCACCTTTGCGGTCATGTTCGTCGCCGGCTTCAGCCTCGACAACATCTCGTTGATGGCGCTGACCATTTCGGTTGGCTTTATCGTCGACGACGCGATCGTGATGATCGAGAACATCGTCCGCTACATCGAACAAGGCATGCGCCCGTTCGACGCCGCGCTCAAGGGTGCAGGCCAGATCGGCTTCACGATCATTTCGATCACCTTTTCGCTGATCGCGGTTTTCATCCCGCTGTTCGCGATGGGTGGCGTCATCGGCCGGCTGTTTCGCGAATTCGCAATCACCGTGTCGGTTGCGGTCGGAGCCTCGGCGGTGGTGTCGCTGACCCTGACGCCGGTCTTGTGCGCGCTGTTTTTGAAGGAGCAGGGGCTGCACTCTACGAGCCGCTTCAACCGGGCCGCGGAAGGCGCCTTTGATTGGGTGGTGGCCCGCTATGATCGCGGGCTGCATTTTGTCTTCCGCCACCAATTCGCGACCTTGGTTTCGACCCTGCTGCTGATGGTCGCAACCGGGTATCTTTATGTGAAGATTCCGAAGGGGTTCTTCCCGCAGCAGGACACCGGCACCGTGTTCGGCGAGGTTGATACGAGGCAAGACGGCTCATACCTGTCGACAGTCAAGATCGCCCACGAAGTCGTCGACATCCTCCACCGCGACCCGGGGGTCGGCGGCATCTTCATGCTCGCCGGCGCCTACGCCTACAACCCGACCGAGAACGCGGCCCGCATCTTTTTCGCGCTGAAGCCGTTCGACGAGCGCACCGATACCGCCGATCAGATCGTGCAGCGACTGCGCCAGAAAACGGCGGCGGTCGAGGGTGCGAAATTCTTTATGCAGGTGCCGCAGAACATCACCGTCGGCGGCCGCCTCAGCCGTACCCAATACCAGTACACGCTGACCGACACCGACTACGACGAGCTCAGTCACTGGGCCCCGATCCTCGAAGGCGCAATGCGCAAATTGCCCGAGCTCGAGGACGTAGCCTCGGACCAGCAGACCGCAGCGCCGACGACGACGATCGCGATCGACCGCGACGCCGCCTACCGGCTCGGCCTGTCGGCCGCGCTGATCGACCAGACGCTCTACGACGCCTTCGGCCAGCGTCAGGTCGCGACGATCTACACCGCGACCAACCAGTACAAGGTCGTCCTCGAGGTTCAGCCGCAATTCCAAAGCAACTCGGCGGCGCTCTCGAAGATCTATGTTTCCGGCCCGAACGGCGCACAGGTGCCGCTTTCGTCCTTTGCGCATCTCACATCAAAGGTCACGCCGTTATCGGTCAGCCACCAGGGCGTCTTTCCGGCGGTCACCCTGTCGTTCAACCTTGCCCCCGGCGTCGCCCTCGGCCAGGCGGTCGAGAAGATCGCGGCGGTCGCCGAACGGCTCGGCGCGCCGCCGACATTGAACGGTTCGTTCCAGGGCACGGCGCAGGCGTTCCAGGCCTCGTTGTCGTCGATGCCGCTGCTCGTCGTCGCTGCGATCCTCGTTGTCTACATCGTGCTGGGCGTGCTGTACGAGAGCTACATTCACCCGATCACGATCCTCTCGGCATTGCCCTCGGCCGGCGTCGGCGCGCTGTTGGCGCTGATGCTGTTTCACTTTGACCTCAGCGTCATCGCGATCGTCGGGGTTATCCTGCTGATCGGGATCGTCAAGAAAAACGCGATCATGATGATCGACTTCGCGCTTCAGGCCCAGCGGCTGGAGGGCAAGAACCCGCGCGAGGCGATCCACCAGGCCTGCCTCTTACGCTTCCGGCCGATCATGATGACGACCTTCGCGGCTTTGTTCGGGGCGATGCCGATCGCCTTTGGCCAGGGCGCCGGCTCGGAACTGCGCCGGCCGCTGGGCATCGCGATCGTCGGCGGGCTCGCGGTCTCGCAATGGCTGACGCTCTATACGACGCCGGTGATTTATCTCTACCTCGAACGCTTCGCGCGCTGGGTCGGCCGTCCCTACCGTCGATCACGGGTGGCGGAAGCGCTGTCGGGCGAGGGCGGGGCCGGCGCTCGCATCGGAGCGGCAGGGGGCGGAGTGACAGATGACCCGTAACCACGTGGCGACAGAGCGGGTTGAGAGCGGCATATTTCCGGCGTCAGACCGCACCTTCGGTTTTCTCGTCCACGACGTGTCGCGCTTGGTCAAGCGGCGCTTTGAGCGGGCGGCGCGGCAGACCGGGCTGCCGATCACCCGGCGGCAGGCCGCGGTGTTGCTTTACATCGCGCGCGGCGAGGGGGTGAGCCAAGCGGAGGTCGCCACCTGGCTCGACATCGAGCCGATCGCGCTGGTGCGCATGATCGACAAATTGAGCGAAGAGGGGCTGGTCGAACGCCGCGCCCATCCGACCGACCGCCGGGTCCGCACCCTGTGGCTGAAGCCGGCGGCGCGGGCGGTGGTCGAGCGCATCCTCGAAATCAACCTGACGATCCGCGAGGAATCGTTTGCCGGGCTCGCGGCAGGGACACGCGACGCGCTTATCGCGGCCCTCGGCAGCGTCAAGGACAATTTGATGCTGCAGGAGGAAGCGGCGACCGAGCGATCGGGACCCGCCGCCGATCTCGCGGTCGAGCCGCTCCCCGACCGCGTTTTAAGCTCGGCCGATTAGCCGCCGGGATGTAGCAATGCGCCGCCGCCAGTTGCTGACCGCCCCTGTGGGAATGGTGATCGCCGCCGCGTCGACGGAAATGGCGCCGGCCCGCGCCAACACCGCCGACCATGCCTCGCTCGACCCGATCCTAGAGCCCTATCTCGCCCGCTTCATCCTCCCTGCCCTCGCCGCGGCGGTGGTGCGTGACGGCCAGGTCGTGGCCGCCGGCGCGGTCGGAACCAGGCGCGTCGGCGCCCGCATCCCGGTTGCGATCGCCGACCGCTTTCATCTCGGCTCCGACGCCAAGGCGATGACCGCGCTGTTGGCGGCAATGCTGGTCGAGAGCGGCAGGTTGCGATGGAATTCGACGGTCGGGTCGGTATTCCCCGAGCTCGCGGCGGCGATGGCGCCCGATGTCGCCGGCATCGTGCTCGAACAGTTGCTGTCGCATACCAGCGGCATCCCGAGCGACAACCCGGCCCAGGACAAGCTCCTTGAGCAATCCTTTGCCCAGCCCGGCAATCTCGACGAGTTGCGCTATTGGGTCGTCGCCAATCTCGTCAAGCAGCCGCTGCAATCAAAGCCCGGCGCGCAGTTTGCCTATTCGAACCTCGGCTATACCTTGGCCGGCGCAATCATCGAGCGCGTCGCGGCCAAGACCTGGGAAGAGCTGATCGCCGAACGCGTCTTCGACCCGCTCGGCTTCAAGACCGCCGGCTTCGGGCCGCAATCGAGCCTCGGCCGGGTTGACGCGCCGCTCGGGCACAGGACATTGCCGGACGGGACGCTGAAGGCGATGCTCGCCGGCCCCAATGGCGACAACCCGGAGGTCATCGGGCCGGCCGGGACCGTCCACATGTCGGTGCTCGATTTCGCCGCCTGGGCCGGGTGGCACGCGGCCGCCGGCAAACGCGGCCCGGCGCTGGTCCACCCGGAGACGTTCCGCAAGCTCCACACGATGGTCATCGACATGCCGCCAAAGCCGGACGCGCCGGTCGGCACGCCGTCGAGCGGCAGCTATGGGCTCGGCATCGGCCAGATGAGCCTGCCGATCTCGGCCGAGCCCTTTCTGTTCCACGGCGGCTCGAACCAGATGAACCTCGCCTACATCATGCTGCAGCCGAAACATGATTTCGCGATGGTGATGATGACCAATCGCGGCGGCGACAAAGCCGACGACGCGCTGAAGGCGTTGGGGGCCGCGCTCTACAACGAGTTCGGCCCCGCACCCGCCCGCTGACCCGTCATCGCGTCAATCCACCCTCGACGGTTAGTCGATCCCGACCGCGGCGCCGAGGGTTTCGCCGATCGACCGGTGGAGCACCAGATCGGCGATGCCGTCGAGACCGGTCGGCTCGCGGTTGATGATGGCGAGCGCGGCGCCGTAGCGCTTGGCCAGTTCGGGAAACCCGGCGGCCGGATAGACGACGAGCGAGGAGCCGGCGACGATGAACAGGTCGCCGGCGATCGTCTCGGTCTCGGCGCGCCGCATCTCCGCCGGCGGCATCGCCTGGCCGAACGAGATCGTCGCGGTCTTGACGAAGCCGCCGCAGCCCTCGCAGAGCGGCGGCGTTTCGTCGCGCTCGAAGGCTCAGGCGCAGCGCCTCGAGCTCGTAGCGCCGCGCGCAATCGAGGCAATGGGCATAGGTCGTGTTGCCGTGCAATTCGACCACCCGTTCCTCGGCGATGCCGGAGGCCTGGTGCAGCCCGTCGATGTTCTGGGTGATGACCGCCGCCGTCTTGCCGCGGCGGACCAATTCGGCGACCGCGCGATGGCCGCGGTTCGGCGCCGGCCGCGCGAAAGGTCTCCTCCATCGCAAAGCGGCGGCGCCAGGTCTCGCGCCGCGCTTCCTCCGAGGCGAGAAAATCGGCGAAATCGATCGGCGCCATCCGGGTCCAGATGCCGCCCGGGCTGCGGAAATCGGGAATCCCCGATTCGGTGCTGATGCCGGCGCCGGTAAAGACGACGGCGCGCCGCGCATTCGCGATCATCCGGGCGAGTTCGGCGATGTCAGGATCGTTCGGCATGCGGCCAGTTTGGCAAATGAGCCGAGCCGCGCCAAGGGGCGGGCGAAGACGCCCGGCCTATCGGCAGTCGCCGGCGAGCGGCGTTTGTCAATCGTTCGTCGGCTGCTGCATCTTCTCCATGATCTGGTCGACGCTGAAGCTCTGCGGCCGTTGCCGCGGCGGGAATTCCTTGAAGGTGGCGATGAATTCGGCGACGATCGCCTGCCCCGCCATCAACAGGAACCCTTGAGGAGCGTCCAATCCCAGTAGGTATTCGAGGTGATCTCTGCTCGCTCGTAAGGATCCATGCGCAGATTGAACATCAACGGAAGCCGCCGGAAGGTGAAAGGCTCGCCCCAGATGTCCAATGTGCCGTGTGTCTTCTGCTCGGCGAACACCAGCTTCCAGTTGTTGAAGCGCAGCGCGACGAGCTGGCCGTCATCGTTGAAGTAGATGAAGCCCTTGCGGTCCGAATTTTCCTGCTGGCCGGTCAGGTAGGGAAGCTGGTTGTAGCCGTCGAGATGCACCTTGTAGGTGCGCCCGCCGATCTGCCAACCGGTAAGCAGGCGCTCCTTCACACCGGTGTCGCCGGCCGCCGCGAGAAGTGTCGGGAACCAGTCGTGGCCGGAGAAGATCTCGTTCGAGACGCTCCCCGGCTTGATGTGGCCCGGCCAGCGCACCATCGCCGGCACGCGAAACGCGCCCTCCCAATTTGTGTCCTTTTCGCTGCGAAACGGGCGTCATCGCCGCGTCCGGCCACGAATTCATGTGCGGCCCGTTGTCGGTCGTGTAGACCACGATCGTGTCGTTGGCGATGCCGAGATCGTCGAGCGCTCTTCAACAGTTTGCCGACATCGCCGTCGTGCTCGATCATGCCGTCGGCGTATTCGTTGTCGGGCATGCCGCTCTGCCCGCGCATCGAGGCGCGCACATGCGTGATAGAGATGCATTCGCGTCGTGTTCATCCACACAAAGAACGGCTTGCCGGCCTTCGCCTGCCGCTGGATGAAATCGATCGCCGCGCCGGTAGTCTCGTCGTCGATCGTCTCCATTCGTTTCTTGGTCAGCGGCCCAGTGTCCTCGATCTTCTGCTTGCCGACCCGGCCAAACCGCGGGTCGACGGTCGGGTCGTCGACATCGGTGGCGGTGCATTTGAGCACGCCGCGCGGGCCGAACTTGGCGCGAAACCGCGGGTCCTTCGGATAATCGGGGTCCTCCGGCTCCTCCTCGGCATTGAGGTGGTAGAGGTTGCCGAAGAACTCGTCGAAGCCGTGCACGGTCGGCAGAAATTCGTTGCGGTCGCCGAGGTGGTTCTTGCCGAACTGGCCGGTGGCGTAGCCGAGCGGTTTCAACGCCTCGGCGATCGTGATGTCCTTGGCGCTGAAGCCCGATCGTGGCGCCGGGAATCCCGACCTTGGAGAGGCCGGTGCGAAGGTCGCCTGGCCGGTGATAAAGCTCGATCGCCCGGCCGTGCAGCTCTGCTCGGCATAATAATCGGTGAACATCATCCCTTCGCGGGCGATGCGGTCGATGTTCGGCGTCCGGTAGCCCATCAGCCCGAAAGTGTAGGCGCTGATGTTCGACTGGCCGATGTCGTCACCGAAGATGACGAGGATATTCGGCCGCTTTCCGCTCGACGGCGCCCCGGCCGGCTGCTGGCTGCTGGGCCGCGGCGGATGTCGGCAATCCGCCCGCGGTCAATGCCGAATGCGGCCAACAACGAGCTGCCGCTCAGCAGCAGATTGCGCCGGTTCAATCCTGCGCTGTCATGCGGCGCGGTATTGCGCGGACGCTCGCGGGACGGGTCGTTGCTCATCGCACTTTTCCTTCTCGAACAGCACCGCGAAAACCGAGATGGCTCGCCGAGGTATCACGGGCGAGCCGCCTTTCAGCCCCTTGCGGAGGTTTTGATGTTGGGCCGGCCGGGATCATAGCTTGCTACCGGGCGAGCGTGGGAGGATCGCGGGCGCGGCAAAATTCGGGCTTCAGGTCAGCGACGGCAAATCTGCGCCGACCGTCTGAACCGAGTCAATCGACCGTCCGCAACCGTGAAGTGGGTGCCGCGCAACCCACCCGCATGCGATGCTGGACCGATGGTTGGTACCGCCTATCTCGCCGCCGAGGGCTATGTCGACGAGCTGGCCGACGAGTTGGGAGTGGTCGAGCGGGCGCATGGCCGGCTGCTGACCGCGCCGGGCCCGCCGCGGCCGGCGGCATGGGCGGCCAATGTCTGGCTCGATCCGCAGGAGATCCCGATCGCCTCGATTTCGGATGCGGCGGCGAAACTGCGCGCGATCCAGCGCAATTGGGCGGTTTATGCGCCGGTTCTGCATCGCCGCGCGGTGCTGATCCAGCGACAGTTGCCCAAGGTCTCGGCCAAGCCGCTGGTCTTCGGAGCACCGGCGCCGACGGCCCCGCTCGGCTCGTGGACGCTGCTCGACGCCGGGACCGTGCTGGCGGCGCCGCGGTGCACGAGCCCGTTTCCCAACGGCGAGGCGCAGTTTGTCGAAGACCGCACCGGCGCCGCCGAGCCGCGCCTATCTGAAATTATGGGAGGCGCTGACCGTGATCGGCCGCCGGCCGCGACCGGGCGAGATCTGTCTCGATCTCGGCAGCAGCCCCGGCGGCTGGAGCTGGGCCTTGCAGCAGATGGGCGCGCATGTGATCAGCGTCGACAAGGCGCCGCTGGCGCCGGAGATCGCGGGCCTGCCGGGCGTCGAGCACCGCCGCGAAAGCGCCTTTGCCCTCGACCCGATATTCGGTCGGTCCGGTCGACTGGCTGTTTTCGCGATGTCGTGTGCTATCCGGCGCGGCTGTTGGCGCTGGTCGAGCGCTGGCTTGCCGCCGGCACCTGCCGCGCGCTTTGTGTGCACGGTCAAATTCCAGGGCGCGACCGACCACGCCGTCGCCCGCCGCTTTGCCGCGATCCCCGGCTCGCAGCTGCGCCACCTGTTCCACAACAAGCACGAGCTGACCTGGGTGAAGCTCGACCGGGATTAGCGGCGGGCCGCGATGAAAGTCACGCGCACCGCGATCCACCGCTGTCGGTCTTGTCACTCGGCTCGACGCGCGGCCCGGTCGCGTCGCCCCGAGCAAAAGCGAACCCCTAGTGGCATGAACCGAACAGATGGTCCCAATTTTCTCTTCCTCGTCGCCCCCGCGAAAGCGGGGGTGCAGGAGTTGTTGGGCACAGTATTCGCCGCCCCGAGTGCCCGCTTTCGCGGGCATGACGGAAAGAGAGTGGGTATCAAGCGTTACATTCGGAACACTAGAGCATGATCCTGTTAGTTTGAAGCATAGCCGGCGTTCACGAGGTAATTGGTGCATTCCTGCGGGGTGAAGAGGTCGAGGAGCGCGCCGATGCCGCGCCAGGTGGTCTCTATTGTGCGCGGATCGGTTTTGCGCAGCAGGGTCTTGAGCTTGGCGAAGACCTGCTCGATCGGATTGAGATCGGGCGAGTAGCGCGGCAGGAAGAACAGCTTGGCGCCGGCGCCGCGGATCAGACGGCGCACCGCCTGGCCCTTGTGGCTGCCGAGATTGTCCATGACGACGATGTCGCCGGGGCTCAAGGTAGGCACCAGAAACTGCTCGATATAGGCACGAAAGCTGGTGCCGTTGATCGGCCCGTCGATGACGCAGGGCGCGGTGATGCGGTCGCAGCGCAAGGCCGCCAAGAACGTCACGGTGCGCCAGTGGCCGTGCGGCACCTTGGCCACCAGCCGGGCACCACGCGCACAGCGCCCGTGGCGGCGGGTCATGTTGGTCTTGGCCCAAGTTTCGTCGAGAAACACCAGGCGCCGCGGATCAAACCGGCCCTGATGCGTCTTCCAGCGGGCGCGCCGCCGGGCGATGTCGGTGCGATCCTGCTCGCTGGCGTGCAGGCTTTTTTTTAAAGGTGATCCCCTCATGCTTGAAAAAGCGCCACACTGCACCGTAACTCGCCGGCGTGCCGCGTTCGGCCAGTTCGGCCACCACCGCGCGCAAGGTCAGGTCCGGCTTCTCGGCGATCCGCGCCAACAGCCACTCCCGCTCGCCTTTCAGCAGGAGCGGCCGCCACCCGCCCATCGGCTTGGGTGCGGCGCTGCCGGTGGCGCGCCAGCGCTGCGACCATTTCACCACGCTGGCAACGCTCACCCCAAACAGCGCCGCCGCCGCCCGACAGGTGCGGCCGCCGGCAACCGATCCAACCACACGATCGCGAAGGTCCTGTGAATAGGGTCTTGCCATCCGATGCTGGCCCCCAACCCCAGCCAACATCTTGAATCACAAAATCAAGATCGTGAAAATCATTTTTTGATTTAAACTCTTAGGATCGTGCTCTAGTGC
The DNA here is from genome assembly GCA_963775525.1 of uncultured Alphaproteobacteria bacterium. Lineage (GTDB taxonomy): Bacteria > Pseudomonadota > Alphaproteobacteria > ATCC43930 > CGMCC-115725 > AP-15. The sequence continues at coordinate 7,999 of CAVZJF010000055.1, read as the reverse complement.
TCAGACGCAGACTAAAGACCTCACTCAACTGTCATGGCCGGGCTTGTCGACTTTTAGGATCGTGTCTTAGCCCGCATTTCGCACAGCGGGGCGGTTTGCCGGGGGCGAGCTGAGGCGGTTCGCGTTAGGCGAGTCTGGGCGAGTTGGCGACACGGATAGGGGGTGTTGTCGGGCGCCGTTGGATCCCGGCTTTGGGTCATTATTTTCGCTGCCTTTTCCCGGGGTCAGTTGGCGCTTGTGGCGAGCGCAGCGTGGGCCGCTTGGTACTCGGCCTGATAGGGGGAAGCCGAGGGCATGGCGAGCTTGATGCGGCGCACGCTGATGCGCACGAGAGCTCCGATTTTCAACAGCTTGAGGCGGATCGTCCGGCAGGTGGCCTTGGCGAATTGGGTGTCGGCAAGGCCGATGCGGCGCAAGGCGCATAAGAGGATATAGGCCACTGAGGCGAAGAACAGGCGCAACTGGTTGGCGCGCATCGTCTTGGCCGAGGTGCGGTCGGCGTAGAGGTCGAGCTGGCATTCCTTGATGCGGTTTTCCATCTCGCCGCGAGCGCAGTAGACTTTCTCGTAGAGGTGGCGGGCCTGGTGCTCATCGCGCGTCAGCGAGGTGACGATAAAGCGCGGATTGGCCTCGCCCCCGGTCCATTCCGCCTTGGCGACGACCCGGCGCTCGCCGCTCCAGCTGTCCCGCGTCCGCCAGGTGAAGTCCTTGAAGCGGCGCGCCGGCTTGCCGGTCCTGCCGCTCAGCTCGGCGGCCTCGGCCAGTTCGGCTTCGATCTGGGCGACCAGCCGGCGGTTGCGGGCCAGGCCGAACAGAAAATCCACGCCGTTATTCTCGCACCACGCCATCAGATCATCGCGGGCAAAACCCGAATCGGCACGCAACAGGATGCGCACCGCCGGCCAGCGCTGCCGGATCCGGGCCACGATCCGCGCCACCTCGGTGATACTGCCGGCGCTGCCGTCGATGTTGGCCGGGCGCAATTTGGCCGCCAGCAGATGGCGGCCGCAGAAGATGTAAAGCGGCAGATAGCAGTAATTGTCGTAATAGCCGTGGAAGAAGCGCCCCTCCTGATGCCCGTGCAGCGGATCGTCGGTGGCGTCGAGGTCGAGAATGATCTGCCGCGGCGCCGCCGCCTGCGCGTCGAGAAACAGATCGACAAACAGCCCTTCGATCGCCGCCGCATCAGAGCTGATCCTGTGATAACGGGTCGGCTCCGCCCGGCTCGACTCCAGCCGGTTGAGCGTCGATTTGCCGGCCAAGGGCGCACAATCCGCGCGCCGCGCTTCAAGCTTGCCGGCCAGGATCGCCATCACCGGATCATGGCGCAGCTCGTCATGGTCGAGCAGATCCTCGTAACCCAGCGCAATCCCCAATACCCGCTGCCCGACCAGGGTCGCCACCCGATGCTCGATCAGATCGGGCGCGCGGTGGTCCTTGAAGCAGCCGGCAAACCGCGCGATCAACCCGATCGCCCGGTCGGTGGCGCCAAGCAGCATCGCGCCGGCGTCCGAGGTCATCTTGCCGCCGTCGAACGCAGCCACCACCGCGCGCCCGTCGACTGGTGTAAAACCGAACAAATCCGCGCTACACTCTGTCTGCATCGGGCTTCCCCTGATCCTGAGACAAACCGCTGTTGCAACACGATTTTCTCAATTCAGCCCCGATGCGCCTCCCCTTTGAGATATCCGGGCTAGCAGCGTGTCGGATTTGCATTCTCGGTAGATATCAAGAGTGATTGCGGGTTGGCTCAGGCGGGCCGCAGGTTGTGCAGCCGGCGGCAGTTGTAGGCCAGCGCAATCAGGAGCCACTCGGCGGCGACGTTTTGCAGGCCGCGCAGGTGGAAGCGGGTGAACCCGATGGCGCTCTTGATGATGCCGAAGACCGGCTCGACGGTCTGTTTTCGTTTGCGGTAGCGGGTCTTGCCATCTTCGCTCTCCAGCTTGGCCTGCATGGCGAGGCGCCAGGGTTCGGCGATCCGCCGCTCGGGCTTGGGCTCGGGTGGGGGCCGGAAGTCGTAGGGCCGGTGCGGCTGGGTGCGGGCGATCGCCACCAAGGGCTCGATGTTGCGGGCTGCGAGCTCGGCCACCGCCGGGCCGCTGGCGAACCCGGCATCGGCCAAGACCGTCCGCGGCAGGCCGATGGTCTTCTCCATGCCCAGGACCGTGGCCGCGAAGTTCGGCTGGTCGCTCGGGGTGGTGGCCATGTTGGTCGCCAGGATGAGCTGTGTTCCCTCGGCGCAAACCACCGCCTGGGCGTTGTAGGCTTGGCGGTATTCATGCGCTTTGGACTTGCGCATCAACTGCGAATCGGGGTCGGTCAGGTTGGTCTGCCGGTCGGGCGGCGGCGTCTCGCCGGGCGGTTTGGGCGGCCGGCCGCGGCGGCCTTTCCGGGCCTCATAGGCCGCCTGCCGGGCCTCGTATTGCGGCTGCTCGGCATCCGCTTCGGCTTTGGCCGCCGCCTCCAGCCGCGCGCAGGCGGCCTCGAGCTTTTCCTTGAGGGCTTCGCGCCGGGCGATCTCGGCCGGCAACGCCTGCGGGTCGATGTCTTCGGCATCGGCCGCCTCGGCCTTGGCGGTCAGGGCGGCGATGTCGGCGATGAGTTTGTCGCGCAGCACCTGTGCCCGGTCCCACGGGTCCGGCATACGGCCGGCCCGAGGACAGGCTCCGCGCAGCGAGCGGATCTTCGAAGCATTGGCGTCAATCTTGGTCCCGTCGATCGACACCGTGCCGAGCCGCAACAGCCCCATCTCGCGCGCCAGCAGCAGCACCTGCAGAAACGCCGCTTCAAACGCCTGCTTGTTGGTCCGGCGAAAGTTGGCGATCGTGTCGTGGTCGGGGTGCGTGTTGGCGGCGATAAAACGAGTGCCGACGTCTCGGTAGGTCGCCCGCTCGACCCGCCGCGACGAGCAAACCCCGTTGGCATAGCTGTAGACGAGCAGCGCCAGCATCAGCCGGCGGATGGTATTGCGGCTTGCCGCTCGGCCGAGAGTTGGTGTGAAACGCCGCCAGCCGCACCCGCTTCACCGCCGCCACGATAAAATGCGCGATGTCGTTCGCCGGCAGCCAATCCTTCACATCCGGCGGCAGCAGAAACGGCTGCTCGCGATCAAACGGCATATAGGTCGTCATCGCTATATCCGGTGGTTCCCCTTGCCGCACCCACCGTATCATGATCACGCCGCCCGTCAACCCGACAGCCTGCTGAGTGCGTTCCGAGAAGGTCGCCGGATCCGCACCTGCGCCATCGAGCCTCAGGCGCTCAGCCACGCCGAGCAATGGATCAACGCCCGGCGGATCGAGCGGAAGCACCGCCTCGACCGGTTGGAAGTACCTCAAATCCCTAGAAACCGAAGGAGGTGATGATGACTCGTGGTGGTCTGTCCAAGGAAAAAGGCCGCTGCCGTGCAGCAACCGCCGCCACTTCAGGCTTTCCCGTGTCTTCCATGCCTGGCGCGAAGATGGTGTTTAAGGCCTGGAGCTCCGCTGACGACGTGAAGCGCTGGTTCAGCCCGGAGACCTTCACCGTTTCTGCGGCCAAGGTGCAGATGAGGTCGGCGGCTTGTTCGAGGTTGCATGCGCTCGCCTGCGGGCGAGGAGCACTGGTACCGCGGCACGTTCGTTGAAATTGACGCCCACACCCGGCTAGTAATCGACATGCACGTCACCAACAGCGCCGGCGAACCGCTGTTCCGCACCTACATCGAGGTCGACTTCTCCGATGAGCTTGGCGGGACGCAGATGGACGTGGTGCAGACCTACACTTTCCTCGATCCGTCGATCGCCGCGCCGATGGTGGCGAGCGCGCCAGAGGGATGGCGCACCACGCTCGACAAGCTGGAAGCCGCCGAGCAACCCGGCGGCCGGCAGGACCACCGGCCAGGAGGGCGGCAGAAGGATCAAGGCGACAGCAGTGCCGGCAAAGCCAAGGCCGAGCACGGCCAGCACGAGGCGCCGGTCGAAGCGGTCCGAGAGCCGGCCGACCGGAACCTGGAACGCGAGCCCGCCGAGCACCGCCGCCAGCATAGAGATCGCGATCGTCTCGCGCGCGATGCCTTCATCCTGCATCCACGCGGGAACGAGCGCGTAGAACGCGCTGCTGATGAGCCCACTCAGCACGCAGCCGACGACGGCGACGGGTGCCGCGCGCCAGAGCTGGCGTAACGGCAGCGTCGCGTCGGCTGTCACCCCCGGCGGCTCGGCCCGGGTCGTGCTGACCATGACGAGCGCCACGGCGAACAGGGCAGCGATCGCATTGAACGGCGCTGCCGTTTCGATCTCGGCCCGGCCGATCAGGACCTGCCCCACCGCGAGCGCGAGGAATGTGCCGACCATGTAGACCGAGAAGACCCGCCCGCGCTCGCTCGGCTCGGCCTTGGCGTTGAGCCAGCTCTCAGTTGTGACGAAGAGCCCCGCGCAGCCGAACCCGACGACCGCACGCAGAACCAACCAGGGCAGCGGTCCGACTCGCAGCGGCATGGCCGCGGTCGCAGCGACGACCAGCCCGGCGAAGGCGGCGTAGGCGCGGATGTGCCCGACCCGCTCGATGATGCGTCCGGTGCGCAAAGCGCCCAATGTGAAGCCGGCAAATAGCTGCTGAGCACGAGACCGGCCATGGTCGGCCCGAAGTCCTCGGTCGCTATTCGCAAGGAGATGAAGGTGCCGAAGAAACCGTTGGCGAGCTGAACGAGGCTCGTCGCGACGATTAGTGTTCCGATTTGCGCGCGCATCGATCCGCTCGACCGCATCTGCGCTCCTTTCTTTGGCGGCCGATCGGAGAAGCACCCCGGCCGAACTCATCCAACCTTGCCAGGATTTTCCCCCGGATGTCGAGACTGGCTGAGAAAGTGAGTCAGGATGGATGCCCGCACGGCGATCATCACCGCCCCGGCAGCCGCAAGAAGCTCGCGTGCAAATACAGCGCATCGAGCAACGGGAAACTCCCCACCCTTGACCGGGTACTGCCGGTCGATGGCCTGGCGGCCGATGAACGTCGCCGGCAAACAGCGGGTAGCACGGCAACCGCTTGGTGAGCCTTCTGGCAGCTCTTGCAGCCGCAGTGCTGCATCGAGGCGTATAGAACCCGCCGATCGCGCCGTCTGGCATGATCATGACGAAGGGCGTGGCGAGGTGCCGGCGCGCGTCCTGTGTCACCTATTGCTGAAACTACCGATCGAGCGCCTCCTGGCCGCAACTGAAGCCGGCGCGGGGATGATCTCGGCCGAGCAGTTCGATGTGCGGCCGCGGCGCACGGGCACCTACGAGTCCATGATCTTCTCGTAGCGCTTCGCCGAGGCCAACCTGACCTGTGGCCCCCTCCCGGCGACGGTGCTCACGCGTCCGGCAGGGTGAAGACGGCGCAGGGCGCGGCGATGCCGCGCAGCACGTGTTCGCCCAGCGGGACCAGCGGCGTGGTGGTCTCGGCGGCGACCGCGCCCGAGATCAGCACCGACCGGCCGAGCGGCCGGCACAGCCCCTCCAGCCGGCTGACCAGGTTGACCGCGGGGCCGATGGCGGTGAAGTCCAGCCGGTCGGCCGCGCCGATATTGCCCCACAGTATCTCGCCGAGATGCAGCGCCGCGCCGAAGGGCAGCGGCGGCAGCCCTTGCGCCTGCCGCACCGCATCGAGATGGGCCATGCCGGCGCGGGCGGCGACGACCGCGCGCAGCGCCGCCATCGCAGGCCTCGGCCGGCGCGCCGGTGACCGGGAAGATCGCCAGCACGCCGTCGCCGATGAACTTCAGCACCTCGCCCCCGAAGGCGTGCACCGCCCCGGCGACGCGGTCGAACCAGGCGTCGAGGGCGGCGATCATCGCCGCGGGCTCGGTCGCTTCAGACAGGGCGGTGAAATCGCGCAGATCGGCAGAGAGCAGCACGGCGCGGATGGTCTCCCCGGTGCCGCGGCGCAGCGCGCCGGCCAGCACCCGGGCGGCACTGCGCCGGCCGAGATAGGCCTCGAGCAACGCTGCCAGCGCCGCCCGCGCGGCCAGGGCGGCCAAGGGCGCCGCGGCGAAGCGCGCGGCCTGGCGCAGCCGGCCAGCCTCGGCGGCGCCGAACGGCCGGGTCCCGGCCCAGCCCAGCACCGGACTGTCCGGGCCTGGACCGTCCAGCCCTCGGCCGATCGTGTCCTGCGTGCACCGGGCCGAGCCCAGCCAGCCAGTCGCGCCCGGCTTGGCCGGGCGGAGCGCCGGCGAAGCCCAGCGCCTCGATCACCGCCCCGGTCTCCGCCCGCCACAGCCAGGTGCGGCGGGCGATGATCGGATGCGGCACCGCCAAGGTCAGGGCGCCGCCGGCGAGCGGCAGGCCATCGGCCAGCAGCCGGCCGCCGAGCTCGGCCAGGAACCGGTCGGGGCCGGGCGAGGCGCCGGCCTTGTCCACCAGCCAGGCGAGGGGCGCGGGCAGATCCATTGGCAGGTCCATGCCGCGATCATGACGCCAGGGCCGCTCTCCTGTCATCCGCGCCGCGGCGATGGCGCCGCCGGCCCCGCCGGTCTATTCGTTGGGCAAAGCCCGGCGCCGTCGCACCTCCATCGGCGCGGCAGGCCATCGCACCATGGGAAGACCGATGCAGAGGCCCTCGTCGTCCGCCGCGAGACGCACATCCCGGCGCCGCCCGCCGCGGTGTTCGCCCTGCTGACCGATCCGCAGAAGATCCTGCGCTGGATGGGAACGGAGGCGCAGGTCGAGCCGCAGCCCGGCGGGCTCTATCTCGTCAATGTCACCGGCGCTCGCTTCGCCCGCGGCGCCTTCCGGGAGGTGGTGCCGGTGCACCGCCTGGCCTACAGCTTCGGCTGGGACGGCAGCGAGGCTGTGCCGCCGGGGTCGAGCCTGGTCGAGATCGACCTGATCGAGCAGCCGCCGGACGGAACATTGCTGCGCCTGACCCACACCGGCCTGCCCAATGTCGAGCAATGCGCCGGCCATGCCGAAGGCTGGGCCCATTACCTCGGCCGGCTGGCCGAATTTGCCGCCGGCCGCGACCCGGGCCCGGACCCCTTCCCCGGCCGCACCGGCAAGGAGTGACTCGCTTAAAAAGAGGAAGCCCATGTTGATCGTCGACGCGCAGATCCATCTCTGGGAAAAGGGCACACCGTCCGCGCATCATCGCCAAGAGCCCTATTCGGCCGAGCAGGCGATCGCCGGCATGGATGAGGCCGGCGTCGACCGGGCGCTGGTCCACCCCGTGCTGTGGGACCCGGATTCGAACGATCTGGCGGTCGAGACGGTGCGCAAATACCCCGACCGTTTCGCGATCATGGGTTGGTTCTACCTCGACGACCCGAACGGCAGCGACCTCGTCGCGCGCTGGAAGGAGCGGCCGGGCATGCTCGGCCTGCGGTTCTATACCAATGAGCGGCACCCGCAATCCTGGTTCACCGACGGCACGCTCGACTGGCTGTGGTCCGCCGCCGAGCGCGCCCAAGTGCCGGTGTCACTCGGTGCGGCGATGTTCCTGCCGACCGTCGGCAGGATCGCCGAGCATCACCCCGGCCTGAAGCTGATCGTCGACCATATGGGCGTGCCGCGCGCCAGCATGGGCGAGACGGCCTATCGCCTTCAGCCGGAATTGCTGGCCTTGGCCAAATACCCGAACGTGGCGGTCAAGGCGACCGGGCAGGCTGGCTACGCCGAGGACGCATACCCGTTCCCGAGCCTCCATCCGCATCTGCACCGCTGCTTCGACGCCTTCGGCCCCGAGCGGATGTTCTGGGGCACCGACATCACCCGCATGCCCTGCTCCTGGCGGCAATGCGTGACCCTGTTCACCGAGGAATTTCCGTGGCTCAAGGGCCGCGACCTCGACCTCGTCATGGGCGAAGCCCTGTGCAGCTGGATCGGCTGGCCGCTTCCTGCCGGCGCCGGACGCTGATGCCACAGACCAGCGACCGGGGTCGGGCCAAAAGAGAACAAAATCACGAAAAGCAAGCCGACGCTGCTTGCGCCCTATGAGAGTATTGATGGGCTGGCAAGGTTCGTATGCGGCTGGATCACGCCCGGCG
>CAVZJF010000054.1:0-21490 GCA_963775525.1 uncultured Alphaproteobacteria bacterium | reverse complement strand
GCACGATGGCGTTGCGCACGGCCTCGACACAGGCGGCGGGCGCCTCGCGGCCGCGCTGGCGGCGGGTCAGCGCCTCGGCCGCATCGGCAAAGCCCTCCGCCACGAGCTTGTCGTCGCGGTCGCGGACCCGTCTGAAGCGGGCGGCGCTCGGCGACGACGCGGCGGGCAAAGGCGACCGCGGCCGCCGCGGATCTCCCTCGGCGATCTCGTCGACGACGCCGTCCGCTAAGGCTTCGGTGGCGCCATCGGGTCGCCGGTGACGATCATCCGCAGCGCCTTTTCGGGTCCGACGAGGCGCGGCAGGCGCTGCGTTCCGCCGGCGCCGGGCAACAGCCCGAGCTTGACCTCGGGCAAGCCGACGCGCGCGCCGGAGACCGCGACGCGGAAATGGCAGCCGAGCGCCACCTCGAACCCGCCGCCGAGCGCGGTGCCGTGCAATGCCGCGACGACCGGCTTCGGCATCGCCTCGATTTGCGCGATGACCTCGCCGAGACCCGGCGTCTGCGGCGGCTTGCCGAATTCGGTGATGTCGGCGCCGGCAAAAAAGTGCGCCCGGCGCAGGCGATGACGACCGCCTCTACCGCTGCATCGTCGCGCGCCTGCCGCAGCGCCTCGGCGAGCCCGGCGCGGACCTCGTGCTTCAGGCGTTGACCGGCGGATTGTCGACGGTGACGACCGCGACCGCTGCCCTCCGCGACATTGCCGTCGCGGCGCAGATCGACGCTGGCGTTGATATTGCCCATGCCGGTTCTCACCCTTGCCTCTCGGCAGACATTAGCCGCAAGCACCGCGCCGATGAAGGGCCGAGGTGAGGCGCCGGCTAAACCGCGGCTTTTGCGAGAACGCGTGGATCAGCCGCGCAACCGTCGCCTGCGGATCATCGGCGCGCATCACTTCGCCCATGACCGCGATGCCGACGGCCCCGGCAGCCCGGCACAGCGCGGCATTGTCCGGGGTGATGCCGCCCAGCGCTACGACCGGCGCCGCGCGCCGCCGCGACCGTCCGGCGAGGCCGTCGAGCCCGATCGCCGGGCCATAGCCGGGCTTGCTCGCGGTCGGAAAAACCGGGCTCACGGTCACGTAGTCGGCGCCGGCGCGCAACAACGCGGCGGCTTCGGCGGCGGAATGCGCCGAGGCCCCGATCAGTCCGCCGGGTAGCCGTGCTCGCGCCGCGCGCGGATCGCGCCGCCCGGCAGGTGGACGCCGTCCGCGCCTGCCGCGATTGCCGCGTCGACATCCTCATGGGCGGTCACGACCGCGCCAAAGCGGTGCCCGAGCTCGACCAGCGCCGCCAGCAGAGCCGCGGCGTTCATCGGCCGCGAGGTCCTTTTCGCGCAGGCTGAACCAGCGGCAGCCGCCGGCGAACGCCGCCTCGGCCACCTCGACCAGCGGCCGGCGCGCCTGGCTGCGGTCGGAGATCACCAGCAGGGGCGGATCGGGAAGCAACATGCCGCGCGGCCTACGGGTGCGGCGGGCCGAGCAGCAGATCGGCGGCGACCGTGACCCGGATCGTCGCTTCGCCGGGCTGGGCGACCGGAGCCGCCATCGCCATCGCGGCAAAGCGCGGCATCGGCTGGCCCCGGTCTCGGCATTGCCGACGCGCAGGTCGCGGTAGCGCAATACCGACAGATGCTCCCGGTCGGCGATCGACGAGGCGCGCTGGGCGAGCCCGGCCAGCGCCTCGTGTGAGATCCTCCTCGGCCCCGCGCACGGTTTCGGGCGAGAGCTCGTAAGCCATCGACGACATCAAGAGGCCGTCGGACTGCAGGGTCCCGGCGAGTTTCAACAGGGCGTCGGCGGCCTTCGCGGTCAGGATCAAGGACTGGCTCGCGCGCCAACGCGACGGGGCATTCTGCGGCTGCTCCTCGTCGACCGCGTAGGTCCCGGTTTCGACCGCGACCCCCTGCACCTGGTGGGCGCGATCCAGCGCCGCCGTCATCCGCCGGTTGACCCCGGCTTGCAGGGCGAGCGGGTCGGCGCCGGTCTCCTCGGCTCGCAACTCGACCCGCAGCAGGTCGCGCACGACCTTGCGCTCGGCCGTCTGGCTCAGATGCAGGACGGTCGACGGCGCCTCCGCCGCCTGGGCCAAGGCCGGTATCGGCGACATCGTCACGACGCCAACGAGGAGCCGCATTCCCCATACGAATGCAGCATCCGCAACACGCGCTCCACGGCCTCGGGTCAGCGACATCGGCACTCTTCCGCGATCCGATCGGGCGCCCGAAGATAGTCCTGCCGCGGCCCGAAGTCATCTCGCCCTGCCGCCGTCTCTCAATCGGTCGCGGCGGGGCGCGGCGTCCTTGCGGCGGTGGCCGGTTTGGGCGATTAAGATCGATGGCTTCGATCGCGTTGCGGCAGGGGATGCGGGCGCTGGTCACGCGGCCCCGCGAGGAGGCGCAAGCGCTGGCGTCGGCGCTTGCGGCCCGCGGCGTCGACGCCCTGATCGAACCGATGATCCAGATCGATTTTCGCGGCGCGTCGGTCGACCTCGCCGGCGTCCAGGCGGTGCTGTGCACCAGCGCCAACGGGGTGCGCGCCGTGGCGCGGGCGAGCGGCGAGCGCGGGGTGCCGCTGTTCGCCGTCGGCGACGCCACCGCCGCGCGGGCGCGGGCCGAGGGCTTTGCCCGGGTCGAAAGCGCCGGCGGCGACGTTGCCGATCTGGTGCGTCTGGCGGCGCAGCTTCTATGCCCGCAGGACGGCAGGTTGCTGCATGTCTCGGGCAGCGCCGTCGCCGGCGACCTTGCCGGTGAGCTTAGGGGCCGCGGCTTTGACGTCGAGCGCAGCGTTCTTTACGACGCCCGGCCGGTTGCCTCGCTCAGCTTGGCCGCGACAAATGCCCTCGGCGCGGGAGAGATCGATTTCGCCCTGTTCTTTTCGCCGCGCACCTCGGCAATCTTTCGTCCGGCTCGCCGAGCGCGCCGGCGTCTCGGAAGGTTGCCGGACGGCCACCGCGCTGTCGATCAGCGCCGCCGCCGACGAGCCTCTCGCCGCCGTGCCCTGGCGCGGCGTCACGTCGCCGAACGGCCGGACCAGCGGGCGCTGCTCGATCGGCTCGACCGCGTGACGCCTGCCGCCGGCACGGCTGAGCACAACGGAAACCCGCGATGTCGGAAGCACGCCCCGAACCATCTGCCGAGGAGCCCGCCGCACCTCCCGCCGCGCTCGAACCGTCTCCGGCCGCAGCAGCCCCCGCCCGAGCCGCCCCCGCCGGAGACGCCGCCGCCCGCGCGGTCCCCCGGCGCCGCGCGTCCGATTGCGGCTCTCGGGCTCTTGCCGCGTTGCTGGTGCTGGTCATCGCCGCGGTGGCATTGTCGCCGTTCTGGGCGCCCGCCGTCGCGCCGATGCTGCCCTGGGGTGCGGCTCCGGCAGCAGCGGATTACGACGCGCTCGCCGCGCGGGTCGCCGCGCTCGAGCAACGCCCCGTGCCCCCGCCGGTCGACGCCGACGCGATCAAATCGGCGCAAGCCGCACTGGCTCAGCGCGTCGGCGCGCTGGACGCAGCCGTCAACGACCTGCGCCAGAGCGCCGAAGCGGGGCCAGCGGCAAAGGCGGCCTTAGCGCAGTTGACGCAGCGGCTCGACGCGGTCGAAGCGCAGTCGGCGGCGCGAAACGCCGGCGACACCGCCGAAATCCAAAAAATTCAGCAGGAGCTGGCGCAGCGCGTCGCCGCCGGCGGCGACCTGGCCAACCGGCTGGCCGCGCTCGAACATCAGGTGCAGGCGCAGAGCGATGCCGACCGCAGCGGCTCGGTGCTGCTGCTGGCGCTGTTGCAGATGCGCGAAGCGGTCGAGCAGGCCCGGCCGTTCGCGGGGGAATACGCCGCGTTCAAACCCTTGCCGCGCGCGACCCCGACCTCGCCGCGGCCGCCGAGCCGTTGGCCGACCCCGCCCGCGACGGCGTCGCCGGCCGCGACGTGCTGCGCCAGCGGCTGGACGCGCCTGCCGGGGAGGTCGTCATCCCGAAAGCATCGGCGGGAAAGCGCAATGGTGGCAGGCGGCGCTCGACCGTCTGCGCGGGCTGGTTACGATCCGCCGCATCGAGGGCGCGGCGACAACCGGGCCCGAGGCCGCGGTCGACGCCGCGCGCTCGGCGCTGGCGCAGGACGACCTCGCCGCCGCCGTAACGGCAATGGACAAGCTGACCGGCGCCGATGCCGAGGCGGCGCAACCCTGGTTGCAGATGGCGCGGCGGCGGCTCGCCGCGCAAGCGGCGCTGAAGCATCTGCAGGACCTGCTGACCGCCCGCCTCGGCGCCCCGGCGGCCCCCGCCGCCGCTCCCGCCGCCGCACCGGCCCCAAGCGCGGTGCCGCCGCCGGCCGCGCCGAAAAGCCCGTCCTGATGCGAGCGATCTTCGCGCTGGTCGCAATCGTGGCGCTGGCCGCGGCGGCGGTGTTCCTCGCCGACAACCCGGGCCGTGTCGAGATCGTCTGGCACGGCTGGCAGATCTTGACCTCGGTCGGCGTGCTGATCGCGGCCGCGGCGTTGGCGGCGCTCGCGGTGGCATTGCTGTTGTGGCTGCTGTCGTTGATCCTCGGCAGTCCCGGGATGTTTTTCCGGCGGCGGCGCGAGCGGCGCCGGCGCGCCGGATACGAGGCGCTGACCCGCGGCATGGTCGCGGTCGCGGCCGGCGATCCGCAAGAGGCGCGGCGCTACGCGCGCCGGGCCGAGGCATTGCTCGCCGAACCGCCCCTGACCTTGCTGCTCTCGGCCCAGGCGGCGCAGATCGGCGGCGACGAGTCGGCGGCCAAAAACTTCTTCACCGCGATGCTCGACCGCCCCGAGACCGAATTTTTGGGATTGCGCGGGCTGCTCAACCAGGCCCTGCGCGAAGGCGACCGCGACACCGCGCGCCGTCTCGCCGGGCGCGCCGCCGCGTTGCGCCCGACGGCGGCGTGGGCGGTCGCGAGCCTGTTCGACCTCGAAGCCCGAGACGGTCGCTGGCTTGCGGCCCGCGACGCGCTCGACAAGGCGGCAAAGCGCCATTTCATCGCGGCTGATCTCGCAAGCCGTCACCGCGGCGTGATCCTCTACGAGCTCAGCTGCGCCGCAGCGACAGAGGGCGACCCCCGGCGCGCCGTGACGTTGGCCGCGCAAGCGCAGGCGTTGACGCCCGATCTCGCCGTCCCGGCGGCGCACCATGCGCGCCTGCTGCTGGACGCCGGCCGCACCGGCCGCGCCGGACGGGCGATCGAGCGCGCCTGGCGGACCGCCCCTCATCCGGAGCTGGCGCAGGCCTATGGCGAGATCGGCAGGGACGAAACCCCGCTCGCCCGCGTCGCCAGGTTCGGACGCCTCGCGGCGCAGAACCCCTCGGCTCGCGAAAGCCATCTGGCCTTGGCCGAAGCGGCGCTCGCGGCCCAGCTTTGGGGCGAGGCGCGGCGCCATCTCGAACGCGCGTTGGCGGCGGAGCCCGCGCCATTGGCGCCGCTTCCGGCGAATTCCGGCGCTGTCCTGCCGGCTGTCGGCGTCCCGCCGGCTGGCGCTGTCCCGCCTGCTGTCGCCGCCGCGCACCGGCTCAGCCTCAGCCCCGACCGTGCCACGCCGCGGCTGTGCCTGATGATGGCGCGGCTGGAAGAGGCCGAGCGCGGCGATCTCGGCCATATGCGCGAATGGCTCGACCGCGCCGTCCACGCCCTGCCCGACCCGCGCCATGTCTGCGCCAATTGCGGCGGCGAAAGCATCGAGTGGGGTTCGCGGTGTCCGCGCTGCGGCGCCTTCGACACGCTCGCCTGGCGAACTCCGGCTGCCGCCGGCACGGCTCGTTTGCCGCCGATCACGGTCGAGGCGTCGCGCCGCAACCGGCGCAATCTCCGCTCCCGCGGCTCTGCCCGCGGTTGCTCCGGCGAGCCGCTGACCCAAGCGCCGCCAAGCGGCTTGGCTCGGCCGCCCGAACACGCTATCAATCATGGTCATCGCCCCGGTAGCTCAGTGGTAGAGCAACCGCTTCGTAAGCGGTAGGCCGTTGGTTCAAATCCAACTCGGGGCACCATCTTTTCAAGCGATAGGAAGCGCCGCCGTTTGGTCGTAGGTGACCGGGGCGGCGGCTGGCGCTGTGTGACGCGCTTCACAGGCGCCCGGCTTTTCGCGGTGCTAAGGATCCGGCCGGATCAAGCCAGCACCCGGGATGCCAATGGAAATCGCCGAAATGCCCGAGACCCGGGCGAGTCGATATCGGCACACGGCCGCGCAGTTACGACGACAAGCCGCCGCCTTTGACAAAACGCAGGAACGTGCGGAGCTGTTGACGATCGCCGACCAGTACGACCGGCTCGCCGATCGCCTCGCTTCCCCTCGCACCGACAAAGGCGGGGGCGGCATGACGCTCCCGACAGCGACCCGCGAAACCCCGCGCGATCGAGCGGAATGAGCTGGATCGGACGGAAAGCTGCGATCCGCCGCGACGCCCGATCATTTTGCCGAGCGAAGGATGCGGGCCGCGGCGGCGGCAAAGACGCGGGCGCCGAGGACGATGTCGTCTTCCCTGGTGTCTTCGGACCAGTGGTGGCTGACCCCGCCGAGGCTCGGGACAAACATCATTCCCGCGGGCATATGCTCCGCCAGCACGGCGGCGTCGTGGCCGGCGGCGCTCGGCATGCGCATGTGCATTCCCGGCGCATGCTCCTCGGCCGCCGCCTCGATCAGCGCCTGAAATCCGGGGTCCATCGGCCGCGGCTCGCTATGCCCGACCGGGGCGATCTCGATCTCGCACGGGCCGGCGCGGACGGCCTCCGCGACGAGCGCCAGCAGGCTCTGTTCGCATGCGTCGAGACACGCGGGGTCGGCGTCGCGGAACTGGACCTGCATTTCGGCATGGCCGGGGACGACCGACGGCGCGTTCGGCGCCAACAGCATTCGGCCGATCGTCCACACCGTGCGCGGGCCGGCGACTTGCGGAAAGCAATCGTGGATGCGGGTGGCGAGCCGCACCATCGCCACCCCGGCATCCTTGCGCCTGACCATGCGGGTCGTGCCGGCGTGGTTCTGCTCGCCGGTCACCGAAACGCGGAAATTGCGGATGCCGACGATGGTCTCGACGACGCCGATGCGCAGCCCCGAGGTGTCGAGCGTGTCGCCCTGCTCGATATGCGCTTCGAGATAGCCGACATGGCGTCCGGGTTCGGCCTGCTCGCGCCGGCGCCCGGCAAAACCGGCTTCGGCCAGCGCCGTCGCGCAGCGGTTTGCCGGTGTCGCGGCCCGTGATCCGGTCGATCTCGTCCTCGCCGAGCGCGCCGACATAGGAGCGGCTGCCGAGATAGCTAGCGTAATGCCCCTCCTCGTCGGCCCAGGCGGCGACCTCGATGCCGAGCCCGGCGCAATCGGGGTCGGCGGCAAAGGCGCGGGCGAGCTCGATGCCGTAAACCACCCCGAGCGCGCCGTCGAGCCAGCCGCCATAGGGCTGCGTCTCGCTGTGCGAGCCGACCAGCAGCCGCCGCCGCGCCCGGGTGACGGCCGATCACGTTGCCGATGCCGTCGATGACCGGGTCGAGCCCGGCCTCGCGCAACCGGTCGGCGAGCCACAGCCGCGACGCGACGTCGACCGGCGAATAGGTCGGGCGGTGGACCCCGGTCTGGTACCGGCCGAATTCGGCGAGCCGCCGCAGGTCGGCGACAACGCGCTGTCCGTCGATCGTCGGCATTGCTTCTCGCCGCAGGGCGTGGCGCGGCGAAGAATAGCCTAGGATCGCGGGCCACGGAAACCGCCCGCAGGTCCCGGCATGCCAAACCCCTTCCCTCCGCGCGTGGCGCTGCTCGGCTTTTCGATCGAGTGCAACAAATTTGCGCCGACCGCAACCCGGGCGCATTTCGCGGCGCGCACCTTGCTCGAAGGCGACGACATCGTCTCGGAGGCGCGGACGGCGACGCCGGGCATGCTTCCCGAGACGCCGGGGTTTGTCGCGGCGATGGACGCCAGCGGCCCGTGGGTTCCGGTCGGCGTCGCCCTCGCGATGACCGAGCCCAACGGCCCGGTCGAGCACGGCTTTTTTGTCGAATTGCTCGACACCATCGAGCGGCGGCTCAAAGCGGCGTTGCCG
Organism: uncultured Alphaproteobacteria bacterium; assembly: GCA_963775525.1. Classification (GTDB taxonomy): domain Bacteria; phylum Pseudomonadota; class Alphaproteobacteria; order ATCC43930; family CGMCC-115725; genus AP-15. Next base: position 13,458 of record CAVZJF010000054.1, on the reverse strand, counting down.
GTCGATGCCGTCTACATTTGCTCGCACGGCGCCGGGCTGACGACCGAGGAGGACGACCCCGACGGGCTGTTGTTCGAGCGGGTGCGGCGGATCGTCGGCCCCGACGTGCCGGTCGCCGCGACCCTCGATTTGCACGCCAACGTGTCGGCGCGGATGGTCGCCTCGATCGACGCCTTTATCGGCTACCGCACCAACCCGCATCTCGACATGCGCGAGCGCGGCGCCGAGGCGGCGGCGGCGATCCGCGAGATGCTGGCCGGGCTGCGGCCGCAAGCGGCGTTCATCCGGCTGCCGATCGTGCCGCCGACGGTGACGATGCTGACCGCCGCCGGCCCTTATGCCGAGATGATCGAATTCGGCCAGCGGCGGATGAGCCCGGAGATCCTCAACGTGTCGGTGATGGGCGGGTTTGCCTTTGCCGACACCGCCGACAACGGGCTCGCGATCGTCGTGACCGCGCGCCATGACAAGCGCGCGGCCGAGGCGTTGGCGCGCGAGATCGCCGAGCTCGGCTGGGCCAACCGGGCGCGGTTCTACCCGCGGCTGACCGCACTCGACGAGGCGGTCGCACGGGCGCTCGCGGTCGGGCGGGACCGGTCATTGCCGGCGCTCGCCTTTGCCGACGTCGCCGACAACCCGGGCGGCGGCGGCCGCGGCAACACGATTTTTCTGCTGCGCGCGTTTTACGAGGCCGGGGTACAGGACACGCTGCTCGGCGTCTTTTACGATCCGCCGCTCGCCGCCGAGGCACATCGGCTGGGCGCCGGCGCGCGGTTCGAGGCGCATTTCAACCGGTCGGAGACGACAAACTTTTCCGAGCCCTGGGCGGCGCCGGCGACGGTCACGGTCCTGACCGACGGCGCTTGCGTCGGCCGGCGCGGGATCTACGCCGGGATGCGGCTCGAGCTCGGGCCGTGCGCGGCGCTGCAGACGGGTGGGGTCACAATTGTCGTCGTCTCGCACCGCGTGCAATGCGCCGACCCGGTGTTTTTCGAGATGATGGGGCTCGACATCGGCGCCGCCCGCGCGGTCGTCGTCAAGTCGCGCGGCCATTTCCGGGGCGGGTTCGACGAGTTCTTCGGCCCCGGGCAAATCGTCGAGGTCGACCTGCCCGGCCTGACCTCGCCGATGCTGAACCGCTTCGACTGGAAGCGCCTGCCGCGCCCGGTGATCCCGCTCGACGACAACGTCGAATGGCCCCCGCCCTGACCCAGGTAGCCCCGACATCCAACGGTGTCATTGCGAGGAGCGGAGCGACGAAGCAATCCCGATGCAACCGCGCTCGGTCCGTCGAGGTTGCTTCGCCTTGCTTGCAATTATGCGAACAAACGCCAGCTGGTGCTTAGATGCATACAGACGGTTCAGCCTCATCGCCCGGTAGGATGGTGTCTGGACGGCCCTGTTGGTGCAAGGGGTGGGAGAAAGAATCCTGGCGGTGCGGTTGCGGTCGTGTGTCCGGCCTGTTTGCGCGGCCTGTGCCGCTGGCCCAGATGGGTTTCGCGATCCCCTCCCAAACGGATGAGAGACCTTGACGGCCGCCACCCTACACGGGTTGTGGGGATCGTCGGTCCGACCGATCAGCATCTTCTCCCTCAAGCCCTGCACTCGCGGCAGACGAGCGCTCAGGCAGCGGCCGGTCGCGGCCGGTAGTCCTCTCCGCTCGTCATCATGGCCCACACGACACGGGCCGTCCCCGGCGCAGGAGCGTGTGAAGGATTTTGTTTTTTGCCGCGATTGAAGCAATGAGGCATCGGGCAGATCAGGCGGGATTGCCGGTATGGCGGGGAGCGCAGCGGTGCGGGGACTGGTGATCGTCCCGTTAGGCGGCCGAGGCCGCAGCCCTGAGCCGGTGGGCGACCATTAGGTTATTGGCCAGCGCATGCCAGAGCACGGCCGCCTGGGTCTTGGCCAAGCCCCGCACGGTCAAGCGGCCGAGGCCGCGGTTCTTGTAATGGGCGTGGAGGCGCTCGATCAGTTTGCGCCGGCGAAAGATCGCTTGGCCCTCTGCGGTTTGCATCCGCGCGCGCCAGTCCTGCACCGCCTGGGGCTCGCGCGCTCGCTTATAGCGGCGACTGTCCCGTCCGGAGGGTTGCAGTGCCGCTTCCGGCTTCCCGCCCGGTGGCGGCGCGTAGACCCTCACCGGCCCCAAGGGGTGTTCATCAAGGGCCGCGATATCGGCCCGCGAGGCGTAGCCTTCATCGAACAGCGCCCGCCGCGGCGCGCGCCCGTAACGGCGGGCCACCGCGTCCACCAGCGGTCGGGCCAGACCTTGGTCGTTGCGGCGGTCGGTCGTCATCACCGCCACGATCAGCCCCTGATCGGGCACCGCGGCGGTCTGCACATTGTACCCCGCTCGCACCGCGCCGTCGGGAAAGCGCATCCGCCGCGCTTCCGGATCGGTCAGCGACACCGAAGGGGCGCCCTTGTGCTTCTCCTCCTGCGGGTGCGTCTTCGCGCGCGCCTCTTTCTCCCGGCGCAGCCGATCGAGCGCCGCGCGCGCCTTGGCCACCTTGGCCTCGGCCTCGCGCGCCGCGCGTTCTTGGGCTGCCCGCCGACGTTGCGTCGCCGCTGCCGGATCGCAGGCCACCTCCCGCCGCAGCCGCTCCACCCGCTCCGCCGCCTGCCGCTCGATCCGCTCCAGCCGTCCCCCACGCGTGAACGACCGCGACGCGGCCGGCGAGCGCACCTTGGTTCCATCGACCGCGATCTCGTCCAGCTCGACCAACCCTTCCGACACCAGCGCCGTGACGCTTTCGGTCAACAGCCGATCCAACTCCTCGGACCACCCCACCCGGAAATCCGAAAGCCCGTGATAGTTGACCGGCACACCCCCCGCCAGCCAGCGATACGCTATGTCCCGGCTCACCAGACGGTCCAACTCGCGCGCGGCACCCACCCCTTCCAGGGTGGCATAGAGCCACAGTGCCAGCAGTATCTTCGGATCGGCCGCCGGACGCCCGGCCTCGCCCTCGCGTGACCGAATCGCCTCGTAAAAGGCGGTCAAATCCAGCGTCTCGACAAACCGCCAAACCAGCCGTGCTCGATGCTCCGCCGGCAGCAAAGCCTCCAAATCCACCAGGTCCCACGACAATTGCGACCGGTTCGCCTCCAGCACCCGCGCGCCACCCAACATCACCACGCCCCCGCTCTCGCGACGAGCATCACACAACCGCCCAAATGGAGGAATTCTTCACACGCTCGCTGCGCCGGGGACGGCCCGTGTCGTGTGGGCCATGATGACGAGCGGCGAGGACCTACCGGCCGCGGCCGGCGGTGGCCTGAGCGCTCGTCTGCCGCGAGTGCAGGGCTTTGAGGGAAAGATGCTGATCGGTCGGTCCGACGGTCCCCACAACCCGTGTAGGGTGGCGGCCGTCAAGGTCTCTCATCCGTTTGGGAGAGGATCGCGCAACCCATCTGGGCCAGCGGCACGGGCCCCGCAAACAGGCCGGACACACGACCGCAACCGCACCGCAGCAGAATTCTTTCTCCCCACCCCTTGCACCCAGGGGGCCGTCCACACCCCATCCTACGGGGCTGTCCTCGCAGATGATATCAGCGCGCCGGCGCCCGCGGCTCAGCAGCCGTAGCGGCGCTGGCGGTCCTGATAGGAGCGGATCGCCCGCAAAAAATCGATCTTGCGAAAGGCCGGCCACAGCACGTCGGTGAAATAAAACTCGCTGTGGACGCTCTGCCACAGCAGAAAGCCGGACAGGCGGATCTCACCTGACGTGCGGATGATCAGGTCGGGATCGGGCAGCCCGGCGGTGTAGAGGTGGCGGGCAATGGCCTCCGGGGTGACCTCGCCGATCGCCTCGGCCAATGTCGTCTGACCCGCCGCGAGACAGGAAAGCAATGCGCGCACGGCATCGCTGATTTCCTGCCGGCCGCCATAGGCGACGGCGATGTTCAGCTCCAGCCCGTCATAGCCGGCGGTGGCGCGCTCGGCCGCCTTGATCGCGTCGAGAACCGGCGACGGCAACATCGCGAGGCAGCCGATCGCACGCACCCGGACCCGGCGCCGGTGGATCGCGGGATCGTGCGCAAGGGCAATGAGCTTGGCTTCGACCGAAGCCAAAATGCCGACACTTCCGCCGGTGGGCGGCCAAAATTCTCGGTCGAGAAAACCCACAAGGTCACGGTCGGGATGGCGAGATCGACGCACCATTCGAGGACCTCGTCGAGCTTGTCGGCGCCGAGGTCGTAAACCGCCCGCGGCTCGACGATCCCGAGCGAGCGGCCGTGGCGACGGTTGCCGTCGAGGATGATGCCGATATGCCGTGGCCGCGGGCGGGCGCGAACGTCTCGGGAAAGCCGGCGCGCATAAAGATAATAGAGGAGCCGGAACATCGCCGTGAACGAAGCATCCCCCGAGCGCCCGTCAGGGCATGACCGCCGGTCTTAGGTGTGTCCGGTGAGTTTGCTGAAAATACGGCAAGCTTATGACGAACGAGTTAAGGCGGCGCCGTCTTCACGTCCTTGGTTCCCGAACCTCAGCCAGAAGCGGCGGTGCGCGCAAGCGATATTGGCGAGGTCGCGGCGCCCCCTCGAGCCCGAGTTCCGGAGCTTCGTCCCCGCCACCCGACAGGGGCCACCACGCGACATCGCCGTTGCCGCCAAAACCGACCAGGTTCTCTTGACGTTCCCATAGCGTCCTTCGGCCGGATTGTGCTAGGTCGTGGTCCGGCATACGCCGTGTCTACCCCGCTCTTCGGTGGAGGGGTGGCCGAGTGGCTGAAGGCGGCGGTTTGCTAAACCGTTATAGGGCTAACCCCCTATCGTGAGTTCGAATCTCATCCCCTCCGCCAACCCTTTTTTCTCCACACTTTGCCGCGTGCCCGACGGACTGAGATAACATGCCGCGGACCCCACACGGCCCGACCGGCGCGCCGCGCTGACCCGACCCGTGCCGCGCGCGGATGACATTCCCGGTCCTGCGCAAATGCCGCAGCCGAGCTATGTCCACGGCGTCAGCGACACCCCGCTGATCGGAGCGACGATCGGCGATTATTTCGACCGCACCGCCGAACAATTCGGCGGGCGCGACGCGCTCGTCGTCCGCCATCAGCAGATCCGCTGGAGCTGGGGGGAACTGAAGCGGCGGGTCGACGATTTTGCCGCGGGGCTGGTCGCGCTCGGCCTCAAGCGCGGCGAGCGGATCGGCATCCGGTCGCCAAACAACGCCGAATGGGTCGTCGCCCAATTCGCCACCGCCAAGGCCGGGCTGATCCTGGTCAACATCAACCCCGCCTATCGCGTGACCGAGCTCGAATATGCGCTGAACACGGCGGGCTGCGCGGCGCTGATCACCGCGGCGCGGTTCAGGACCAGCGACTATCTGGCGATGCTGGGCCAACTGGCGCCGGAGCTGGCGACCGCAATGCCCGGCGGGTTGAGCGCGGCCCGGCTGCCGGCGCTGCGCCTCGTCATCGTGATCGGCGACGAGAAAGCGCCCGGAACATTGCGGTTCGACGCGATCTGCGATCTCGCCGGCAAACCCGAGCACAGCCAGCTCGCCGCGCTTGCCGGCGATTTGCAGTTCGACGACCCGGTCAACATCCAGTTCACCAGCGGCACCACCGGGTTTCCCAAGGGTGCCACGCTGACCCACCACAACATCCTCAACAACGGCTTTTTTATCGGCGAGGCGATGCGCCTCGGCCCCGACGACCGGCTGTGCATCCCGGTGCCGCTTTACCATTGTTTCGGCATGGTGCTCGGCAACCTCGCCTGCCTGACCCACGGTGCGGCGATGATTTATCCGAGCGAGGGCTTCGACCCGCTGGCGACGCTCGAGGCGGTCGAGGCCGAGCGCTGCACCGCGCTCCACGGCGTGCCGACGATGTTCATCGCCGAGATGGACCATCCCGATTTCGGCAGGTTCGACCTGTCGTCGCTGCGCACCGGGATCATGGCCGGCAGCCCCTGCCCGATCGAGGTCATGAAGCGCGCCGTCGAACGCATGCATCTGTCGCAAATCACGATCGCCTACGGCATGACCGAAACCAGCCCGGTCAGCTTCCAGTCGTCGACCGACGACCCGATCGAGCGCCGGGTCGCGACCGTCGGGCGGGTGCAGCCGCATATCGAGGTCAAGATCGTCGACACCGAAGGCCGCGTCGTCCCGCGCGGCACGGCGGGCGAGCTGTGGACCCGCGGCTACTCGGTCATGCTCGGCTATTGGGGCGACGCGGAAAGGACCCGCGAGGCGATCGACGCGGCGCGCTGGATGAAGACCGGCGATCTCGCGACGATCGACGGCGAGGGCTATTGCAACATCGTTGGCCGCATCAAGGACATGGTGATCCGCGGTGGCGAAAACGTCTACCCGCGCGAGATCGAGGAGTTCCTGTACCGGCACCCGAAAATTCAGGACGTGCAGGTGATCGGCGTCCCCGACAGCCGCTATGGCGAAGAACTCTGCGCCTGGGTGCGGCTGCACGACGGCGAGGAGGCTACCGCCGAGGAGATCCGCGCCTTTTGCCAAGGCCAGATCGCGCATTACAAAATCCCGCGCTACGTCAAATTCGTCGACGGCTTTCCGATGACCGTGACCGGCAAGGTCCAGAAATTCGTCATGCGCGAAGAGACGGTCGCGGAGCTCGGCCTCGAGCGCCGAGAAGACGGCGTAAGGGCCGGCCGCGTCAGGCCAGCTCCGGGGCTCCCTCGCTGACCCTTTCCAATTGGCCGACGGTTTCCTTGCCGAACAGCACCGGCACAAACGAGCCGACCAACGCGACCGCCGCCAATGTGCCGAAGAATATCATCGGGTGAGCCGGCATGCGGCGCCAACAGGTATGGCGCCAGCACACCGGCGAAGATCCGGCTGGTCGCCTCGCCGAAATAGTGTCCGCGCCCGCGCAGCGCCGTCGGGAACTGCTCGGACAGGTATACCCGCACAGCGGGAAAGGCCGACAGCACGGTAAAGCCGGTGATCAACGCGCCGGCGACGAACACCACCGTGGCGTAATGCCCGGCTGCATGCGCGACCGCCATCAGCAGCAGGCCCGGCAATGATCCCGCAAGGCAATAGGTGATCGTCCAGCGCCGTCCGACCACCTCCATGACAAATCCGGTAAAACCCTTGCCCGGGATGCTTGCCAAAAACACCAACGAGCTGAGCCCAAAGCTCAGGCTGACGGCGGCGCCCTGGTCGACAAGCGCCTTTGGCAGCAGAATTGAAATTGCGTAATAGGAGACCTGGGCGCAGACGAGGCACAAGATGCCGACCACGGTCCACCGCAACTGACCCCGGCGAAACAGTGCGGCGAACGGCGGAAGCTTGTCGACCGTCGCCGCGAGGTTCGTCCCCAGCGCCGCGACCGTCAGCGGCGCCACGCGATTGCCGGACCGGCTGAGGATCCGGTTGACGACGGCGACCGCCGCCTCGGTGTTTCCCCGCCGCAGGTGCCAGCGCGGACTCTCCGGGATCAGCAGATACACCAGCGTCGGCACGACCAGCAGCCCGAGCGCTGCCGGCAGAGCGATCAGCCGAAAGCCGTTGGGATTGCCGGCGAGCAGGAAGCCGGCGAACGGCAGCAGGGTGAACGAGCTCGCCAGCATGATCTCGTAGATCGCACCGTAAGTGCGCCGGTGCTGCGCCGGCAGCAATTCGGCGGCGATCGGAAACGGCGCCGATACCGCGAAGCCTCCGGCAAGACCGGTGAGCAGGCGGACGACGATCAGCTGCTCGGCGGTTTGCACCAGCGGGATCAACAAGGTGAAGAAGTTTATCGCGGCGACGCCGATCAGCATGATCGTCCGGCGGCTCCAGTGGTCGGAGATCGCCGAGGCGGCGAAGCCTCCGATGCAGATCGTCAGGCTCGCCGCGACCGCGAGCAGGCGGATCTGTTCCGGGGTGATGTGCAGCGGCTCCTTGGCGAGCACCAAGAGAGAGCCGGTCATCGCCAAATCGTAGCCGTCGACCAGGCCGACGAGCCCGAGCACCAGTATAATCAGCAGGTGGTACCCGCTGAACGGGATGCTGTCGAGCTTGCCGCCCAGCACATGGCCGGCAGGTATTGCCGATATGCCGCGTGGGGTTGCTGTCATTGGCGTTCTCCCCGATTGTCCGACCCGGTTGGAAGGCGCAGGCGCCAAGGCCGGCGGCCTCACCAGGCGTCCCCGGCCCGACGCGGAGCATCCGAGTTCACAATCGAGGCGGGCTTTTCCGCCAATTTTCCGTACCGGCGCTCCCCCGAGCAGGGAGCGCCGTCGCGCGGCGGAACGTCAGGCGAGCTCGCCCGCCGCCTCGTTGAAGTTCTCGAGCTGGCCCACGGTCTCCTTGCCGAACAGCACCGGCACGCAAGCGCCGACCGCCACCGCGACGAGCAAGGTGCCGAAAAACACCATCGGCGAGTGGGTATGCGCTTCCAGAAAGGCCGGCATTGCAACGCCGGCAAACAGCCGCCCGAACAATTCACCAAAGAAATGACCGCGGCCGCGCAGCGCCGTCGGGAACTGCTCGGACAGGTAGACGCGGACCGCCGGAAACGACGACAGCACGGTGAAGCCGGTGATCAACGCCCCCGCGCTCATCACCACGGTTGCCGCCGAGCCCGCCCGATGGGCCATCATCATCAAGGCGAGACCGGGGATCGCTCCGCCGAACGCATAAAAGATCGCCCAGCGCCGGCCGATGATCTCCATGATAAAGCCGGTGAAGAACTTGCCGGGGATGCTCGCCATGAACAACAGCGAGCTCAGCCCAAAGCTCAGGGCGACGGCCGCACCCTGGTCGACGAGCGCCTTGGGCACCAGGATGGCGCTGGCGTAATAGCAGGTGCCGGCGGCGATCGAGCACAGAATGCCGACCACCGTCCAGCGCAGCTGACCGCGGCGGAACAGCGCCGAGAACGGCGGCAGTTGTTCGTGCTCGACCTCCAGCCTCGACCCGAGCTCGGCAAGCGTCATCGGCGGCACGCGATTGCCGGTGCGCCTGATCAGATGGTTGAGGGCGTCGACCGCGGCCTGCGGGCGCCCCCGGCGCAGCAGCCAGCGCGGACTGTCGGGGAGAGCAAAATGCAGCAATACCGGCACGACGAAAAACGCCAGCCCGCCGGGCAGCGCGATCAGTCGGAACCCCTGCGGGTTTCCGGCGAGGAAGAAGCTGATAAACGGCAGCAACGTAAAGGCGCTGGCCAGCATGACCTCGTAGATCGCGCCATAAGTGCGGCGATGTTGCGCCGGCATCAGCTCGGCGGCGATCGGAAACGGGGCCGAGATGGCAAAGCCCAGTCCGACACCAGTCAACATGCGCAGCGCGATCAATTCGCCGGCGTTCTGCGCCAATGGGATCAGCAGCGTAAAGAAGGTGCTGACGACAACGCCGATCTGCATGATCGCCTTGCGGCTAAGCCGATCCGACAGCAGCGCCGCGGTCAAGCCAGCAAGTGCTACCATCAGTGTGGGGGCCAGCACGAGCCACGAGACATCGGCGCCGCTCAGATGGAGCGGTCCCTTGGCGAGCACAATCAGCGAACCGCCGAGCGCCAGATCGTAACCTTCGACAAAGCCGACGAGCCCCAGCACCAGGATCAGTCCGATATGGTAGGCGGCGAACGGGATGCTGTCCTGCTTTCGCCCCAGGATTTGTATGGCGGAATCGCTCCGTAATGGGAGGGAGCTGGCTGCGGTCATTGGGGTTTTCCTCCTTGTTGTTGCTTAGCAGACCGTTGACCGGTTCTTTTTTACCGTGCGCCTTTTATGACGGGCGCTCAGGCCCGTGTCGAGCGCCTTTTGCACGGCGCCAGGCGATAATGATTTCGGCGTCGCCGAGAGACCTACTGGAACCGTCGAGGCGAGCGGTCTGTTGTTCTGCTGAGGGCAAAGGAAGAAGCACCGCGCCGTTGGCGTTATGCCCTGTCGGCGGCCGGCGGCAGCCGTCCCGAGCGGCATTGCGCTCGGAAAAATTTACTGGAAAGGGAATCCACCGAGTGAGAACACGATCGTTGGCGACCGGTGTCATCGGCGCCGGAATGATATTGGCGCTGGCAAGCTGCACCAATCCGTACGACCCCGCTCAGCGCGCGGTCGGCGGCGGCCTGATCGGGGCCGGGGCGGGAGCGGCGATAGGTGCGGCGGCTGGTGGCGGCCCCGGTGCGGCGATCGGCGCCGCGACCGGTGGTGCCGTCGGCGCCGTCACCGGCGTCGTGACCACGCCTCCGCCGCCTCCACCGGGCTATTATCGATAGGCAGGGCCCGCGTCCGACGGTCCGGCGAGGCCGTCGGACGCCTCTCATGCGCCAATCCGTTCAGCCCGCGAAACAGCTGAGGGGCGAATTAGCCTGCCGGGCCGAGATTAGATGCTCAAGAGCGCATTCAGAGATAGGCGGCAGTTCCTCAGCCAGGCACCTCTGTCCATGCCCCGGCCTTGTGCCGGGCATCTCAACGGGCAAGCCGAGCAAGGTTTGTGCCGTGAGCCGTGGGTGGCCGGGACATGCCCGGCCATGACAGTTGGGTAAATCTTTTGTCTGCGTCCGAGCATTAGCCTGGGGGCGAGGCTTTGACCACGTCGGCGAGGCGCTGCACGGCGGATTGCGGCGCGGATGCCGGTGCATTGCCGGCAGGCGCCGACGCCTCGATCAGCCGCGGCTTTGTCGGAACCGCCGGCGCTGCGGGCGGCGGGCGTCGAATTGGCTCCGTCGCCAAAGGGTGAGCCCGCCGGGCAGGCGCTGCCGGATTTGCTGACCGACACTTTCGGCGGCGCGCCGTTGCCGGAAAAGGAATAGGTCATCCGCTCGCTGCAACTGCCGGCGCCGGAGGTCATCGAGGTGACCACCATCCCGGACATTTGTCCGGGCTCACCCGGCGCCATACGCCATGGCCGCCTCGACCGCCGGGTTCGGGCCAACCGGCCAGACCGGCCCATCCGCCATCGCCCGCACCTCGGCCTGCATTTGGGCGACGAGGCGCGCCGCCGCCTGTTCTTGCGCGGCGGCGATCCGGTACATCATGGACGGGGACGGCGCCGCTGCGTCAAAGCCCTGCGCGGCCAACAGCAGCGGGTCGGCGGCCAGGATGCCGCCGGGGTCCGGCAGCACAACGAGAACGGCCGCGGGCGCGGTCTCGGTCGCCGGGACCGGCAGGGCGTAGGCCTGCGGCGGCCCGCCGACGCCGTTGGCGCACCCCGTCAACAATGGCAGCGCCGCCAGGCAGCCGCAGAGGCTCACGGCTTGGCTCACGGCTCCTTCTGCTCGCGGCTTCCGCATCGAAACGCCTCCCCACATCGGAACGCCTCCTGCGACAGTCGGTCTCCGGCGGCAAAGATCGTCGCCGATTTTGGCAATTTCTTGGCCTCGGCCAGCGACCTTTCCGGCGCCCCCTCCTCGACCCTCCCCCGCCTGCGGGGGAGGGAGGGGTGGGGGCGATGGGTTTTCGTGACCGAAACCGATCTCGCGGGTGTGAAACATTCGTCGGGGGTTGAGGACCCCACCGGAATTATTTACCCCGGATGCGCGGAGGGCACGGAGACAGCCGGCCGTGCTCTTTGTGTTCTGCGCGTCTTTGCGACCGGTTTCTCACCGATCGGGATGCTCGGATACGGATTTGGCTGCGGATCAGAACAGACGGTCGATGGTTTCGCGATGAATTTCGACCGGGAAATGGGCTCGCAGCGCGCGAGTGTACTCCTCGCCGAGATCGGTCTGGACGCCGGCGGTGACTTCGCGCGACACCGCGGCGGCCGCACCTTTCGCCGCGGCTTGCGGCTCCTCCACCTTGGTCAGCTGGGCGACGTAGGCGCCCGTCGCATCCGATACGGTGACGACGCCGCCGGGTTTCGCCGCGAACAGCTTGTCGACCAGCGCCGGCGGCACGCCCGCTGCGTTCTCCGATTGCCGCTGAAACGCCGGGGTGGTTGTGGTCTTCAGGTTCTTGGCGGCGGCAACGGCCGAAAGCTGCATCCCCGGCTTGACCTCGGCGGCGAGAGCAGCGGCCTCTTTCGCCACCATGTCCTTTTGCTTTTCGGCTTGCCAGGCGGCGGTTGCCTTGTCCTTGACCTCGGCAAGCGGCTTTGCCGACGGCGGGAGGATCTTGTCCATGTGCAGCACGAATATCGCGCCGTCCGAGGCTTGCGTGACCCGACTGGTGCGGCCTTGGTCGGTGGCAAAGGCCAGCTTCAGCACTTCGGCCGGCGCCACCGGGAGGGCCACTTTTTTGTCGTCGCGGCCAATTCCCTTCTCGTCGACAGACGCGACAACGGTTTTCTTTAGCCCGAAACGGGTTGCGGCTTCGTCGAGCGCGGCCCCGCCGGCCAGCGCGTCGTCGACGTGATTTGCGACGGTGTACAACTGATCGACGGCTTCGCTGTGGGCGAGGTCGGCGCGCAACTTTGCTTTGACCTCGTCAAAGGTCTGCGTCGTCGGCGGCACGATCCTGACGACCCGCAAAATGTGCCAGCCAAGCGGCGATTTGACCGGCTGGCTCGGCTTGTCGAGCGGCAGGCCGAACGCGACATCGGCCAAATTCTGCGGCAGCTCCTCGCGCTTCACCAAGCCGAGATCGACGGTCTGCGGATCCTGACCGGCAATTGTCCGGGCGACCTCGATCCACTCCTTGCCGGCGGCGAGGGCTGCCTCGGCAGCCTTTGCCTTGTCCTCCGAAGGCGCCAAAAGCTGCTGCACGTCGCGGCGCTCGGGCAGGATGAATTCGTCCTGCCGCTGGTCGTAGGCATTCTTCAGCTTGGCCTCGGAGATTTCGATTTTCTGGGCGAAGTCCGACGGGGTGAGGCTGGCCAGGGTAAAGGTGCGGTACTCCGGCGCGCGGTACATATCCTGATGCGCGTCATAGAATTTGGTGAGCTCCGCGCTGCTCGGCTGGCCAACGTCGCCGGCGCCCGTATCGGGCAGCGTCACAATCTCGGCAACGCGCTTTTCGTCACGATATTGGCTGAGCCGGTCGACCAGCGGCGCCGGTGCGGCCGCACCCGCGGTTACCGCCAGCATCAGGTTCTCGCGCGGGATTTCGCGGCGCAGGCGCTCGATATTTGCGGCTCGGTCATGTGGTTTGCCGCGAGCAACGCGTTGAACGCACTACGGTCGAACACCCCGCCGGCGCCGTGAAACATCGGGTCCTGGGTGATTGCGTCGCGGATCACGCCGTCCGAAACGTCGAGCTGCATCCGCCCCGCCTCCTGGTCAAGCAGGCTGTAGTCCACCAGCTCGCCGAGCACGCGGTCGACAACGCCCATTTGTTGCGCCTGGCGCAGATCGACCTGGGTGCCGAGTTGCGTGCTCAGCCGTTCGAGCGCGGGCTGAAGTGCTGTCTGCAGCGCCTCGGCGTCGATGCTCTGCCCCCCGACCGCGGCGACTGCGGTGTCGGTCGGCCGGTTTTCGGAAAATGTCCCCGATGCCCCAAATGCCGAATGTCAGGATCAAGAGGGCGAACAGGCCCTTGACGACAACGGAGCCGGCCCTTGAGCGAATTGCTTGCAGCATCGAGGCGAACGGGCCTCTCGTTGGC
>CAVZJF010000053.1:0-35302 GCA_963775525.1 uncultured Alphaproteobacteria bacterium | reverse complement strand
CCATCGGCCGTGTTGTCGAGTTCCGGCCACCGATCGCTTTCCGGATGTGGGACTTTCCGCTGCGATTATACCACCGGCGAGGCTTCCGCGATGGTTTAGATGTGCCTCGGCGCGACCAACCCAAGGGCCGCTGTCGGCCAAGCAGGGCGGTTATACCATATGCACCGTCGTCGGCAGTTGCGCCGGGTCCTGCCAGAAGGCGAGGCATTCGTAGCGTTTGAACAAATCCGGCGGCAGCACCGTCGGGCGCAGATGCGCCTGGACCGCACTCCTGACATCGTGCAGCCCCGGCGTGCCGAGCCGCAAATCGAACTCGATCATGTCGTAGCACGGCTCGATATGCCCGGGATCATGGGTGAAAAGCGGCTCGCCGACGAAATTGTAGATCGCGGCCAAAGTGCCGAGCGGGTTTGCCGTCAGGCTCTCGTAGCGCACCAGCAGCAGCCGGTCGCCATACTCGCCATAGACCGCCTCGCGCAAGGCGTTCAAGGCAAAGCCGACCATGCCGGTCGGCCGGCGAGCCCCTCGACCCGCGAATAGACCGTGCCGCCCGGATCATAGCTGAAGATCCCCGACAGTTCGAAGGCGTTGCGGCGGACCAGGCATTCGATGCTGTCGATGACCCAGGCCGGGTTGCGCACGCAGCAGATCACCTTCGCCGCCGGAAACAGCCGGGTCAGCGCCGGCAATTTGGTGGTCCATTGCCGGTTGGTGTCCAACACCACCTGGTGCGGGTGGATCTCGGCGTAATAGGCCTCGAACACCGCGCGCAACAGCCGCTGGCGCAGATCGTCGTCGATGAACACCGCGGCCTCGTTGCGCTGGCTGGTCTCGCGCAGCATCGCGCTGAACAGGCTGCCGACCGGGCTCGTCATGCCGGCCGAAAAGCGCGGGTTCTGCCGCAGCAACGCCGCGAGCAGCGTCGAGCCCGAGCGCGGCAGGCCGGAGATGAAATGGACGCCGTTCCGCATCGCGGTCCCGGATGAGCGAGCAAGGCGATCGCCGGCACCCTCGCAGGCGCCGGCCGGTTGTGCAACCCCGCCCGGCTCAGCTCAGCCGCGCCGGCGGCAGCGGAGCAGGCCGAGGCCGGCAAATGCCGCGGCGAGGAGGCCGAGGCTGCCGGGCTCAGGCACAGGGACCGCGGCCGGGACGAGATCGACCGTCACATGGCCGTTGCCGCCGTAAGCGCTGTTGTCGGCGCCGCCGGTCACCAGTTCGGTGCCGGTGAAATCGGCCGCGAGGAACGAGCCACCGCCGCCGCCACCATGGACGGCGCCGCCGCCGCCACCCGCATAGCCGCCCCCGCCGCCGCCGCCAGAGGCGCCGCCGCCGCCGCCGCCAAAGCCGCCCCCGCCGCCGACGCCGCCGAAGACGCCGCGGCCGGGGCCGCCGGCGAAGGTCGTCGGCCCAAAGCCGCCGCCGCCCGAAGACGGTCCGGCGCCAGGGCCGCCATTGCCGAAGAAGCCGCCGCCGCCGCCGCCGTTGTACGCGTAATAGCCCGGCGTCGTGACGCCGCCGCCGCTGCCGCCCTTGCCGTTGGTGCCCCCGAAGGCGGCGCTGCTGTTCTGACCGTCCTTGCCCTGCTGGCCGGCCCCGCCGTCGCTGCCGTCAGAGGCGCCGCCGGCGCCACCACCGGCGACGACCAGCGGCGCGGTCAGGGAGGTGTAGACAAAGCTGCCGCCGCCGCCGCCGCCGCCATAGGTGCTGCCCTTGCCGACGCCGTCGTTCCCGCCGCCGCCGACCGCGATGTCGAGCACCGTGCCGGCGGCCAGAACCACATCGCCGCCGGCGAACGCGCCGGGCCCGCCGGCGCGCTCGCCGCCGGGGGGGCTCCGGCGGCTCCGCCCTCGGCGCCGGCGGCGGTGATGTCGTAGGTCCCGGTCACCGGGATCGTGAAATCGACGACCTTCCCGGTGAAATTGAACGTGGTGGCGTCCGCGCCGGCGGCGCCCACCAGCAATGCCAAGGCTGAAGTTCCGGCCAAAAGGTACTGCTTCATCAACGAATCTCCCTTGCGCCTGGCGAGTTAATCCAATTTCCGCCGAGGGGTTGCCTGATCCCGGCTGCGGCAATACTCGAGCCAAGGTTAAAATGGCTCTGTATTACAGCAGCTTAGAAATGTCCGCTTCGGGGCGATCGTAAGATTTTCCGACACTAATCCGCAATTTTTCGCGACAAGGTCGCTTTTTGCCGTAAAATATTCCGTCACTGCCGCCCGACGTTCCCTTCGTTCACCGCGAGGCCAACAAGGGGCTGAGATAACGGCGGGATGGCGGCGAGGATCTCGCGGGCACGAACGGCGTCCGCGGCGATCTGCGCTTTCAAGGCATCGATCCCGGCGAATTTCTGCTCCGGCCGGATGAAGTCGACCAGCGCCACCCGCAGATGGCGGCCGTAAAGATCGGCGTCGATGTCGAACAGATGCGCTTCGAGCCGGGGTTCGGGAGTGCCGACGGTCGGGCGTTCAGACCGAGATTGGCGACCCCGTCGATGGTGCGGCCGGGAAACGGGTCGTCCGGACCGTCGCCCGACACTCGCACCGCGTAGACGCCGAAGGCCGGGCGCAGATAGTCGTCGAGCCCGAGATTGACGGTCGGAAAGCCGATCGTCCGCCCGCGCCGGTCGCCGACCGCGACGCGGCCGTCGATCTCCCAGAAGCGGCCGAGCAGCCCGGCCGCCTCGCGCGGTCTGCCCGCCTTCAACAGCTCGCGGATATGGGTCGAGGAGTAGACGATCTCGTCGGCCCCGCGAATTGGTTCGAGCACAGTGACGCCAAACCCGGCGCTCGGGGCCGGCGGCGCGCAGCAAATCGGGCGTGCCCCGGCGGCCTTTGCCGAAGGTGCAGTCCCAGCCGACGACGACGTGGGAAGCGCCGATCGCGCCGATGATGACCTCCGACAGGAAATCTTCGGCGCTCTTGGCGGCGAAACCGGGGTCGAAATGCTGGACGAACAGCAAATCGACGCCGAGCCCAGCCAGTTCGCGCTCCTTGACGCGAAACGGGGTCAGCCGAAACGGCTCGGCCGCCGGGACGAAAACGCTGCGCGGATGCGGCTCGAAGGTCAGCACCCCGACCGGCCGGTCCTGCGCCCGCGCCAGATCGCGGGCGCGGCCGATCAGCAGCGCATGGCCGCGGTGCAGACCGTCGAAATTGCCCATCGCCAACACCGCACCGCGCGGATGGTGCGATTGGGGGCCGGGATGTCGGACGACGCGGATCACGGCGCCGGCCGGGAGGCACAGTTTTATCGGTAGCCATGTGCCGCGAAAATAGCCCGACCGGCCGCCGGAGGCGAGACCGATGCGTCGAGACGCCCCGTTTTCGCCGCAATCCTCTATAGTCGTCCGCCAAATTTGGCGGCGGAGGAAGGATGGCCGAGGAGCGGGTGGCGCGCGAGCAGATGGAATACGACGTGGTCGTGGTCGGGGCCGGCCCGTCCGGCCTTGCCGCCGCGATCCGTCTGAAGCAGCTCGCCGCGGCGGCCGGGCGCGAGATCGGCGTCTGCGTCGTCGAGAAGGGATCCGAGGTCGGCGCCCACATCCTGTCGGGTGCGGTGTTCGAGCCGCGCGCGCTGAACGAGCTGATCCCCGACTGGCGCGAGCGCGGCGCGCCGCTGACCACGCCGGCGACCGATGACCGCTTTCTGCTGCTGACCCGAAGCCGCGCGTTTGCGCCTGCCGACGCCGCCGCAGATGCGCAACCACGGCAACTACATCATCAGCCTCGGCAATCTGTGCCGCTGGCTGGCGCAGCAGGCCGAGGAGCTGGGGGTCGAGATCTATCCGGGCTTCGCCGCCGCCGAGGTGCTGTACGACGACGCCGGCCGGGTGCGCGGGGTCGCGACCGGCGACATGGGCATCGGCAGAGACGGCGAGCCGACCGAGCGCTACCAGCCCGGTGTCGAGCTGCTCGGCAAGCGAGACGCTGTTCGCCGAAGGCTGCCGCGGCTCGCTGACCAAGACCCTGGTCGAGCGCTTCCGTCTGCGCGACGGCATCGACCCGCAGACTTATGCGATCGGCATCAAGGAATTGTGGGAGGTCGCGCCGGCGCGGCATCAGCCGGGCCTCGTCGTCCACACGATCGGCTGGCCGCTCGACGCCGCCACCTATGGCGGCTCGTTTCTGTATCATCTCGAAGACCGACAGGTCGCGGTCGGGTTTGTCATCGGGCTCGACTACAAGAACCCCTATCTGAACCCGTTCGAGGAGTTCCAGCGCTTTAAGACGCATCCGGCGATTCGCCCGTTTTTCGAGGGCGGGCGGCGCATCAGCTATGGCGCGCGCGCGCTGAACGAGGGCGGCTTCCAGTCGATCCCGAGGCTCGATTTCCCGGGCGGCGCGCTGATCGGCTGCGCCGCCGGCTTTCTCAACGTGCCCAAGATCAAGGGCAGCCACACCGCGATGAAATCGGGCATGGTCGCGGCCGAAGCCATGTTCCGCCGGCTGGCCGGCGACGACGCCGCCTCGGTCCGGCGGCGCACTCGAAGCAGAGCTGGGTGTGGGACGAGCTGCGCGCGGTGCGCAACATCCGGCCGAGCTTCCGCTGGGGCCTGTGGGCCGGGCTCGCCTATTCGGCGCTCGACACCTATGTGCTGCGCGGCGCGGCGCCCTGGACCTTTCGCAACCATGCCGACCACACCCAGCTGATGCCGGCGAGCCAGGCGCGGCCGATCGAATACCCCAGGCCCGACGGCGAGGTCACCTTCGACCGGTTGTCCTCGGTCTTCATCTCGAACACCAACCACGAGGAGGACCAGCCGCCGCATCTGCGGCTGCGCGACCCGGAAAAGGCGATCGCGGTCAACTATCGGCTCTACGATTCGCCCGAACAGCGCTATTGTCCGGCCGGCGTCTACGAGATCGTGACAGCCGGACGGGCCGACCGATCCGTATCTGCAAATCAACGCGCAGAATTGCGTGCACTGCAAAACCTGCGACATCAAGGATCCGGAGCAGAACATCGACTGGGTTGTGCCGGAGGGAGGCGGCGGCCCTAATTATCCGAATATGTGACGTAACGGTTGCGATACAGGCGGACAGGTAGTGACAAGATGGGGATAGCGGTGATTGACTGGCTGAAGATCGGGCCTCTGGCGGGATTTGTTCTGGCCCTGGCCGCCGCCGGCGCCGGCGCGGCAGCCGCCCAGCGGGGCGATGCCGCGGACGCCTCGGCGGCGTCGCCGTACGGCGCTTATCTGGCCGGCCGGCACGCGCAGGAGAAGGAGTAGTTATCGGCGCCGCCGCCCGGTGGTACGAGCAGGCGTCTGCGCGCCGATCCGCAATCGCCCGAAGTGATCAGCCGCACCTTTCTGATGGAAGCCAATGACGGCCATTTCGATCGCGCCGTGCCGCTCGCCGAAAAAGCGCTAAAGCTCGACAGCTCGGATGCGGTCGCCGACCTCGTGTTGTTGGTCGACCGGGCCAAAGCCGGCGACAAAGCCGGCGCGCTCGCGCGCGCCGAGGCGCTGCCGGACGACGGGCTGCACCGCTATGTCGGCCCGCTGGCGCGCGCCTGGACCCGCATCGGCATGGGCGATCTGCCGGGCGCCGAGGCGGCGCTTCAGCGATCTCGACAAATTCGACGGGTTTGCTCCGCTCGAATATTTCCAGCTCGGCATGATCTATGATTTTGCCGGAAATGCCGCCAAGGCCGAAGACAATTACAAGAAGCCCTCGACGCGACCGGGCAGCTCAACTGGCGGCTGACCGATGCGATGGCCAATTTCTACCAGCGCCATGGGCGCCGCGACGAGGCCGACGCGGTCTACAGCCGCTTCGTCAAGGAAAACGCCGGGCAGCGAGCTTGCCGAATCCGTGCAGGCCGAGCAAGCTGACCGGAGTTCCGCGCACCGCTGATCGGCTCCGCCGCGGACGGCTTGGCCGAGGCCCTGTTCGACCTCGCGAGCGTCGTCAACCGGCCGGAGACGATCGATCTGGCGCTGATCTACGACCGCTGCGCGCTCGATCTCCGCCCGAACCTGACGGTCGCTCAACTGCTGCTCGCCGACATCCTGACCGACCAGGAAAAGCCGGAGCAGAGCCTCGCGATCCTCACTCAGGTCCCGGCGAGCTCGCGCTATTCGTGGTCGGCGCAATTGCGCGCCGCCGCCAACCTCGAAGCCCTGGGCCGTATCGATCAGGCGACGGCGCAGCTCCAGGCGATGGCGGCAAAGGAGCCGAAATGGGCCTCGGCCGAGATCCAGCTCGGCGACCTGCTGCGCGGGCAGAAGCGCTTTAGCGAGGCGGCGGACGCCTACAACGAAGCGATCAAGCGGCTTGAAGGCCGAAGGCATGCCGCCGCGCTGGGCGCTCTACTACAGCCGCGGCATCGCCTTTGAGCGCTCGAACCAATGGCACGCTCGCCGAGGCCGACCTCGAGCACGCGCTGGAGCTGAAGCCGGACCAGCCGCTGGTGCTGAATTATCTCGGCTATTCCTGGATCGACCGCGGCGAGAACCTGCACGCGCGGACTGAAGATGATCGAAAAGGCGGTCGAGCTGCGGCCCGACGACGGCTACATCGTCGACAGCCTCGGCTGGGCGCATTACCGGCTCGGCGACTATGCGAGCGCCGTCGAATATCTCGAAAAGGCGCTCGAGCTGGTGCCCGAGGACCCGACGATCAACGACCATCTGGGCGACGCCTATTGGAAGAGCGGGCGGACCACCGAGGCGCGGTACCAGTGGCGGCGCGCCCTGCAGTTCAAGCCCGAGAAGGAAGACGTCAAGCCGATCGAGGCCAAGCTCGACGGCGGTCTGCCGACGACGAAGAGGGCGGGCGGCGGCTGATCCTCTGACGGGCGTTCACGGTCTTTGCCCCGGCAAAGGTCAACCTCTATTCTGCATCTGACCGGGCGCCGGGCGGACGGCTATCACCTCGTCGACAGCCTCGTCGCCTTCGCCGACATCGGCGATCGGGTGACGGTCCGGCCGGCATCCTCGCTGTCGCTGGAGGTGACCGGGCCCGAGGCGGCGAGCCTCGCCGGCGATGGCGACGACAATCTGGTGTTGCGCGCCGCGCGCCTGCTTGCCGAGCATGCCGGCGTCGGTCCGGCCGGCGCGGCGCTGCATCTCGAAAAGAACCTCCCGGTCGCCGCCGGCGTCGGCGGCGGGTCGAGCGACGCCGCGGCGGCATTGCGGGCGCTGTGCGCGCTGTGGCGCCTCGCGCTCGACGAGGCGACGCTGGCGGCGCTCGGCGCGCGGCTCGGCGCCGATGTTCCCGCCTGCCTCTACGCGGCGCGCCGTCTGGGTCGGCGGCATCGGCGAGCGGATCGAGCCCGCGCCGAAATTGCCCCAGGCCGGCATCGTGCTCGCCAATCCACGCCGGCCGCTGCCGACCGCCGCCGTTTTCGAGGCGCGAACCGGTCCGTTTAGCGGCGCGGCCGAACGCTTCGCGCCGATGCCGCGGGACGCCGGCGAACTTGCGCTGGCCCTGCTTTCACGGCGCAACGACCTGACCGACGCCGCGATCGGGCTGGTTCCCGAGATCGGCGAGGTGTTGACCGTGCTTGCGCGTCTCCCCGGCGCCCTGATCGCACGGATGAGCGGCAGCGGCGCCACCTGCTTTGCGCTATTTGCCGACCGCGCCACCGCTGAACGGGCATGCGCGGCGCTTGCCGCCGCCAAGCCTCGCTGGTGGTGCGCCGCCGGCGCCCTGTTCGAGGCCCCACACTCCCCGGTTGCGACTGGTCGCGCGGTGCCGGAGCCTCGGACCCGGGATCAGAACAGGCTTAGTTGATCGCCGGCCTGCGGCGGCGGGCGAAAGAGGGCGGTGTCGAGCGGATGGGTTGTGCGCCGGTTGAAACCGAGCTTTCGGCAGGCTCGGTCGAAGCGCACCCGCAACATGTCGGCATAGGGACCGGTGCCGGTCATCCGCTGCGACCACGCCGAATCGTAAAGACGGCCGCCATGGGCTTGCGCAACCAATGACAGCACATGCGCCGCCTTGTCGGGGAAATGCGGTTTCGAGCCATTCCCGGAACAGCGCCTTCAATTCGAGCGGCAGGCGCAGCAGCGTGTAGCCGGCCGACGTGGCGCCGGCGGCCGCGAGCGCGTTCGAGGATCTGCTCCATCTCGCTGTCGTTGAGCGCCGGGATCATCGGCGCGCTGAGCACGCCGGTCGGGATCCGGCCTCGGCGAGCGCGGCTATCGTTTCGATCCGGCGCTCCGGCGTCGCGGCGCGCGGCTCCATCAGCCGCGCCAGACCGCGGTCGAGAGTCGTCACCGAGATCGTGACGATCGCCAGTCTTTCCTTGGCCATCTCTGAAAGGATGTCGAGGTCGCGGCGGATCAGCGCCGATTTGCTGACGATCGTCACCGGGTGGCGGAAATCGCGGAGCACTTCGAGGATCGAGCGGGTGACGCCGAGCCGGCGCTCGACCGGCTGATAGGGGTCGGTGTTGCTGCCGAGCGCGATCGGGCGGCAGGCGTAGCCCTTTTTGCGCAGTTCCGCGGCAAGCAGTGCGGCCGCCTGTGGCTTGTAGAACAGCCGGCTTTCAAAATCGAGGCCCGGCGACAGGCCGAGATAGGCGTGGCTCGGTCTGGCGTAGCAATAGATGCAGCCGTGCTCGCAGCCGCGATAGGGGTTGATCGACCGGTCGAAACCGATATCGGGCGAGTTGTTGCGGGCGATGATCGTGCGCGTCGCAGTCGATACTCAGGCTGGTCGTCGAGCGGATGCGGCTCTTCGTCGCCGAACCCCAGCCGTCGTCGAACAGCAACCCGCCTTTCCGGCTCGAAGCGGCCGCTTTCGTTGCTTGCCGCGCCTCGACCCTTGCGCGGCGGATGACGCCCGGCATATCCATGTCGACATCATGCCGCAGTTCATTGAGAACATTTCAAGAACTAATCGCAGCTCTCGATCGTCATTCCGACGTTGAACGCGGCCGCGACTCTGCCGACAACTCTGGCGTCGCTGCGCTGCGGCGACCGTCAAGGAGATCGCTCGTTGTCGATGGCGGCTCGGTCGACGAACCGTCGCGATCGCCGGTGCCGCAGGGGCCAGCGCCATTGTGGCCGCGCGCGGCCGGGGAACGCAGCTCGCCGCCGGGCGCGGCCGCGGCAGCGGGCGACTGGTTGTTGTTTCTGCATGCCGATTGCCGGCTTGGCGCCGGGCTGGGCGGACGCGGTCGGGACGTTATTTTGTCGGCGGCGCCGCGGAGCGGCGATCGCGCCGGCTATTTCGACCTCGCCCTCGACGATGCGTCGCCGGCGGCGCGGCGGCTGGAGCGGATCGTCGCCTGGCGCTGCCGGGTTCTGGCGCTGCCCTACGGCGACCAGGGGCTGCTGATCAGCCGCACGCTTTACGAGGCGGTCGGCGGATTTGCACCGTTGCCGTTGATGGAGGATGTCGACCTCGCCCGACGCCTCGGCCGCCGCCGGCTGACCCGCATCGGCGGCCGCTGCGTCGCTTCGCGCGCGGCGCTACCGGCGCGACGGCTATTGGCGTCGGCCGCTGCGCAACCTGCTCTGCCTGTCGCTGTATTTCGCCGGCGTGCCGCCCGAGCCTGATCGCGCGGCTCTACGGCTGATGCGCCGCATCTGGTTCTGTTCGTGCGCGCGCCGGCGTTGGGGCGTCGGCAAGCGCCGGCTGGCACGCGAGATCGGCGACGTCGCGGCGCTGCGTTTCGAGCGGCTGATGATCGCGCGGCTGCTGCGCCGGCTGGCGGGCGACCGGCGCTGGCGCCTGCGGGTCGCGGTGACGCCCGACCGGGCATGCCGGAGCGCCCTGCGTTGGCGATCAGGGGTCGAGGTCGCTGCTCAAGGTCATGGCGACCTCGGCGCCCGCATGCGGCGCGTGATCGCCGGCTCTCCCGCCGGGTCCGGTGGTTCTGATCGGCAGCGACATTCCGGCGATCGGGGCTGACCAGATCGCCGCCGCCTTCCGCCTGCTCGGCAAACGCGATTTGGTCTTTGGCCCGGCCGTCGATGGCGGCTTTTGGCTCGTCGGCGCTCGCCGCCGGCCTCGCTTGCCGCCGTTGTTCCGGCGAGTGCGCTGGTCGAGCCGCAAACACGCTCGCCGACACGCTCGCAGGAACTGCCCGGCGACGTCACGATCGGATTTGTCGACACCCTCGAAGACGTCGACGACGGCGCCGGCTATCGCCGGCTCAGACTGCTGTGCGGGTTCTGACCAGCCGTCACCCGCCATCCGACCAAGTTGCTCCGTTGTCCCGCTTTCGCGGCACAGTTGGTTGGTGCAATCGCCGATCTCGTGGCACATGATCGCGGCGAACCATCTTGGCGCAGAGGGCGGTTTCGCGATTACGAGAGGGCTCTTCTCGCGCGGCAATTCGGGACAGCGAACGGAGGATAAGGGATGTTACAGGATCTGCTGCCGCAGGCGGAACGCATCGCGGCAAAGCTCAAAGCCCGCAACGAGACGATATCGGTCGCCGAATCCTCGACGGCCGGGCTGCTGTCGGCGGCGTTGCTCGCGATCCCCGGCGCGTCGGCGTACTTCCTCGGAGGGGCGGTGGTCTACACCCGCCAATCCAGGGCCGAATTGCTGGCCGTGACCGATCAGGAATTGACCGGCATCACGCCGTCGACCGAGCCCTATGCGCTGCTGTTCGCCCGCAAGATCCGCGGCAAGCTGGCGACGGCCTGGTCGCTCGGCGAGACCGGCACCGCCGGGCCGACGGGCAGCCGCTACGGCCATGCCGCCGGACATTCCTGCATCGCTGTCGTCGGCCCCAACGGCGAGCGCTCGATGACGGTCGAGACCGGCAAATCCGACCGCCTCGACAACATGCGCACCTTCTCGATTGCGGCTCTCGACCTGCTGGAGAAGGCGCTCGGCTGACCTTCCGGAATATTGGCAAGCCATCCTTGCCCGCGTGCCGGACAAGCTCCCGGAAAGGTGGTTGGCCGGCAAATTTTCTGGAATTACCGCTTGTGTTTCGGGCATATCGGCGTATCTATCCAACCCTCGACGCACTCGCACGTGCCTATGGCCCATTCGTGGTTATGCAACGACGTAACGCGTCCTTTTTGGTCGTCCGGCCGCGAGGCCGGTCCCGAGAGGGAGGTCGATATGGTTGCTATCCGACTGAGGGGCGTGGTGCCCTGCCCTGATGCGAACCTTCGCGGAACGCGCTTGCGTGGGCGGGGCAACCGGGTCATCGACCCGAGTAGTTTAAGCTAAGCAGCAACATCCCAACCGGGCCGGGCCCAAAAACCGGTCCGGCATTCGTTTCGGTTTGCGCTCGGTCACGACCCGAGAGCGCGCTCGCATGACGCTGTCCGCTGGCGCGCATCCCGGTCGACCGCCGCACCTGCTTCGCTCGACTGCTTCGCGGGAAGGATGACCCCCAGGAATGAACGAGAGGATTGCTCGTTTCCTCGCCGAAAATGCACCCGAAACCCCCTGCCTCGTCGTCGATCTCGACGTGATCGCCGAGGCCTATGCTTCGTTGTGCCGGCACTTGCCGCTGGCGCGCGTTTTTTACGCGGTCAAGGCCAACCCGGCATCGGCGGTGGTGGCTATGCTCGAACGCAAGGGCGCCAATTTCGACGTGGCGAGCCGCGGCGAGATCGAGTTGTGCCTGGAAAACGGTGCGACACCGGAGCGCCTTTCCTTTGGCAATACAATTAAGAAAGAGAAAGACATCGCCTTTGCCTATGGCGCCGGGCTGCGGCTCTTCGCCTTCGACAGCCTGCATGAGCTCGACAAGCTGGCGCGCTCGGCGCCCGGAGCGCGAGTGTTTTGCCGCATCCTCGTCGACTGCCAAGGTGCGGAGTGGCCGCTGTCCCGCAAATTCGGTTGCGCGCCTGAAATGGCCGTCGATTTGTTGCGCCGGGCCCGCGATCTCGGTCTCGACCCCTATGGCGTCTCGTTTCACGTCGGCTCGCAGCAGACCGATCTCGGGCAATGGGACGGCGCGCTCGGCGCCGCGGCGCGGATGTTTTCGCTGCTCGCGGAGGCCGACATCGACTTGCGCATGGTCAACATCGGCGGCGGGTTTCCGGCGCACTACACCGGCGAGGTGCCGGCGATCGAACGCTATGCCCGCGCGGTCATGAAGGCGGTGACGCGGCATTTCGGCAACCACCTGCCCGAGATCATCATCGAGCCGGGCCGCTCCCTGGTCGGCGACGCCGGGGTGATCCAGAGTGAGGTCGTGCTGATTTCCGAAAAGGGCGGCGGCGACGACCGGCGTTGGGTTTATCTCGATGTCGGCAAGTTCAACGGGCTCGCTGAAACCATGGACGAGAGCATCAAGTACCGGATCAAGACGCCTGGCCGCGACGGCGCCTGCGCGCCGGTGATTCTCGCGGGGCCGACCTGCGACAGCGCCGACATTCTTTATGAGAAGACCGAATACCGGCTGCCGCTTGGCCTCGAAGTTGGGGACAAGGTCGAGATTTTGGCTGCCGGCGCCTATACCGCGAGCTACGCCTCGGTCGGGTTCAACGGCTTCGCGCCGATCCGCACCTATTGCATCTGAGCGAGCGCGGGCTGCATCTGAGCGAGCGCGGGCGCCGGGGCGCCCGCCACCTCCTGCACCAGCTTGCGCAACATCGCGTCGGCAAAGCTGTGCAGATCGTGCGCCGCCACAACAAAAGCCGCGGCGCCGCCGATCACATGATGGCGGTAATAGTCTTCGAGCCATGGCTCCTGGGTCAAGATGGCGAGCCCGTTGATCGTGATGCCCGACTTAGCGACCCCGTCACGTACCGCATCGGGGGCGCGCCCGATATTGGCGATCCCGTCGCCGGAGATGTCGATGACATGCCGGGCCGCCGGCTGCGGCAGGTGGGCGAATTGCGTCGCGGCCGCGGCGAGCGCCGGGCCGATCGCGGTCAGGCCGTGCGAGCTGCGGGTGGTCGCGCGGACGACGGCGGCGAACGCGGCGGCGCTGCGAGCGTCGCCGATTTGTGTCCAATCGACCGAGACCGCAATCTTGTCGGGGTCCGACCATTCGAGAACCAATGCCTCGATTCCCCCCGGGGCGGCGGCGATCGCCTTCAGCAGCCGCGGGTCCTCGAAGGCGCGGGCGATGCCGTCGCGCTGTAGGATATAGGAATCGGCGGTCACGCTGTCGGAGACGTCGACCGCCATGACGATTGCGAGAACTGCGGCGTGGGCCGCAACCGCGCCGAGCCAAACCGTCATGGCGACGACAAAAAGGCGGAGCATGGAAATGCCGTTGTCGATGCCGGTCCGCGCGCTCGCCATCCTCGATTTCAGCGGTGCGGCGGAGCCTACTGCCCGTGCGTTCGCGACGCTATAAACTCGTGTTCGAGCTGGTTGGGGAGGGAGAGGATGAGGCAAGCGATTTCGGTGTCGGCGGGACTGGTGCTCGGCCTGATGGCTGCCGGCGCGCTGGCGGCGACAAAACACCCGGCCGAAAAGGGGCCGCCCGCCTGCAGCGCGCTGACGTTCCGCGCGGTGGCTTCGGGCGTGAGCGACGGCGAGCACCAGGCCGGCTTTTATCGGTCGCGCTTTGGCACGCTGGCATTGCACGCCGATGTCAAGCAGGGCCAACCGGTTGATTATTTCGTGCTCGCCGACGGCAAACGGCTTGCCGCCGCACCGGCCGCTTTGCCTGGTTGGGCCGCGAGCTGCGCCGCCGCAAAAAAATTGCCGCCGCCGGCGGCCGCCGGGACCTCGCCGTGCACCGGCCAGCGGTTCCGAGTCGTGCTCGCTCATGACGGCAACGAGCGCCTGGCGCTGCTCTACGGCTTCGATGGTTCGGCGTGGCATTTTTGCAGCGCCGGCGGCTATTGACCGGCGGCCGAAAATCCGCCGATATGCAGGATACCCATTGCGAGTATGCAAGTAGCGCATGTAAGCTTCGGGTCATAAATTGCTGCGGCTTGACGCGGCGTCGGCAGGCCGCATCCGCGGCCGCCCAAGAATTTGTGGAAACGGGGCAAACCCGTTCGGTGGCGCTGTCGGGCGCCGGCATCGGGAGAGAGCGCAGTGCTTGAGTTGTTGGAGCGGCAGACCAAGCTCACGGCCAATCAGTGGAAGATCGCGGGCGCCGCGACGCTTGGCGACATGCTCGATTTCTTCGATTTCTTCCTGATCGGCTTCGTTTTGGCGTTCGTCGTGAAGGATTGGCATCTGACCTACGGGCAGTCGGGCGCGATCCTGCTCGCTTCGGGTGTCAGCGCCCCCTTCGGCTCGCTGCTGTACGGGTGGATGGCCGACAAGGTCGGCCGGCGTCCGGCGCTGATTACCGCGGTGCTCAACGTTTCGCTCGCCACCGGCGCGATGGCGCTGACGCCGGAAGGCGGGTGGATCTATCTGGTGGTCTGCCGCTTTTTTGTCGGGTTCGCGGTAACCGGCCTGTATTCGGTCGACATCACCCTGATGCAGGAGTTTTCTCCCGCCAGC
Organism: uncultured Alphaproteobacteria bacterium; assembly: GCA_963775525.1. Taxonomy (GTDB): domain Bacteria; phylum Pseudomonadota; class Alphaproteobacteria; order ATCC43930; family CGMCC-115725; genus AP-15. The sequence goes on along the minus strand of CAVZJF010000053.1, from coordinate 20,958 downwards.
AAGCGCGGCTGGTTCACCGGGCTCACCACGACGATGTTGCCGGCTGGCTCGCTGCTCGCGGCGTTGCTGGGGGCGTTTGCGGCGCCCTATATCGGCTGGCGCGGGATGGTGGCGGTCGGGTTGTTGCCGGCGTTTCTGTGCCTCTACATCCGGGCCTTCGTCCCCGAATCGCCGCACTGGCTGCTGCGCCAGGGCCGGGTCGAAGAGGCGCGGCGGGCGCTCGCCTGGGCGTTGAAGATGGATCCCGCGCAAATATCCTTGCCGGCGGTGCTTCCGCCGATCGAGCACACGCGCTGGCTCGAAATCTTCAAATATCCGCGCAGCATCATTGCCGGCTGCCTGACCGGGCTCACCCAGACCGGCGGCGTCGGGCTCGGCCTCTGGCAGGTGGCGTTGTTCGTCATGGTGCTGAAGGTGACCCCGCCCGAGGCATCCAAATTGGTGATCTGGGTCAGCATCTCGGCAATCGTCGGCCGGTTCTTCTGCTCGTGGATATCGGATGCGTGGGGGCGGCGCGCTTCCGGCATCTTCAGCTGCCTGACCGCGGCGCTGTTCATGTCGCTCGCCGGCTATCTGCACAGCGTTTTCATCGGCGGCATGTCGATGTTCTTCATGATGATCGTGATTCAGAATTTCTTCGGCAGCGGCAATTACTCGATCGTCGGGCCCTATATGGGCGAGATGTGGCCTTCCCGGCTGCGCGGCAGCGGCATGGGGTTCGTCTACGGTGTCGGCAACCTCGGCAAGTTCATCGGACCGGCCGGGCTGGCGCTGATCGCCGGCTCGTCGAACTTTGTCAGCCCGAAGGCCACCCTCGACGCGCTGGTCCCCGGCTTCAACTACTTCGCGATCTGGTACGTGCTGGGTGCGCTTGCCTTCTGGCTGATCGGCATGGAAACCCGCGGGCGCACGATCGACGAGATCGATGCCGAGCTGAACAAGCCGAGAGCGTCTCCCGCGCGCGTTCCGGCAACCTGACCGGCGAGGCCCTTTAAGCCGCGCCGCACGGCCGAAGGCCGCTGCGCATTCAGCGGTTCAGGGTCCAGTCGTCGCGCCACAGGAAATCGGGCCCGAGCTGGTCGAGGCTCGGGCAGCCGATCTGCGCCATGACGAGGTCGATCTCGTTCTTGAAGATGTCGACTGCCTTTTTGACCCCGGGCCCACCACCGGCGACAGCACCGTATAGAGTGGGCCGGCCGAAAAACACGAATTGCGCGCCGAGGCACCAGGCGATCAGGATGTCGGCGCCGCGCCGCACCCCGCTGTCGAGCATGATCGTCAGCTTGTCGCCGACCGCCGCCTTGATCGCCGGCAAGGCGTCGAGCGAGGCCGGCGCCTGATCGAGCTGACGGCCGCCGTGGTTTGAGACGATGATGCCGTCGACGCCGATCTCGGCGGCGCGGATCGCGTCGGCCGGGTTCAGGATCCCTTTGACGACAAGCGGCCGGGGAAACAGCCGCCGGTAGCGTTCGAGGTCGCGCCAAGTCTGGGCCGCAGCCGGGGTTTGGGTGCGGCCGAGCCCGATCGCATCGGCAGCGCTGGCGCCATTGCCCGCATGCGGCGCCCAGTTCCCCAGGGTCGGGGCGCCGCCGTGCTTGACATAGTCGATGACCCAGCCGGGATGGGTCATTGCTTCCAGCAAAATCGACGGTTTCAGCTTCAGCGCCTCCATGACGCCGCCATTGCGCACGGTCGAAAAGCCGTTGCGCCAGTTGCGCTCGCGCTTGGGGTGCACCGGCACGTCGACGGTCAGCACCAGCGCGCCCACTCCGGCGTCTCGGGCGCGCCCGATCAGGGCGTCGGTAAGGTCGCGGTCCTTCGCGGCGTAGAGCTGAAACCAGGTGTTGTTCGGCGCGATCCTTACCGCCTCTTCCATCGAGGCGTTGCTGCCGCCCGACATGATGTAGGGGATGTTCGCCTCGGCCGCGGCCGCGGCCAGCATCAGGTCGCCGTTATGGCGATAGAGCCCGGCGCCGCCGGTGGGCGAAATCCCGAACGGGCTCGAATAGGTGTGCCCGAACACCGTTGCCGACTGGTCGCGCGTCGACACGTCGACGAGATAGCGCGGCAATAACCGGTGCTTGTGAAACGCGGCGCGGTTGCGCTCCAGCCCGCGCTCGTCCTCGAGCCCGCCCTCGATGAAATCGAAGATGATCTTGGGCAATTTGCGCTTCGCCATCCGATGGAGGTCTTCGATATTGATCGCTTGTTCGAGTTTCATAAGTTCGCTGACCTCCAGCGGGATGACTTTGTTCGATTACATCACGAGTGTCGCAGAATGCACAGTTGCGGGATCTGATTTTGACAATTCTTTTCTGGTCCATACCGGCGAAGGCCGGTACCCAGCCCCTGGGTGGGTCCCGACCTGTGTCGGGATGGCGACCGTGCAGGTGCCCCAACCCTCGACTTCACGTCATAGCGAGCACGATCTACTCGTTGCGCCGCCAGTCGTCGCGCCACAGGAAATCGGGCCCGAGCTGGTCGAGGCTGGGGCAGCCGATTTGCGCCATGACGAGGTCGATTTCGTCGCGCAGGATCGAGACCGCCTTGTTGACCCCTGGAATGCCGCCGGCGGCGGCGCCGTATAAGGTCGGCCGGCCCATGAACACGAACTGCGCGCCAAGGCACAGCGCGATCAGGATGTCGGCGCCGCGCCGAACGCCGCTGTCGAGCATGATTGCAAGCTTGTCGCCGACAGCCTCCTTGACCGCCGGCAACACGTCGAGCGAGGCCGGCGCCTGGTCGAGCTGGCGCCCGCCATGGTTCGACACGATGATCCCGTCAACGCCGATCTCGGCGGCGCGCAATGCGTCGGCCGGGCTCATGATTCCCTTGACGACCAGATTGCGCGGAAACAGCCGGCGGTACTGTTCGAGGTCGCGCCAAGTCTGGGCGTTGAACGGCTGCAGCGAGCGGGCGAAATTGTACACCTGCTCGGAGTTGGCGCCGCTCGGCGCGTAGGGCTGCCAATTCTGCAGCATCGGGGTGCCGCCGCCGTGGCGCAGGTATTCGACGATCCAGCCGGGGTGGGTCAGCGCCTCGGCGAGGATCGACGGTTTCAGGCTCAATGCCTGCATCAACCCGCCGCGCACATTGGCAAACCCGTTGCGGATGTTGCGCTCGCGCTTCGAGCCGACCGGCACGTCGACGGTCAGCACCAGCGAGGCCATTCCGGCGTCGGCGGTGCGGCGGATCATGTCCTCGCGCACCCCGGCCTCGCGCGCCGCGTAAAGCTGGTACCAGGCGTTGTCGGGCGCGACTTTCGCTGCCGCCTCGATCGAGTCGTTGCTGGCGCCCGACATGATGTAGGGGATGTTGGCCTTGGCTGCGGCCTCGGCCAGCATCAAATCGGCGCCGCGGCGGAACAGGCCGGCGCCGCCGGTCGGCGAGATCCCGAACGGGCTCGCATAGGTATGGCCGAACAGGGTCGCGGTCTGGTCGCGCTTTGAGACGTCGACGAGATAGCGCGGCAACAGCTGGTGCTTGTGAAAGGCCGAGGTGTTGCGATCGAGCCCGCGTTCGTCTTCGAGGCCGCCTTCGATAAAGTCGAAGGCGATCTTCGGCAGCCGCCGCTTTGCCATCCGATGCAGGTCTTCGATGTTGACGGCTTGATCGATCCTCATCTGCTCAGGTGCTCGCTGAAAGATACCGGACAGCAACAATGCGGATTTCGAACCTTGCCGACAACCCGCTAGTCACCCCTTCCTTTCCCCGCGCACTTTTTTCATTTCGCGCTGCCCTTCCAGACGTTTGATTGCATTGTGTGTCCAGTAGTCTTGATAGCGATTTAGTTCCGAGCTTTTGCGCCCGACGTCGTCTTCGGTTCCCGCGTCGACTTATGGCCAGCCGTGTGGTCTGTGCCGCGTGACGTGGCCATCCTTCACCGCCGTGTTGTGGTGCTATGTCGCGTCGCAGCGAGGTCTGGCGCGCCGCGGTCGTGCCCGCGGCGCGCCATCCGGTGGCGCCGTTCACATGCCCGCCCCGCCCGGTCGCGACACGAGTGCGGCGCGCGTCGCGGCCGTGTCGCTGTAGCGTGGGTCTCGTCCCGCCCGCCCTCTCCGGCGCCCGGCTGGGGCGGCGAGTGCCTGTTGCCTCTCGGCCCGGCCGGGCTCGCTCCGGCGGGTCGGGTGCCCGACTACGTCGGTGCCTCTCGCGCTGCTGTCGTGGACGCTGTGTCTGCTCGCGGCTGGGCGTGCGCCGCCCGCGCGCTGCCGCTGGCTGGCTGGCCCCCCTCCGGGCGCGCTTGCGCGCCGTCCGTGCGTCGCCGCCGGCGGCGCTCGTGCGCGTGTCTCCCACCCGCGCTCTCGCCGCCTCCCGGCTGCGGCGGCCCGGCCGGCTCGCGTCCCGTCCGCCCGGCGCCGCGCTCCTGTGCGGTCGCGCCGCGGTGGCCGTCCGCTGGTCTGCCCGCGCCCGGCCGCGGCCCCGGCCGTCGCCCTCGCCCGCGCGGCGGGCGTCGCGACCGCCATGCCGAGCGCGCGGGCGGCGGATGCCATGCCTCGATCGAACGTAACCAGCGTCGCATCGAGACGGCCGGCGATCGCGATGTGCAGCGCATCAGGCGTCGCAAGGTCACATCGAGACGCCGCAAAATTTGCCGTGGCCGCCGCGATGTCGGGGATTGCGGTCTATTCGCTCGCTCGACGCCGCGGCCCAGAGTCAAATTCGGCGAATGCTTCCGCGCGTCCTCGCGGGTAGGTCTCGCGTCCGCACCCGCCGGCTATCGCCGACGAGAACTCCGCCGCGCCAAAATCGCTGACGAGAATAATTGCGGGTGGTATGCGCAAAAAGCCGCTGCGCGCGCGCTCGCCGGGTCGATCACAAATAGCGCGACAAGGACACTCGCGTCGAGATAAAGGCTCACTTTTCGCCTTCGTCCCGCATATCGCTCACGAGTTGACCGGCATCGGTCTTGGGCATCTTCCGGCCAACGAGGTTGGCACGCAGCCAGTCGATGTCGGCTTCGGTAATCGGGCGCGGCGCCGGTCGGATCGGCTTCAACTCGACGACCGGCTCGCCGCGGCGGGTGATCACGATGCCCTCGCCCTTGAGAGCGCGATCGATCAGCTTCGACAGCTGGTTCTTGGCTTCAGCGACGCTGTGGCTGCTCATCTCACGAAGATAGCCATCAGATGGCCATCAGTCGATCGTCTTCCGCCGAAGGGTTAGATCGAGCGCGGTGTAATGGTCGCAAAGGTTTCGCCGGCGGGAGTGCATGAGGCATAAACAGGCGGCGGCGCTGGCGCGAGCTCGATCTGGCGGAGGCGGGCGGCGGGCGGAAGCGGGGGGGGTGGGCGCGGTCTCGCGCGTCGGGGCGGAGAGTGCAGCCAGAACAAGCGGGAAGGCTGCGTCACGGCGCGGCACCGTCGCGTCCTAGATTCGCGGGCCAACCGGCGCGGGTTCGTCGTGCGCTGCGGCCTGTCTCGCGGCTCGTTGCCGCCGCTCTCGTCTGCGTGCTTCGTGCCGGGCTCTCGCCGCCGCGCGCTGCGCGCGCTCTGTCGCTCGCGCTTCGCGCGCGTGCCTTGCTCTCGCCTGGGCGTTCGGCATTAAGGTCTCCGCGCCGTCTGCCGCCTCTTGCGCGGCAGCCAAGTCATCAGCCTTCCGAGTATTCCGGGCCAATTCCCCTGCTTGCTCGCACAACCAGTGTCTCACAACAGCGAAACACCGATGAACCCGATTTCAGCGGTTCTTTGCCAGTCGTCGTGCCACAGGAAATCGGGGCCGAGCTGGTCGAGGCTCGGGCAGCCGATCTGGCCCATGACCAGGTCGATCTCGTTGACGAAGATGTCGATCGCCTTTTTGACGCCGGGCAACCCGCCGGCGGCAGCGCCGTAGAGGGTCGGGCGGCCGAAAAAGCAGAAATCGGCGCCGAGGCAGAGTGCTATCAGGATGTCGGCGCCGCGCCGCACCCCGCTGTCGAGCAGCAAGGTCAGCTTGTCGCCGACCGCGGCCTTGATCGCCGGCAATACGTCGAGCGAGCCCGGCGCCTGGTCGAGCTGACGGCCGCCGTGGTTCGACACCAGGATGCCGTCGCAGCCGATGTCGACGCAGCGCAACGCGTCGGCCGGGCTCATGATGCCTTTGACGACGAGGGCGCGCGGGAACAGCTTGCGGTAGGTCTCGAGGTCGCGCCAGGTCTGCGCGTTGAACGGGCGCACCGAGGAGGTGAATTTGTAGACCTCTTCGGCATCGGCGCCCGCCGGCGCGTAGGGCTGCCAGTTGCCCAGCATCGGGGTGCCGCCGCCGCGCTTGAAATATTCGACGATCCAGCCGGGATGGGTCAGCGCTTCGGCGAGGATCGACGGCTTCAGGCTCAACGCCTGCAACAGGCCGCCGCGGATGTTGCCAAAGCCGTTCCGGATGTTGCGCTCGCGCTTCGAGCCGACCGGGGTGTCGACGGTCAGCACCAGCGCGCCGAGCCCGGCATCGGCGGTGCGCCGGATCAAATCGGCGTTGATCGCCGGATCGCGCGCGGCATAGAGCTGATACCAGTGGTTTTTTGGCGCGATCTTGGCCGCCGCCTCGATCGAGTCGTTGCTGGCGCCCGACATGATGTAGGGGATGTTGGCGTCGCGCGCGGCCTCGGCCAGCATCAGATCGGCGTGGAAGCGGAACAGCCCGGCCCCGCCGGTCGGCGAGATCCCGAACGGGCTCGCAAAAGTCTGGCCGAAGATCGTTTTCGACTGGTCGCGCGTCGACACGTCGACCAGGTAGCGCGGCAGCAGCTGGTGCTTGTGAAAGGCCGAGGTGTTGGTTTCGAGGCCGCGCTCGTCTTCGAGACCGCCCTCGATGAAATCGAAGGCGATTTTCGGCAGCCGCCGCTTTGCCATGCGGTGCAAATCTTCGATGTTGACGGCTTTGTCGATGTTCATCTTCGTGCGTCTCCCCGGCCCGCGCCAAAACAGCGCAGCATCGCGTATTTTCGCGTCATCCGACAATCCCCAGCAAAGCGCGGCTGGCGTGTGCGACGGGTCGATTGCGGTATTCCGGCTGCGGGCTCCTCGGGACAGGATGCGGTCTCGAAGCACGCCATGACGCCGATGCGGCGTCGTTTTGCTCCGCGACCACTTTTGACGCGCTCGCGCGCCGGCCGACTAAGGCCGCCAATCCTCGCGCAGGATGGCGAACTGCAGGTGATCCTGCCACTTGCCGGCGATGCACAAATATTGCCGGGCATAGCCCTCCTGCTGAAAGCCGGTGCGCATCAGCAAGGCGCGGCTGGGAACATTGGTCGGCAGACAGGCGGCCTCGACCCGGTGCAGGCGCAGGCGGTCGAACGAAAAATCGAGAACCAAGGGCAATGCCGCGGTCATCCACCTCTGGCGCGCAAACGGCTCGCCGACCCAATAGCCGAGGCTCGCCGTTTCGGAAACGCCGCGCCGCACGTTGGACAGCCCGATTCCGCCGACGAGCGCGTCGTCAGTTGAGAAAATGAAGAAATTGTAGGCCTGGTCGGTGCGCCAATCCTCGGCATAGCGGGTAACGCGCGACCGGAAGCTGAGCCGCGACAGCGCATCGGCGGGCCAGCTCGGCTCCCACGGTTCGAGAAATTGGCGGGAGCGGGCGCGCAAGCCCGCCCAGTCTTCCCAATCACCGCGCTCGGGAGCGCGCAGATAGACGCGCTCTCCGGTCAGCCGAAACGGATCGGAGCGCGCCAGGAACAGCCGGGGAAAGGATTTCCGCTGCGGCGCCATCGCGAGGATGGGTCAGGCGGCCAGCCGCGCCTGGACGCGGTCGAAATCTTCGAGCCGGGAGAGCGGGCCGAGCGCGGTCAAGGTCGGGGGACCGGATCGCCAGCGCGCCACGACGCGCCCGATCGCGGCGTCGTCGACGGCCTCGATCCGGCGCACGATCTCGGCCGGGTCGAACGGCGTGCCGTGGATCAAGAGATGCTGGGCCAATTGCTCGCAGCGCGCCGACGTGCTTTCGAGCGACATCAGCAATCCCGCCTTCAGCTGCGTCTTGGCCCGCGCCAGCTCGACCGGGCTCAGCCCGTCTTCGAGCTTGCGCGCCTCCTCGCACAGGGCCGGGACCAGCTCCGCCGCTTCCTCTTCGCCGGTGCCGGCATAGATGCCGAACAACCCGCCGTCGCGATAGCTGTGGCCAAAGCAATGGATCGTGTAGACCAGTCCCCGCTTCTCGCGGATCTCCTGAAACAGCCGCGAGGACATGCCGCCGCCGAACGCGGTCGACAACACCGAGCCCGCGTAAAAATCTGGGTCGTCGAGCACCAGCCCGGGAAATCCCAGCACCAGATGCAGCTGCTCGAGGTCGCGCTCCTCGCGCCGCTCGCCGCCGGTATAGCTCGCCGGCTCGGTCGACACCGGCCGTTCCGCCGGCATTTCGGCGAGCAGCTTTTCGGCCATCCCGGCGATGCGGTCATGGTCGAGGTTGCCCGCCGCCGCCAACACCATGCGCCGCGCCCCGTAATGGTCGCGCAGATAGGCTCTGACCTCGTCGTGGCCGAGGCGGCGGATGATCTCGGGCCGCCCCAGCACCGGCCGTCCCATCGCCTGGTCCGGGTAGGCGCATTCCTGGAAATGGTCGAAGATGATGTCGTCGGGGGTGTCGTTGGCCTGGCCGATCTCCTGCAGGATCACGGTGCGTTCGCGCTCCATCTCCTCGGGCTCGAAGGTCGAGTGCTGCAGGATGTCGGCGAGGATGTCGAGGGCCAGCGGCACGTCCTCTTTCAGCACCTTGGCGTAATAGGCGGTGCTTTCGCGCGAGGTGTAGGCGTTGAGGTGGCCGCCGACCGCCTCGATCTCCTCGGCGATGGCGAGCGCGCTGCGCCGCTTGGTGCCCTTGAACGCCATGTGTTCGAGAAAATGCGCCACCCCGTTGATCTCGGCCGGCTCGTGGCGGGTGCCGACATCGACCCATATGCCGAGCGAGACGGTGTCGACGGTCTCGATCCGGTCGGTCGCGACCTGCAACCCGTTTTTCAGACGCGACAGCTCGATTGTCATGCACCCCTCCCGTTGCGCCGGGCATGGGCGCGAATATAGCGCGTTACTGTTGCCTGATCGTTGGGCAAAACCGTGACCCGTTCACGCCGCTCGAACAAATCGGCCAAAGCCGCCGGCAGCGGCGGCCGGATCCCGGTGGCGCGCTCGACGGCGTCGGGGAATTTCGCGGGATGGGCGCAGGCGAGCGCCACCATCGGCGCGGCGCTCTCGTCGGCGGCGAGTTCGGCGCGCGCGGCGCCGACCGCGACCGCGGTATGGGGATCGATCAGCATGCCCGACCGGGCGTGGGTTTCTGCAATGATTTGCATGGTTGATAAATCATCTACCTTGTGAGCGGAAAACAAGCCTCGCGCCGCGCGCCATTCCGCATCCGAGCGCGGCAGACTGCCGACACGGCGAAAACCGGCGATCGCCTCGGCGACGGCGGCGCCGTTTCGGCTTTTCAGCTCGAACAGCAGCCGTTCGAAATTGCTGGAGACCTGGATGTCCATGCTCGGGCTCAGGCTCGGCTCGACCGGGGCAATCGCCATTTCGCCGCTGGCGACATAGCGCGCCAGGATATCGTTACGGTTGGTCCCGATCACCAGCCGTTCGATCGGCAACCCCATGCGGCGCGCGACGTGCCCGGCATAGACGTTGCCGAAATTCCCGGTCGGCACGCTGAACGACGCCCTTCGGTGGGGTGCGCCGAGTGCGGCGGCGGCGGCGAAATAATAAACCGTCTGCGCGGCGATCCGCGCCCAGTTGATCGAGTTGACCGCCGCCAAATTCAGCGACTGCCGTAGCTGGGCGTCGCCAAAGAGGGCTTTGACGAGGTCCTGGCAATCGTCAAAGGTTCCTTCGATCGCGATCGCATGAGCGTTCGCCGATTCGACTGTCGTCATCTGCCGCCGCTGGACTTCGGAGACCCGGCCGTGCGGATAGAGGACGAAAATGTCGATCGCCGCGCGGTCGCGGCAGGCTTCGATCGCGGCCGTGCCGGTGTCGCCCGAGGTGGCGCCGATGATCGTCGCATGCTCGCCGCGCCGCGCCAGCGCCGCGTCAAAGAGGGGGCCAACGAGCTGCAGCGCCAGATCCTTAAAGGCGAGGGTCGGTCCGTGAAACAGCTCCAACAGCCACAACCGCTCGTCGATCTGCACCAGCGGGGTCACCGCGGCATGGCGAAAGCCGTTATAGGCCTGCTCCGCAAAGCGCCGCAGTTCGTCGACGGAAAAGCTGTCGCCGGCGAACAGCGCCATGATCCGCGCCGTCAACTCGGCATAGGGCAGGCCGGCAAAGCAGCGCAGCGCGTCATCCCCGAGCATGGGCAGCTGGTCCGGCACGTAAAGTCCGCCATCCTCGGCAAGCCCTGCCAGCAGCACCTCTTCGAAGGAGAGGGTGCGGGGTTGCGGTCGAGGGTCGCGGGTGCTGAGGTATCGCACGTCATCGGGTCCGGTAATGCCGATCGAAACTATCGCCGCGTTTGCGCCATCGCAACCGGCGAAGGGATGACCGGCGACGGCTCCCGCAAACGGCGCAGCAGCCGGGCGATGTTGAAAGACGAGGCGCAGGCGAAATGGACACCAACACGCTCGGGCGTTCGGTGCGGCGAATCGAGGATTTGCGGTTTCTGACCGGGTGCGGGCGCTTTGTCGAAGATGTCGACGTGCCTGATGCGGCCCATGGCCATGTCCTGCGCTCGCCGCATGCGCATGCCGCGATCGAGCGGATCGAGCTTGCGGCGGCGCGCGCGGCGCCGGGTGTCCTCGGCGTCTACATTGAGGCCGACCTCGCCGCCGACGGCATCGGGCCTCTGCCGTGCGTCGCCCAGGTCGCCACCGTCGACCCGATGATCGTGCCGCCGCGCTGGGCGCTGGCGCGCGGATCGGTGCGCCACGTCGGCGACCCGGTCGCGTTCGTCGTCGCCGAGAGCCGCGAGCGGGCGCGCGATGCAGCCGAGCTGATCCGGGTCGACTACCGCCCGCTCGCCGCGGTTACCGAGGCGCCGGCTGCTTTGGAGCCTGGAGCGCCGGCGATCTGGGACGAGGCGCCCGGCAATCTGTGCTTTTGCTTTCGGCGCGGCGACAAATCCGCGACCGATGCCGCCTTCGCCGCCGCCGCGCATGTCGTCGAGATCGTGCTCGTCAACAACCGGGTCGCGCCGACGCCGATCGAGCCGCGCGCCGCCATCGGCCGTCACGACAAGGCGGGCGAAATATTGCACCTGCTGTTGACCGGCCAGGGCGTGCACGGCATTCGCAGCCAGCTCGCGCAACCGGTATTCCATCTGCCGGACGACCGCGTTCATCTCGCCGCGCCCGATGTCGGCGGCGGCTTCGGCATGAAGAACTTCCTTTATCCGGAATGGGTATTGGTGTTGTGGGCGGCGCGACGGCTCGGCCGCCCGGTCCGCTGGGTTGCCGAGCGCGGCGAAGAATTCGTCAGCGCCGCGCACGGCCGCGACAATCACACTCGGGCGCGCCTCGCGCTCGATGCCGGTGGCCGGTTTTTGGCGCTCGAGGTGGCGACCGTCGCCAATCTCGGCGCGTATCTGTCCTCGAACGGCCCCGGCAGCTCGACCAATTCGCCGGCTACGGCAATGGGCGGCGTATACGCGATCCCAGCCGTCTTTATGGAGGTGCGCGGCGCCTTCACCAACACGGTGCCGATCGACGCCTACCGCGGCGCCGGCAAGCCCGAGGCCAATTACCTGATCGAGCGGCTCGTCGACCTCGCCGCCCGCCGCCTCGGGCTCGACCCCGCCAGCCTGCGCCGGCGCAACCTGATCGGCGCTTTTCCCTATCGCAGCGCGCTCGGCATGACCATCGACTGCGGGCGCTTTGTCGCCAATCTCGATGACGCGGTCGTCCTCGCCGCGGGGTTCGCCGAGCGGCGGGCGGCGGCAGGTGCCCGCGGCCGGCTGCGCGGGCTCGGTTTCGGCTGTTTTCTCGAAACCGCGCGCGGCGCCCCGAACGAGGGCGCCGAAATCCGCTTCGATCCAGACGGCAAAGTGGCGCTGATCCTCGGCACCCAGTCGAACGGCCAGGGCCACGAAACCAGCTTTCCGCAGATCGCCGCGGCACTGCTTGGGCTGCCGCTCGACAATTTCCGTTATGTCCAGGCCGACACGCGGCTGGTGCGCGAAGGGGCTGGGCACGGCGGCGCGCGGTCTATGCATCTCGGCGGCGCGGCCCTGGTCAAGGCGGCCGAGGCGGTTATCGCCAAGGGTCGCGCGATCGCCGCCGGCCTGTTGCAGGCCGACATCGCCGAGGTGGCGTTCTCGCAAGGCCGGTTCACCGTTCGCGGGACCGAGCGCGCGCGCCGGCCTGCTGTCGGTCGCCCGCGCCGCGACCGACCCCGCGAACCTGCCGGAAGGCATGGCGCCCGGTCTCGACAGCCATGTCTTCAACATCTGCGACATCGTCACGTTTCCAAACGGCTGCCACCTCGCCGAGGTTGAGATCGATCCTGAAACCGGCGCCGTCAGCCTCGAACGCTATGCCGCGGTCGACGATTACGGCCGGCTGGTCAATCCGCTGCTGGCCAAGGGCCAAGTCCAGGGCGGCGTTGCGCAGGGCATCGGCCAGGCGCTGCTCGAGCACACGGTCTACGACCCGCAATCGGGCCAGCTGTCGAGCGGGTCGCTGTTGGATTACGCGCTGCCGCGCGCCGGCGATCTGCCGCCGCTCGACATCATCCTCAATGAATTGCCGACCGCCGCCAATCCGCTCGGCGTCAAGGGCTCGGGTCAGGCCGGTTGCATCGCCGCGCCGCAAACCGTCGTCAACGCGATCCTCGACGCTCTCGCCCCGCTCGGCATCGAGCATATCGACATGCCCGCAACCCCCGAGCGGGTCTGGCGCGCGATCCGCGCAGCCAGTTGGGACCGGGCGCGGCCGATTTAAGTTATCGGTTGCATTCGGCCGCGGGAATTTGTTCCGTTACGCGGGCGACGGGGTGGCATCCGCCACACTGTCTGCGATCGGCGGGTCAGAGAAAACCATGCGGGCGTTGGTCGGGCTTTACGTCGTCATCGGGATCGTGCTGCTGGCCATCGGATTTCTGCTGCCCGGTCCGTGCGAGAACCGGAACGTCGATGTCGTCAGCAATGTCGTCTTTGTGTTGACCTGGCCGGTCGGCCTTTATGCCGAGGTCTATCACGGGCAGTATTCGGTGCACGACTGGCTGCACGCGCAAGCTTGCGCCGGCGGCGACGGCCTCGGCACCAAAAAGATCTGATCCTACAGGCGCTCGCCGTTCCCACGACAGCGCCAAGACAGTGCGCCGACGCCTCGGCGGGCTCCGACCCCCCTTTTCGCGGCGCGGCGGCGTTGCAGCTTAGTGCTTAGACGCACACAGACGATTCAGCCCCATCCTACGGCTACTTGCTGCTGAATCATGCGATTGCGTCTGAGCACTAGACTAGGGCGTGTCGTCAATTATTGCAAGCCTACGCGTAATACAAGTCGTTGATTAGGTATAGATCGTAAAACAAGTCTATCCACACTGGAAATTGTGTGATCAATGAAAGGTCGGCTTTGACAAAAGGCTGACCTATGACCCGATATGGACTGCGTGACGACCAATGGGAGCGGATCAGGGACTGGTTGCCGGGGCGGATCGGCCATGTCGGCGCGACCGCCCAAGACAATCGTCGGTTCGTCGAAGCCGTGCTCTATCGCTACCGCGCCGGCATCCCCTGGCGCGATCTGCCGGAGCGATTGGGCGACTGGAAGAATACCCATCGCCGGTTCAGCCGGTGGGCCAAAACCGGGGTCTGGCAAAAAATCTTCGTGCATCTCGCTGGCGATGCCGACAACGAGTATGCGATGCTCGACAGCACCATCGTGCGGGCGCATCAGCACAGCGCTGGTGCTCCCAAAAAAACATGACGATCAGGCGATCGGGCGTAGTCGCGGCGGCCTGACCACCAAGATCCATGCGCTGGTCGACGCGCTCGGCAATCCGCTGGCCTTTCTGCTGACCGCCGGACAGGCCCACGATCTGGTCGGCGCCGACGCGCTGCTGCCCCAGATGGCGGCCGATCGGCTGATCGCCGACAAGGCCTACGATGCCGACGCGCGTGTCCGCGAACCCCTGGCCCGTGCCGGCAAAGCCGCCGTCATCCCGCCGCGGACAAACCGCCTCGCGCCCCGCGACTTCGACCGCGATCTCTACAAAGAGCGCCACCTGATCGAAAACTTCTTCTGCAAACTCAGGCAGTTCCGCGCAATCGCCACACGCTACGATAAGACTGCGCAAAATTTCCTCGCCGCCGTCCACCTCGCCGCCGCTATTATTTGGCTCAATTGACGACACGCCCTAGTCGAGCCCGAATTCGGGGCCGGCCTGGCGGCGCAGTTCCGCGCCGAGCGCGCTGCCGATCGCAGCGGCCGCGGCGATGTCGCCTGAGCGGCGGGTGCGGATCTCGGCCTGCCGTCCGGGGTCAGCAGCAATCCTTCGATGGTCAGCTTGCCGGCTACGATCTCCGCGAGCGCCGCGATCGGCGTGTGACACGAGCCGTCGAGCACCGCCAACATGGCCCGCTCGGCCACCGCGCAAGCCGCGCTCGCGGTATCGTCGAGCGCCGCCAGAAGCCGCCTCATTTGTTGGTCGCCGGTGCGGCATTCGACCGCCAGCGCGCCCTGTCCTACCGCCGGCAGCATGATTTCGCGCGGCAAAATCTCGGTCGCGAGATGCGCGAGACCGATCCGCTGCAGCCCGCACAACGCCAGCAGGGTCGCATCGACCTCGCCGGCGTCGAGCTTGCGCAGCCGCGTGTTGGCGTTGCCGCGCAACGGCACGATGTCGAGATCGGGACGCAACCGCAATAATTGCGCCTGCCGGCGCAGCGACGCGGTGCCGACAACCGCACCTTCAGGCAGCTCCGCCAGGTGCCGCGCTCGCGGCGACAGAAACGCGTCGCGCGGGTCGTCGCGTGTCAGGATGCAGGCGATCTCCACCCCGTCCGGCAGCCGGGTCTCGAGATCCTTCAGTGAATGGACGGCGATGTCGACGCGTCCGTCGATCAGTGCCTCGTCGATCTCCTTGGCGAACAGGCCCTTGCCGCCGATCTCGGCCAGCCGCCGGTCCTGAACCCGGTCGCCGGTCGTGCGGATCGTGACGATCTCGACCATTCCCGCCGCGGCGAGATCGGGATGGGCGGCCAGCAGGCGGTCGCGGACCAGTCCAGTCTGGCGCAGCGCCATCGGGCTGCCGCGTGTTCCAACCCGCAGGGGACGAGGAGGCGCGGACATGCTCGCCGGTCCTTCCAAATCTACCGCGCGCACTTTCCAACCCGCGTGGGAAACGGTTTATTTTTGAATTGCGTGATGTTGATCACAGCGTAATCGTTGGAATTCCTGCTGTGATGCGCGGAGCGGCGGCCGACGACCGGTCGCGGCCGGCTCCAGCCATACGGAGGGCATATGAGCTTCCTGTCCTCGCTGTCACCTTTCACGATCCTTCGGCAGCTCCGCAGCGGGCAGGAATCCTCGACCTTCGAGCGGCTGAGCCGCTCGCGGCACGTCGCGGACCTGCGCCTAATTTTTTCGGTCGCCGTCATCATTATGGTTGCGGCATCCATCCTGGCCTTGATGTTCTGCTTCGAGCACCAGGTGATGAGCAATTGGAAGGCCATCGAGTCCAGCAACAGCGGCTGGATCTGGCCGCAGCTGGTTTTTGCCGCGATTGGCGACAGCGGCCCGTTCATCGGCGCGGTCGGGGCGGTGGGTTGCGGTGTGCTCGCATGGACATACCAGGCGGGCAGCGCGCGTCTCGGGGTGGTCGACTTGTTCGCGTGCGAGATCGCGACCCTCTGCCGGGTTGCCGCGGTCGTCGACATGGTGCCGCGGTACATCGCATTGTTTGAGACCGGCCCGGCGATGACCAAACAAAAGCACGACATCGACGGCGACATGCCGGCCGACGGCCGTTTCACCTCGCAGGAGAGCTACTTCCCGGTGTTTGATGCGTCGGTGAAGGATCTCCAGATCCTCGAAGCTGACGTGGTCGACAATGTCACCGCCTTCTACACCTATTTCAAGGTGATGCGGGATTCGCTGCGAAAGTTGGCGGAGCTTCATCCCCCAGGGGGCCAGGGCTTGGGCGATGACGACTGGCATCGCGCGATCTGCAACGTGGTGTACATGCAGTTTCTCGGGCTCGAGAGCGCGCGAAAGGCGATCAAGGACCTGGTCGAATTCGAACCGACCCAGGCCGAGGATATCTTTACGGTCCTACTGAGCGAACTCGTGGCTTACGGCTTTCTGCGTGAGCAATTCAAGGGCGACCTGAGACAGCGTCGGCTGGAGGCGCGGGATGAGGGCTATCGCCGCGAGATCCCGGACCTGTTCCATGCATTGAATGAGCGAAGCGGGAAACAATGGGCGAAGGCCAAGGACGTGGCGGCCGAGGTCATGAAACGTTACGCGGAGATTTTTTCGGCCACCGCGCCGCCACGCAATTCTTCCTCCGTGCCGGGGCTCGCGCCGGCGGCGGTCCGTGAGGACGCTCTGTCGCATTAGGCGTATTTCCTGGCCGGGCGTATTTCGCCGAGGGAAGAGGAATCCGCCATGACCTGGCGCCAGGGCGATTCGTCCGGCTCCCGCCCCATCATAGGTTAAAGTCGGGACCGGGAGGCCGGTAGCGGCATGAATTGAAGGGCGGTCGCGGCGACCTGTCGTCTGCCATCCCAACCGCCTGTCCAAACGCTACCGCGTTGACCCGGCGACGCTTGCGCACCGCGCCGGCCGCTGCCTGCGGCGTCGATCGCCATCGCCAGCGACCGGCAAGACACGCGGCGCTGCGCCGGAGCGGCCGCGTTGCTATATTCCGACGCAATGCCTGATCCAGCTGTCGTCACATCGCGGCCGGCCGACGCCGCGGCGCCCTATCTCACCACGCTCAACGACGCCCAGCGCCGTGCGGTCGAAGCGGTCGACGGCCCGGTCCTGGTGCTGGCCGGCGCCGGCACCGGCAAGACCCGGGTGCTGACGACGCGCCTCGCGCACATCCTCGCCACCCGCCGCGCTTTTCCTGCCGAATTGCTCGCCGTCACCTTTACCAACAAGGCGGCGCGCGAGATGCGCGAGCGGCTCGAAGGGATGATCGGCCGCGCCGCCGACGGGCTGTGGCTCGGCACGTTCCACGCGATCGCCGCGCGCATCCTGCGCCGCCACGCCGAGGCGGTGGGCCTCAAATCGAGCTTTACGATCCTCGACACCGACGACCAGATCCGCCTCCTGAAACAGATCCTGCAAGCCGAGGACATCGACGAGCGGCGCTGGCCGGCGCGGGTTCTGCTTGGCGTGATCCAGCGCTGGAAGGACCGCGGCCTCGGCCCCGAGAAGGTGCCGCGCGGCGACGCCGACGGTTTTGCCGACGGTCGCGCGATCCGGCTTTACGAGCGCTACCAGGAGCGGCTGGCGACCGTCAACGCGGTCGATTTCGGCGACTTGCTGCTGCACAACCTCACGCTCTTCACCGGCCATCCCGACATTCTCGCGGAATATCATCACCGCTTCCGCTATGTGCTGGTTGACGAATACCAGGACACCAACGTCGCGCAGTATCTGTGGCTGCGGCTCTTGGCGCAGGCGCGGCGCAATCTGTGCTGTGTCGGCGACGACGACCAGTCGATCTATAGCTGGCGCGGCGCCGAGATCGGCAACATCCTGCGGTTCGAGAGCGATTTCCCCGGCGCCGCGGTCATCCGCCTCGAAGAAAACTACCGCTCGACCTCGCGCATCCTCGGCGCCGCCGCCGGGATGATCGCTCATAACAGCGGGCGGCTCGGCAAGACCCTGTGGACCCAGGCCGACGACGGCGAGAAGGTCGTCGTTCGCGGTGTCTGGGACGCCGAGGAGGAGGCGCGCTGGGTCGGCGACGAGATCGAGGCATTGCAGCGCAAAGGCCATGCGCTCAGCGAGATCGCGATCCTGGTCCGCGCCGGCTTTCAGACCCGCGAGTTCGAGGAAAGGTTTATCGCGCTGGCGCTGCCCTATCGGGTCATCGGCGGCCCGCGCTTTTACGAACGCCAGGAAATCCGCGACGCGCTCGCCTATCTGCGCCTCGTCGCCCAACCCGCCGACGATCTTGCCTTCGAGCGCATCCTGAACACGCCGCGGCGCGGCATCGGCAGCTCGACCTTGCAGCAGCTCCACACCGTGGCGCGCCACGAGCAGATCCCGTTGATCGAGGCGGCGCGGCTGCTGACAACCGGCGACAAGGTCCGGCCGGCCGCGCGCAACGCCTTGGCCGGTTTTGTCGCGTCGCTCGACCGCTGGCGCGCCGCGGCCGACCGAACCTCGCACACCGACCTCGTCCAAACCGTGCTCGACGAATCCGGCTACACCGCGATGTGGCAGGCCGACCGCTCGCCCGACGCCGCCGGCCGGCTCGAAAACCTGAAAGAGCTCGTTGTGGCGATGGCCGAGTTCGAGAACCTCGGCGGGTTTCTCGAGCATGTCAGCCTGGTCATGGACAACGCCGCCGAGGCCAATGGCGACATGGTCGGCCTGATGACCCTGCACAGCGCCAAGGGGCTCGAATTCGACACCGTGTTTCTGCCGGGCTGGGAGGACGGGCTGTTCCCGAGCCAGCGGGCGATGGAGGAAGGGGGGCTCGCCTCGCTGGAGGAGGAACGCCGGCTCGCCTATGTCGGGCTGACCCGCGCGCGCCATCGCGGCTATGTGTCGTTCGCCGCCAACCGCCGCATCCACGGCCAATGGCAGAGTGCGATCCGCTCGCGCTTTGTCGACGAATTGCCGGCGGAGCATGTCGAATTCGTCGCCGAGCCCGGCCTCGACGCTCGCGCCTCCGGGTTTGCGGCCGGCAACTGGGGCAGCCCGCTCGACCTGCCGCGCGCGCAACCCTGGGCTGAGCGGCGGCGGCCGTTGCTGATCGACAGCGGCCCGGCGCCGCGGCGTGGCGGCGAAATACCGCGAGTCGGCGGGTTTTCCGCCGGCGACCGCGTCTTCCACCAGAAATTCGGCTACGGCGCCGTCACCGCGGTCGAAGACAACAAGCTCGCCATCCGTTTCGAACACGCCGGCGACAAAAAAATCCTCGACGCCTTTGTCGAGCACGCCTGACCGTATCGGCGTATCGCTTGTTATGACGAGGGTGAAAGCGGCAGCCCTAGCAGGCGGGGCAGACTGCCCCGCATTCCCAGCTTTTTTGGCCAGACGGGAGCGCCGGTTACGGCAGGTTGTAGCCGATCGCGCTCTCGATCTCGATCGTCTTCTGGACTGCGGGGCGCTGCATGATGCGCTCGTAATAGGTATCGAGGTGCGGGTATTCGCCGGCCGCGGGCGAGGTCGTGATCTTGAACCGCCAATACAATCGGAACAAGTGGATGTCGGCGATCAAATAACGGCCGCCGACCGCCCATTCCCTCGAACCGAGACGGGGTCGGCGATTTTGAACACCTCTTTCCAGCGTTCGAGGCCGATGCGGCGGGCCGGGTGAACCGTGGCGGCGATAAACGACATCCATGAGATCGCCTGCGCCTCGGCTTCGAGCCCGCCCTCGGGCCATAACCCCGCCTCGGGATAGCGCTTGGCCAGGTAATAGAGAGTCGCCGCGACCTCGGTCAGCACTTGGCCGTCGATCAGCAGGGTGGGGACCTTGCCTTCAGGGTTGACCGCCAGGTATTCGGGTGCGTGCTGCTCGCGCTTGGCGAACGACAGCGGCTTCGCCTCGAACGGCACCCCGATCTCGTGCAACGCGATATGCGTCGCCATCGCACTCGATCCCGGCGAGAAATACAAAGTCAGCATCGGCAACTCCTCTTTGGCCTTCTAAGTCAGATCTGGACCGCCCAGTAAATCGTTACTCATCGTTCGTCGCCCCTGCGCAGGCGGGGGTCCAGGGCGAGCGCTCGGCGCTCGCCGCCCTGGGTTCCCGCTTTCGCGGGAATGACCGGACCCATAACTGTCATCAGGCCGGGTTGATCAGGCGGCGGCCGTCGCCCGCGACGCGGCGAATTGCGGCATGACCTCCTCGCACATCAGCCGCATCGCGGTGACGACGTTGTCGTGCGGGATCAGCCCGCCGCAATTCAGTTCGGCGAGGATGCCGCTCAACCCGATCTCGGCCTGCAGCGCCTTCAGCTTTGCGGCGATCGTGTCCGGCGTGCCGATCAGCACATTGGCGCCGAGCGCGTCGTCATAGGTGCGCCGGCGCAGGTCGTGGACCCGCCGCATGCGCCGTTCGGCGGTGGCCGGATCGACGAGCTTCGCCGCCCCCTCCAGCAAATTCGCCTGCTCGTGGTAGAAATGCATGATGCTGGCTTTGGGCTCGGCGCGGGCGCGCTCCTCGGTTTCGGCGATATAGGTCGGGGCCGAGACAAAGACCTCGCCGCGGCCGGGATGGCCGGCGGCCTCCCAGGCATCGTGATAGCTGCGGATTTGCCCGGCCAGGTCGGACCAGGTGGTGTGGCGCACCGAGGCGAAGACCGCAGCGCCGCGCCGCCCGATCGCGGGAAAGGTGTCGGGCGTGCTGGCGGCGATGCGGATCGGCGGCGTCGGCTTCTGGTGCGGCTTTGGCACCAGGCTGACATTTTTGAACTGGTGGTAGGCGCCCTCGTACGAAAAAGAGGGCTCGGTCCAGGCGCGCTGGATCACCTCGAGGATCTCGCGAAACCGCGCCTGGCTCTCGGCATACGAAACGCCGTAAGCCTCGTAGGTCTGCGCCACACCGCTGCGCCCGACGCCAAAGATCAGCCTGCCGTGGCTCAGCTGGTCGACGGTGGCGGCCTCCTCGGCGAGCCGCAGCGGATGGCACAACGGCAACACCTGCACCGCGATGCCGATCTTGATCCGCTTGGTGCGCGCGGCGATGGCGCTCGCAATGCTGAGCGGCGCCGACAACAGCGACCGCCGCGGCTCGAAATGGAGTTCGGCCAGCCACATCACGTCGAGCCCAAGGCGCTCGGCGGCGTCGACCTGTTCCATGGCCTCGTCGAAGGCCTCGCTCTCGGACCGGCCCGGGAGCGACGGAAACTCGTGGAACA
>CAVZJF010000052.1:0-75681 GCA_963775525.1 uncultured Alphaproteobacteria bacterium | reverse complement strand
TGCCGAATTCCATAACCGAACCTCGCTTGTTGTGTCGTAAGCCGATGGTCAGCCTAGCGAAGCCGCCCTAACAAAGCCAAGCGCCATCACTCGGCCCCTATCCCGCTCACGCCGATAGTGCGAAGCTCGGCGCAGCCATCGGCAACAGCAACAACCGGAGAGAAATGATGGAACTCGGGTATATCGGCTTGGGCAATATGGGCGGCGCGTTGGCGCGACGATTGTTGCGTGAGCACAAGATGCGGGTCTTCGACCTGCGCCCGGAAGTCGTGGCGCGCTTTGCCGAGGCCGGCGGCGTCCCGACGCAGAGCGCGCAGGCCTTGGCCCGCGAAAGCGACATGGTCATGACTTGCCTGCCGACCTCGGCGCAGGTGCGCGACGTGCTGTTCGGCGAAGGCCGCGTCGCCGAGGTATTGCGGCCGGGACAGATCTGGGCCGACATGACGACCGGCGACCCGGGCGAGACCCGCGAGATGGCCGCGCGCCTCGCCGAAAAGGGCGTGCAGATGATCGACGCGCCGGTCAGCGGCGGCCCGCATGGCGCGAATGCCGGCACGATCGCGATCATGGTCGGCGCGCCCGCCGAATTGTTCGCCAAGGTCAAGCCGATCTTCGAGACGATCAGTCCCAACATCTTCCACACCGGCGATGTCGGCACCGGCCATGTCATGAAGCTGGTCAACAACGTGATCAGCGCCGGCGTGCGCGCCGTCACCTTCGAGGCATTGGCGATGGGCATCAAGAACGGCCTCAGCCTCGAAACCTGCACTGCCGTCCTGCAGAAAGGCAGCGCCCGCAGCGCCGCGACCGAGATCTCGCTGCCCAAATTGCTGAAAAACGACTTCTCGGTCAGCTTCACCCTGGCGCTGATGCACAAGGACGTGCGGCTGGCGACCAAGCTCGGCCAGGACAGCGCCACCCCGATGGTCCTGGCGAATGTCGTGCGCGAGCTGTTCCAGACCGTGATCAACGAGCACGGCGCCGACCAGGACACGCAGACGCTGGTCAAACTGTTCGAGAAGAACGCCAACATCGCGATCACCCCGCGTGGGTGACGCCCTCTCCCCAACCCTCTCGCACAAGCAGGCCGCCTACCAAACCCTCCCCCTGCTCGCAGGGGGAGGGAAGGGTGGGGGAGGTCAAGGGGCATCGCGGGCGGAGTCTTTGATGCAGGAGGAAACGATGCGCTTTACCGACCGGGTCGCGATCATCACCGCGGCGGCGAGCGGGATCGGCCGGGCCACGGCCGACATCATGGCGCGCGAAGGGGCGGTCGTGATCGCGGTCGACATCGACCAAACCCGGCTCGACGACACCGTCGCCGGGCTGCGCGCGGCCGGCGGGCGCGCCCATGCGAGGCGCGCCGACGTGCTCGACCCGGCGCAGGTCGATGCGCTCGCCGGCTCCGTGGCGCGGGAGTTCGGCGCCGTCGACATCCTGGTCAACGCTGTCGGCGGCAGCACGATCATCCCGCATCCGGGCGCGGAAATGGACCAGCTGAGCCTTTCCGACTGGCAGCGGCTGATCGCCTTCAACCTCGACGGCACGTTTCTGTTCTGCCACGCGGCGGCGCCGATCATGAAGCGCCAACGCCGCGGCAAGATCGTCAACCTCTCGTCGATCGCTGGGCGCGGCCTCAGCGGGTCGAGCAGTGCCGCCTATGCCGCCGCCAAGGGCGGGATCATCGCGTTCACCCGCAAGATCGCTTTCGAGCTCGGCCCGTATGGGATCAACGTCAACGCGATAGCACCCAGCCGCACCCTGACCGAGCGCATCCGCCCGCGCTGGGAGCAGCAGAGCCCCGAGGACCAGGCGGCAGAAATAGAGCGCACCCCGTTGCGGCGCATCGCCGAGGCCGCCGACCAGGCCAAGGTGATCTGCTTTCTGGCGTCGAGCGACGCCGATTTCGTCACCGGCGTCACGATCGACGTAACCGGCGGCAACTGACCCCGCGTCGAGGCGGGGTGTCACGGCGGGGCGGCCCCCATCCGCACCGTAGAATGTGATTACGGCAATTTGATCGTTGCTGTTTGGCTCCGCATTTCTGGCGAAAAAGGGCAACCCACGGGTGAGCCCGGCCACAGTGACCTCCGGCGGTATGGGTCGCTCCGCTGGCCGTCGGATTTGGTGAACTGGACGACACCCCTGGCCGCGGGCGGGGCATCCCGGAACGATGTCCTTTCACGGGTCCGGCCGACAGGCGCTGTCCCGGCGGTCACGCCCAGCGGGCGATTTCGGTAAAGCCGAGGCGCGGCGGGCGGGGGTGCGGATGGGGCCGCTCGCCATAGCCGATGTTGAGCAGGAAATTGCTGCGGCAGCGGCCGTCGGGGAAAAACTCTTTGTCGAGCTTGGCGTTGTCGAAACCCGACATCGGTCCGCAATCGAGCCCTTGCGCGCGCAATGCCAGGATCAAATAGCCGCCCTGCAGTGAGCTGTTGCGAAACGCGGTTTCGTGCGCCAGCGCGTCGTTGCTGGTGAACCAGGCGCGGGCGTCGGTATGCGGGTAGAGCCGCGGCAGATGCTCGTAGAATTCGCGGTCGTAGGCGACGATGGCGGTCACCGGCGCGGTGCGCACCTTTTCAGAATTGCCGGACGAGACGCAGGGCAAGAGCCGCTCCTTGCCCGCCGCGCTGTTGACCAGCACCAGCCGCATCGGCTCGCAATTGCCGCTGGTCGGGCCCAACTGGGCCAATTCCAGCGCTCGTTCGATGACACCGGCGGGAACCGGGCGCTCCAGCCAGCGGGTAAACGCGCGGGCCTCGGTGAACAGGACGGCAAGCGCCTCGCCGGTCGAGCGGGCTCACGCGGCGAGCGCCGCGGCACGGCTTGTCATCAGCGGCTGGACGCGCTGGCCGAACTGCTCCATGCCGGTCACGAAGTCGTCGAATGTCAGCATCACGCCTTTGACCCCCGGCACCGTTGCGACCTCGTCGACCATCTGCGCCACCGCGGCGTAGGAGCCGACGAGCCCGCCCTGATTAGTCGCCAAGGCGCGGTCGGTCAATTTGTGGCGGTGCGGGGTCGAGTAGGGGGCGGGATTGGGGTCGGCGTCAGCCCGCACCCCGCGCCAGGTGAGGGTCGAGATCAGCCGCCCATTGTTGCCGATCGGGATGAAAACGCCGACTTCCATGAATTGTGCCTCCGACAGACCAGATTGCCCGCCGATCACGCAAGAGCAGTGCCAGGCTGGGCATCGGTGCGTTATCCCAAGCTCGATCAAACCAAAATCGCGGACCGATTTCTTGTGCCTGAAATCCAGTGCACGATGTGGCTAATATATCGAAGGTGATTGCACAGTGAATATGAATTAGGCAGCAACAATAGGATGTTGATGCTTCAAGTCACAATTGGTTAAATAAAATGCAAATCGGAAGGTTCTCTATCTTCGAAATACAGATCGTTTGGAGTTGCATTGTTTTGCGGAAAATACTTATGGCATGCTTCTTGCTCGTTCACTTGCTCTGATTATGGCGTGCCCATGGTGGGTGAGCCGGCAAGGAGAACGCAATGCACTCGGTCGTTGAAATCGAGGAAAAAATCCGGCGGCGCTATCACCAGCCGAAAGGGGTCGAGCAATTCGGCATCGAGCCGGTGCCGACAGAATTGAAGACCGTGCGCTGGCTCGACATTTTTTCGATCATCTTTGGCTTTGCGCTCAACCCCGGCTCGATTTTGGTCGGCGGTCTCGCGGTCGTCTCGGGATTGTCGTTTCTCGGTGCCGTCGGCGCCATCACCTCGGGCGTGCTGCTGGCAACCGTCGCCTACACGATCATGGCGACGGTGGGGGTCGATTTCGGCCTGCCCGGCCAGGTCTCGACCCGCATGGTCTACGGGTTGCGCGGGGCGAAGTGGATACCCTTCCTTCCTGCGCACGATCGCCTCGACCTACTGGTTCGCCTATCAAACCGTCGCCGGGTCGCTGGCGGTCGTCGCGATCCTCGACCGGTGGACCGGGACGGCGCATTCGCTGGTCATGGTCAGCGTCGTTTTCGCCGTTCTGCAGGCGGTGGTCGCGATCATCGGCTACGGTTCGCTAAAGCACCTGTCGCGAATGGCGTTGCCGTTCAAGATCGTGATCCTGTGCCTCGTGCTGTTCCTGCTGGCGACCCATGACGACCCGCATTTCGCACCGTCCGCGGTCCTGCATTACGCCGGCAAGCCCGAAGCGGGCTGGCTGCTGTTCGTAACCTGGATGAACGTCGTCGCCGCCGGTTCGCTGACCATGGTCACCGATTCGGCCGATTTTTGCCGCTATACCCGCTCGCGCCGCGACATGTGGTGGGGCACCTTGCTCGGCAAAGTCGGCGGCGGGTTCTTTGCAGCACTGCTCGGCGCTTACGGGGCCGCCGCGAGTTTGGGCAAGACCGCCAACGCCTTCGCGATCGCCTCGGGCCTCGGCGTCAGCCATTTTACATTGCTGCTGTTCCTGATCGTGATCGCGCTCGACAACTGGACGATCAACGTTTTGAACCTCTATACCGGCGGGCTGTCGCTGTCGAATATCTTTGAGCGGCTCGGCCGGTTCTGGACGACGGTGATAATCAGCGTGCTCGGCATCGCGTTGTCGGCCACCCCCAGCGTCGTCACCGGCTACACGACCTATGTCGGCATGCTCGGCAACGTGTTCGCGCCGATCGCCGGGGTGCTGATCGCCGACTACATTTTCGTCAAGCGGATGAAGATCGACCTGGTCGCGCTGTTCGAGCCCAACGGCGCCTATTGGTATTGGAACGGGGTCAACCCGATCGCCGTGGTTTGGACCGTGCTGGGGTTTCTCGCCTATATGTTCGTGATCCCGGCCGAGTGGATCAAAGTGCTGGTGACGGTGCTCGCGACCGGCGCCGGGTATTGGGCGACGACCCAGCTGTTGGCGCCGCATCTGACCCGGCTCGGGCGCGCGGCGCGCCCCGGCGACCAGCGCGAGGCGGTCGAGGAGCTCGACTGGGAACTGGCGGTGCGCTGAGCCGGCAGGTCAAGGCGTCCGTTCGGGCGGCTCCGTCAACCGCGGAGTCGCCCGGGCCGGCGAAATAATCTAAACTCCCTCGACGCCACGTCTTGGGAGGATCTTATGCCCGTCATCAAAGCCTACGACCTCGCCTATGGGCGGCTGCGCTCGCCCGATCTCGACAAGCAGGAAGAGTTCCTGACCGATTTCGGGATGGTGCGCGCCGAGCGCACCAAGAACGCGCTCTACATGCGCGGCACCGACGCGCCGCACCATCTCCACGTCACCGAATTGGGCGAGCCGCGCTATGTCGGGATCGCGGTCCATGCCGCCGGCATGGAGGATCTCGACCGCGTCAGCCGCGTCGAGGGCGCCTCGAAAATCGAGGACATCGACGAGCCCGGTGGCGGCAAGCGCGTGCGCCTCGTCGACCCCGACGGCTACCAGGTCGAGGTCGTTCACGGCATGCAGATGCTCGCCCCGATCCCGGTGCACCGGCCGAAGGTCAATTCCGGCGACGACAAATTCCGGCGCAAGGGCGAGCTGTTCCGGGTCGAGCGCGGGCCCTCGCACATCAAGCGGCTCGGCCATTTCGTCGTGATGAGCAAGAACTTCGAAAAGACGCTCGCCTGGTATCGCGAGACGCTCGGCTTTCGCTGCTCGGACGAGTTCTATGCCGGCGAGAAGAGCAACATCGTCGGCTCGTTCAACCGGCTCGACCGCGGCGAGGACTACGTCGACCACCACGCCTTTTTCTGCATCCGCGGCGACAAGAGCGGGCTCAACCACCTGTCCTACGAGGCCGCCGACATCGACGACGTGATGGCCGGTCACGAGCATCTGGAAAGCAAGGGTTACCAGCACATGTGGGGCATCGGCCGCCATCTGATCGGCAGCCAGCTGTTCGACTACTGGGCCGATCCGTGGGGCCGGGTGCACGAGCATTGGGCCGACACCGACGTGCTCAACGCCCACACCCCGCCCAATGTCCTGGAGCGCGGCCAGGGCACCGGCGGACCCTGGGGCCAGCCGATCCCGGCGATCTTCATGGGCCACGCTTCGCCCTGAACCCGTCGCGGCCGGACCCTTTTTCGCAGGCGAAGAGGGGTCCGGCGCCGGGGCAACGGAAACCGCGCCGGCGGGTGGAGCGGGGGAGTTCGGCCGGCGTGGTGGCGGCGCCAGACGGCTGACGGGAAGTGAAGGTGCAATTTGCGCCTCTGCCGAGCGAGTCAAGCATGTTCCCGAGCGAATTAAGCATGTCCCTGAGCGAATTCATTCGTTGTTGCAGACCGGCCGAAGGCCGGAGGGCGCGCCACAACCGCATCGTTGGGACGGCCGTGACGGCGGCGCTGTTCGCGCTTTGGCTTGGTGCGGGTCCAGCGGCGTTCGCGGCGAATTTCAGCTGTTCGTGGAACGGCAGCAGCGCCGACTGGGCGACGTCGGGGGACTGGTCGAGCTGCAACAGCACTTTCCCCGACAACGGTGGCGGCAACACCTATGACGCCACGATCGCAAGTGGCGAGCCGACGCTGACCGGCGCGGTCACCATCGGCTCGGTGTCGGTCACCGGCGGCGCGCTGGATCTAACCGGGGCCAGCGCCGCGGCGACGCTGACGGGGAGTTTGACGAACTCGGCAACCGTCGACGTCAGCACGAATTTCGGCGGCGACGGCGGCGGCGGGCTGACCAATCTGGCGGTCGCCGGCACCTTGGCCAACAGCGGCAACGTGCAGATCGGCAACAGCGGGCTGAGCTCGTCGACGACGGTGAGTGTTGGCGGTCTGACCAACACCGGCACCATCAGCATCATCGGCAACAGCAACACCACGGCGGGGAGCACCGACCAGGCGAGCCTGCTGGTCAATGCCGCGGCGCCGACGACCGCACCAGGGAACCTGTTTTTGCAGGGCGACGCGCTGCTGCAGTTCACCGGCACGAGCAGCATCCAGACGATCGCCGCGGGGACGACATTGCAGCTCGACGGGGTGCAGTCGCGGGTGGCATTGAGCAATGCCCCGACGACCAGCAGCGCACTGACCGGGCTGAGCGGCAACGCCGGCAATTTCAACCTCTACCAGGGGGCGCAGGTCGGGCTCGGCGGCGGGCTGACCAACACCGGCACGCTCAACGTCAGCGACTTCTTTGGCGGCGACGGCGGCGGCGGGCTGACCAATCTGGGGGTCGCCAATAGCCTCGCCAACAGCGGCAACATCGTGATCGGCAACAGCGGGCTGAGCTCGTCGACGACGGTGAGCGCTGGCGGTCTGAGCAACACCGGCACCATCAGCATCATCGGCAACACCACGGCCGGGAGCACCGACCAGGCGAGCCTGCTGGTCAACGCCGCGGCGCCGACGACCGCACCAGGGAACCTGTTTTTGCAGGGCGACGCGCTGCTGCAGTTCACCGGCACGAGCAGCATCCAGACGATCGCCGCGGGGACGACATTGCAGCTCGACGGGGTGCAGTCGCGGGTGGCGCTGAGCAATGCCCCGACGACCAGCAGCGCGCTGACCGGGCTGAGCGGCAACGCCGGCAATTTCAACCTCTACCAGGGGGCGCAGGTCGGGCTCGGCGGCGGGCTGACCAACACCGGCACGCTCAACGTCAGCGACTTCTTTGGCGGCGACGGCGGCGGCGGGCTGACCAATCTGGGGGTCGCCGCTAGCCTCGCCAACAGCGGCAACGTCGTGATCGGCAACAGCGGGCTGAGCTCGTCGACGACGGTGAGTGTTGGCGGTCTGACCAACACCGGCACCATCAGCATCATCGGCAACACGACGGCCGCGACCACCGACCAGGCGAGCCTGCTGATCAACGCCGCGGCGCCGACGACCGCACCGGGGAACCTGTTTTTGCAGGGCGACGCGCTGCTGCAGTTCACCGGCACGAGCAGCATCCAGACGATCGCCGCGGGGACGACATTGCAGCTCGACGGGGTGCAGTCACGGGTGGCATTGAGCAATGCCCCGACGACCAGCAGCGCACTGACCGGGCTGAGCGGCAACGCCGGCAATTTCAACCTCTACCAGGGGGCGCAGGTCGGGCTCGGCGGCGGGCTGACCAACACCGGCACGCTCAACGTCAGCGACTTTTTTGGCGGCGACGGCGGCGGCGGGCTGACCAATCTGGGGGTCGCCAATAGCCTCGCCAACAGCGGCAACATCGTGATCGGCAACAGCGGGCTGAGCTCGTCGACGACGGTGACCGCGGGCGGCGTCATCAACAATGGCGCAGTCTCTCTGATCGGCAACGCCAGCAACTCGGCCGACCAAGCCAACCTTACGGTGACGGGTGCCGCCAACGCCTACGCCCAGGCCGCCGGGACGACGACCCTCTCGGCGAACGCCGTTTTGACGGCGCCGAACGTCAACGTCACCGGCGGCACCCTGCAGGGCAACGGCACGGTCGTCGGCAACGTCGGCAACGGCGCCACGGTCAATGGCGGCATCAACGGCCAGCCCGGCACGCTGACCGTAAACGGCAATTTCACCAATACCGGCGCCGGTACGGTCGCGAACTATCTGAGCGGGAGCCCGAGCGCCAACACCCAGGTGACGGTCGGCAGCGGCGGCAGCCTGACGCTGCGGGGCGGGACGATATCGGGCACTCCGGTCAACGGCCTTTCCTATGCCGCCGGACAAACCTTCACTGTGATGAACTTCCAGCCGGGCAGTCTGACCGGATTGTTCGGCGGTGTGGCGAACGGGACCAGCACCCCGACGCCCGGCACCAGCACCGATCTCGGCGGCGGTCTGACGCTCGGCGCCGTCTACAACGACCATGCGGGAAATATCGAGCTTCAGGTCGTCAACACGCCGAGCTCGACGGTGGATGTGTGGAACGGCGGGACCGGAAGCTGGGGCGCGGCGGGCGATTGGAGCGCCGGCGTGCCGATTTTCTATTCGGACGTGACGATCGGCGCGACGGGGAATGGGAACGTGACCCTCGGCCAGGACGCGACGATCGAAAGCCTCGCGATCAACTCCGGCAACACATTGCAGTACCGGACGACGACGCCCCAGACCCTTACCGTTGGCGATAATGTGACGGTCAATTCGGGCGGTGCCCTGAGCCTCCCGACCAGCGGCGACAAGCTCGCGCTGGGCGGCGCCTTCAGCAATGGCGGGACGACGACACTCGGCGCCGGCGCGTCGCTTTACGGCCTCGGCACCTTTACCAACAGCAATACAACCAGCATCGGCGCCGGCGCGACCGTGACGACGCTCGGCGCGGCGACTAATCAGTCGGGCGCCCGGCTGACATTCGCCGGCGGCACGCTCGACGCCCCGAGCTTCACCAATGCCGGCGCCGCCAGCGGCTTTGGCATGATCGTGCCGGTGATCGCGAATACCGGCCTGATAGAGGCGTCGGGCGGCACCCTGACCGCGCAGAACGGTGTCCAGGGCGCCACCGGCAACGTCACCGTCGACAGCGCCGCGACCCTCGACCTCAGCCACGCGACGAGCGCCAGCACCGCCGCGACGCTCGCGGTCAACGGGAGCCTCGATCTCGGAAGCCAGAACGTCACCGTTTCGACCGATTACACCAACGACAACTTCGGCGCCGGCAACAGCTTCAACAAACGCGCGGGGGTGACCGGGACCGGGCAGATTCTGGCGGCGGGACCGAGCCCGGCGGACCTGCAGGTCATCACCGGCGCCGACGTGACGGGGGGCGCCACGGCGAGCCCAACCCTGGCGCTGGGGAATGTCCACGTCGGGGCGTCGACGACCTACCAGGTCGCCAATCAGGGCTCGAGCGGGAACCCGTCCCTGCGGGGAGCCATCCAGACCAACGTCAACGGCGGCAACATCAGTGCCGCCCTGCTCAGCGGCAGCGGCGTTACCGCGCAGAATTTCGGACCGGCGGCGCCGGGGGGTTCGAGCGGCAGCTTTACCGTAACCGCCGCCGGCGCCGGGTCGTTCAGCGGGCAGGCCGTGCACGTCGCCAATAATTTTGCCAACGTCCCGGAGCAGACGATCAGCATCACCGGTGCCGCCTATGCGCTGGCGAGCCCGACGGTGACCTCGTCACTGTCGCCGCAATTCAATTTCGGCGTCGTCCAGGCCGGCCAGACCTATACCGACCCGCTGACGATCGCCAACACCCTGGTTGCCGCCAACGCGGCCTTTCAGGAGGGCCTCACCGCGAGCTTTGGTACGCCGACGAATTCGCAGCTGACGACCAATGGCGGTTCGGTCACCAACCTGGCGCCCGGAGGCAGCAACAACTCCGCGATGTCGGTGACGTTGAAGCCGACCAGCGCCGGCACCATCGGCGGCACCGTGCCGCTGACCTTGACCTCGGTCGCGGTGGCGGGAACCGGCCTCGGAAACACCGATTTGTCGCAGGCTCTGGACTACGCCTGGACGTTTTCCGCAACCGTCGTCAACCCGGCGAGCCCGGGCATCACGCCGACGACGATCGATTTCGGCAATGTGCGGATCAACACGACCCAACAGCAGGCGGTGAGCGTGGCCAACATCGCCGGGACCCCGCCGCAGGCGAGCCTCGACGCGCAGATCTCGGCAGTTGGACCGGCGACCTCGAACGGCGGCACGATCACCCAGCTCTTGGCGGGATCGACCAACACGACGAGCCTGGTCGCCGGGCTCAGCACCGCCAATGCCGGCGCGCAGAGCGGCATGGCGACCGTGGCGCTGCAGTCGGATTCGACGCCGAACGGCTGCACCAGCAACTGCGTCGTCGATCTGACGCCGCAAAGCATCACGGTGAAGGGCGATGTCTACCGGCTGGCCGACCCGGTGCTGAACACATCCTCGGTCACCCTCGCGGCGCGGGTCGGCGGCGCGGCGCCGTCACAGGCGGTCAGCCTCACCAACAGCTCGCCCGACATCTATACCGAGGGGCTGGCGGCGAATTTCGGCGCGGCGCCGACGCCGTTCACCACGAGCGGCTCGATCGCCAACCTCGCGGCCCAAGGGTCGAGCTCGGCGCTGAGTGTCGCGCTCGGCACCGGCGCCGCCGGCAGCTATTCGGGATCGGTCGGGGTCAATTACACCTCGACCGGCGCCGGCACCGACAACGCGCCGAACATGTCGGTCGGCAGCGGGTCCGTGTCGCTGTCCGGCAAGGTCTACACCCCGGCGGTGGCGACGGTGCTGACGACCTCGCCCTTTGATTTCGGCATCATCCATGTCGGCGATTTCGGCGGCGGGTATTCGCAGAGCGTCACAGTGAAGAATGGCGCCACCGCCAGCCCGCTGAACGACGTGCTGACCGGCTCGATCAGCGCCGGCGGCGCGCCGTTTTCGGGCAGCGGCAACCTCGGCGCCGGGCTCGGGCCGCAGGCGCAATCCTCGGCGCTGCAGCTCAATCTCGACACCAACACCGCCGGGATCTTTGCCGGCACCGCCAATTTGGCGCTGGCGAGCCACGACCCCGATCTCGCGGATATGGCGCTCGCCACGAGCCCGCTGTCGCTGAAAGCGCAGATCAACAACTACGCCGCCCTCGCCTTTGTGAAGCGGGGCGGAGGGGGCAATTTGAGCGGCGGCGGGACGAGCTGGGACCTCGATTTCGGCGACGTGCTGCAAAACGCCGCCTCGCCCCAGAGCCTGCTCGCCTTCCTGAACGCGGACCCGCTGAGCGAGCAGGCCTTTACCGATCTGCTGTCGTCGAGCGGGGCGATCGGTTCGGGGGCCGGCTTCAGCATTATCGGCGATTCGGTCAGCGGCCTCGCCGGCGGCGATTCGCAGGGCGGATTCGACGTCAGCTTCGACACCGCCACGCTCGGCAGCTTCGACGAGGTGCTGAAATTCGATATCGAAAGCAGTAATGCGAGCGGCTACGACATGGTGATCGGCGACGTCACCTTGACGCTTGAAGGCGACATCGTGCCGTCGAACCCGACAGCACCCGAACCCGGCTCGATCGCGCTGCTCGTCTCCGGTCTCGGCATGCTATTCTTAGTCGTCCGCCGGGAGCGGCGGAAGCGGTGATGCAGGGCCGAGGGCATGTGGGCGGAAGGCTGGGGCTATCGAATCTCCTGGCGCTGTCGGGAATTACGCTGATCCTGGTCGTTGTCTACCTGATCCTGATTGAGCAAAACCGCTCGGTCCAGGCCGAGGTCAACCAGCGCCAGCAATTCATCAACCAGAGCATTCAATTCAGCCGCGTCAACGAGACGCTGGTCCGCGCGCTGGCCGCCGCCGCGGTCAACGACAAGGACGACAAATTGCGCCAGCTATTGACGCAGAGCGGCATAACGATCAACCCGAAGACCGGCGCGCCCGAGGCCGGAAGCGCCCCTGCGGCGCCGCCGGCGGAGAAGCGCCCATGACGATGCCGGGCAGCGGCAGAGGCTGGCAAGCGAACGGGTTGCCGGCGCCGCTGATACTGCTGGTCGTGTCGTTCTTTATCCTGATGGCGTTCGAGACCGGACAGGCGATCCGCGACCGCGGCGCGCTCGCCGATCTGATGCGCTCGCAGCAGCCGACCGTGGAGCAGGCGGTGAAGCTGCGTCAGCAGCTGCAAAGCCTCGCCGGTAAGACCGCCGAGCTCGCCGCCGCCGGCGACGCCGGCGCCAAGTCGGTGATCGACCAGATGAAGGCGCAGGGCGTCACCTTGTCGGCGCCGAAGAAATAGGCGCACCCGGCGAGCGGCGAGCCGCGGACAGGACACCGGGCCGGGGCGCGCCGGCTTCGACGGCGGCCGGACCGAACTCTAATACCCGCCGGACTCTAATACATGTCCGGGGTGATCACATTCTGCGGGCGGTTGGTCAGCAGTGCCGCGCGCATCGTCTCGGCCGATTTGCGGCGCGTGTCGGCTTCCGATTCGGGGGTGAACCAGGCGGCGTGCGGGGTGATCACCAGCCGCCCCTCGAGGCCGGGCTCGCGATCGCGATAGGCGCGCAGGATCGCCGGGATCGGGTCGACCGGCGGCTCGACCGGCAGCACGTCGAGACCGGCGGCGGCGATACGGCCGCTGCGCAACAACGCCAACAGCGCGTCGACATCGACGATCGGCCCGCGCGCGGTGTTGACCACGACCGCGCCGGGCGGCAGCAGCGACAACTGGTCGTGACCGAGCAGGCCGCGGGTCTCGCGGGTCAGCGGGGCGTGTATCGTCAGGGTGTCGGTCTGGCGCAGCAGGTCTTCGAGGGTGAGGGCGCGACCGATCCCGAGCGCCAACTCGGCGCCGTTCGGCAGGTAGGGATCGAAGAAGCTGACGCGAAAGCCGAAGGCGCGGGCGCGCAACGCCACCGCGGTGCCGATGCGGCCGAGCCCGACGATGCCGAAATTCTGCACCCCGAGGCGGCGGATCAAATCGTTCTTGACGGCACCCCACGGGGCCGGCGGGTTCGCCCGCATCCGCTCGTGATACATGACGACGCCGCGGCGCAGCGACAGCGCCAAGGCCATCGCATGATCGGCGACCTCGGTCGTGCCGTAATCGGGGACGTTGCAGACGAGGACGTTGCGCGCGGCGGCCGCCGGCCGGTCGACCTTGTCGTAGCCGACCCCCATGCGCACGATCGCGCGCAGCCGCGGAAAGCGCGCGATGTCCGCTGCCGAGACCGCGTGGCGCATGATCATCAGCCCGTCGATCTCGGCGCAGTCGGCCGGGTCGAGCTCGGCGAGCGCCTGCTTGGTGCGGCGGACGATCCGCACCTCGGGGCCGAAGATCTCGTGCTCGACGGTTTCGTCGGGGATCTGCCGGTCTTCGGGATAGAGCACGGTGACGGGCATCGGCATCTCCTCGGTTAGCGCTGCGCGACCTTAACCGGCTGGCCGGTGGCGGCCGAGCGGACGATCGCCTCGAAGGCGGCGACGCCGTGCAGGATCTCGTCGGCGGTTATCGGGTAGGGGCGCACCCCGTCGATTGCGGCGGCAAAGCCCTCCAATTCGGCGGCGAGCGCATTGAAGCCCTTGTATTCGATGATTTCGGGTGCCGCAGCGGCGT
Source organism: uncultured Alphaproteobacteria bacterium (assembly GCA_963775525.1). Lineage (GTDB taxonomy): Bacteria > Pseudomonadota > Alphaproteobacteria > ATCC43930 > CGMCC-115725 > AP-15. Next base: position 61,805 of record CAVZJF010000052.1, on the reverse strand, counting down.
GGCGACCGGCCGGCATCGATTCCGGCACCGGGACAAAGCGAAAATCCGGGTCTTGGCCCTGTAGCTCGGCGCGGCCTTTGGTGCCGTAGACGGCGAAGCGATAGGTCGGTGCGGTGACAAGCGAGCAATAAAGGCTCGCCGACATGCCGTTTTCCAGGCGGAGCAGCACGCTCGTCGTGTCTTCGAGCCGTGTCATCGACCGGTGCAGGCTGAGGCAATAAACCTCTTCGATCCGGCCAAACAGGTAGATCAGCGCGTCAAGGTTGTGGACCCCGGTCGCGGTCATCGCCCCGGCCGGGGCTTCCTGCGGGTCGGCGCGCCAGTAGTAGCCGCCGGGCATGAAGTGCCCGGCCGGCGAGGCTTGCGCGCTCTCGCAATGGGTCGGGAGGCCGAGGCGTCCGTCGTCGATCCGCGCCTTCAACTCGATCATCGCCGGATGGAAGCGCCGGGGGTAGGCGACGCCCAACGTCACCCCGGCGCGCGCCACCGCGTCGAGCGCCGAGCGGGCGCTTTTGACATCGAGGGTGAACGGCTTTTCCATAAACACGTGCTTGCCGGCGGCGGCGGTGCGCTCGACCTGTTGGCCGTGCTGGCTGTGCGGTGTCGCGAAGCAGACCGCGTCGATCTCGGGATCGGCGAGTATCCGGTCGAAATCGTCAAAGTATGCGATGCCGTGCTCGGCGCAAAACGGCTCAGCGGTGGCGCGCGTTCGGCTGTGCCCGGCGGTAAAGCGGAACTCGGTGCTCTTGCCCTGGATCGCGCCGACCAAGGTGCGGCCCCAGCGCCCGAGCCCGACGATCGCGGCGCGGATCATTTTTTTGCCGCGAGCAGGTCGCGCACCCCGCGCAACGCGACATAGTAGCCCGGCAAGCCGAACCCGGCGACCACGCCGAGGCTGACGGCCGCAGTCTGCGAGGCCGGGACCGCGGCGGATCGGGTTCGAGATGTGAACCTCGATCGTCGGAAACTTTACCTGACTGATCGCCGCGACCAGCGCCGGGTAGCCGCTGCCGAACGCGGCCGGGTTGAACAACGCCGCGTCGAAGCCTTTGTCGTTGGCCTCGTAAAACTTGTTGACGATCTCGCCCTCGACGTTCGAGTGAAAGATCTCGATGTCGAGCCCGAGTTCCGCGGCGTAGCCGCGGATGCGCTCGTCGTATTCGGGCAGGGTCATCGGGCCGAAGATCTCGGTCTGGACCTTGCCGCGCATGTTCATGCCGGCGCCGTGGACGATCAGGATTTTCGGCATCGCGCTGTCCTCGTTTGGTAGTCGATGAGGGATCGTGTGCCGGCGATGCTAGCCGACCCTTCGATTCGCTGGCAAGCTTTGACCCGACGGCTTGACAGGAACAACCTGATCTTGCACCAATTCGCGTATGAGGTGCAGCAATCTGCTCGTCATGATCGCGATGGTAGCGGCGTGGTCAATCGCCAATTACGCCCCCGGTGATGCGCACCAGGCGCCCAAGACCAGGCCGCCGCGCAACATCGTGGCGCAGGTCAGGGTCCTGATCCGCAGCAACGCCAAGAATACCGAGATCGTCACCTTTGCCGACCGGCGCCAACACCCGGTCAAGGTGGTGCGCGGCAAACAAGTGACCCCATTACCGGCGGCGGCGCGCGCTACCGGCGAAATCGTCAGGTTCTCGGACAGGCGCAGCAAGCCGGTGCGGGTCGTGCGCGGCCCGGTGGTGGCGACGGTGTCGATCGCGCTGCCGACGCCGCCCGCACCTCGGCGGGTTGGCGGCGACGTGCAGGTCGTCTCTTTTGCCGGCGGGCTGGCGCGCCCGGTGACGGTGCTGCGCGGCGGGCCGGTGGCGCGCATCGTCCTCGCTCTGCCGGCGGTCGCGAGCAGCCCCGGTTTCTACCTGTTCGGCGCGGCGCGCGGGGTCGATCTCGATCGGGTCGCGTTCGCGGTCGACGGCGCCGAATCGAGCCATGGCGCCGATCCCCTGATGTGGCGCCCGGAATTCGGCGGACCGCAAGGACCGATGCAGGTGTCGGCGGCGGCGGCGATCGATTCGGGCGGCGGCGACCGGTTCGACCTGACCCAGAACCGCCTGCTCGGCCGCGCCTACCTAGCGCGGCTCTACCGGCGCTACGGCAATTGGCCGGATGCGGTCGCCGCCTACAATTGGGGGCCGGGCAATCTGGACGCATGGATCGCACAGGGCCGGCCGGGCGACGGGTTGCCGGTCGAGGTCGAGCGTTACCGCGAGCGGGTGCTGCGCGACGGCGGCATCGTGCCGGGGCCGGGCTCCCCGTTGTCGCCGTTGTCGCGGTCGGGCTGGTAGACTTCAACGCCAACGGGCGCAGGGCCGGCCTGCCGATGCGCGAAACGCCGCCGGTGTGCGAAACGCCGGTTGCCAATTCTTTCAGCAGGCCTGCCCAGAGTGGTTATGTGCTAGGCTGAATTATCGGGTGTGCCGCCAAGCGCCAGAGTGCGGCGCCGGCGCGCACTTGCCATTTATTTGGAGCTGCTCCCTGCAAACCAGGATTATCCGCGTCTTTCGGTTTTTCGAAAATCTGCTCGAACCCACCGCACTCCCGCCCGGCCCGCCGCCGGACGGGCTCGGCGCGTTCTACTGGCACCACGCCCGCCAGGCGCGCGGGCTCGTCGCGGCGCTGTTCGCGGCGGGGCTGGTGGTGGCGCTGCTCGACACGACGATCCCGGTCTTCGTCGGCCGCATCGTGACCATGGTGTCGAGCCGCACGCCCTATTCCGTGCTGCACGATTCCTGGCATCAGCTGCTCGGCATGGCTTTGGTGCTGCTGGTCGCGCGGCCGATCGCGATGCTGATCCAGAACCTGATCACCAACCAGGCGATCGTGCCCGGCTTTTCCAACCTGATCCGCTGGCAGAGCCATTGGCATGTGGTGCGGCAGAGCTGGACGTTCTTTCAGAACGACTATGCCGGGCGCATCGCCAACCGGGTCATGCAGACCGGCCCGGCATTGCGCGAAAGCGTGGTCTCGGCCACCAACGCGGTCTGGTACATCCTGGTCTATGGCGGCGGCGCGCTGGCCTTGCTGGCCTCGAGCGATGCGCGCCTCGCCATCCCCGTGCTGCTGTGGTTTTGCGGCTACGCCGCGTTGCTGCGCTGGTTTGTGCCGCAGCTGCGCAACCGCTCGCGGCGCATGTCGGAGACGCGCTCCGCGCTCTCCGGGCGGGTCGTCGACAGCTACACGAACATCCAGACGGTCAAGCTGTTTGCCCGGCCGCGCGACGAGGACGCCTTTGTCCGCGAGGCGATGGACGATTTGACCGAGGCGTACCGCCAGCAGCTGCGCTTGACGACGACGCTCGGCCTCAGCCTCGCGGCGCTCAATGCGGCAATGGTCGTCGGCACCGCCGGTGCGGCGATCTGGCTGTGGAGCGACGGGCGCATTGCCGTAGGGGTCGTGGCGATGGCGCTGCCTTTGACCTGGCATATCGCCAGCATCGCCGGCTGGGTGGCGCAAAACGTGACGACGATCTTCGAGAACATCGGCGTCGTGCAGGAGGGCATGCGCTCGATCGCGGTGCCGCACCAGATGACCGACCGGGCGAACGCCGCGCCGCTGGAGGTCGAGCGCGGGCTCGTGCGCTACGAGAAGGTTCGCTTCGGCTACGGCACCCAGCGCGGCGTGCTGCACGGCATCGACCTGACGATTGCGCCGGGCGAGCGGGTCGGGCTGGTCGGGCCGTCAGGCGCGGGCAAGTCGACCCTGGTCAACCTGCTGCTGCGCTTCTACGACCTTGAAGACGGGCATATCCGGATCGACGGCCAGAATATCGCCGAGGTCACGCAGGAAAGCCTGCGCGCCCACATCTCGATGGTGACGCAGGACACGTCGTTGCTGCACCGCTCGATCCGCGACAACATCCGCTATGGCCGGCCGCAGGCGAGCGAATGGGAGGTGCGGCGGGCGGCGGCGCAGGCCCAGGCGACGGAATTTATCGAGGGCCTCGAGGATTGGAACGGACGCCGCGGCTTTGACGCCCATGTCGGCGAGCGCGGGGTCAAATTGTCGGGCGGACAGCGCCAACGCATCGCGCTCGCGCGGGTCATCTTGAAGGACGCGCCGATTCTGGTGCTCGACGAAGCCACCTCGTCGCTCGATTCGGAAATCGAGGCGGCGATTCAGGAGCAGTTGGAGAGCCTGATGCGAGGCCGCACGGTGATCGCCATCGCCCACCGGCTGTCGACGATCGCGCGGCTCGACCGGCTCGTGGTGCTGGAAGCAGGGCGGATCGTCGAGGAGGGCACGCATACGGCGCTGCTCGCCAGCGACGGCACCTATGCGCGGCTGTGGCGGCGCCAGTCGGGTGGGTTCATCGACGCGGTCGGCTCGCCCAGCCTTGAGGCCGCCGCCGAATAGCGTAGCGTGAGGGGCGCCGGAAACCGGGCGGAGGGTGAGGTGAGCGAGCTGGCGGAAAAACGCATGTCGCTGGGCGAGTTCCTCGGTTGGGACGACGGGACGGATGCGCGCTACGAGCTGGTTGACGGTTTTCCGCTGGCGATGGCGCCGCCTGCCGAGGCGCACCGCATCCTTTCGGTGCGGCTTAGTGCCCGGATCGACGCGGCGTTGCAGAACCGACGGCCTTGCAACGCTCAAACTAAGGCCGGGGTGCTGCGCCCCGATCGAGGCGATTTGTATTATGTCGCGGACCTCGCCGTAACCTGCCAACCGAACGAGCCCGGCCGACAGGCGATCCTGGAGCCGATCCTGATCGTCGAGATCCTGTCGCCGAGCACCGAGCGTCACGACCGGCGCGTCAAGCTTCCGGTCTATCGGCAGATCGCAAGCGTGCAGGAAATCGTGCTGATCGACGCCGACAGCCATTACGCCGAGGTGCTTGGGCGCGAGAACGACCGATGGATGACCGAACTGGTGCGCGGCGCCGATGCCACTCTATCTCTGGCGGCGGTGGAGCTCACGGCGCCGTTGGCGGAGCTTTACGACGGCATCGCCATTCGCGCCGCCGAGGGTTGACCGGCGATGCGTTTGACGACCTGCCCGCGCTGAGTTCGCGCCGGCCACGCATCCCGTCCGACCGCAATGCTCGATCGTCTCTATTCCCGCATCCTGGCGCTCGCCTCCAGCCGGTACGCGACGGCGACCCTGGCGCTGGTGGCGTTCGCCGAAAGCTCGTTCTTTCCGCTGCCGCCCGACCTGTTGCTGATCCCGATGATTTTGGCGCGGCCCCGCCGGGCGTTTCTCCTCGCCGGCCTGTGTACCATCATGTCGGTGCTCGGCGGCTTTCTCGGTTATGCGATCGGCTACTTTCTGTTCGACGCGATCGGCCGGCCAATTCTCGAATTCTATCATGCGATGGGCCGCTACGACGCGCTGAAGGCGGCGTTCGCCCAATGGGGCGTTTGGATCATCCTGATCAAGGGGTTGACCCCGATCCCCTACAAGCTCGTCACGATCGCCAGCGGCGTCGCGCAATTTCCGCTCGTGCCCTTTGCCCTCGCCTCGCTGGTGTCGCGCAGCTTGCGCTTTTTTTTGCTGGCGGCGCTGTTGTGGCGCTTTGGCGAGCCGGTGCGCGAGTTCATCGAGCGCCGGCTGATGCTGGTGACGAGCCTGTTCGCCATCGCCCTTGTTGGCGGGTTCGTGGCGCTGCGTTATCTATGACCGCCGCCTGATGGGGTGCCGCGATGAGGGCTAACGGACGCGCATTCCCGATCTTCGTGCTGGTGACCTGCGCGATTGTGATCGCGACGGTGCTGCTGGCGCAATATTGGGGCGGGCTGGCGCCCTGCGAGCTGTGCCTGACCGAGCGCTGGCCGTGGGACGTTGCGATCGTGATTTCGTTTGTCGCGGCCATGGTCGGCAGCCGCGGCGCCGTGTCGTGGGTCGCGCTGACGCTGGCGGGCGTGTTTGTGGTCGGCGTCGCGCTGGCGTTCTACCATGTCGGGGTCGAGCAGCACTGGTTTGCCGGTCCCAGCGCGTGCACGGCCTCGGCGGGGACGCCCGGCACCCTGGACGCGCTGAAAGCGCAGCTTCTGCACCAGCAGCCGGTGCGCTGCGACGAGCCCGCCTGGACGTTGTTCGGGGTCTCGCTCGCCGGCTGGAACCTGCTCGCCTCGTTGGCGATGAGCGCCATCTGCCTCGCGGTCTTCCTCAGGTTTCGCGGAAAGAGGCGCGCCGGCGTCGGCCGAAGGGCGGCATGAGCGCCACCCCGCCGCATCGTCTGCCTGGAGACCCGGCGCCGGCGGCGGCGATCGAGCGCATGCTGCGGGTCGACCATGCCGGCGAATTCGGTGCGACGCGGATTTACCGCGGTCAGCTCGACGTGCTGCGCCGGGGTCGCGGCGCCGGCGAGATCCGCCGCATGGCCGAAGCCGAGCAGCGTCATCTCGCCGTGTTCGAGACGTTGCTGAGCGAGCGCCGGGTCCGGCCGACGGTGCTGCAGCCGGTCTGGTCGCTGGCCGGCTATGCGCTGGGCGCCGCCACCGCACTCCTTGGCGAGCGCGCCGCGATGGCGTGCACGGTCGCGGTCGAGGAGGTCATCGACGACCATTATCGCGACCAGGCCGAACGCATCGGCGAGTGCGACCCCGCGCTCAAGGAGACGATCCTCGCCTTCCGCGCCGACGAAATTGCGCATCGCGACGCCGCGATTGCGCATGGCGCGAAGGAAACCCCCGGCTACGATTTGCTCACCGCCGCGGTCAAGACCGGCTCGCGTCTGGCGATCTGGCTCTCGACCCGGCTGTGACCGATCGCGCGCCGCGGCGAACGCCGCGACGCTGGCCGAAGGCGCGGCGTGTTGCGGCGCCGGCTTCAGCCCCATATACTTTGCGGTTCAGAGAATTGCGGCGAGTTGCAAAATGGCGCGTGTTACCGTCGAAGATTGCGTGGTCAGAGTCCCCAACCGTTTCGAGCTGGTTCTCCTCGCGGCTCACCGCGCCCGCGAGATCACGTCCGGCGCGCCTCTGTCGCTCGACCGCGACGACGACAAGAATCCGGTCGTCGCGCTGCGCGAGATCGCCGACGAGACGGTCGGTCTGCCGCATCTGAGAGAAGCGGTGGTGCGAGGCATGCAAAAGCATGTCGAGCTCGACGAGGCCGAGGAAACCCACGAGCTCGAGGTCGATCCCAACGTGTTCGGGTTCGCCGCTGCGGGCACCGCCTTGGGTGTGGAGGAGGCCGGGCTCGGGGCGCAGGGCTTTGAGGACGCCGAAATCGTCGACGAGGCCGAGCTCGATGACGAGGCGGCGGTCGACCAAGACCTTGCCGGTGACGAGGATGGGCTCGACGAGGAGTTGGCCGGAGACGTGCTGAGCGTCGGCGACGACGACGAGGATGACGAAGCCGCCGACGTGCCGGAAAGCGATCTGCCCGGTGAAGAAGACGAGGAGGTCTGAGAGGGCGCGCCGCCCCGCTTCCGGCAAGCGGAGCCGCGCATGACGTCGGCGCCGACGGGTGCGGTCGGGGCGCTCCAAGACCGGAAGCTCGCGCACCACCGCGAGGCTGCCGTCATGATGCGGCAATTCGAGCTGGTCGAGCTGGTTCGGTCCTACGACCCGAATGCCGACGAAGACGCGCTGAACCGCGCCTACGTGTTCTCGATGAAGGCGCACGGCGCGCAGTTGCGCGCCTCGGGAGACCCCTATTTTTCGCATCCGGTAGAGGTCGCCGGCATCCTCGCCCAGATGAAGCTCGACAGTGCTTCGATCGTGACGGGCCTGTTGCACGACACGGTCGAGGATACCGTCGCGACGCTCGACGACATCGAACGAATATTCGGACAGCCGATCGCCCGCCTGGTCGATGGCGTGACCAAATTGTCGCGCATCGAGCTGCAATCCGACCAGACCAAGCAGGCCGAGAACTTTCGCAAGCTGGTGCTGGCGATGTCGGAGGACATCCGCGTCCTCCTGGTCAAGCTCGCCGACCGGCTGCACAACATGCAGACCCTGCACTTCATCAAGAACGACGAGAAGCGCTGGCGGATCGCGCGCGAGACGATGGACATCTACGCCCCGCTGGCCGAGCGGCTCGGCATGCAGCGGATGAAGGACGAGCTCGAGGATTTGGCGTTTGGCGAGCTGCAGCCCGATGCGCGCGGCAGCATCCTCGCCCGTCTCGATTTTCTGCGCGACCAGGGTGCGGCACTGGTGCCCCGCATCGAGGCCGAGCTGCAACGCAAGCTGGCCGAGGGCGGGATCGCCGGCGCGGTGGTGTCCGGCCGCGAGAAATCGCCGTGCTCGATCTGGCGCAAGATGCAGCGCAAGAACGTCGCCTTCGAGCAGCTCTCGGACGTCATGGCGTTCCGCGTCCTGGTTGCCGATGTCGGCGAGTGCTATCACGCGCTCGGCGTCATCCACTCGGGCTACCACGTCGTCCCCGGCCGCTTCAAAGACTTCATTTCGACGCCGAAGCTCAATAACTACCGCTCGCTGCACACCGGGGTGATCGGGCCGGAGCAGCAGCGCGTCGAGGTGCAGATCCGCACCCGCGACATGCACGAGGTCGCCGAATTCGGCGTCGCCGCGCATTGGAGCTACAAGCAAGGCGCCGGCAAGACCGAGGGCCCGCAATATCGCTGGCTGCGCGAGCTGCTGTACATCCTCGACCACGCCTCGGGGCCGGAGGAATTCCTCGAGCACACCAAGCTCGAGATGTTCCAGGACCAGGTTTTCGCCTTTACCCCCAAGGGCGACCTGATCGCGCTGCCGCGCGGCGCCACTGCCGTCGACTTTGCCTATGCGGTGCATTCGGAGATCGGCGACACCTGCGTCGGCGCCAAGATCAACGGCCGGCTGGTGCCGTTGCGCAGCCCGCTCGGCAATGGCGACCAGGTCGAGATCATCACCTCGAAGGCGCAGCGGCCGTCGCCGACCTGGGAGCGGTTCGTCGTCACCGGCAAGGCTCGCGCCCGTATCCGCCGTTTTATTCGCACCCAGCAGCGAACCCAATACCTCGATCTCGGCAAGGCGATCGTGCAAAAGGCCTTTCGCCAGGAGGGTCACGAGTTCTCCGAACGGCCGCTCGAACCGGCGCTGAAGACGTTCACCTGCCCAGCCGTCGAAGACCTCTATGTCGCGGTGGGGCAGGGGCTGGTCACCGGGCGCGCGGTCGTCAACGCCGTCTTTCCGCAGCAACAGCCGGACCGGGCCAAGGTCGTCTCGTTGGCGCGGGCGCGGCGCAAGATCAGCCACAACGACACCGCGGTCGCGATCCGCGGCCTGATCCCCGGCATGGCGATGCATTTTGCCGGCTGCTGCCATCCGCTGCCGGGCGACCGGATCGTCGGAATTGTCACCACCGGCAAGGGCGTGACGATCCACACGATCGACTGCGACACTCTCGAAAACTTTGCCGACACGCCCGAACGCTGGCTCGACGTGGCGTGGAGCAACAGCGAGGCGGACGCGATCCATGTCGGCCGGCTCAACGTCATGATCGCCAACGAGCCAGGCAATCTCGGCAGCCTGACGACGGTGATCGGCAAACAGGGCGGCAACATCTCCAATCTGAAGATCACCAACCGCTCGTCGGATTTCTTCGAGATGATGCTCGACATCGAAGTCGCCGACGTAAAGCATCTGACGACGATCATCGCGGCGCTGCGCGCCAACCCGGTCATCAACTCCGTCGAACGGGCGCGCGGTTGAGACCGCTGCCTGATCGCCGCGCTCGATCGCGCGCCCGCGCGCCGCACCGCGGCCGGGCGGCAAGGCGAAGCCGGGGCGGTGATCCTCGGCTTTGGCAGCGACCTGATCGACATCCGCCGGATCGAGCGGACGATCGAGCGCTTTGGCGACCGCTTTCTCGACCGCATCTTTACCGAGGCGGAGCGGCGCAAATGCGACCGGCGCGCCAATCGCGCGGCGAGCTATGCCCGACGCTTTGCCGCCAAGGAGGCCTGCTCGAAGGCTTTGGGCACCGGCTTTCGCCGCGGCGTGTTCTGGCGCGACCTCGGCGTCGTCAACCTGCCTTCCGGGCAGCCGACGATGCAGCTGACCGGCGGCGCGCTGCGCCGGCTCGCCGACATCACGCCGGCCGGCATGACCGCGCGGCTCGACATCACGCTCAGCGACGAGCCGCCGCTGGCCCAGGCGGTCGTGATCATTACCGCCGTCCCGGCTCGGGCCGGCTAATTCGTCCGCAAATATCGGGGACGGCGACCTGCTTGCCGCGCCGCGCTTGACTTACCGGTGCGCGCTTGGCTTGATCCATCGCCGTTCGAGACCTTCAGGCATGTCATGAAATCCAATTCTGCACGCAAAGTAATATCAAAGAAGAAATCGTCCGGCGGTATTGTCGACACGATAAAGACCATTGTGTACGCGGTATTGATCGCGTTGGCGGTTCGTACCGTCGCCTATGAACCGTTCAATATTCCGTCCGGTTCGATGATCCCGACCTTGCTGGTGGGTGATTATCTGTTCGTTTCAAAATTCTCCTACGGCTATAGCCGGTTTTCGCTGCCGTTCGGACTGCCGCTGTTTTCCGGACGGATCTTCTTTCATCAGCCGGACCGCGGCGACGTCATCGTCTTCAAGTTGCCGACCGACAACTCGACCGACTACATAAAACGACTTATCGGCCTGCCCGGCGACACCATCCAGATGAAGCAAGGACAGCTCTACATCAATGACAGGGTGGTGCCGCGCAAACCTATTGAAGACTATCTGTACCAGGAAGGTGACGGCGCAGTCATCCCGATGAAGCAATATATCGAGACTTTACCAAACGGACGGCAGCACCGGATCATCAAGATCGGCGACGACGGTCCGCTCGACAATACTCAGGAATATCATGTTCCGCCCGGCGATTATTTCATGATGGGTGACAACCGCGACAATTCTCAGGACAGCCGTGTATTGTCGGCGGTCGGCTATGTCCCAGCCGAGAACCTAATCGGCAAGGCGCGGTTCATCTTTTTCTCAACCGACGGCTCGGCGCGGCTGTGGGAATTCTGGAAGTGGCCGTTTGCGATTCGCTACAACCGGTTGTTCAAGGGGATTGATTAGCAATGCCGGGCGAGATCGCTTCGTGCGGCGATTCCGCCCCGCTCGTCCCGCCGACGCAACCGCCATCCGGTTTGGCGCGGGTTGTCGACCACGATTTCGTGCATCCCGAGCTTCTGACCGAGGCGCTGACCCACCCGAGCGCGCTTTTTGCCGAGCACGGGCGCGCACGGCGAGCGAAGCCGGCGCGGCGCAGTTACGACCGCCTCGAATTCCTCGGCGACCGGGTGCTCGGCCTCGTCGTCGCCGATCTGCTGTGGCGGCGGTTCGAGGACGAACCCGAAGGCCTGTTGACCCGCCGCCATACCCACCTCGTGCGCCGCGAGACATTGGCGCGGGTGGCCGACACCATCGGGCTCGGAGCCCATCTGATCCTGTCGCCTCGCCGAGACCGCCGCGGGCACCGCCGAAAATCCCGCGATCCTCGCCGATGCTTGCGAGGCGGTGATCGCCGCGATCTATCTCGACGGCGGTTTCGACGCGGCGGCGCGGTTTATTCGCCGGCTGTGGGAGCCGCTGGTCGCAGCGATGGGTGGGCCTCCGAGCGACCCAAAGACGACGTTGCAGGAATGGGCGCAGGCGCGCGGCTTGGGGCTGCCGCGTCTACGAGCTGGTGGAGACCCGCGGTCCCGACCATGCGCCGCTCTTCACCGTGGCGGCGAGTATCGCCGGCGGCGAGGCCGCTACCGCCTCCGCCTCGGCCAAACGCAGCGCTGAAGCCGGCGCCGCCGCCGCACTGCTCGAACGGCTGGCGGCGGAGACCCGAAAGAGCGGCCAGGACGGAGGTTCGGGTGGCCGAATCGGTTGATGAAGGGTTGGCGATCTACGACGTGCCGAGGGCCGTTGTCGAGCCGCTGCTGCGCTCGCTTCGAATGTACAACACGGCCGCGGATGCGCTGTTTTACGATGTTTGCGTGCTGTGGCGGCAGCTGTTTGCCCGCGGCGTCATGGTGAGCACCGACATCGCCGCCGCCGGCTCGCCGCAGCGCGCCAATCTCGCCGCGTTTCGGGCGATGGCCGAGCACGTCGTCAATCTCAGCGCCCTGACCGATCCCGAGGGCGTCATTCTCGTGGTCGACGCGCGGCAGGCGCCGTTTATCGAACGCTATGCCGATGTCGGCCAATTTTTGCAGAATCGGCTTGACGTTCGGCGGTGCCTCGGTCGCCGGTCGCCGACGGCCGAGGGCGGCCGCGCCGTCGCCGGTTCCGGTCAAAACGGTTTGCGTGACCGGAGTGGGCAGCTCGGCGCTCGGCTGCCGCCGCCTTCGCCTGGAACGTGTCCGAGGCATTGGGCGAACCGGTGGCGGCGATCGTCCCCGGCTACGGGCTGGCCGACATCATCCCGCAGGGGCTGAGCGGATTTTTCGGCTACGGGCTCGCCGATTATGTGCGCCAGCTCGGTGACGAGGCGCTGTCGTGGATGGCGCCGCAGATGGCTCGAATCGGGCGGCGGCTGTCGCGGTCGGTCCCCGGCGAGGCGGCAAGGCTCGCCGGCGAGGGGCCGAGCTTTCGCCGCGGCAGCCCGGAAGCCGACATCCTGCACGAAATACTGCTGCGCGCGCCGCAGATCACCCGGCTCTACGGGCACAGCAAGGGCTCGCTGTGCATCGGCAACGCGATCCTCGACCTGCCGCGCGACCGCGCCGGGGACCTGCAGGTGACCACCTTTTCGGCGGTGATCAAGGAGGAATGCGACGCCGGCTTCGAGCAGATCCTCGGCAATATCGACAGCCTCGGCCAGCTCAATTCCTGGGGCAACCTGCCCGAGCGCTGGATCGCGGCGTGGCACAGCACCAACACGATGCTGCCGCTGACGGTCCCGGTCACAAAGCTGACGCAGGAAGGGCTGGCATCGGCGCCGCGTCCGCGAACGGCGCCGCCTCCGAGCTAGAACCGGCCAGCCGGGCGGTCAGGGCGCGTGGCCGGCGTGGTTCTCGGGCGCGGCCGCAAACCGCGCCACGCGGGCGGCGTCGGCAACGAGCGCCGCAGTGTCGGGCAGGCCGCTCGACCCAGCCGCGCTCCAGCGCGCCCGGATGTTGCCCGCCCGATCCAGCATCAGGTCGGTTTCGCCGGTTTCACCGGGTGCGGGGAACAATGCCAGCATGGCGGCGACATCGCCGGCAACGCCGACGAGCGGCGACGACGCCGCGGTTTCGGATGCGGCCGGAGGCGGGTGGAGATCGACCGCCACGACCCGCAACCCGGCGGCGGCGAGTTGCCCTTGCGCCCCGGCCAGCTGCGCCAGGCGGCCGGCGGGCGGGGGGCCGCCGAACAGCGCGATCAGCACCGGCCCGTTCAGCAGGGCGCGGCTCAAGGTCTGCTGGCGGCGGTCGGTTTCGAAGGCGAAATCGGGAACCGCCGGTGCCGCCGCGGTCGAGACCTGCGCGCCGACCTGCCGCGACAAGACGCCGGCGGCGCGGGCGCGGACGAAGTTGATCACGTCCCAGCGGTCGGCCGGCGCTCATGATCCCGGCAAATCCCGGCATGACGCCGTTGCCCTTGCCCCGGCTGACCCACCAGAACAGGTCGCCCTCGGTATGGGCGAACGAGATGCGGCGCGGTCAGGTCGGCGGGGCGGGCCGTCAGCGCCGCGGCGGCGGGGCCGTCGCCCGTGCCGTCGGCGCCGTGGCACAGCGCGCAATTCTCGGCATAGAGACGCGCGCCGCGCGCGACCGAGGCGGCGGCGTAAGGCTCGGCGGGGGCGAAGAAGCTCGTCGGGTAGGCCGGTTCGATCGCCGGCCGCGAGGGCGAGCCACCCCAAGACTAGGCACAGCACGAGGCCGCCCGAGGCCACCATCGTCGCGCGATAGCGCCCGGCGGCGGCGGTAGCGACGCCGGCGACGACGCAGGCGCCGGCCAGCGCGCTCAGGATCGCCAGCAGCACCTTCGTCGGGCTCGCCAGCGCGGCCAGCTCGAGCCGGAACGGCAGCGGCCAGCCCGGCTCGGTGTGGAGACCCGGCGGCAGAATGCCGAGAACCGCGACGATGCCGAGAACGCACGAGGCCGAGACCGGCCTCGACCAGCGCATTGCGCCGCAAATGAGCGAGCGCCGCCCGGGCCGGCGGCGGCGCGGCCCGTCGCCGATAGCCGGGGCGAGGCGCGGCGTCATGCGCAGCAGGTTGACCGCGGCGATCGTCGCCATCGTCGCAAAAATCGCGATCTTGGCGAGGAGCAGCCGGCCGTATTCGGTGCCGATCAAGGCCGGGACGGTGCCGGCGAGAAACCAGGTGTTGACGAGCCCGGCGCCGAAGCAGGATCGCAACGCTGACCGCCGCGAGAAACGAAAACCTCACCACCGACCGTCGCGCGCGCGCCACCATGCCCGGATCTGCCGCTCTGCCGGGCCTCGGTCAGCAGCAGGGCGAGCGGGATCAGCGAGCCGACCCACGCCCCGGCGGCGAGCAGATGGAGCATGTCCGCGGCGAGGTGCAGATCGCCGGGGCGGCCCGGGGTCGCGCCGCCATGCCCGGCCCAGGCGAGCGACCCGAGCAGGCCGGCGGCGAAGGCACAGCCCGGCCCAGCGCCACCGCCGGCCCGCGCCAGCGCTGCGGCGGCAGCAGCAGAACGCCAGGATCACGGCGAGAACAAATCGCAAGATCCAGATCTTGCCCGAACCGGGTGCGGGTCAGCACCGTCGCGACGACACCTTGCGCCAGCGCGTCGTCGATCGGCTGGCCGCTCATCTCCGCCGGACAGACCAGCAGCCACGCGGCGCCCGAAAGCAGCGCCAGCGCGAGGCTCGCCCATGCGACCCGCGACAGCCGGCGGCGCAGCCTCGGCGGCGATATCACCGGGCCAGCGACAAAGCAGAGGAAGGCGAACACCCCGGCCAGCGATATCGTCGAGGCGTAGTGAACCGCCCGCGCCGCGATCAGGAAGCTTTCCATCGCCTCCTCCAGCTCCAGGCCGCCTCGCGCCGTCATACCCCAGCCGTTCATTCGGCCCGCCCACCGATCGAAGGTGAAGTGACCCTGCGTCGTATGGGTGTCGACCGAGAGGGCATGCCACGCGACGGTGTAGGTGCCGGGCGGCAGCGGCTTCAGCGGCACCCGCAGCTCGGTCGGGTCTTTCGGATCGACCTGAGCCGCGCCGCTGTCGACGCGATTGCCGGATTTGTCGGTCACCGTCGCCGTGGTGAACGCCGGTTCGAGCTGCTGGGTGAACCACATTGTCACCGCCGCGGGCGCGCGTCGGCACGAGCTGCCGACCGCCGGGCTCGCATGGTCGAGAAAGGCGTGGGCCTTGCCGCGGGGCGCCGCGAGCGAGCCGCGGCGGCGAGGACCGCCGCGGCCACGATCGTCCGCTGCGTTACCATTGCGAGATCGGCCGGCCGATGCTGTTGGGGAACAGATCGTCGAGATAGAAATGCAGCTGCACGACGCCGCCGATCCCGTGCCCCGACAGGCTGTTGGTCGGGATGATCATCTCGGCGCCGACCTGGAAATATTGCCCGGCCCAGATCACGCCGGGCTGCACCGTGCCGGTCGTCGTCCCGCCTGAGCCGCGGTTGAGCGGCGACGTCAGCGCAAATTCGACCAGCGGGATCATCCGGTTGAACGGGCGCCCGCAGCCCGATGTCCCTGACTTGGTGCTGCAGGTATGGGAATGCTGTATTCGATCGCGAAGCCGTAAAAGAAGTTGTTCGGGTTGGGCATCCCGCCGGCTTTCGGTCTGGGTCGGGAAGTCGAAGCTCAGATTGCCGGTCAGCGCGAACGGGCCGCAGCCACGGCAGCGAATTGGGCAGGTCGCCAAAGCCTTTGCCGAAATCGAAGGTCGGCGACACGGTCGTGAAATCGGGCGCGCCAACCGACGAGCGTCCGGTGTTGGCCCCAGGTCACATCGAGCGCGGCGAGCGCCATCGCCTCGTGCGGCGCGTTGACGAACAGCTGGTATTGGGTCCCGGTGGTGAGCCCGCCCCACCCGGTGACCGTCGGCAGCCCGGGCGACCTCAGATGCGTCCATTGGCTGCCGACGGTGAAATCCCAGTTGGGGGTGATCAGCGCTCGACAGGTCGCTGCCGAAGTCGAGCTCGCGCGAGCCGTCGCTCTGGGTCGGGTTGAGGGTGACGGTCGGCAGCGAGGCTTCATCGGCGACAAACGGGTCGTCGGTCAGGATCGTGGCCGGGAAAAAGCGGTCGCCGGCAAAGCCGTGCGCCATTGCCTCGGCGCTCGGCAGCAACGCCGCGACGGCCGCGGCGGCGAGGCCGCGGCAGATTTTGCGGTGCATCGGATCGTGCTCCATGGTGAATCGCGCCATGCCGGAGCACCACGTAGATGGGCCCGGCAGGTTCGGGTGTGTGCTCGAACGAACCTAGGCGGGCGGTGGAGCGCGGGAGCGGTAGGCGGCGAGAGGAGCCCTGTGAGGCGCCCCGGCGACTGGCCGCGAGAGGGGTCAGAACATAGCTGTGCGGAGGAACGGCCAGCGGCGCGACGCCGGCCGGCGCGAAGCCCGCCAGCGTCCCGATTGCGCCGCTGACCGCGCAATCGGAGTGGTGGTGCCCCTTGCCGGAGGAGGATCGGCCTTCGTCCTCGTCGTGGTGCCCGGTCAGGAGCGTCAGCAGGCAGTCGGACGAAATCGTGACCGGCGGCGCCTGTCTTCGTCGCGATGACCGGGTGTCAGCGAGTGGGCGAGATCGAAGGCGAGGTGAATCGGGACAAGCGCGTTCAGGCCCAGCGCGACCACGCCGAGCCATACCGCGACGGCCCCGAGCCTCAACCGAATTGGCGGCATTGCCGATCGTTCCCGCGGGCGCCGCGACCGAGCGGCGCCGCCGCCCAACCCTAGAGAGAGCACTACCGGATTGTCTACCGCACCCGTTGTTGCTTCGGGCCGACGCGGCGCTGTAACATTGCATTCCCTGGCATCGCCGTCGGAGCGCGAGAACCGCCGTCGTGAGATCGCAGGACATCGAGCGGGCGCTGGCGCGGGCGCAGCAGATCTGCGCGGCCCGCGGCGCGCGGCTTACTCCGGTGCGGCGGCGGGTGTTCGAACTCGTTCTTGCCGCCGATCAGCCGGTCGGCGCCTATGCGTTGCTCGCGGCGTTGCAGGGCGAGCGCCGTAAGCTCGGGCCACCGACTGTCTACCGCGCGCTCGACTTCTTGCTGGCGCACAAGCTCGTCCACAAGATCGAGAGCGTCAGCGCCTTTGTCGCGTGCGACGATGTCGAGCACCCGCACGAAAGCCAGTTCATGATCTGCGACGATTGCGGCGCCGCCGAAGAACTCCAGGACGAGGCGATCGTGCAAAGCCTGCGTCGGCTCGGCGAAGACCGCGGGTTCGCCGTCGCCCGCCAGGTCATCGAGGCCCGCGGCCTGTGTCCCGCCTGCCGGGGGACCCATCGCTGACCGCTGGCTTTCGTCAAAGCCTGATGGGGCGCGTCCCGCCGCGCTATTCCGGATCTAACACCGGGCCTCGCGCGCGCCGGTCCGCACCAGCCGGCGGCCGTGTTGCCCAGCGGATGCCTTCCCGCTACCGTTTCGGTCGCCATCACAAGCGGGAGAACCTCGGTGACGCAAGATCGAATGCACGAGCCGGGCGACCGCTGGCAAACGCTGACCAAGACCGGCGCGGGTACGCCGATGGGCGACCTCTTGCGGCGCTACTGGTGGCCGATCGCCGGCATCAGCGAGCTCGACCAGCCCGGCGCCAAACCGGTGCGGCTGCTGGGTGAGGACCTGGTGCTTTACAAGGATCTCGGCGGACGCTTTGGTCTGCTCGACCGTCATTGCCGGCATCGCCGCGCCGATCTCAGCTATGGCTATGTCGAGGCGTGCGGGCTGCGCTGCAATTATCACGGCTGGCTTTACGACGCCGAGGGAAGGTGCCTCGCGCAACCCTATGAGGATTTGGCGCATCCCGAAGCGCGGCTGAAGGACGAGATCCGCATCAAGGCCTATCCGGTCGAGCAATTGGGCGGGTTGTTGTGGGCCTATCTGGGCCCCGAGCCGCGGCCGTTGGTGCCCGATTGGGAATTCTTCTCGTGGCCCAACGGCTTCCGCCAGGTCGTCAAGGCCGAGATCCCGTGCAACTGGTTCCAATGCCAGGAGAATTCGATCGACCCGGTGCATTTCGAATGGACCCATTCGAATTGGAGCCTGCGGCTGAAAGGCCGCAACGGCCCCTACGCGCCGCGCCACGTCGAGGTCGATTTCAGCGAGTTCGACTATGGCTTCCAGTACAAGCGCATCCGCGAGGACACCTCCGCGCAGGACGAGCTGTGGACGGTCGGCCGCGTGTGCCTGTGGCCGAACGCGCTGTTCACCGGCAACCACATCGAGTGGCGCGTGCCGATCGACGACGAGAACACGCTGAGCGTCACCTGGTGCTTCAGTCGCGTGCCCAAGGAGCGCGAGCCCTATGTGCAGGACAAAATTCCGACCTGGCAGGGTCCGATCGCCGACGACAAGACCGGGCGCTGGATCACCAGCCACGTCATGAACCAGGACTTTGTGACCTGGGTCGGGCAGGGGCGGGTCGCCGACCGCAGCCGGGAGTATCTCGGCCCGAGCGACCGCGGCATCGTCATGATCCGCCGCCGGTTTTTGCGCGACCTCGAGGCGCTGGCGAGCGACGCCGACCCCAAGGCGGTGCTCCGCGACCCGGCGCGGAACCATCGCATCCGGCTGCCGGTCGCCGAGCGCGCGCCGCTGACGGACGGCCTGACCCGCGCCGAGATGCTGCGCGACCCGCAGAGCCGCCGCGGCCTCGAAGGCTATGTCTTCCAGACCGGCCAGCCGCCCGAGGTGCGCGCCGCCTTTCTTGCCGCGATGGGCTTCAACGGCGCCGAGTTCGCCGCCCCCGACGACCCCTTCGACCCGCTTGCCCCAGCCCCGCGCTGAACGCCGGCCCCGCGCTGAACGCCGGCGCCACCGCGCCGCCGATCGCCGCGGCTTCCTCGGCCGAAGCGATGACGCCGCAAGCTCAGGGGGAGCGGCGGCCGACCTATCCCTGCGCTCGTGCGCGCTGGCGCCGCCGCTTGGCTTTGAGCTTGGCCTTGTGCCGGGCGGCACGCTCACGGGTCCGGGGTTTCCGCGGTTGGGCGCTGTTCACGATGTTCTCCTGTCGTCGAGACCGGCCCGAGATTGGCTGCGGTCAGATGAAACCTGGATGGCGTCAGGCTCTTGATCGAGATCGTTGCCGCTCAACGCGCTCAGCCGCAACACCATGTCGTCGAGGCGGGTCTCGATGCGATCGGGCTTCTCACGAACTCGCGGAAATCGGCGCGGAGACGGTCGAAGAACCTGTGCCGTTCGGCCATAACGGCGTTTGCGCAGGATTTTGCGCAAGAAAAGACTGGGGCGAGTGATCGGATTTGAACCGACGACATCCATATCGACAATCTGGCGCTCTAACCAACTGAGCTACACCCGCCACCATCGGTGGAGGTAGCGGTTCGCGCCCAGGGCGTCAAGGTGGGGCGTCGGGGCTCGGGGCGTCAAGTCGAGGTTGGGCTCGGGCGCGGCGTGTCATACATTTCGCCGATGACGGTTTCCCCGGACGGCTGGCGAAAAAAGGCGCTGCTTGACGCCGCGGCAGATGGGCGAGGCCGACCGGCTGACCATCGCCGGCGGCGTCCCCGGCGACATTCTGATGGAAAGGGCGGGGCATGCCGTCGCCGACGCGGTGTCGCGGCGCTGGCCGCCGCGGCCGGTGGCCGTCCTGTGCGGGCCGGGAAACAATGGCGGCGACGGCTTTGTCGCCGCCCGCATCCTGGCCGAGCGCGGCTGGCCGGTGCGGCTGGCGCTGCTCGGCGAGGTTGCGGCGTTGCGCGGCGACGCGGCGGCCGCGGCGGCGCGCTGGACGGGGCCGGTCGAGCCGCTGTCGCCGGCGGCGCTCGACGAGGCCGGGCTCGCGATCGACGCGATCTTTGGCGCCGGGCTGGCGCGGCCGGTCGAAGGGGCGGCGCGGGAGGTCATCGCGGCGCTCGATCGGCGCGGGGTCCCGGTGGTCGCGGTCGATGTCCCGAGCGGCGTCGACGGCGGGACCGGCGAGGTCGGCGGTGCGGCGCCGCGGGCGATGGTCACGGTCACCTTTTTCCGGAAAAAGCCGGGCCATCTGCTATTGCCGGGGCGCGACCATTGCGGCGAGATCGTATTGTCGCAGATCGGGATTCCCGACGCGGTGCTCGCTCAGATCGGGCCGGACACCGCCGAGAACGACCCCGCCTGGTGGGTCGCCGATCTGCCGCGGCCGCGCCGCGACAGCCACAAATATACGCGCGGGCATGCGCTCGTCGCGGGTGGGGCGGTGATGACCGGCGCGGCGCGGCTCGGCGCCCGCGGCGCGGCGCGGCTCGGCGCCGGGCTGGTCACGGTCGCCGCACCCGAGGCCGTGTTCCAGGTCTATGCGGCGGCGTTGACCGGGGTCATCGTCCAGCCGACCGGCGGTCTCGCCGATTTCCGCGAATTGCTCGAAGACAAGAGGCGCAACGCCGCGCTGATCGGCCCGGGCGCGGGGGTCGGCGCCGAGACCCGCGACAAGACCCTGGCAATTCTTGCCGCCGGCAAACGAGCGGTGCTCGACGCGGACGCGCTGACATCGTTTGCCGACGACCCAAAAATCCTGTTCGACGCGATCCATTCGCCGGTCGTCATGACGCCGCACGCGGGCGAATTCGCCCGTCTCTTCGACACCGGCGGCAGCAAGCTCGAACGCGCGCGGCGCGCGGCGCGGCGCAGCGGCGCCGTCATCGTGCTCAAGGGCGCCGACACGGTGATCGCCGCCCCCGACGGCCGCGCCGCGGTCAACGCCAACGCGCCTCCCGATCTGGCGACGGCGGGCAGCGGCGACGTTCTCGCCGGCAGCGTGCTCGGTCTGCTGGCGCAGCAGATGGAGCCGTTCGCGGCAGCGGCGGCGGCGGTGTGGCTGCATGGCGACGCCGCCGCCCGAATTGGTGCGGGCCTTGTCGCCGAGGACCTCGTCGAGGCGCTGGCGCCGGCGCTGCGCGATTTGGCGGAGAAGCGGGAGGCCGGCGAGCTTCGGGGTTGACGGCGACGCCGCGCTCGCGTCTCTGTCGGGTCCCCGCCACAGCCGCATTCGCCGCCATGAACGATCGCGCACCCGCCGGTTTTTTCGAGGGCGTCTTCGACCGCACCTTGACCAATCTGCGCGGCGCGTGGCGCGACATCGCGCTCTCGGCGCGCGGTGTCCTGACCCGCACGCCGCGGCCCGAGCTGTCCGGCGACGATATCGGCGCGGCTGCGCGAGCAGATGCTGAGCTGCCTCGACGGACGCGGCGGCGAGGTTACGGCGCGGGCGCGGGCGGCGGATCTCGGCCGCACATACCTGTTGCTCGATGCCCAGGGGCGCGAGCGGTTTCTGCGCTTGCTGGCCGGCGAATTCGACGTCGACCGCACCGAGATCGACCGCTGTTGCGGCGAACTCGCGCGGTCCGCAGGTCCGGCCGAGCGCGCCGCCGCCGAGCGCGAGCTGCGCAATGCGCTGGAGCCGCCGCGGATCACCTTGTTGCGGCAGTTCAACGCGCTGCCCGAAGGGGTCAAGTTCCTCGTCGACCGCCGCGCCGAATTGCTCGACCTCGGCCGCCACGACCCGCTGCTGCGCGGGCTGGAAGAGGATTTGAAACGGCTGCTGGCCAACTGGTTCGACATCGGCTTTCTCGAATTGAAGCGGATCGGCTGGGAGTTGCCGGCGGCGTTGCTCGAAAAGCTGATGGCGTACGAGGCGGTGCACGAAATCCGCAGCTGGACCGATTTGAAAAACCGGCTCGAGGCCGACCGCCGCTGCTTTGCGTTTTTTCACCCGCGCATGCCCGACGAGCCGCTGATCTTCGTCGAGATAGCGCTGGTCGCTGGGATGGCGGGCGAGATCAACGCGTTGCTCGACGAGGCGGCCCCGATCGGCGACCCGCAAGCCGCCGACACCGCGATCTTCTATTCGATCTCGAATTGCCAGCATGGCCTTGCCGGGATCAGCTTTGGCGATTTTCTGATCAAACGCGTCGTCGACGCCTTGGCGAGCGACCTGCCGCGCCTGAAGGTGTTCGCGACCTTGTCGCCGGTGCCGGGGTTCCGCGCCTGGCTCGAGCGGCAGGGCGAGGCCGCGCCCGGCAGCCTGTTGCTGCCGGCCGAGCGCAACGCCATTGAAGCGCTCGGCGACGGGGTCGGCGAGCGCGACGTCCCGGCGCTGCTCGACCGCTCGGATTGGCACGCCGAGCCGCAACTCGCCGCAGCGTTGCGCGAGCCGCTGCTGCGCCTGTGCGCGCGTTACCTGCTGCGCGAGCGGGCGCCTTCAGGCCGGGCGCTCGACCCGGTTGCGCATTTCCACCTGAGCAACGGGGCGCGGGTCGAGCGCTTGAACTGGCAGGGCGACGTCTCCACCAAGGGCATGCAGCAATCAGCCGGGATCATGGTCAACTACCTCTACCGGCTCGGCGACATCGAGGCCAACCACGAGGCCTATCGCGGTCAAGGCCGAGTTGCCGCGTCGGGCGCGGTCCGCAACCTGTCGCGGGCGGGCTGACCGTATCGCAAAAGGGGCGATGCCGGCTTTTTGGGGCTGGGCTGCCTTGATCGCGTGCACTCTCGGCCCAATTCAAGAGCCCGGTCCTCGCCGCGCCGGCGCCGCCCCGTCTAGGTTGCGGGAAATGTCTATGCTAAGAAGATGGCTCGGGCCGGCTCGATTGGCCGCTTCGGCGGGGTGCTGCGGCGGGCGTGGCGGAATTGGCAGACGCACTGGATTTAGGTTCCAGCGATGTAAATCGTGGGGGTTCAAGTCCCCCCGCCCGCACCAGGGCATGCCGAGGATCATGGTAGAGAGGCTGATGCCGATGAAGGTCAGGTCTACGGTTTTTCGCCGTCTCTGCGGCGAACGCGCTGAGCGCGACGGAACAGGCGCTGCGCCATGCAGGTGACCGAAACCAGCGCCGACGGCCTCAAGCGCGAATTTCGCATCGTCGTTCCCGCCGGGGAACTCGAAAACAAGGTCGTCAGCCGGCTCGACGAGCTCGGCCGGACAATCCGCCTGCCGGGTTTCCGTCCGGGTAAAATTCCGATGCAGATCCTGCGCCGGCGCTATGGCCCCTCGGTGCTCGGCGAGGTCCTGGAGAGCACGGTGCAGGACAGCTCGGCCGACACCATCCGCGAGCACAATCTGCGCCCGGCGCTGCCGCCCAAATTCGACGTCGTCTCGTTCAGCGAAGGCACCGACCTCGAATACAAGATGATGGTCGAGATCCTGCCCGAGATCCCGGAGTCCAACTTTGGCGATCTCGACATCGAGCGGCTGGTCGTCGAGGTCCCCGAAGAGAGCGTCGAAGCGGCCATTCAACGGATCGCCGAGCAGCAGCGCAAGTCGGAGCCGGTCGAGCGTCCGGCCGCGAACGGCGACGTCCTGGTCGTGGATGTCGAGGGCCGGATCGGAGACGAGGAAATCCCCGGCGCCGGCGGCAAGGACCGCCAAATCGTGCTCGGCGAAGGAGGTTTTGTCCCTGGCTTTGAGGAGCAGCTCGTCGGCGCCGCGGCCGGCGAGCACCGCGAGGTCCGGGTCGCCTTTCCCGAGGACTACGCCGCCTCGCACCTCGCCGGAAAAGAGGCGGTTTTCGAGGTCGACGTGAAGGAAGTCCGCGCGCGGACGCCGGCAATTGTCGACGACGCGCTGGCGGCCGCGGTCGGGCTCGAAAACCTCGCCGAGCTGCGCCAAGAGGTGCGCCAGCAGATGGAGCGCGATTATTCGACGGCCTCGCGGCTGCGGCTGAAGCGCACGCTCCTCGACAAGCTGGCGGAGCGCTACGACTTTCCGGTGCCGGTCGGCATGGTCGACATGGAGTTCGACAACATCTGGGCTCATCACGAGGCCGAACAGCGGCAGCAGGGCGACCCGGCTGCTCATGACGACGCCGAGGCCGGCGGCGAAGCTGCGGCGGTCGCCGCTGAAGAAGCCGGCGGCGCGCCTTCGCAAACCGCGTCCGAGGACGCGCAAGCGGCGGCCGGGAGCGCTCAAACCGTGCCTGTCGCCGGCGCGCAACCTGCCGCGGACAATGCCGCCGCGGGTGGCGCGGAGGCAGATGGCGAGGAAGCGGATGGCGAGGAAGCGGGTGGCGAGGAAGCGGGTGGCGAAGAAGCGGTCAGGGCCGAGTATCGCAAGATCGCCGAGCGCCGTGTCCGGCTTGGCCTGCTGCTTGCCGAGGTCGGGCGCAGCAACAATATTACGGTCACACAGGACGAGCTGAACCAGGCGATCACCCGCGAGGTCCGCCGGCATCCGGGCTACGAACGCCAGGCGCTGGACTTCTACCGCCAAAACCCCGAAGCCGTGGCCAGCCTGCGGGCGCCGATCTTCGAGGACAAGGTGGTCGATTTTATCGTCGAGCTGGCCAAGGCTCCGGAACGCCGGGTGACCCCGCAGGAGCTGCTGGCGTTACCCGATCTCGACGGTGATGATGTCGCCGCCGAGACGCCGCCGGCCGCACTGGCCGACCCTGCGGCGTCGTTGCCGGCCTGACCCGCCGAACCCGTGCGCCGCCGGTGCGGCGTAGCTTAGGAGATGGTTGATGCCGGAGTATTTCGAACAATACATGAACAACTTGGTGCCGATGGTCGTCGAGCAGACCAATCGCGGAGAGCGCGCCTACGACATCTATTCGCGCCTGCTGAAGGAGCGGATCATCTTTCTTGTCGGGCCGGTGCACGACGCGGTCGCCAGCCTGATCTGCGCCCAGCTGTTGTTCCTCGAATTGGAAAACCCGACCAAGGACATCGCCTTCTACATCAATTCGCCAGGCGGGGTGGTCACCTCGGGTCTGGCGATCTACGACACGATGCAGTACATCCGCTCGCCGGTGTCGACGGTATGCATCGGCCAGGCGGCGTCGATGGGCTCGCTGCTCTTGTGCGCCGGGGCCAAGGGCAAACGCTTCTCGCTGCCAAATTCGCGGATCATGATCCACCAGCCTTCGGGCGGGGCGCAGGGCCAGGCGACCGACATCGAGATCCAGGCGCGCGAGATATTGGCGTTGCGCGCGCGGCTCAACGAAATCTATGTGCGCCACACCGGTCAGCCTCTCGAAGTCATCTCGAGTGCCGTCGAGCGCGACAAGTTCCTGTCGCCGGTCGAGGCGATGGAGTTCGGTCTCCTCGACGAGGTCGTCGAAAGTCGTCCCGGCGGGTTCGAGGAGCGTGCTCGCGCCTGACCCGACGCGCCCCCGGGTCGCCCCAATATGATTAAGTAGTTGTTGATCCGCCACGTGCACATATACTCGACGGCAGTGGCGGAGCGTTGCGTTGTTGCCTGCGCCGCAGGTGGGTGGGCGGTGTCGGCCGCAAAGCCCGGTCGCCGAGCCGGGAGAAATAGGCCGCGGCGGCTAAGATGGCGCCGCGACCGACGACGGAGTGGCGATGACCAAATCAAGCGGTAGCGACTCGAAAAACACGCTCTACTGCTCGTTCTGCGGCAAGAGCCAGCACGAAGTCAGAAAGCTGATCGCCGGGCCGACCGTTTTCATCTGCGACGAGTGCGTCGAGCTTTGCATGGACATCATCCGTGAGGAGCACAAGACGACGCTGGTCAAGTCGCGCGACGGAGTGCCCGGGCCGCGCGACATCTGCAAGGTGCTGGACGACTATGTGATCGGCCAGGATCACGCCAAGCGGGTGTTGTCGGTCGCCGTGCACAATCATTACAAACGCTTGGCGCACGGCGCCAAATCCAACGACGTCGAGCTCGCGAAGTCGAACATCCTGCTGGTCGGCCCGACCGGCTCGGGCAAGACCTTGCTGGCGCAAACCTTGGCGCGCATCATCGACGTGCCGTTTACGATGGCCGACGCCACCACCCTGACCGAGGCGGGCTATGTCGGCGAGGATGTCGAGAACATCATCCTGAAACTGCTGCAGGCCGCCGACTACAACGTCGAGCGCGCCCAGCGCGGCATCGTCTACATCGACGAGGTCGACAAGATCTCGCGCAAATCCGACAACCCGTCGATCACCCGCGACGTCTCCGGCGAGGGCGTGCAACAGGCCTTGCTCAAGATCATGGAAGGGACGATCGCCTCGGTGCCGCCGCAGGGTGGCCGCAAGCACCCGCAGCAGGAGTTTTTGCAGGTCGACACGACCAACATCCTGTTTGTCTGCGGCGGCGCCTTTTCCGGGCTGGAAAAGATCATCGCGCAACGACGCCAGGGCACCTCGATCGGTTTCGGCGCCGAGGTGCGCGGCCCCGACGAGCGCAAGACCGGCGAGATCCTGAGAGACCTCGAACCCGAGGATCTGCTGAAGTTCGGGCTGATACCCGAATTCGTCGGGCGGCTGCCGGTTGTCGCCACACTCGACGACCTCGACGAGGGGGCGCTGGTCGACATCCTGACCAAGCCCAAGAACGCGCTGGTCAAGCAGTATCAGCGATTGTTCGAGATGGAGGACGTCCGGCTCGAGCTCAACGAGGAGGCGCTGAAGGCGATCGCCCGCAAGGCGATCCTGCGCAAGACCGGCGCCCGCGGGCTGCGCTCGATCATGGAGGCCATCCTGCTCGAGTTCGATGTTCGAGCTGCCGAGCCTGGTCGGGGTCAGCGAAATCGTCATCAATCGCGAGGTCGTCGAAGGGCGGACCCAGCCCTTGCAGATTTATTCCGACCGGCGCGGCGATGTCGGCGCCGGCGCCTGATCCGGGTGCGATCGGCCCCGCTGCGATGTCAGGTTACTTGACTGCCGGCGAAACCGGGCCAACCTAGATATTCGATGCCTGTCCCGGCCGGGTCGGCTCGCTTCCGACCGGCTCTACGAAAAAAGAGGGCTCATGTCAGAACTCGTGCGCGACGCGCTGTACCCCGTCCTGCCTCTCCGCGACATCGTTGTTTTCCCGCACATGATCGTACCGCTGTTCGTCGGCCGTGAAAAATCGGTGCGCGCTCTCGAGGATGTGATGAAGGACGACAAGCAGATCCTGCTTGTCACCCAAAAGAACGCTGCGCAGGACGACCCGTCGACCGCCGACATCTTCACCGTCGGCACCGTCGGCACCGTGCTCCAGCTGCTCAAGCTGCCGGACGGCACCGTCAAGGTGCTGGTCGAGGGCGGCCACCGCGCCCGGATCACGCGCTTTGCCGACAACGAAGCGTTCTTCCAGGCCTATGCCGACGGCATCGCCGAAAAGTCGGGCGAGCGCCAGGAGATGGCGGCGCTGGCTCGCACCGTGGTCTCGCAGTTCGAGCAGTACATCAAGCTCAACAAGAAGATCCCGCCCGAGGTGCTGGTCTCGATCAACCAGATCGACGACCCGGCCAAGCTCGCCGACACGGTCGCCTCGCATCTGACCCTGAAAATCCCTGAAAAGCAGGAGCTGCTCGAAACCGAAGCCGCGGCCGACCGCCTGGAAAAGGTGTTTGGTCATATGGAGGGCGAGATTGGCGTCCTGCAGGTCGAGAAGCGGATCCGCAGCCGCGTCAAGCGCCAGATGGAGAAGACCCAGCGCGAGTACTACCTGAACGAGCAGATGAAGGCGATCCAGAAGGAGCTCGGCGAGGGCGAGGACGGCCGCGACGAAATGGCCGAGCTGGAAGAGCGGATCAACAAGACCGCCTTCACCAAGGAGGCTCGCGACAAGGCCACGGCGGAGCTCAAGAAGCTGCGCAGCATGAGCCCGATGTCGGCCGAGGCGACGGTCGTGCGCAACTACCTCGACTGGCTGTTGTCGGTGCCGTGGAACAACCGCACCAAAATCAAGCGCGACATCAAGAGCGCCGAGAAGGTGCTCAACGCCGATCATTTTGGGCTGGAGAAGGTCAAGGAGCGGATCCTCGAATACCTCGCGGTCCAGCAGCGCATCAAAAAGATGAAAGGGCCGATCCTGTGCCTGGTCGGCGCCCCGGGCGTCGGCAAGACGTCGCTCGGCAAATCCGTCGCCCGGGCCACCGGCCGCAACTTTGTGCGCATGTCGCTGGGCGGAGTGCGCGACGAGGCCGAAATCCGCGGCCACCGCCGGACCTATATCGGCTCGATGCCGGGCAAGGTTCTACAGGGGATGAAAAAAGCGAAATCGTCGAATCCGCTGTTCCTGCTCGACGAGGTCGACAAGCTCGGCGCCGACTGGCGCGGCGACCCGTCCTCGGCCCTGCTCGAAGTGCTCGATCCGGAGCAAAACGGGTCGTTCAACGACCACTACCTCGAAGTCGACTATGATCTGTCGGATGTGATGTTCGTCACCACGGCGAACACCTTGCGCATCCCGCAGCCCTTGCTCGACCGCATGGAGATCATCCGCATCCCGGGCTACACCGAGGACGAGAAGCTCGAGATCGCGCGCCGTCACCTGATCCCCAAACAGATGACCGCGCACGGCATTCGCAAGACCGAGTGGAGCATCAGCGAGGACTCGATCCGCGACCTCATTCGCCACTACACCCGCGAAGCCGGGGTGCGAAATCTCGAACGCGAGATCGCCAACCTGACCCGCAAGGCGATCAAAGACATCTTGATGAAGAAGACCGAGAAGGTCGCGGTGACGCGCCGCAATCTCGAGAAATACGCCGGGGTCAGGCGATTCCGCTTCGGCGAGGCCGAAAGCGAGGATCTGGTCGGGGTCACGACCGGGCTCGCCTGGACCGAGGTTGGCGGCGAGCTGTTGACGATCGAGACCGTGACCCTGCCCGGCAAGGGGCGGGTCACGGCCACCGGCAAGCTCGGCGACGTGATGAAGGAGTCGGTTCAGGCCGCGGAGAGTTTCGTCAAATCGCGCAGCCAAGCCTTTGGCATCATGCCGACGATCTTCGAAAAGCGCGACATCCACGTGCACGTGCCGGAGGGGGCGACCCCGAAAGACGGCCCGTCGGCAGGGGTCGCGATGATCACCTCGATCGTGTCGGTCCTGACCGGAATTCCAGTGAAGAGCTCGGTGGCGATGACCGGCGAGATCACGTTGCGCGGCCGGGTGTTGCCGATCGGCGGGGTCAAGGAAAAGCTGCTGGCGGCGCTGCGTGGCGGCCTGAAGACCGTGCTGATCCCCCAGGACAACGAGAAGGACCTTGCCGAAATACCGGACAACGTGAAGCGCGGCTT
The DNA here is from genome assembly GCA_963775525.1 of uncultured Alphaproteobacteria bacterium. Taxonomy (GTDB): domain Bacteria; phylum Pseudomonadota; class Alphaproteobacteria; order ATCC43930; family CGMCC-115725; genus AP-15. The sequence goes on along the minus strand of CAVZJF010000052.1, from coordinate 32,827 downwards.
GAAGATCATCCCGGTCAGAACTGTGGACGAACTGCTCAGCCATGCGCTGGCGGCGCCGCTGACACCGGTGGCGTGGTCGGATGACGGCGAACCGGCGCCGGTCATTCCCGCGCCGGGCGCGGAGCGGTCGGGAGTTGTCACGCATTGATTGTGGCAAGGAAAAACATTCATCTACCTCGCCGGCCATAACGCAGGCTCCTGAACATCCCGTAATGCCTGAAAATCGTTTCGGTTTTTGTCGGTGCGAGCAATTGACCCAAGACCGCTCGCGCTCTAAACTGTTCGGCGAACAGGTTCAGGAACGATCCCGGTTACTCGCGTAGGGGGGCAGCCCGTGAATAGGAACGAACTCGTCGATGCCGTCGTCAACAAGTCCGAGTTGAGAAAGTCGGAGGCGAGCCGGGCCGTCGATGCTGTGTTCGAACTCGATTGCCGAAGCACTGAAAGGCGGCGACGAGGTCCGGCTGGTCGGGTTCGGCACCTTCTCGGTCGCCTCGCGGGCCGCGTCTGAAGGCCGCAACCCCCGGACCGGCGAGAAGATCAAGATTGCCGCGTCGAAGCAGCCGAAATTCAAGCCGGGAAAAGGCTTGCGCGACTCGCTGAACTGACGGCGGGGAACTGACGGCGGGGAACTGACGGCGGGGAACTGACCCGCGCGCGCCATCATCCGCCGGGTACGCGCGGCGGTGCGGAAGAGGATCGGCCGGGTCGGGGCGATTAGCTCAGTTGGTAGAGCATCTCGTTTACACCGAGGGGGTCGGGGGTTCGAGTCCCTCATCGCCCACCACACGGCGGACGCGGTGTGCCGAGTGCCAAACCTAGGAAGCGCGACGCGGCGATAGCGGCCGCGCGGCCCGGATGCCTGACCCTCCCAGGGGGATGCTTGACACCTCCGAGGGGGTGGAATAAGGGTGGCGCCCCGGTACAGTACGGGTAGTCGCCCCGTCGAGGCCGAGGGGGCGTAGCTCAGTTGGTTAGAGCGCCGGCCTGTCACGCCGGAGGTCGCGGGTTCGAGCCCCGTCGCTCCCGCCATCGGCCGCAAATTGTCGATCGTGCGCCGCCGCACCGCATCCGGCGGCGGGGTGGGGGATGCAGCCTAGATCAATCACGCTTGGACGGGGGCGCGGCGTCCTTTAGCCGATACCGAGCTGGCGGCGGTCCCAGCCAGTCTGAGTCGGCCGCCGGAGTTGATCGATGGAAAGCCTGCTGCGCGAATATTTTCCGATCTTGGTCTTCCTGGCGATTGCCGGCGCGGTTGCGGTGGCGATGGTCGCCGGCTCGGTGCTGCTCGCTCGGCAGCGGCCCGACAGCGAGAAGCTCTCCCCTTATGAATGCGGCTTCGAGCCGTTCGAGGATGCGCGTATCCGTTTTGACGTGCGCTATTACCTCGTTGCTATTTTGTTCATAATCTTCGACCTGGAGGTCGCGTTCCTGTTCCCGTGGGCGGTGTCGTTGGGGGATATCGGCTTGTTCGGCTTCTGGTCGATGGTGGTGTTTCTCGGGGTGCTGACGGTCGGCTTCGTCTACGAGTGGCGCAAGGGAGCGTTGGAATGGGAATGACCGAGGCGCCAGCCCGCCCGGTTCCGCCCGGCGCCGAGCAGGATCTGCTGCTGCGGGCTGCGACCGAGCATGTCCAGGACAAGGGTTTTGTCGTCGCCAGGCTCGACAACCTGGTCAATTGGGCACGCAGCGGGTCGCTGTGGCCGATGACGTTCGGCCTTGCCTGCTGTGCGGTCGAGATGATGCATACCGGCGCCAGCCGGTACGACCTCGACCGGTTTGGCGTGGTTTTCCGCGCCAGCCCCCGGCAGGCCGACGTGATGATCGTCGCCGGCACGTTGTGCAACAAAATGGCGCCGGCCCTGCGCAAGGTTTATGACCAGATGGCGGAGCCGCGCTGGGTCATCTCGATGGGTTCCTGCGCCAATGGCGGCGGGTATTATCATTATTCCTATTCGGTCGTGCGCGGTTGCGACCGCATCGTCCCCGTCGATGTCTATGTGCCGGGCTGCCCGCCGACCGCGGAGGCACTGCTGTACGGCATCCTGTTGCTGCAGAAAAAGATCAGGCGTTCCAACAACTTCACCCGCTAGCGCACGGCAATGGAAGAGCGACTGAAGGAACTTGCCGATTATCTTTCGGCGGCGCTCCCGACGGCGGTGGCCGGCAGCGAAATTCGCCACCGCGAGCTGTCGGTGCGGGTGGAGCGCGCCGCACTGCCGGACATGCTGCGATTTTTGCGCGATGACCCGAAATGCCGCTTTACCATTCTCTGCGACATTTGCGGCGTCGATTTTCCCGACCGTCCGCTGCGCTTCGACGTCGTCTACAACCTGCTCAGCATGAGCCTCAACCAGCGCATCCGGGTCAAAGTGGAGACCGACGAGAACGAACCGGTGCCGTCGGCGACCGGGCTCTACAGCTGCGCCGGCTGGTGGGAGCGCGAGGCCTGGGATCTGTTCGGCATCTATTTCGCCGACAACCCCGACCTGCGCCGGATCCTGACCGATTACGGGTTCGAGGGGCACCCTCTGCGCAAGGACTTCCCGCTGACGGGCTATGTCGAGCTGCGCTACGACGAGCAGCAAAAGCGCGTCGTCTACGAGCCGGTGCGGCTGCAGCAGGAATTTCGCAGCTTCGACTTCATGTCGCCGTGGGAGGGTATGGACACCATCTTGCCGGGCGACGAGAAGGCTGGAGACGGCGGGGGCGGGGCCGCCGCCGGAGGTGCGGGATGAGCGACCGACGCGTGGCGCCGGCGGGCGATCTCGAAGGACCGCCCCGGATCAAAAATTTCACGATGAATTTCGGGCCGCAACATCCGGCGGCGCACGGTGTCATGCGGCTCGTGCTCGAAATGGACGGCGAGGTCGTCGAGCGCGCCGACCCGCATATCGGCCTGCTCCACCGCGGCACCGAAAAGCTGATCGAATACAAGACCTACCTGCAGGCGATCCCGTATTTCGACCGGCTCGACTACGTGTCGCCGATGTGCCAGGAGCACGCTTTCGCGCTGGCGGTCGAAAAACTGATGGGCATCGAGCCGCCGCCCCGGGCTCAGTACATCCGGGTGATGTATGCCGAGATCACGCGCATCCTCAACCATCTGCTGTGCGTTTGCGCGTTCGCACTCGACATCGGCGCGATAACCCCGTTTCTGTGGGGGTTCGAGGAACGCGAGCGGCTGATGGAATTTTACGAGCGCGCTTCGGGGGCCCGCCTGCATGCCAACTACTTCCGCCCGGGCGGCGTCCATCTCGACCTGCCGGCCGGTCTCGTCGACGACATCCTCGCCTTCTGCGACACATTTCCGAAGACGATCGACGACATCGAGCTGCTGTTGACCGAGAACCGGATATTCAAAGAGCGCAGCGTCGACATCGGGGTGGTGACCGCCGAGCAGGCGGCGGATTGGGGCTTTTCCGGCCCGATGCTGCGCGGTTCCGGGGTGCCGTGGGATTTGCGCCGGGCGCAACCCTACGACGCTTACGACAAGATGGACTTTGATGTTCCGATCGGGCGTAACGGGGATTCATACGACCGGTATCTGGTGCGGATCGAGGAGATGCGGCAGTCGCTGCGCATCATCAGGCAGGCCATCGCGCAGATGCCGCAAGGGCCGGTCAAGGTCAACGACCGCAAGATCGCCCCGCCGCCGCGCGCCGAGATGAAGAGCTCGATGGAGGCACTGATCCATCATTTCAAGCTTTACACCGAGGGCTACCACGTGCCGGCCGGCGAAACCTATACCGCGGTCGAGGCGCCCAAGGGCGAGTTCGGCGTCTACCTCGTCGCCGACGGCACCAACCGGCCCTATCGCTGCAAGATCCGCGCGCCGGGTTTCGCCTTTCTGCAGGCGGCCGATTTCATGTGCCGCGGGCACATGCTGGCCGACATCGTCTCGATCATCGGCTCGATGGACATCGTCTTCGGCGAGATCGACCGGTGAACACACCCGCGGCAAACGCCACGGTCGAGCAGCCCGACAGTTTCGAGTTCACCCCGGAGAGTCGTCGTCTGGCCGAGGCGCATATCGCCAAATATCCGCCGGGGCGGCAGGCGAGCGCGGTGCTGCCGTTGCTCGACCTGGCGCAAAGGCAAAGCGGCGGCTGGCTGCCGCGGGCGGCGATGGATTGTGTCGCGGGCCTGCTCGGCATGCCGCCGATCCGGGTCTACGAGGTCGGCAGCTTCTATACGATGTTCAATTTGCGGCCGGTCGGGCGCTACCTGCTGCAGGCCTGCACGACGACTCCGTGCTGGCTGCGCGGCTCGGACGATGTCGTCGGCGCGTGCGAGCGCAAGCTCGGCATCGGCATCGGCGGCACCACCGCCGACGGTCTCTTCACCTTGGTCGAGGTCGAATGCCTCGGCGCCTGCGTCAATGCGCCGGTGCTGCAGGTCAACGACGACTTCTACGAGGATCTCGACGGCCCCGCGACCGAGGCGCTGCTCGATGCGTTGCGCGCCGGCAGCCCGCCGCCGCCCGGTTCGGCGATCGGCCGGCATGGCTCGGAGCCGGTCACCGGCCGCACCACCTTGACCGCGCCCGCCGAAGATGCCGGCGCTGGCTCCGAGAGGACATGATGCTCGCCGACAGGGACCGCATCTTTACCAATCTTTACGGGCAGGACGACTGGCGTCTTGACGGTGCGCGGCGCCGCGGCGATTGGGACGGAACCAAGGAGCTGATCCTCAAAGGCCGCGACTGGATCGTCGAGCAGGCCAAGGAATCGGGGTTGCGCGGGCGCGGCGGCGCCGGTTTTCCGACCGGGCTCAAATGGTCGTTCATGCCAAAAGAGAGCGACCGCCCGACCTATCTTGTCGTCAACGCTGACGAGAGCGAGCCGGGCACCTGCAAGGACCGCGACATTTTGCGCAACGACCCGCAGAAGCTGATCGAGGGCTCGCTGCTCGCCTCGGTCGGGATGGGCGTCCATCACTGCTACATCTATATCCGCGGCGAATTCTACAACGAGGCAGTGCGGCTGCAGGCGGCGATCGACGAGGCCTACGGGGCCGGGCTGATCGGCAATGACGCCTGCGGTTCGGGCTATGCCTTCGATCTCTACCTGCACCGGGGTGCTGGCGCCTACATCTGCGGGGAGGAAACCGGGCTCCTCGAAAGCCTCGAGGGCCGCAAAGGCCAGCCGCGGCTGAAGCCGCCGTTTCCGGCGGCGGTCGGGCTTTACGGCTGCCCGACGACGGTCAACAATGTCGAGACCATCGCGGTGGCGCCGACGATTCTGCGGCGCGGCGCCGCCTGGTTCGCCGGGCTCGGCCGGCCCAAGAACAGCGGCACCAAGGTTTTCTGCATCTCCGGCCACGTCAATGCGCCGTGCAATGTCGAAGAGGAGATGGGTATCCCGCTCAAGGAGTTGGTCGAGCGCCACGCCGGCGGTGTGCGTGGCGGCTGGGACAATCTGCTGGCCGTGATTCCCGGCGGCTCCTCGGTGCCGGTGTTGCCGAAATCGGTCTGCGATACGGTGCTGATGGATTTTGACAGCTTGCAGGCGGTCAAGAGTGGGCTCGGCACCGCCGCCGTCATCGTCATGGACAAATCGACCGACATCGTCAAAGCCATCGCCCGGCTGTCGGCATTCTACAAGCACGAAAGCTGCGGTCAGTGCACGCCGTGCCGCGAGGGCGCCGGCTGGATGTGGCGGGTCATGGAGCGCCTGGTCGAGGGCAACGCTTCCGTGGCCGAGATCGACATGCTGCTCGACGTGACCTATCAGGTTGAGGGCCACACGATCTGTGCGCTCGGGGACGCGGCGGCATGGCCGGTGCAGGGGCTGATCCGGCATTTCCGCCCAGAGATCGAGCGCCGCATCGACGAGCGCCGAGAACTCGCCGCCCGCCGCCGGCAGGCCGCCTGACATGCCGAAGCTGACGGTTGACGGCGGCGAGATCGAGGTGCCGGCGGGCACCACGATCCTCCAGGCTTGCGAGCTGGCGGGAGTTGAGGTCGCCCATTTCTGCTTTCACGAACGCCTGGCGATCGCCGGCAATTGCCGCATGTGCCTGGTCGAGGTCGAGCGCTCGCCCAAGCCGGTCGCCTCCTGCGCGATGCCGGTCGGCGACGGCATGGTCGTGCACACGAATTCCGAGAAAGCCGTCAAGGCGCGCAACGGCGTCATGGAGTTCCTGCTGATCAATCATCCGCTCGACTGCCCGATATGCGACCAGGGCGGCGAATGCGACCTGCAGGACCAGGCGATGGCCTATGGCTTCGACCGCGGCCGGTACGAAGAGAACAAGCGCGCGGTGCAAGACAAGAATTTCGGCCCGCTGGTCGAGACCCACATGACGCGGTGCATCCACTGCACCCGCTGCATCCGCTTTCTGACCGAGATTGCCGGGGTCGAGGAATTGGGCGCCACCGGCCGCGGCGAGAACATGGAGATCGGGACCTATATCGAACGGGCGCTCGGCTCCGAGCTGTCGGCCAACATCATCGATTTGTGCCCGGTTGGCGCGTTGACCTCAAAGCCCTACGCCTTCATGGCGCGGCCGTGGGAATTGGTGAAGACCGAGTCGGTCGACGTGCTCGACGCGGTCGGCAGCAACATCCGCATCGATTCGCGCGACACCCAGGTATTGCGGGTGCTGCCGCGGGTCAACGAAGACATCAACGAAGAGTGGATCTCCGACAAGACGCGCTACGCGGTCGACGGGCTGCGCCGCCGCCGTCTCGACCGGCCCTATCTCGGCCGGCGCGGCGTGCGGGCCGAGACCGACTGGCGCGAGGCGCTCGACACCGTCGCCGACCGCCTGAAGAATGTCCCGGGCGAGCGCATCGCCGCGATCGCCGGCGATCTGTGCGACGTCGAATCGATGTTTGCGCTGAAGGAGCTGATGACCGGGCTCGGCGCCACCAGCCTCGATTGCCGCCAGGACGGCGCGAAGCTCGATCCCGGCTGCCGCGCCGGCTATCTGTTCAACACGACGATCGCCGGGATCGAACAGGCCGACGCCTGCCTGTTGATCGGGACCAACCCGCGCTGGGAGGCGCCGCTCGTCAACGCGCGGCTGCGCAAGCGCCACCTCCGGGGCGGGTTCGACATTGCCGCGATCGGCCCGGCGCTCGAGCTGAGCTTTCCGGTGCGGATGCTGGGCGAGGACGGCGACACCTTGCGCGCGATCCAGGCCGGCGAGCACCCGTGGGCCGAAAAGCTGCGCGCCGCGAAAAACCCGATGCTGGTGGTCGGGCAGGGCGCGCTTGGCCGCGCCGACGGCGCCCAGGTGCTGGCGATGACGCGCGCCATCGCCGACAGCTGCGGCCTCGTCCGCGAGGGCTGGAACGGGTTCAACGTGCTTCATCGCGCCGCCGCGCGGGTCGGCGGGCTCGACCTCGGCTTTGTGCCGGGACCCGGCGGGCGTGACGTCGCCGGCATCGTCGACGGCTGCCGGTCGGGCCAGATCGAGGTGCTGTACCTGCTCGGCGCCGACGAAATCGACGCGACCGACCTTGGCCCCGCCTTTGTCGTTTACCAGGGCCATCACGGCGACCGCGGCGCCGCCCGCGCCGACGCCATCCTGCCGGGTGCCGCGTACACCGAAAAGGACGGGATTTACGTCAACACCGAGGGGCGGGTGCAGCTCGCCCGGCGCACGGTGTTCCCGCCCGGCGACGCGCGCGAGGATTGGAAGATCCTGCGCGCCCTGTCCGCCGCCGTCGGCCGGCCGCTCGGGTTCGACAGCCTCGCCGGGCTGCGCCGGCGGTTGCGCGACGCTCATCCGGTCTTCGCCGCGACCGATCGGGTGGCGGCGGCGGCGTGGGGCGATTTCGGCCGGCCGGGGGCGGTTGACCCGGCGGCGTTTGCCTATCCGGTCACCGATTTCTACCTGACCGACCCGATCAGCCGCGCCAGCGCCACGATGGCCGAGTGCAGCGAAATCTTCCTCGCGCAACACGGCGAATTGTCCGCGCGGACGGGCACGCATGGATAGTTTCTGGGGCGGCTATGCCTTGCCGACCGTCGTCACCGTCGGCGAGGTGCTGGCGGTAGTCGTGCCGTTGCTGATCGCGGTCGCCTATCTGACCTATTTCGAACGCAAGGTGCTGGCCTTCTCGCAATTGCGCAAAGGACCCAACGTCGTCGGCCCGTTCGGGCTGCTGCAGCCGTTTGCCGACGGCCTCAAGCTGTTGCTCAAGGAAACGATCGTCCCGAGCGGCGCCAACCGGGTCGTCTTTATTGTCGCGCCGATCGTCACGTTTACCCTGAGCCTGGTCGCCTGGGCGGTGATCCCGTTCGATGCCGGGGTGGTGATCTCCAACATCAATGTCGGCATCCTTTACCTCTTCGCGATCAGCTCGCTCGGCGTCTACGGCATCATCCTCGCGGGTTGGGCGTCGAATTCGCGCTATGCGTTCTTGGGGGCATTGCGCTCGGCGGCGCAGATGGTCTCCTACGAAGTCGCGATCGGGTTTGTGCTGGTGACGGTGCTGCTCTGCGTCGGCTCGTTGAACCTGAGCGACATTGTCGAGGCGCAGGCGCGCATGCCGGTCTGGCATGCCTTTGCCTGGCCGCTGTTGCCGATGTTCGTCATTTTTTTCATCTCCGGCCTGGCGGAGACCAACCGCTCTCCGTTCGATCTGGTCGAGGGCGAGACCGAGCTGGTGGCGGGATACTTTGTCGAATATTCGGCGATGGCGTTTGCGCTGTTCTATCTCGGCGAATACGCCAACATGATCCTGATCAGCGCGATGACGAGCGTGCTGTTCCTCGGCGGCTGGCTGGCGCCATTCGGGGTGCCGCCGTTTACCTGGGTCCCGGGGTGGATCTGGTTCCTGCTGAAGATCGCGTTTGTGCTGTTCTGCTTCTTGTGGGTGCGCGCCACCTTCCCGCGATTCCGCTATGACCAGCTGATGCGGCTGGGCTGGAAGGTGTTTCTTCCGTTTTCGCTGTTTTGGCTGGTGCTGACCGCGGGTGTATTGATCGCGGCCGGCTGGCTGCCGACACGCTGAACGGCCAACGGGGCGGAGGAACCGGAGCAATGGCATTGACGGCGCGCAGCTTGTTGCTCAGCGAGCTGCTTTCGGGTTTGGCGCTGACCTTGCGCTACATGTTCAAGGGCGCGGTCACGGTCAACTACCCGCATGAGAAGGGGCCGCTGAGCAGCCGCTTTCGCGGCGAGCACGCTCTGCGCCGCTATCCCAACGGCGAGGAGCGCTGTATCGCCTGCAAATTGTGCGAGGCGATCTGCCCGGCATTGGCGATCACGATCGAGGCCGAGCCGCGCGAGGACGGCAGCCGCCGCACCACCCGCTACGACATCGACATGACGAAATGCATCTACTGCGGCTATTGCCAGGAGGCGTGCCCGGTCGACGCGATCGTCGAGGGGCCGAATTTCGAATTCGCCACCGAGACCCGCGAGGAGCTGTTCTACGACAAGCAGAAGCTCCTTGATAACGGCGACCGCTGGGAGGCCCAGATCGCGAAGAACCTCGCTCTCGACGCTCCCTACCGGTGACATGACAGGGAACCCTTGCATCGCCCTCACCCACCCGGCCCCCTCCCATTCCCTCCCCCGCCGACGGGAGAGGGTTGGGGTGGGGGCTGGGTCCCCCCTCTCCCGCAATGCGGGAGAGAGTCCCGAATTCGGCGTAGCGGGTGAGGGGCGGCGATGATCCTTCAGGCGATCCTGTTCTATGTCTTCGCCGTCGCGGCGGTGGGGGCCGGCGTCATGGTCGTGGCGGCCCGCAACCCGGTGCATTCGGTGCTGTTTCTGATCCTCGCTTTTTTCAATACGGCGGGGCTGTTCATCCTGATCGGCGCCGAGTTCCTGGCGATGATCCTGGTCATCGTCTATGTCGGCGCGGTGGCGGTGCTGTTTCTGTTCGTCGTGATGATGCTCGACATCGATTTTGTGCAATTGCGCGAGGGCTTTGTGCGCTACCTGCCGGTCGGAGCACTGGTCGGGCTGGTCCTGCTGGCCGAGCTGGTGCTGGTCTCGGTCAGCTGGGTGCTCAAGCCGGCCGGGACGGTCGTCGGGGCGATAGCGCCCGCCGGCGCTGCCGCGGTCAGCAACACGAGGGCGCTCGGCGACATCCTCTACACGCGCTACGTGTTCGCGTTTCAGGCCGCCGGGTTGATCCTGTTGGTGGCGATGATCGGGGCGATCGTGCTGACGTTGCGCCACCGCGCCGACATACGCCGGCAGTCGATCGCGGCGCAGCTCGCCCGCACCCGCGCGCAGTCGGTCGAGGTGGTCAAGACGCCGGTCGGCGCGGGCGTGTGATGCTGATCGGCCTGCCCCACTACCTGACCGTCGCCGCGATCCTGTTCACCCTCGGGATCTTCGGCATCTTTCTCAATCGCAAGAACGTCATCATCATCCTGATGTCGATCGAGCTGATGCTGCTTGCGGTCAACATCAATCTCGTGGCCTTTTCGGTGTTCCGCAACGACCTGATCGGCCAGGCCTTCGCAATGTTCGTGCTGACTGTGGCCGCCGCCGAAGCGGCGATCGGGCTCGCCATCCTCGTCGTCTATTTCCGCAACCGCGGCACGATCCGGGTCGAAGACATCAACATGATGAAGGGCTGAGGCGGTGGCGCTCGCGGTCGTCTTTCTGCCGCTGGTTGCGGCGCTGATCGCCGGCTTTTTTGGCCGCGCGATCGGCGACCGGGGCTCTCAAGTAGTAACTTGCGGCGCGCTGTTGTTGTCGGCGGCGCTCGGCATCCTGGTGTTTCGCGACATCCTCGCGGCTTCCGAGCCGCAGGTTATTCCGCTGTTCAGATGGATCGTCGCCGGCGGGGTCAACGTCACCTGGTCGATCCGGCTCGACACCTTGAGCGGGGTGATGATCGTCGTCGTCACCAGCGTCTCCTCGATGGTCCATGTGTACTCGGTCGGCTACATGGCGGAGGACAAGTCGATCCCCCGCTTTATGGCCTATCTGAGCCTGTTCACCTTTTTCATGCTGGCCCTGGTCACGTCCAACGACTTCGTGCAGTTGTTTTTCGGCTGGGAGGGCGTCGGCTTGATGTCGTACCTGCTGGTCGGATTCTGGTACGACCGGCCCGCGGCTAACGCCGCCGCGATCAAGGCCTTTATGGTGAACCGGGTAGGCGATTTCGGCTTTTCGCTCGGCATCTACGCGGTGTTTGTGATCTTCGGCACCTTGACCTTTCCCGAGGTATTCGCCAGGGCGCCGAAGGCCGTCGGCACGGCGATCGACTTTCTCGGCTGGCGCGTCGATTCGCTGACCATCGCCTGCATCCTGTTGTTCATCGGCGCGATGGGAAAGTCGGCGCAGATCCCGCTGCACACCTGGCTGCCCGACGCGATGGAGGGGCCGACCCCGGTCTCGGCCTTGATCCACGCGGCGACGATGGTGACCGCCGGCGTCTTCATGGTGGCGCGGCTGTCGCCGTTGTTCGAATACGCGCCCACGGCGCTCGTTGTCGTCGGCGTGATCGGCGGCACCACCGCGATTTTTGCCGCCAGCATCGGCATGGTCCAAAACGACATCAAAAAAGTCGTCGCCTATTCGACCTGCAGCCAGCTCGGCTACATGTTTGTCGCGGCCGGCGTCTCGGCTTACTCCGCCGGCATTTTCCATTTGTTTACGCATGCGTTCTTCAAGGGCCTCTTGTTCCTGTGCTGCGGCGCGGTGATCCACGCGATGGGCGGCGAGCAGGACATGCGCCGGATGGGCGGGCTGTGGCGCAAAACCCCGATCACCTATGCGACGATGTGGGTCGGCGCACTGTCGTTGAGCGGCATCCCGCCGTTCTCCGGCTACTGGTCGAAGGACACGATCCTCGACGCCGCCTGGGCGTCCGGGACGGCGGCCGGCCGTTACGGCTGGGTGCTCGGGACCGTCGCCGCGTTTATGACCGCGTTTTACATCGCGCGCGTGATGTTCATGACCTTTCACGGCGAGCCGCGCGCCGATCATGAGACCATGCACCATGCCCATGAAAGTCCGTGGGTGATGTTGATCCCGCTGATCGTGCTGGCCGTCGGGGCCGCCTTTTTCGGGTGGCTCGGCTACGCGTACTTTGTCGGCGCCGGGCGCGACGCTTTCTGGCGGACCGCGATCCTGGTATTGCCCGGCCACGATTCTTTGGCTGGGGCCGAGCAGGTGCCGGCGCTGATCCGGTATCTGCCATTGCTGTGCGGGTTTGCCGGCCTCGGCGTCGCCTACGTTTTCTATGTCTCGAGCCCGCAGATCCCGGTGCGCCTCGCTCAGCGGTTTCGCCTGCTCTACTTGTTCCTGCTCAACAAGTGGTATTTCGACGAGCTATACGACCGGTTGTTTGTGCGCCCGGCGATGGCGATCGGCGACGGGTTGTGGAAGGGCGGCGACGGGTTGCTGATCGACGGGTTGGGACCCAACGGCGTGGCGGCGTTGACCCGCGACTTGGCGCGGCAGGCGAGCCGGCTGCAGACCGGCTATGTCTACCACTACGCATTCGTGATGCTGATCGGGCTGGCGGCGTTCGTCACCTGGTACCTGCTGCCGCATTGAGCGAGAGGCAATCGTCGTGAGCCACTGGCCACTGCTCTCGCTGGTCACGTTTCTGCCGCTGGTCGGCGCCTTTTTCATCCTGGTCGCTCGCGGCGACGAAGCAGTCGTCGCGCGCAATGCGCGTTTCATTGCGCTGTGGACGTCGCTGATCGTCTTTGCCCTGTCGATCGTGCTGTGGGTCCAGTTCGACCCGGACACCGCCGCATTCCAGTTTGTCGAGCGGAGAAACTGGGTCGCCCTCGGCGGGTTCACGATCACCTATCACATGGGGATCGACGGCATCTCGCTGTTTTTTATCCTGCTCTCGACCTTGCTGACCTTCTTGTCGATCATCTCCAGCTGGGTGGTGATCAAAATACAGGTCAGGGAGTACATGATCGCCTTCCTGGTCCTCGAAACCTTGATGGTCGGCATCTTTTGCGCGCTTGATTTCATATTGTTCTACGTTTTTTTCGAAGGCGTGCTGATCCCGATGTTCGTGATCATCGGGGTGTGGGGCGGTGAAAACCGCATCTACTCGGCGTTCAAGTTCTTTCTGTATACATTGCTCGGCTCGGTGCTGATGCTGCTGGCGGTGCTGGCGATCTACCTGCAGACAGGGTCGACCGACATCGAGTACGCCCTCAACCACGCCAATGTGTTCTCCGCCGGTCTCCAGAAATGGTTGTGGCTGGCGTTTTTTGCGTCCTTCGCGGTCAAGGTGCCGATGTGGCCGGTCCACACCTGGCTGCCCGACGCCCATGTCGAAGCGCCGACCGCGGGCTCGGTCATTCTCGCCGGGATCCTCCTGAAGATGGGCGGCTACGGTTTCCTGCGCTTTTCGCTGCCGTTGTTTCCGCTTGCCTCGCATTATTTCACGCCGCTGATCTTTGTCTTGAGCGCGATCGCGGTGATTTACACGTCTCTAGTGGCGCTCGCCCAAACCGACATGAAAAAGCTGATCGCCTATTCGTCGATCGCTCACATGGGTTTTGTGACGATGGGCACCTTTGCCGTGACGTCGGAGGCGGTGCAGGGTGCCGTCATCCAGATGTTGAGCCACGGGCTCGTCTCGGGTGCGCTGTTCCTGTGCGTCGGGGTGCTCTACGACCGGCTGCACACCCATGAGATCGCGCGCTTCGGCGGTCTTGTCGAGCGCATGCCGGCCTACGCCTTTGTTTTTATGGTCTTCACCCTGGCGGCGGTCGGGTTGCCCGGCACCAGCGGCTTTGTCGGCGAGTTCCTGATCCTGCTCGGTACCTTCAGGGTCAGCACCCTCGAATGCACTCTCGCCGCGACGGCGCTGTTCCTTGGGCCGGCCTACATGCTTTACCTCTACCGGCGGGTGATCTTTGGCACCCTGACCCGCGCCGATTTGCGCAACATCCTCGATCTGAGCCCGCGCGAGAAGGCGGTCTTCGCGCCGTTGCTGCTGCTCGTGCTGTGGATGGGGATATATCCGACCTCGTTCCTGCGCCCGATCAAGGCCTCGGTCGACCACATCGTCGAACAGGTGACCGCCGCCACCGACGCCGCCGGCCTGCGCCGCGCGAGCCTGCCTTAGGCTGCCGATGCCCCATTTTGCTTTTTCCGACCTGTCGCCGGCTTTGCCGGAGGTGTTGCTCGCCGGTTTGGCGATGGTGCTCCTGGTCTTTGGCGCATTCCGTGGCGAAGGCTCGACCCGGCAGGTCTCGTGGCTCGCGATTGCGGCATTGATCCTGGTTCTGGTCGTCGCCCAGCTCGGCGGCGGCGAACGGCGCACAGGTTTTTACGGCATGTTCGTGACCGACGCCTTCGCGCTGTTCATGAAGTCGCTGGTCCTCACCGGCTCGGCTGTCGCGATTCTGATGGGGCTGCAATACAACGAGGACGAACGGATCGCCCGCTTCGAATTCCCGGTTCTCGTCATGCTGGCGACGACCGGCATGCTGGTGATGATCTCGGCCAATGACCTGATCACCCTCTATGTCGGCCTCGAATTGCAGAATTTGGCGCTTTACGTAACGGCGAGCTTTAATCGCGATTCGTCGCGGTCGAGCGAGGCCGGGCTCAAATACTTCGTCCTCGGCGGCCTGTCTTCGGGAATATTGCTCTACGGCCTGTCGATGGTCTATGGCTTTGCCGGCACCACCGCCTTTGCCGAGCTGGCGCAGCTTTTCGCCGGCAGCGCGCCGGTCTCGCTCGGGGTGATTGTCGGCCTCGCTTTCGTCATCGCCGGCCTGGCCTTCAAAATCTCGGCGGTGCCTTTTCACATGTGGACGCCCGATGTCTACGAGGGCGCCCCGACACCAGTGAGCGCGTTCTTCGCCGTGGCCCCGAAGCTCGCGGCCTTCGCGCTCTTCGTGCGCGTCATGCTGGACCCGTTCGGGGCGCTGATCGGCGAGTGGCGGCAGATCGTCGTGTTCATTTCGGTCGCCTCGATGATCCTCGGCGCGGTCGCCGCGGTCGCCCAGCGCAACATCAAGCGGCTGATGGCGTACAGCTCGATCAGCCATGTCGGCTATGCCCTGATCGGCGTCGCCGCCGGCACCGCCGCCGGCATTCGCGGCGTGCTGGTGTATCTCGCCATCTATCTGTTCATGACCGTCGGCGCCTGGGCCGTCATCCTGTGCATGCGCCGGCAAGGGCGCCCGCTCGAGGAAATCGCGGATCTGTCGGGGTTGTCGCGCACCCACCCGGCCTTGGCGCTGGCCTTGGCGATCTTCTTGTTCTCGTTGACCGGGCTGCCGCCGACCGCCGGGTTCTTTGGCAAGCTCTATATCTTTCTCGCCGCGATCGACGCGAGGCTGGTCGGGCTCGCGGTGATCGGCGTCGTGACCAGCGTGGTCGGCGCGTTCTACTATTTGCGCATCGTCAAGGTCATGTATTTCGATGAACCGGTGGCGGCCTTCGACAGCCCGTTCGCCGGCGAGCTGAAGGGCGTGCTGGTCGTGACCGCCCTCGTCACGTTGTTCTTTTTTCTGCTGCCGGGTCCGGTCATCGGCAGCGCCGAAGTGGCGGCGGCGTCGCTGTTCGCGCGATGAGCGGGCGACAGCCGCTGCTCCCCGCGGCCTATCGGCTGGTGTTCCACGAGACGGTGGGCAGCACCAACGACGAGGCCAAAGAGCTCGCGCGCCAAGGTGCGGCGGAGGGAACCTTGCTCTGGGCGTTGGAGCAGACCGCCGGGCGCGGCCGGCGCGGCCGCTTGTGGTCGTCGCCGCGCGGCAATCTCTACCTTTCGCTGATTCTGCGGCCGGCCTGCTTGCCCGACCGCGCGGCGCAGCTCGGCTTTGTCGCCGCGCTGGCGGTGGTGGATGCGCTGCGGGAGCTGGTTCCGGGGCTCGACGATGTCGCCTGCAAATGGCCGAACGACGTGCTCGCGGGAGCGCGCAAGATTGCCGGCATCCTGCTCGAATCGGAGATGGGCGAGGGCGAGAACCTCGCCTTTCTCGTCGTCGGCGTCGGCGTCAACCTCGTCTCGGCTCCCGCCGCTGCCGAATTTCCCGCGACCTCGGTCGCCGGGGAAGGCCATCCGCCGCCACTGCCGGCAGCAGCGCTCGAAGCCTTCGCGCGACATTTCGACGCCTGGTCGCGGCGCTGGCGGGCGCGGGGGTTCGGCCCGGTGCGCGAGGCCTGGCTGGCGCGAGCGGTGGCGCTCGGCCGGGAGATCCGGGTACGGCTCGAAACCGCGACCTTGCAGGGAAGGTTCGTTGACATAGATCAGCAAGGCACGCTGCTGCTCGATACCGGGGGCGAGCTGCGGCGGATTTCGGCCGGCGACGTGTTCCCGGCACGCTAGCGAGGCCCGATGCTGCTTGCCGTCGACTCCGGGAACACCAATGTCGTCTTCGCGGCTTATGACGGCGACGAATTGCGCGCGTCGTGGCGGGCCGCGACAAACCCGAAACGCACGGCCGACGAGTATGCGGTGTGGCTGACCCAGCTGATGGCGTTGGCCGGGCTCGCGCGCAGCGACATCGATGCGACGATCCTCGCCAATGTCGTGCCGGAAGCGTCGTTCAACCTGATCGGGCTGTGCCAGCGCTATTTTCACAGCGAGCCGCTCGTCGTCGGCCGGCCGAATTGCCGGCTCGGGATCGGCGTCGATGTCGACATGCCGGCGGAGCACGTCGGCGCCGACCGGGTCGCCAACGCGGTGGCGGCGCAGAACCGCTATCAAGTCCCGCTGATGGTCGTCGATTTCGGCACCGCGACGAATTTCGACATCGTCGACCGTTCGGGCAATTACTGTGGCGGGGTGATCGCGCCGGGGCCGAATTTGTCGCTTTTGGCCTTGGAGATGGCGGCGGCGCAGTTGCCGCACGTCTCGATCGAGCGGCCGCCGACCGTCGTCGGCCGGGCCACCGTTCCGGCGATGCAGTCGGGGGTGTTTTGGGGCTATGTCGGGCTGATCGAAGGGCTGGTACGGCGCATCCGCGACGAGCGCGCCGAGGCGATGGGGGTGGTTGCGACCGGCGGCCTCGCGCCGCTTTTTGCCCAGGTGACCGATGTCATCGACACGGTCGACCCGGATTTGACGTTGTGGGGGCTTCGCCTGATACACCAAAGAAACAGCAATAAATGAACGATTTTCCCTTCCAATCCCCGGTTCGTTCCGGCGGCGACGACCCGAACGCGCTGCTCTTCGTGGCGCTCGGCGGCGCCAACGAGATCGGGATGAACCTGAACCTCTACGGCATCGCCGGCCAATGGCTGATCGTCGATTGCGGCGTCACCTTTGGCGACGATTCGCAGCCGGGGCTCGATGTCGTGATGCCCGACCCGGCCTTTATCGCCGAGCGCCGCGACCAGCTGCTCGGCATCGTGGCGACCCACGCGCATGAGGACCATATCGGCGCCATTCCCTATTTGTGGTCGCAGCTGGGTTGTCCGGTGTGGGCGACGCCGTTCACCGCCTCGGTGCTGCGGGCCAAGCTGGCCGAGGTCGGGCTTGCCGAAAAAGTCCGGATCAACATCGTGCCGATGTCCGGCCGGTTCACCATCGGGCCGTTCGACCTCGAGCTGGTGACCCTGACCCATTCGATCCCCGAGCCGAACGCGGTCGTGCTGCGCACCGCTGCCGGGACGGTGCTGCACACCGGCGACTGGAAGCTCGACCCTGACCCGCTGATCGGTCTTCCCGCCGACGAAGACGCGCTGCGCCGTCTCGGCGACGAGGGCGTGCTGGCGATGATCTGCGATTCGACCAACGCGCTGCGGCCCGGCACCTCGGGGTCGGAGGGCGATCTGCGCCGGTCGCTGACCGAGCTGATCGGGCGTTATGACGCGCGCGTCGCGGTTGCCTGCTTCGCCTCGAACGTGGCGCGCCTCGAAACGATCGCAAACGCGGCCGCGGTAAACGGCCGCGAGGTGGCGCTGGTTGGCCGCTCGCTGCGGCGGATCGACAAGGCGGCGCGCGAAAACGGCTATCTCGCCGACCTGCCCGGCTTTCTGACCGAGGAGGAGGCGGCGTACATCCCGCGCGACCGGCTCCTGATGATCTGCACCGGCAGCCAGGGCGAGCCGCGCGCGGCGCTGGCCCGCATCGCCCGCGACGACCACCCGAATGTCGAGCTCGAACCCGGCGACGCGGTGATCTTCTCGTCGCGGATCATCCCCGGCAACGAGAAGGCGATCGGCCGGCTGCAGAACGCGCTGGCCCGGCTCGGGGTCGACATCGTCACCGAGCAGGATCATTTCGTGCACGTCTCGGGCCATCCGGCGCGCGACGAGCTGATCCGCATGTACCAGATGATCCGGCCGCGGGTGGCGATCCCGGTGCATGGCGAAGCCCGCCACCTGATCGCCAATGCCGCCATCGCCGGCGAATGCCAGGTCCCCGAGGCTCTCGTCATCGAGAACGGCGATCTGGTCAGGCTCGGCTCGTCGGGTGCGGCGATTGTCGACGAAGTGCCGGTCGGGCGTCTCGCCAGCGACGGCAAGAGCCTGCTGCCGCTCGACGGCGAGGCGTTGAAGGACCGGCGGCGATTGGTGTTCAACGGCAGCGTCGTCGCGACGCTGGTCCTCGACGCCAAAGGCAGGCGCGCGGCGCCGCCCGCGATCACCGTGATCGGTCTGGTCGAGCCCGACGCGGCCGAGCAGGCTCTGCCGTTTTTTCGCACCGCGATCGAGCGCGCCCTCGACGAATTGCAGCCCGCGGCGCGGCGTGACGACGACGCTGTCGGCGAGGCGGCGCGGCGCGCACTGCGCCGGGCGCTCAGCGAGCGTTTTGGAAAGCGCCCGCTGACCGAAATCCAGGTGGTGCGAATCTGAGGCGGCGGTGACCGGGAACCGAATGATCGGCAGGCTCAACCACATCGCGATCGTCGTGCCCGATCTGGCGGCGGCCGGCGCCGTCTATCGCGATATGCTGGGCGCCTCCGTCTCCAAGCCGCAGGCATTGCCGGCGCACGGCGTCACCGTCGTCTTTGTCGAATTGCCCAACACCAAGATCGAATTGCTGGAGCCGCTCGGCGACGCCTCGCCGGTAAGAAGCTTTCTGAACCGCAACCCGGCCGGCGGAATGCACCACCTCTGCTACGAGGTCGACGACATCGTCGCGGCGCGAGACCGGCTCCGCGCCGGCGGCGCGCGCATCCTCGGCGATGGCGAACCACGGCTGGGCGCCCACGGCAAGCCGGTCCTTTTCCTTCATCCAAAGGATTTCTGCGGCACTCTCATCGAGCTCGAACAGGTGTAAGCCGCGTCCGGCGCGGCGCCTCTTGTGATGAATTGGTTTACCGGTCTCATCGTCTACGTTCTGGTGTGGTGGGTCACCTTGTTCGCCGTGCTGCCGTTGTGGGTGGCGCCGGCCGAGCCCGGCGACCTCGGCCATGCCGCGGGGGCGCCGAAACAGCCGCGCCTCGCGCGCAAGGCCCTGGTTACGACCTTGATAGCCGCGGTGATCTGGCTCGCGATCGAGGCGCTGGTGCGTTCGCCGTGGCTCAGCTTTCGCGGGTCGTGAGGTGAGCGCCGCTTATTGCCGGGCCGCCCCCGCGCATCCCGTCCATGGCCCCTATCATGATCTCGAATACGGCTATCCGGCGCGTGACGAGCGGGTGCTGTTCGAACGGTTGATGCTCGAAATCAACCAGGCTGGGCTGTCCTGGCTGACGATCTTGAACAAGCGAACCGCCTTTCGCGCCGCCTTTGCCGATTTCGAGGTGGATCGCGTCGCCGGCTTCGGCCCGGACGACGTTTCCCGCCTGCTCGCCGATCCCGGGATCGTGCGCAACCGGCTCAAGATCGAGGCTGCGATCGACAACGCGCGGCGCATTCAGGTGCTGCGCCAATCGCACCACTCGTTCGCGCTCTGGCTCGACGCGCATCACCCGCGCCCGGTAGACGAGTGGACGCAAGCTGTTTCGCAAGACGTTCCGCTTTACCGGCGGACAGATCGTTAACGAATTTCTGATGAGTCTGGGCTATCTGGCAGGGGCGCATGCACCCGATTGCCCGGTCTACGCGCGGATCGCCGTACTCTCGCCGCCTTGGGCCGGCGCCGCTGGAGCATGAGTTCTATGTAGTATTCGTCGAATGAGTATTTGACCACGACGACGTTTCCCTGCTAATTGCGGTATTCGTCGCGGGGGCGCGCGCCAGAGGATTTGCTCAAGCGGAGCGCGGGAAGGGTCGTGATAATCCACAAGTAGGCCGATCCAGAACGGCCTGCGTCAGAGATACTGGTCCGTTGTGATCAAAGAGGGTGTTGATGTCGCTCCGGCAAAAATATTTGAAGATCCTGTCAGCGATGCTCCCGTTCAGCGCGGCCGGCGTTTCGGTGCTTCTGGGCGCGGCGGCGCCCGCGGCCGCAGCCCAGGAGCCGGTGAATGAGCTACCCTTGGCGGCCGATCGATCCCCGGTCTCGGAGCGGCTTGCCGCGATTCGCGACGCGGTTTCCGATGTCGCCGAACCCGGCGCGTTGAAAACCCGGGAGCAGTTGGCGTGGTGGGCGTGGCGCAACGGCGGTGGCGGTTGGCGCAACGGCGGCTGGCGTAATGGGGGTTGGCGCAACGGCGGTTGGCGCAATGGCGGCTGGGGAAATTTCTTTCGAAACTGGTGAAGGTTGCGCCATCTTCGGTATGGCCGGGTTTGACGCCGCGGGCCGTTTGTGATTATAGAAGTTGCGCGCGTATCTCGTGGGCTTGCAGTGGAAATACACCGACAGGTTGAGACTGTCCGCATGGTTGCCCACCCGTCGACGAAGAGGTCACCCCGATGTCGCTGCTGCAGCAGAAATATCTGAAAATCCTGTCGAGGATCGCCCCTGCCGGGGCGGTCGGTGTTTCGTTGCTGCTGGGGTCGGCGGCGCCGAGCGCGGCGAGCCAGGGCCCGTCCGGCTTGCAGCCTCAAGCGGTGCCGCAGGCCGGCGTCTCCGAGCGCCTGGCCGCCATCCGCGACGCGGTTTCGACCGCGGCGGAACACGACGCCGCCACGAACGGCCACAACCGCGATCTGCGCCTCGCTTGGGGCAATTGGTGGCGCAACGGGGGCTGGGGGGGCCGCCCGTGGGGTGGTTGGGGTTGGCCGAACTGGAACAACTGGCGCAATTGGAACAATTGGAACAATTGGTGGCGCAATTTCTGAACGGTTGACCGCGGCCGATACGGCGAAGGGTGGCATTGTGCCGACAATCGATCTGCTGGTGGTTCAGCCGACCCCGTTCTGCAATATCGATTGTAAATACTGCTATCTGCCGAACCGGACGTCAAAGGCGGTTGTCGCCCGCGAGACATTGCAAAATCTGTTCTCCCAGGTTTTTGCCTCGGGCTGGCTAGGCGACTCGTTGTCGGTCGTGTGGCATGCCGGCGAGCCGATGGTGTTGCCGATCGCCTTTTACCGGGACGCGTTCGCGCTGATCGAGGCGTTGCGGCCGCGGCGGCTGCAGGTCGTCCATTCGTTCCAGACGAACGGCACCCTGATCGACGACGCCTGGTGCGAATTTTTTGCCGAGGCGCAGATCAATCTCGGGGTCAGCATCGACGGACCGCGCGAGTTTCACGACCGCAACCGGTTGACGCGGTCCGGCCGGGGCACGTTCGACCGGACGGTCGGCGGCATCCGGCTGCTGCGCCGGCATGATGTCCCATTTCATGTGATCTCGGTGCTGACCCCGGCGAGCATGGCCACACCGCGCGACATGTTCGATTTCTATGTCGCCGAGGGCATCGAGCGGGTCTGCTTCAATGTCGAGGAATCGGAGGGAGACCATGTCTCCCGATCCTTTGCCCAGGACGGAACCGAGGCGGCCTATTACGAGTTTCTGCGCGAGTTCTGGCGGTTGTCGGCGGCGTCACCCGGCAAGATTACGTTCCTGCGCGAGATCGAGCAGACCTTGCAGCAGGTGATCCGCCCGCAGGAGGCGCCCTTTCGCAATCAGCTGGTCGAGCCGTTTGCGATTACCAGCATGGATTGGTCCGGCAACATCTCGACATTTTCGCCCGAGCTGCTCGGGCTCAAAAACGTGGAATACGGCGATTTCATCCTGGGCAACGTCAATCGTGACGAAATTGTCGACCTGCCGCACCGTCCGGCACTGGCGCGGATGCTCGCCGACATCAACGCCGGCGTCGCGATGTGCCGCGACCGGTGTGAATATTTTTCGGTGTGTGGCGGCGGCGAGCCGGTCAACAAGCTTGCCGAAAACGGCAGTTTTATCAGTGCGGAAACCGCCTATTGCCGCATCACCAAGATGCGGGCGACCGACCTCGTGCTCGATGCGCTGGAGCGGGTGTCGCCCTCTGATCTTGATCCCGTGACGCTGTCGCAACCGGCGGCGCCGGGGGAAGGGTTGACCGAAAGCGCGGTCTTTTGCAAAGCAACACCGTCGATCCGGAGGACAGGATGAAAAAGACATTGCGCTGGTTGGGCATGCTCGCCGTCGGCGCCGCGATCCAGGGCGGCGTGATCGGGCTCGCATATGCCCAAGGCACGGCAACAACCCCGGCCGCGTCGGGCCCAAGCACCGGCGGCGCCGATGAAGGGTATGGGGCGGGGCAGACGGCGGTCGGCTCGGCGACCGAGGCCGAGCCCGGGACCGAGCTCCCGGTGCTGTTTGTCACGAGCGTCGAGATCCTGCGCACCCAGACCCAGCCGCAACTCGACGTGGTGCGGGTCGCGGGCCTGGTCGGATCACAAGGCTGGAGCTCACCGGAGCTCGTACCGACCTTTATCGGCAAGCCGCTCGACGGCATTCTCGATCTGCAGTTCATTGCGACGATGCCATTGCAAACCGAGCAGGCGACCGGTTTTGTCCCGTTCAGCGCGATATTCTCCCTTGAGGAAGGCCATGCGTTCAAAGGCGTCCGGGTGCGCGGGTCTGAAAATGCGGTCGAGGTCGACCAGATTCCCGGCGCCAAAACCGTCACTATCAATGTCAACGACTGCAAAGATTGCGTCGGCAAAAAATTTGCCGAGCGCGGTCAGAGCGCGCCCGGCGCGCCCGGGGTCGTTCGCCAAGAAGATCTTCCCAAGGTCTTGCGCTGGATCCCGCCGACTCACGGGATCCGCGGCATCACCCATAATCCCAATCGACTGAACCTGTTGCTCGGCACCGACAACACGATCATTGCCGCCTATTGGGAGTAGCCGGGAAAGGCTCGACCTCGCTGACTTTCAACTTTAGGCGGGTCGCCGCCGCGACCCTGTTGCGCGACCGTCGCTCGCGCGCGGCGACCGGCGCGGTTTCGGCTCTGACGTTGGCTCTTGCGGGTGCGGGCGCAGCCGACGCCGGCTCACTGATTGTCGGCAGCGCCGGCGCGCTCGACCGCATCAGCGTGGCCGTCGACGGTGTTGAATTGAGCCATGGCGGCGACCCGAAAATGTGGCGCCCCGAGCCGGACGGCCCTCAGGGACCGATGCAGGTTTCCGCCGCTGCGGCGGCGGATGTCGGCGGCGGCGACCGGTTCGACCTGGCCGAAAACCGGATGATCGGCCGCGCCTATCTGGCACGGCTTTACCAGCGCTATGCGAACTGGCCCGACGCGGTCGCCGCCTATAATTGGGGACCGGGAAACATGGATGCGTGGATCGGCGCCGGCCGCCCGGTCGACAGGTTCCCGGTCACGGTCTCGCTCTATCGCATCCGCGTCCTGTTTGGTTCAGCGGCGCCGTTCGGCGGACGGAGGTTCGGACCGGCCCGCCTGTCGCCGCGCCGGCCGCTTGCCGACCGCCAACATCCGAGCCGCCAGAGTGTCGCGGTCGAGCGCCTCTACAGCGAGATCATGTCCGACAGCGAGCGCGCCACGCGCTGACCCAAACGGGGCGACGCCGGCGATGTCCGGTGTGGTAGGCGGCGAACGTCTTGGCGGCGCCGGCTGGTTTGCGCCGCCGCCCGACCCGGGCCAATCGTCCAAACGTGTCGGTTTTTCACGAAATTGGCGGAACCGACGCGCGCATCGAAGCGTCCCGCCTAAAGGACGGTCCGACAGCATCTCGATCCGTCCAAAGGTGGGGTTATTTGGGCGAGGATTTGCCATGGAGAGCCGTCAGTCCCCAGCACAGAAGAAAACCGTCCAACGGGTCATGCATGAGTTCAAGCATGGCGAGCTGAAAACGGCACGCGGCGCGCGGAAGGTGAAGAACCCGCGACAAGCGGTCGCGATCGCGCTGCACGAGGCCGGCGCGTCGAAATACGAGAGCCCAAAAAAGAACGCCCAGAACTTGCGCCACACCAAGGCGAAGGAGCGGCGCGGCGAGACCTACCAGGACGAGACCGAAGGGCGCCGCGCGGCGCCGAAATCCGCCCGTCGAGCGGCATCCGGATCGACCGGCCAGGGTCACGCGACGGCCGGCGGCAAGACGCGGGCCGAGCTCTACGCCGAGGCGCGCCGCCGCGACATCCCGAATCGCTCGAAGATGAACAAGGCCGAACTCGAACGGGCGATCCACAGCCAGTAAATCGCGCGCTGTCGCTGGCTGACGTGGAACGAGCGAAGACAGCCATACGGCTTCTGGGCGCCGGGCCGGGTCCTCGGCGTCACGAGAACCGGGCGTACGCATAAACGTGCCCGGTGCGGCCCGCTCTCGGCTTGTGGGACGACCGTGGCGGCTCGGCTGAACGCAGCCGGGTAAAATCTGCCTGATCGAAAGCTGATCTCTAAATGTACCCGAGCAGCAGCAGGATGATGAGGATTATCAGCAGCAGTCCAACCCCGCCGCTCGGATAATATCCCCAACCGGTGCTGTAGCCCCACCGCGGCAGCGCGCCGATCAGCAGCAGGATCAAGATTATTAGAAGGATCGTCCCCAGCATCGCCCCCTCCCCGGGTCAGCGGGGATCTTGTCGCTCGGTCCAACGAATGACCATGTCTGCGCGCCGGCTGGCGCCTGCGGGTCGCAAGAACCGCATGGTTCAGCCGCGATCGACCAGCTGAAGCTGTCAGCTGCGGCTACACTACCACGCACACCACCGTCGATGTGGAGCCGACGTTTTTAAATCGCTGGTCGGAGTGAGAGGATTTGAACCTCCGGCCCCTGCCTCCCGAAGGTCGTGAGCTTGTGGATTTTATACTAATCATATCAGTTGCTTAGGCCTTAAGCGCCGGTGCCGGTGCCGGCATGGTGCCAGACGCCGCTTGGTGCCGCAAGACCCGCCCGATCGCTTCCTCCTGGCCGGCCGGCAACAAGTGCGCATAGCGTTCGACCAGGGTGACGCTTGACCACCCGCCGCGCGACTTTGAGGGCCAGCAGATCGCGGTCGAGCGCGTAATGCCAACTTGCCCAAGTGTGACGCAAATCATGCGGGGTCAGACTGCTGTCGAGCCCGGCTCGGCGGATGGCGCCTTGCCAGCCGCGCTTGATGTGACCGCCATATTGACGCTCGCGGTCGACATAGACGCGAACCGCCTTGACCTTGCCATCCCGATCGGGCGTCGTCTGCCAGCGAAAGACTGGCCCTTGGCGGTCGCCGAGCCCGGCAAGCGCGGCGACAGCGCGTGGCGGCAACGTGGCGTCGCGGCGTTTGCCGGTCTTGGTGCGCCAGAAGATGACGCGGGCGCCGCGCAGGTCGACGTCTTTCCAGTCAAGCTCGATCGCTTCCGAAAGCCGGGCGCCGGTGCTGACCAGAAAGATCAGCAACGGGCGCAAATGCGGTGCGGCGGCGGCGAGCAGCAATTCGAATTCATCGGGCAACAGATATTGAGTGCGTCCCTCTGGGCGCTTGGGGATTTCGAAGTTCGGGCGGTCGCACCAGCCGCGCTTGGCGGCGTGCAGCATGACCGCACGAACCGGGGTTATGACACCGCGCAGGATGGTTCCGGGTTTGGCTTTCGGCCGCAGCATGCCGCGCACCAATCGGGTGATCGCATCCTGGTTGATGGCCGATAACGGTATCTCGCCTAATACTCGTAGGATGCGGTTAAGCCGATCCTGATCGCCGGGCGCTCGGGGCTGGGCCTCGAATAACTCAGGACCGCTTCGCTGAAGGATCGAGAGCCACGACGTTCTCCGTGCCATTCGGTGCGCAGGATCTCGGTGCTCGATGACCGTGGCTTCTTCGCGCGCGAGCTCCGGTCGGTTGCTTTGAGCGCGGCGGCGTATGCGGACGCCGGCGACCGTCCCGACGATGGTGAGCGCGCCCGAGGATTTCCGTACAACAACCCGGGGACCACCGGAAGGTTTGGGCATCGCAATGCCTCCTCCAATTGATGCAGAGCGAGATTGTCAAAGCGGATGGTCCGCCCCTTTTTTAGTACCGGGACATGGCGTTCCGCTACCACCTGGCGCAGCCAGCGCGTCGAGACTTTGAGGTCCGCGGCAACTTCATCCAGCGTGCGGTAGTTTTCGGCCATCTCCCTACCCTCAAAGGTAGCATAAAAAGAATAACATTGTCAAGTAGTTAGATCGAGTTACGAGGTTTCGTGGCTTCGGGCTCGGGGCGCGGCTCAACCTGGTCGAAGCTCTCGATGCCCCACCAGGTTGCTTGGCAGTGGTCGCAGAACTCGGCGCACCAGCCCTCGGCGTTCCACAGGATCAGCGGCACCGACTCCTCGTCGAGCGCGTCGCCGCAATAGGAGCAGTGCTCGGTGCGCGGCTGGTCGGGGCCGCCCAATTGACCAGCGCCCAATCGAAGCCGGGCAGCGGTGCTATGCGGATCGACGCCTAGGCATTGATCCGCGCCGCCAACGCCGCGCGCTCGACCTCGGTGAGGTCCCAGGCGGCGCAGACGACCCACAAATCGCTGACCCCGATGCGGCGCAGCAACAGCGGGTCGACCGGCGGGGCCGGGCGCCACTCGGCCTCCCACAGGACGTGGTAGTTCTGTAAGCCGCGCTTCGGCCGCAGATGGATCGGGATCAGCGGCACCACCGCGCGATAGGAATTGCGCGAACGCGACTGTTCGGGCAGGTGCCCTCGGCGATGATGATGCGCCGCGACTGATGCTCGCGGTCCCGCGCCCAAGAGTTTGGTCATCGCGAACGCGCCGCCGCCGCCATGCGTCGGCAGCCAAAAGCATTCCTCGGCGTCGGCGCGCACGATCGCCAGCTTTGGCAACTGCATCTCGTCGAGCCCGGCGGCGACGATGCTGTCGATCGCCTTGATGACGACGCGGCCTTGCGCGATCAGCTGGTAGGTCCGCTGGATTTCCCAGTCGATCGGCCGCGCATAATGCTGGTGCTCGCGATACTTGCGATAGAGGGCGCGCGCCTCGGCGCGCTCGACGACGACGGTTTCGGTCTGCATGTTCAGCTTCCTTTTCGTTCTCGATTTCATCGCGCAGGCAATCGAGCTGCAGGTGCAGCTCGTCGGCCACGTCGCTTTTCTCGATTTTGCGCGCGCGGCCCAGCAACCGGCTTAATTCGTCGCGGAATTGCTCCAGGTAAGCTGGTCATCCATGGTTTTCGGTTCCTTCCAGGTTTTCGCCATCATCGAGCACCGCGTCGATTATCCCTTCGTCGACCACGGTCTCGACGATCAGCCGCGCGAGGCAGTTCGGGTGCATGTTCCGGCGAGCGGCATGCGGCCCGAGGGCGGCGAGCACGTCGACCGGGAACAGCACCGTGCGGCCCATGGCCTCCGACGGCCGCTGCGGGCGGCGCCGCCCGGCCGAATGCTCAAACGCGGTGACGCTGGCGTGCTTGATGCCGAGCCGCGCCGCGATCGCGGCCGTCGACAGCCCGGCGGCGCGCAACGCCACCACTGCGGCGCTGTTCGAGGGGTAGCCGAGGATCGGCTTTGTCGTCATCACCAGGTGTGCCGGGTCATGTCGTGATCGAACTCGCCGGGCGGCAGGTCGGCGATGGCGATGCGGCCGTCCTCGCCCGGATAGCCGGCGCAGGCGAGGGTCAACGCCGCCGGGTCGCGGTGATAGCGCTCAAAACACGGGTCGCACAGCACCGCGACCGCGCCATCCGCCGGCAAGCCGCAGACCACGCACCCCCAGCCGTGGCCGCGCACCGCCGCGCGCCGCTTCAACATGACGATCGCGTGCGGCCGCGGCGCGCCGCACAGGCAGCACGGGCCGAGGTCGGGCGTGTCGCTGTTCATGGCTAGTGCCGCGTCCGGTTGACGAGCAGGTCGGTCATGCGGCCGAATGTTCCGTCGGGCGAGTCCTGCCGCACCAGGCGGCGGATTTTGCCCTTGTCGTCGCGCTCGACGTGAAACATCGCGCTCAGCGTCTTTTCGCGGTCGCCGGCGACGACGTGATAGCACTCGCGCCGGCGCGACTTGTAGGCGCCGCCGGTGCCTTCGCGGTCGATCACGGCGAAGGCGGCAGCGTGTTCATCCTTGGCGAGCGCCACATACCAGGCGGCGGCGATGATCGCGTATTGCTCGGCGCCGATGGCGTTCAGAAAGGCGCGGAACAACTCGATCTTGACCGCCTTGGTGCCGCCCCCGAAAGAGGCCGGCACGATGCCGATCATCCGGTCTTTGACAAAGCCGAAGAGCGGCGGCAGGTCCTGCCCGGCCGGCACGTCGGCGACCGCCTTTTGCAGCATGACGCATTGGTCTTCGAGGTATTCTTCGAGGGTCATTCTGTACTCCTCGGGCCGGAGGTCTCGGGTTGGGCGCAGATGCCCTCGCAGCAATGGGCGATCAGCGATCCGCCGCAATCGGGGCAAGCATCTCATCACGCTCGCTCTTAACTGTGCCGCTCGCAATCTCGTAATCGACGGCGCTGCTCGCTATTTGGCCGCGGCCGTGACGTGCTGGCAGATCATGCCACCTCCAAGCCGGCCTTGCCCCGCGAAGTCGGCCTGAACTCGCGCAATTCGATGCGGACAAAGCGGTCGGCCAGGTGCATCGAAGCGCGCTGCACCTGGCGCGCCAACGGGCGCAGCTGCTCGGCCACTTCGCGCTTTGACGACATCAGCGGGCTATGCCGGATGTGCCGCCGATCATCGGCAATCGGCCGATAGATGCCCTCGCCGCCGTCGGCGTGGACCCCGACCCAGCATCCAACACGGCGATCGCGCTGCTCTGCGTCGGCGCCTCGCCTAGATGCTATCGGTCATGCGGCGGCCTCCGCGGGCTGGCGCAGCGGGTAGGCGACGCCGTCTTCGAGCCAATAGGACGCGCCGAGCCCGGCGGCGGCGAGGTCGGGGACTTGCTCGCGCCGGGTCAGGGTCATGCACACCAAAGCCGGCAACCCGGCTTCCTCGAGCATCGCGAAGAGCCCGGAGCGGGTCGTACCGTCGAGGACATCGGCGGCGTCGAGCACCACCATGTCGGAGCCGTCGAGCCGGGCGATGGCGAGCTGCAATACGGCGCGGACCCGGTATTGCTCCGAGGTCGACAACAGCGCGTAGGGGCGGCCGCCATAGGCGAGGGTCATCTCGGCGTCGACCGTGACCGGAGCCCACTCGGCGGCGTCGGCGAGCTGCTGCAACTGGGTGCGGTTGAAGATGTCGAGCACGCGGCCGAGCTTTTTGCCGCGCAACCCGTCGCCGGCGAGGATGTCGAGCACCAGGTCGTTGCCCGCGATCTTTTGATACAGATCGTCGGCCTGGACCTTTTGCTGGAACGCCGCCCACCGGCGCTGGGCCAGGTCGAGCGCCGCTTTGGCCGCGGCGACATCGCCGACCTTTTTGTCCGCCGCCGGCATCGCCTGCAAACGGGCGGCGGCGCCGAGCACCTCGTCGAGGGTGCGGCGCGCGGTGTCGAGCGCGGTGCGGGCGGCCTCGCGCTCGCCGGCGCGGCGGCTCAACAGACCGTCGGCCTCGGCGATCGCCTGGCGCCGCTTGCGCAACTCCGTGGGCGAGACCGCGTTCGGCTTTTCGAGACGCCAGCCGTCG
The DNA here is from genome assembly GCA_963775525.1 of uncultured Alphaproteobacteria bacterium. GTDB lineage: Bacteria > Pseudomonadota > Alphaproteobacteria > ATCC43930 > CGMCC-115725 > AP-15. Next base: position 3,152 of record CAVZJF010000052.1, on the reverse strand, counting down.
GCGAGGTCGCCGACCACCACGACTACCTTTTCGCCGCAATGCGGGCAGGCGAGCCCCGGATCGGCGGCGGGGGCCAACGGCAACCTGGCGCGCGCGGTTTGCGCTGCCGCCAACTGCTCGGCGGCGGCGCGGTCGTTGGCTTCGGCGTCGGCAAAGATTTGGCGGTGGCGGTCGACCTGGCCGGCGGCGGCGGTCAGGGTCTCGCGCTCGGCGGCGGAGACCGCGGTCGCGGCGATCGCCTTCTCGTGCACATCCTTGGCGCGGGCGACCGCGGCGGCGAGGTCGTTTTCGCTGACCCACGCAAAGTCGTCCTCCAAATCGGACCAGCCGGCCGGGTTCCACGCGGCGGCGACGCGCGAGCCGTAATTGGCCCCGGTGACCTGGCGCCAGCGCCCCTTCAACTCGGCGCCCTTCTCCTTGCGCAAGATGTGCGCTCCGTCCCAACCCTGGTTCTCGATCAACTGCCAAACCGCCTCGACGACGGCGCCCCTGCTCAGCCCCGCGAGCTCGACATCGGCGAGGGCGGCAGCGAGGTCGTCGCGGGTCGGGTCGGCGTGCAGCAGCGCGCCCAACACCCGCGCCCGGTCCTTGGCCGGCATCGAGGCGATGCTGGCGAGCCCGGCCGCGCAGTCGCTGGCATGCGGCGGCTGGCCTTGGGCGCTCCCCTGACACGCCGGCCAGGTGATGCGGGTGTTGCCGGTTTCGCTCTTGATTTCGACCGTCGCCGAACTTGGCGCCGGTCTTGACCAAGCAGGCCCGCCGAGCCCTTGGTCAACCCGGCGAGCGGCAGGGTTTCGCCGCACAACGCCGCCCCCGCGGCTTGCGCCAGGCTCGACTTGCCGGCGGCGTTGCGGCCGGCGACGAGCGCGATCGGCGCGCACTCGATGTCGGCGCGCTCGCAGCCGCGGAAATCGCGCAACCGGATCGAGATCATCCTTCGTCCTCACTGATCTCGTTCATGGTTGCCCTCACGCGTCGCCGGGTTCCCGCCAGCGGGTTGGTCTTGATGGGACAGGCTTCCGTTTCATCGCCCGCCGGCGGCGCGTTGCCTGGGCTGGCGTTTCCGAGGCCGCTGGGGCGGTTCGGTTTGTGCCGGTGCTGCTGTTGACGCCGTCTGGCGGGTGCCGGGCTCCGTCGGCCCGCGGGCGGTGGCGCTCGCCTTGCCGGCTTGGTCGTCCGTGCCGCGTTCGCCCGGCTCGCTCGTTGCGGGCTCATCCTCCACACGTCGAGATCTCCTGAGCGCCTTGGCGGCTTCGACAACCTGGGCTCGGCAAGCCCGACCCGTCGCGCGCCGCGTCGCCGAGCCCGGCGATCTCTGCTCGAGGGTCCAGGCGCTCCGACGGCCTCGCCGCGTCGAGAGCAGATCGCCTTCTTGTGCTGCAAATTGCATTGCACGTTCGCAGCGCGTTCTCGGTCCATCACCGAGGCGCGCTGATCGACCTCTTCCTTTTTGAGCCGCAGCCATGGTGCGGTAGCTTCCAGCGGATCACGATGTACCTCGCGGCCGACGAGGCCGCGAGGACCGCGTCTGCGGTAGGCTTTCGCACTGGGCGATCGCGAGTAGTTCGGGCGCCGCTCATAGGGGCTTCTCGTCGCGGCGGTATTCGAACCGCGGCTTCGCGGCGTTCGACCTGGATCGCTTTTTTGTTCCTCGGTCTCTGACTGTCGGCCATCTTCGACGACCGCGGCATAAAAATCGGCCTTCGTCGGCCGAGTTCCGGGACGCACTCGAGCACGACACCGCCATCGGCAGTTTCGGCCGGGTACGAGGTGAAGGTGAACAGCGCAGCCGCGTCTTTTGCATCGCGGCGTTCGACGAGGCGATGCTTCAACCCCTTGTAATGCGCCGCCCAGATGGCGGGCGCCGACGACGCTAATCCGCGGGTGCACAGGTTCTTGATCGGCAATGTCGCCAACCGCGGTGTAAGACGCACTTCGCCACGATGCCCGGCCCGTGCGATCTCGTCGGCGATCAACTCGATCGTCGCGCGCTTCCATGCAATGCCAGGCGTCAACGTCAAAGCCGCCGGTCATCGTGCGCACGGCTGTCGAGGGTTGCCGACCTGGCGCGGGGCGACGAGCTGCGGGCGGGCTACTCCCGAGCGACGGTCTGGGCCATGGCTCAGGCCACCTCGCCACGATCACGGCCCCAGGCTTCGAGCGCGTCCGCGTGGTACATCTTTGCCAGGGCCTCGGCCCGCAATCGCCCGACATTGTAAGCGATATCCTCGTCACTCATGAGATCGCGTAAGACATATTCAGCGTTCTTCTGTATTCGCCGATCGCGCGGTCGGGTATCGCCATTGCAAATCCTTGAAGAGTAGATGCTGCTTCTCCTCTCCCTGTTCAAATCGTTGTGCCAATAACTGCCGTGCGATCTGCCGCAATTGGAGGTGGCATCCGAGCCAGATCGTTGGGTGTTCGTGCTCAACTGTTCGATTGCGATCGAGGTCATGCATTGCTTCCGTTGCCACCCAACCTGGGCTAATCCGCGGTTGACCACGGCGCATCTCGATGATGCGCGCGACGAGATCACGCAATTGATCGGGCGGTGGTGCGTCGCGACGAGAGCGCGGCATTTTCATTGCTCCTCCCCTAATCCGGCTAAGCCAAGCGATCACGCGCGGCGCCTCAGCACGCACGTCGTCGGTCATGGTCGGGGTCATCGTCGTCATGACTTCGGCCGGTGTCGTCGCCAGCAAACCCATGCGCGCGAAATCGCGCAGCCGACCCCAGAGCCACAATGCCTTGTCGCTAACCGGGGTAATCTACGCGCGGCGTCGCGGCATTGACGATGCTGTTGGCGGTGGGCTTTTCCGGCCTGGCGAGCGCGGCTTCGAACTGCGGTTCGGGCACCGCGGCCAGTTTCTGCCACTGCGAGGATTGTTCTTTGGAGTAATACCAAGATCGGCAAATGTAGGGTTCGATCACCCCTACAATCGGCGCGCCGCGACCGGGGTATTGCCCGGTGCTCCGCCTTGACCTTCTCCATTTGCCGCCAGCAAATGACCGGCCTTGCGCTCAGCGCGCAGCCGTATCTCGCAGCACTGGCGCTCGGCTTCGACGTTTCGGCTTTGGCGCGCGTAATATCCGAGCGCCGCCGCCGGTCGCGAACGTCCTTGACCTCGTCGACCTTGTAGGCCTGGCGATCG
>CAVZJF010000051.1:0-12463 GCA_963775525.1 uncultured Alphaproteobacteria bacterium | reverse complement strand
CCGAAGCCTATCTCGACCGGCTGACGGCGCTGCGCCCGCCGCGGCTCGACCGGGCGGTGGCGTTGGCCTTGGTCGACACCGCCAAATCGGGGATCAGCAAGGGCGCCTCGGTCATTGCCCGGCGCACCGGGCTCAAATCGGCGACCGTCAAGAGCCGGATCTTCTACGACCCGGTCAAACTCGGCGACTATCAGGTCATCGTGCGGTCGAGCCGGCGGCCGATCCCGCTGATCGAGTTCCCGAGCGCGCGCCAGGTCGGGGCCGGGGTCAGAACTTCGGTGTGGGGGCGATCGCAAATACTCGGTTCGGCATTTATTGCGACGATGCCGTCGGGTCACCGCGGCGTCTTTCGCCGCACCGGGCGTTACGGGCGGCGCGGCAAGGCGTATCTCGAACGAATTAAGGAATTGTGGGGACCGACAATATACGGTATGTTTGCAACGCCGGATGTACAATCGGTGATCAGGGCGACGATGAAGGCCCGGCTCAAGACCGCCCTTGCCCGGCGGATCGCCTCGGAGCAGCGGCGCCGGGGCTAAACGGAAAGGGCCGAACCCTGTTGCATAGGGCCGGCCCCAAAACTCCGCCGAATACAAGCCTCTTCCTCCAACCGTGCGACCCTATGCAACGGTTTTGCGGAAAAGGCAAGAAGTGTTCGTCGATTGCTCGCCCGAAGCGCAGGCCCTGCGCCAACGCCAACTCGATGAGCTGAAGGCCAAGCTCTACAGCGGGGTGTCGAGCGTCTCCGACCGCTCGCGCTCGGTCGGCTATCACAACCCCGATTACCTGTTGAAGGCGATCGGCCGGCTCGAAGACGAGCTCGCCTATTGCACGGTCGGTTTCCGCCGCACCAGCCGGGTTTCCTACGCTCCGCTGGTCAAGGGGCTCTGACGTGCTCGCGGCCATCCAGCGGTTGACCCGGCGGCTGGTCTTCGACGCTGTCACCGCGACATGCCGCCGCGCGTCGGCCCATTGGGCCCGCCATGGGGGCGGCGACGCATTCCGGGCGCGGAACGCCCCGCCCGGTCTGGAGGCTGGCGCGGCGCGCCGGCGGCTCAGCTTGTGGCAACCCGCGGCGCAGCACATCAACGCGCTGATGCAGGCGGCCGGGCCGACGGTCAACGCCCGCGCCCGCTGGCTGGTGCGCAACAACGGCTATGCCCGCGCCGCGTTGCGCTCGTGGTCGGCGGCAACCGTCGGCGCCGGCATCAAGCCGTCGTCATTGGTCGCCGAGCAGACGACCCGCGAGGCCATCCACCAGGCGTGGAACGACTGGACCGACGAGGCCGACGCCGAGGATGTGACCGACTTCTACGGCATCACCCGGCGGGTCTCGCGTGAAGCCTTTCTCGCCGGCGAGTGCTTTGTCCGGCTGCGCCCGCGCTTTGCGCAGGACGGCCTCACGGTGCCGTTGCAACTGCAGATCCTGCCCTCCGAGCAACTGCCGTTGTGGAAGCAGGAGACCGTGCCCGACAACCGACCCAATGCCGGCGGCGCCATCCGCCTCGGGATCGAGTTCGACCGCAACTCTGCGGGACAAACGCGTCGCCTACTGGTTCTATCGCTCGAACCCGACCGACCCGACGATCACCTTTCCCGAGGCCCTGCAGCTCGAGTGGCTGGTGCGGGTCCCGGCCGAGGAAGTCATTCACGTCTTCGACCCGGTCGAGGCCGGGCAACTGCGCGGGCTGACCGGCTATGCCGCGGCCGTCGTCAAACTGTTCCAGATGGACGCCTATGACGACGCCGAGCTGGAACGGCAAAAGCAGCAGAGCCGGTACGCGACGTTTTTCACCACCCCCGACGAGCGCGACGACAACGGCAACCCGCTGGACCCGCGCCCCGATGACGATCTCGCCGCCTACATGCCGGGGGCCAATGTGCTGCTCTACCCCGGCGAGGACGTCAAGTTCAGCGAGCCCGGCGGCGTCCCCAACAGCTACGAGCCGTTTCAATACCGCACCTTGCTGCAAATCTGCGCCGCCCTCGGGATCCCCTATGGCGAATTGTCGTGGGATTTGACCAAGGCGACCTATGCCAGCTCGCGCGCCGGGCTCCTGGCCTTTCGCCAGGAGGTCGAGGCGTTTCAGCATTCGGTGCTGGTCTACCAGTTTCTGCGCCGGGTCTGGGCGCGGTGGATGGACGCCGCGGTGCTCGCCGGCGCGGTGCCGATTACTGCGCAAGCCTACAACGCGCGGCCGGCGATCTGGCGGGCGATGCAGGCGATCACCCCGCGCGCCCCTTGGGTCGACCCGCTGAAGGACCGCCAGGCGATCAAGCTGGCGCTCGACGCCCTGGTCATCGCCCCACAAGACGCGATCGAGGCCGAAGGCTACGACATCGAGACCGTCTATCGCCGCATCGCCGAAGCCGCGGCGTTGCGCCGGCAATACGGCATTCCCGATCCCGCGGCCGGCTGGGGCACGCGCGGCGGGCCCACGGCGACAACTGAAACCGAAGCGCCGGCGAGGGCAGCGCTGCCGGGGAGGCCGGCATGATTCGCGCTCTGCCGCACATCCTGGCGCGCGTCTTCGACGTGCCGCTACTGATTCAGCCGGCCCGGCTCGAAGCCTTGCTGGCCGGGCTCAACGCGGCGATGTTGCGTGAGCCCGTGGCCCGCGGGCTCGACCCGCGGGGCGGAGCGGTCTCCCCCGCCGCTTCCGATCCTCCCCCGGATCTGCCCCAGGCTGGGGAGCGGCCCCGCGGCTATCGCATTGACCGCGGGGTCGCCGTCCTGCCGGTGCGCGGCGTGCTGGTGCGCCGCGCCGGGCAGATCGACGCCGACTCAACCCCATTGCAATCCTACGAAAACCTCGCCGCCACCTTGCGCCGGGCGAAGAGCGACAGCCGGGCGCGCGGCATCCTGTTGGAAGTCGACAGCCCGGGCGGCGAGGCCGGCGGCGTCTTTCAGCTTGCCGGCGAGGTCCGGCGGACAATGGAGGTCAAGCCGGTCTGGGCGGCCGCCAATGACGACGCGTTGTCGGCCGCCTATGCGATCGCCGCCGGCGCCGAGCGCCTTTGGGTCACCAACACCGGGGCAGTCGGCAGTGTCGGGGTTGTGGCATTGCATCTCGACCGTTCGCGCTTCGACGCCGAGCACGGGTTCAGCTTCACCTATGTCTACCATGGCGCGCGCAAGATCGACGCCAACCCGCATATGCCGCTGTCGCCCGAGGCGCGCGGCCACCTCCAGGGCGAGGTCGACCGGCTCTACGACATGCTGATCGCCAGCGTCGCCGGTCATCGCGGGATCACCGCCGAGCGCCTGGCCGCGACCGAGGCCGCAATCTATTTCGGCGACAACGCGGTCGACATCGGTCTCGCCGATCGCGTCGGCACGCTCGACGACGCCACCAGCGCCCTCGCCGAGCGGGTGGCGCTCAACAGCCGAAGAGGAACAACGGGCATGAACAGCGAAGACACCGGCAACAGCGGCGCGACGAACGTGCGCGCACGGACGATGCTGCTTCCGCGGCGAACCCATTGCGCCACGGCGGCGCAGCCGGACAACGTGATCAGCTTCGACCAGATCCACCAGGCGGTGGCGGCGACCCGCGAAACCGCCGCCGAGATCGTCGCGTTGTGCTCGCTGGCCGGCTATCCCGACCTGGCCGCCGAGCAGATCCGGTCCGGGGCGACGACCGACAGCGTGCGCCGGCTGTTGCAGCAGCGCCGCGCCGGCGAGGCGGCAACCCGCCATGTCGAGACCATCGACACCACCGCACGACGAGCGGCAACCGGCGGCGCCGAGATCGCCGCGGCCGTGGCCGCGCGCTTTGCCGCGCAATCCAAACGGGCCGAGTGATGCCGGGCCTCGGCTTGATGCTGCAGATGAGCCGGTCGAGGCAGCGAGCGGCCCCGCCCCCGCTCCGCCGTCCCCGGCGCCGGTGCTGTCGTCTTTGACGCCCAATCACATGGAGGTCGATGCCGTCATGCGAGTTCTGGTCAATGGGTCGGGGTTCACCCCGCAGTCATCGGTTCACTTTGCCGGGGCCGAGCAATCGACCGAATTTGTCAGTGACGCGCAACTGGCGTTCGAGCTCGAAGCCGACGAGCCGGGCGAGTTTGCGATCACTGTCGTCACCCCGCCGGGGCCGGGCGGCGGCGGCGGCGAAAGCAACGCCTTGATGTTCGAAATTCACGAGCCCGAACCCGAAGCCGACCCCGACCGAGCCTGTCGTCGCTGCAACCGAGCTCGACGCAGGCAACCCGTTCGCCCTCTCGGCGCCGATAAGGAGACACAGGCATGCAGAGCCGCAGACTATTGGAAGACAAGCGGGTCGCCGACTTTCTCGTCAGCGAAGCCAACCTCTATCGCTCGCGTGACGTCGTCACCATCCCCGAGGGCGCCGAACCGCTGCAGCCGGGAATGCTGGTGACCATGGCGGGTGCGGCCGCGACTGCCGGCGATGTCGAGGCCATCCTGATGTACCCGGTCGACCCGCGCTTTGGCGCGGTGCCGGCGGTGGTCATCGCCCGCGACGCCGAGGTCAACGACGCTTACCTGCTCTACGGCGAGCTCGACCGGCAGGCGGTCAACGCCCGCCTCGCCGCGGCCGGCATCATCGTCCGCCAGGGCATTCTCGCGGAGTTGATCGTAACCCCCGCCTAAACGGCCCGCGCCAAACAGGGAGTGCCGCAAATGCTTGATGTCTTCTCCACCAACGCCGCGTTCTCGGTCACCTCGCTGACCCTGGCATTGCTGCGCGTGCCCTATCAGCCGGGGCTGATCGGGCGGCTCGGCCTGTTTCGTCCCGAGCGGCTGTCGACGACCACGACCTTGATCGAGGTCAAGGGCTCGCGCCTGGCCTTGGTGCCGGAACTGCCGCGCGGCGCCCCGCCGACCCCCAATGTCGAGGATCGCCGCCATGTCGTCCCGTTCCGCATCCCGCACTTTCCGATCCGCGACACGCTCTATGCCGACACGGTGCAGAACATCCGGGCGTTCGGCACCGAGGACCAGCTCGAAGCGGTGCAGACCGTGGTCAACGACCGCGAGGCCAGCATGGGCCTGCGGCTCGACGTGACCCTCGAATATCTGCGGCTCGGCGCGGTCAAGGGCGTCATCATCACCGCGGCCGACCGGGTCACCGGGGCGCCGCTGATCACCCTCGACCTGTTCCGGTCGTTCGAGGTCGACCCGCAGCCGGTGCTCGACTGGCCGATCGTCGGCGCCGGCCGCATCGCCCAGGAAAACCCGGCCTGGGCGGCGCAACTGACCGGGCTCGTCAACCAACTGGGCCGGTTGATGGCCGAAGAACTGCCGGGCGGCATGATGGCCAGCATCCACGGGGTGTGCGGCGCGCAATTCTTCGACGCCTTCTCGCAGCATCCCGAGCGCCGCGCCGCCTTTATCGCGATCGACAATGCGCCGATCCTCAACCCGATCCTCGGCAGCCGCGTTTCCTTCCGCGACGTGACGATCGAGGAATACCGCGGCCGGGTCGGCGAGATCCCGTTTGTGGCGCCCGACGAATGCCATTTCTTCCCGGTCGGCGTGCCCGATTTGTTTGTCGAGATCTACGCGCCGGCCGATTACATGGAGACCGTCAACACCATCGCCCTGCCGCGCTACTCCAAGATGGAGGCGATGGATTTCGACAAGGGCGTCCAGCTCGAAGCGCAGATGAACGTCTTGCCGTTGTGCTCGGCGCCGCGCGCGTTGTTCACCGCCCGCGTCACCCCCTATGTCGAGACCGACGCGACGGCAGCGGCAACCGCGGCGCCCGGGTGGGGCTACAACGGCAGAGCAGGCGGCCGAGACCCGACGCCATCGATGAGCGAGTTCCGCTTTCTGCTCGGTGATCTGGCGCGGGCCTTTCCCGAGCCCGCGGTCTGGGCCAATACCGGCTTGCCGATCATCGGCCGCTTTCGCATCGACCCGTTCGACGTGCCGCTCGCCGGAACCAATGCCGGGATCGGCGAGGTGCAGACCTGGTTCTACTGCGAGCGCGCGATCATCCCCGGCGTGCTTATGCCCGACATCGGCCACGTCCTGGTGATCCGCGGCCGCGGCTGGGAAATCGTCGAAGCCGGCGAGGACGATCTCGGCGAGCTCTCCTATCGGCTGATCAAATACGAGGGCGCGCCCGCCGCTGTGCCGACCCGGCGAACATTGACGGCAATACCGCTGCCGTCGAATGCTTGCGGCGGCCCGGCCGCCCGTCGCGGCGCGACGAGATCGTCTCGCGCCTTCGCCGCCGTGGTCGAGGCCGGCGCGATCGATCCAGGCGAGCCGTTGAGCCACATCTTCCCGGCGGTCCGGCAGCGGATCACCGGCAATCGGCGCCGCAACCGGGGCTCGGCGACCGGGCTCTGCGCAAGACCTTGACGCCCCTGGTCGAGGCGAAGCGCAACGGGCAAAAATGAATGTCCGGATAGGAGGCGGGGAGCTACCATTCCTCAGTCGCCAGACCTGTGTCGCTTATCCGCCGATTCCTGCCATTGGCGCGCCAGCCATCGAAACCACCCACCTCGACCAGATACCGACATTCACGCTTCTCGGATAGCGACCTCGACTAAGAACATGCGCCATCGGCTCGTTGGAACAGCGTCACTTGGCTAGGGTTGCCCGAATCCAGTCCCCAATACGTTGAACGACAGTCGGCCTCGATGCCGAGAAACCCGTGGGATGCAAACGCCTCACACACCGATGAGCGAAATCTGATCACTCTTCACCGTCTTTCCGCCGTGCCGCGTCGTCGTCGATCGCGGCGAGCCGTTGAACGCCGTCTGATCACCGAAATCTATCGGCAGGCGCGTTACACCGCCGCTGATCGACGCCGATCCGGCGAAACTTCCACCCATGGCAGCCTGGCCATCGGCCACCTCTTCGCCAACCCGTTTTCCCACCTGACCGGCGAACCGTGCACCCGCGGCGCTCAACTTTTCGACTGCGGAAAGCCAATCGGACGCGTAAAGCGATGATCCGCTGGCGGCGCGCGGCCCTGAAGGTGCATCATTGCGACGCGTCTCGCGCACGCGGCGTTGCTTCTGAAACGCCTCGCTGGCCACTGGCGAGAAACCGGAGGCGCACCTCACGGATGACCGTAAGTCTTCCGTCGATATCGAGCAGCGTCAGCAGGCTGCCGAAGCGCTTGGTCCCCCCGAAGATCGCCGCGAGTATCTCGTCGCCGAGCGCGCTCTTGTAATGCGCGGATTCCCAATACCATCGCATCTTGCTGCGATCGTCGCCGGGCCGCGGCACCGGCTCGGTGGTAAATCGGTCGTATTCGGCAAAATCGTAGAGCGGCACATTTGTCGACAAGACCCGGTTTTCGGCCTCGACAACCCGCACCAGAGCACGCTTCCAGTTTTCGAAGCTCGGCCACAGCCCGACGTGATGCAGCATTTCGAGGTAGTCGGCATGATAGGGATGGATATACAGGATCAGCCGGATCTTGTACCGCGCCGCCAACACCATGATCCGCCGCAAATAACGAAAGCTCGGATACCGGAATGGGTTGGCGAAGTCCGGGTCCGGGTAGCGGCTGTATTGGGCCTTGTAGAGCGTGCTTTTCTGCGCGAACAGCTCATAGTAGCCGGAGCGTGCGAGATAGACACGGTATTCACGAAGCGGGTCGAAGCCCTGCGGCGTCATGGTGGCGCTTGTCGACGGGTTCTGGTCGAGCAGAGTGGCGATGCTGTCATACACCGCGCTGATCGTCAGGGTCGTGGCAAGACGGTCGCGCCAGATCTGCATCGGCCGCTGCGGGTTCGGCGCGCCGTCGCGATCGACGAGCAGCCGGCGGGCATCGGCGGTGGGTGGCGGCGGTTGCGTTCTCGGCGGCGTGGGTTTTTGCAGAAAATCGAGGATATCGAGGCCGAGGACGACGGTATCGGGGACGCGGACGGCAATCGCTTCGCGCAGCATCGCCAGCGCCGTCGACAGCCCTCTCCCGTCCTGCGCGGCGTTGAACACAGGCTGCGCCGCGGGCGGCCACTCGCGGCTTTCGGGATCGATCCCGATCCCGACCCGCGAATTGCCGAGAAGCAGGGTGCGGGGCGCTACGCGTTCGAGCTGATAGGTCTTGGCAATCCCGGTCTGTTGATAGAATCCTCGGCTTCAACGCCGTCCAGCCGGGCGCCAGCGGCGTTCCGTACATCCGATAGGGATCGACCCAGACGGTCAGGGCGATGGCTGCGAGGGCGAGCCCCAGGGCGGCGGCGCCGACCCCTGCCAGATAACCGACCGGGCGCATCGCCGCACTCAGAACTGCCAATAGAGGAATTCGCTCACCCGCGTTATCGCGATGATGCCGAAGAAAGCCAGCGCGCCGACCGCTATGGACCAGCCCGCGCTCGGCGCCCATCGCAGGCGCAGCAGCTGCGGCCCGGCCGGGCCCGGCACCGCCGAGCCGCCCCTGGCGACGGCTTCGAGAACCGGTTCGTAGCCGGCCAGCAGTTCCTGCGTCGTCGGCGCGAAAAACGCGATGCCGAGCAGAGCGGCGACCCAAAGGTAGGTGTCGACGAGCTGGGTTCCCGAGGTTTGCGCGTAACTGATGCCGAGGGCGGCGACGAGGCCTCGGTAAGGCTCCAGCGCGAAGGCTAGCCCCGCCGGGACGACGACGCCGTGCCGGCCGATCATGCCGCCGAGCATATCGGTTGCGGCGGCCAGGTTCGGCGCGCGGAACAGAACCCAGCCGACCAGAACCGCGACAAAGGTCAGGACGAACCCAAAGGCGGCTCCGGCCCGAGAGCGGCGAAAAGCCGACAGAACCGGGCTGCGCGTGCAGACCGCGATCCAGGCGTGATTGACCATCAGATAGATGCCGTGCAGGCCGCCCCACAGCACAAATGTCCAGTTGGCCCCGTGCCACAGCCCGCCGAGCAGCATCGTGATCAAGAGATTGACATAGCGTCGTGCCTTGCCGCGCCGGTTGCCGCCCAAGCCGATATAGAGATAGTCGCGCAGAAAACGGGAGAGCGTCATATGCCAGCGTCGCCAGAACTCGATGATGCTGGTCGATTTGTACGGCGAAAAGAAGTTCATCGGGAAACGAACCCCGAAACAACGCGCCGCGCCGATCGCCATGTCGGAATAACCGGAGAAGTCGAAATAGAGCTGGCAGGTATAGGCTGCCGCGCCGCCCCAGGACAGGAACAGGTCGATCGGCTCGCCGCGCGCGGCGCCGGCGAAAGCGGCTGTCGCGTAAGGCGCGATCCCATCGGCGAGAATGGTCTTTTTGACCAGGCCGATGAAGAAGATGGTCAGCCCGACCGCGAGGTTTTCGGCCGTCGATGGCCCGCCGCGGCGGACTGCCAGCTGCGGCTCGATCTCATGAAAGCGCAGGATCGGTCCGGCGACGAGGCGCGGAAAGAACGTCACGAAGACCGAATAATGCAACAGGTCCGCCGCGCGCGTCTCGCCCCGGTGCACATCGACCAGGAAGCCGATCTGCTCAAACGTAAAAAAGGAAATGCCGAGCGGCAGGATGATGGTTCCGAGCACGAGACCGGTACCCGCCGCGGCGTTCAGGTTGTCGACAAAAAAATGGGCATATTTGAAGATCGCGATGCTGGCCAGATTGGCGGTGATGGCGCCGGCGAGGATGGCGGTGGCTGCGCCTTCGCGGCGTCGCGCGGTGCAGGCCGAGATGGCGCGTCCCGCCGCGAAATTGGCCATGATCGAACCGAGCAGCAGCGGCACGAAGCGAACGTCCCACGCCGCGTAGAAGACGAGCGATGCCGCGACCAAGGCGACATTCTGCGCTCGAGCTCCGAAGACCCGCACAAAATAAAACAAAAAAACAGCTATAGGGAAAAAGACAAAAAGAAATTGGTATGAGTTGAATAGCATAACGGTCTTCCAGACGCTGTCTGATGCCCTGCGCGGGTCAGATCAAGTTATGAGTTAGGCTCGCTGCAAACAGGGCCTTGCGCGCGATGACAGTCGCTATGTCCGCATTAAGGCGCGGCCTCAACGGCGTCCAGCTGCTGATCGTCGGTGAATGGGCTCCCTACTGGCGGCGTTACAGGAAACGGACGTATCTCCCGACGCGTTGATCGGGAAGCCAACGATCGTGAACAACCCGTTGCTGTCGACCACCGGCGAGATCACGCTCGGCGAACCGCCGTTCGGCGTCACGGTGCAGTTCACCGTCGCGCCAATTGCGGGGGAAAAGTTCTGAAGCCGTCGCGGCGTCACATCGACGGTCATCGAGCTTACCGGGCCGCCGTTCGGACCCGATGGGTTCGCGATGAACTGACGGATCGTCGCCCCAGTCAGATGAGATGCTGCGGTCGTGCCAAGCCTAGCGCGCGCGATGATCGTCAGCGTCGTGCCGCTGATCGTCCCCTCAATTGCCTCGCTGTCGATCAGAAAATAGGGATTAGCTCCATCGTTGGTGTAGAAGCCAGTGGCGCTGGTGAGGCCGACCGTTCCGTTGCCGCTGCCGGCGATAGGCCCCGTCGTAGTCGTCGTCGGCGCAGCGCTCGCGGCGCGGGTCATCCAACTATTGCCGATCGCCGCGGCCCAAGTCGTTGGCGAGTTGGTGGCGATCGACCAGTGGAAACCGCAGTTGATGCAGCCGGAGAAGTCACCATTATACATGCCTTTGGCGTTTGTCGCGCCAGTACCGGGATTGTCGTCGATCGAGTTGTTGGTGAACGTCGGATAGGATAGGTTCTTGCGAAACCACGACTTCTGATAGCACCCGCCATAGGCCTTGCTGCCATGGTCGCAATCTACCGCCGCGTAGCCGCCGTCGGTGTCATGTTGGCCCTCGGCCCAGGCGAAGACGAAGCCGCGTTTGGCGCTCTTCATCGCCGACAGCGCAGCCAAACTATCGGGCCATAGTCCATAAGGATCGTTCTGGCTGATCGCCCACGAGATCATCGGCAGGTCGGAACCCGGCGAGGCTGCGATGAAAGTTGGCATATCGACGTAGCCGCCTGCGCCGCCCCATTGTTGGCCATCCGGCAACTGCACCGCCGAAGCGTTTCTGGGAAGCGTCGCCGCGAACGGTCCGGTCAACTGCGTCCACACGGAGCGGTGATCCATTCGCCATACCGGGCTCTCTAGCCACAGGGCGTCGATCGCCGGAACGATGCGCATCCCCGTATTCGCGCCACCCCAGGCGCCCATGGAATACCCTGTCCAATGGATCTGATTGATATCGCCACCATAATGGGCGATCGCGAAGTCCAGCATCTTCGCATAGCCGTTTGCCGTCGATAGGTACATGCGATTAGCCCGGCCGACGAGAGGATTCGGCGTCATCCCCGGTCCCTGGTGGAACGTCTCGAAGCCGGAGGTTCCGTCTGTGCTCCACCAGGTATCCCGCGGCGTTATTTTAAGTGATGTCGTCAGGAAATTGAGTCCGTCCTGTTTGACCGACATCGTCGTTGCGCGACCATCCTGATAGCCCTCGGCCGGAGTCATAAACCATTCCCAATAGTCGCCACATTCGGGGTAACCGGGCGGCGGTCCTCCGCTGGCGTTCGACGCATGGGCGGTAAAGACGATCGGCAATCCCTTCGGCGAGGTGATCTTGAAGCCGGGAACAGAACATGAAGACCGGGTGAGACTGTCGGCGTACTTGATCGGCTGAATTGTCGCCACGCTCTCGCTTACGGGGCCGACTGACCCGATATACTCGTCGGAGCCGGATGGCTGCGGATTTGCGACGACCGCGTAGTAGGCGCTCTGTGTGGCGAGCGCGGTGTAGACTTGGAGTCCCGTCCCATAGGCCAGCGGCGTTCCGCCATAGTTGAGGACCGCCATCGGCTGCGTTGGGTCTTGCCGATTGGTCTGGTTAAATTCTGCACCACCCGTATCGGGATTACCGCCAAACAACTGCCCCGAGTTGTTGAAGACGTGTGAGGCGATAAGTGTTGCCGAGCGATAGTTGCTTGACGCGATCGGCGAGGTCGAGCGATAGACTGAATAGCGCCAGTTGTTGCCCGCCGATCCAGTGGCTTCGTCAGGCCAAGTGATAAAGGTCTGCCCGTTTTGAAACGTCGCACAGACGGCACATGCTCGCGACACAGAAACGAAAACTTCCCCGCCGCGCAATATTCTGGGATCAGTGTGGGGACCAAACAATTCCATCGCTGTCAGCATGACGATTAGTTTCGATGGTTTCATCGACGATCAGAAGCCCCAATAGATTTGGGTATTACCTGGATACGCCGTGATACACAGGGGGGCGGGCGATTCGCAAACCCAGACGCAAATTATGCAGATCATCATCGACAACCGAAGGGTCGCGCCACGATGGGTCACCACTTTGCGAAAATCAAAGAATCCTGCACGGTTTCCCCAACCCGAATTCTCAACAGGTTAATCCGTGCGGAAGTCCGGTGCAAATGGCGGCTTGCCAGCCGACCCGACCGGTTCTCGGTGCTTCCCTTAATGACGGCTCAGGGGCACGAGCGGTCCAATCGTGGTCCATATCGAATGTCACCTATGGGTCAGGGGAGCTGACATCTAAACCAGCTCAGTGATCCGATGATAACTGGC
>CAVZJF010000050.1:0-26532 GCA_963775525.1 uncultured Alphaproteobacteria bacterium | reverse complement strand
ATTGACCGGCGGCAGCTCCCATAGCGCCCGCGAGCAGTTCCTGCAGGGTAAACCCGCGCGCCGGCGGCGTCATCGCGGCAGGCCGGCTCATCAGGCTGCCGGCCAGTGTCGGATCGTGGACCGCCTGCGCGATCAGGTTCTGGACATTGGCGCGCGCCGGTTCGTAATTCAAAATTCGGCTGCCTACCTCGGTGCCGACCGGTCCCCCGATCAGCGCTCCGGGCAATCCGAAGAACTCATGCCCGAGCGCCATCCCGGCCGCGCCGCCTGCCAGCCTCGGGACCGTCGCAATCGCTGACGCGAGCGGCCCCATCCCCATCGGCTGTAGAAACTTGCCGCTCGCCAGGTTGCGCACGGTGTCCGAGCCGCCCGCTGTTCCGGCGCGCGCGGTGCTCTGAACCATGTTGGCGGCGTCGACGATGTCGCCGATGGCTTGCCGGTGCTGGTCATTGAACAGGGGGCTGTCGATCAGCGGCTGATTATTCTGGTGAAACAGGCGCAGCTGGTTGCCGTTGAGCATCTGGCTGCCCTGTTGATCCTGCGCCGCGACGCTGCCGGCCTGCTGCATCTTGGCGGTGAACCAGTCGCGCGCGTTTTGCAAAAGGTCGGGGTCGCCTTGCGCCGCTCGCACGAATTGCGCGGCGCGTTCGGATTGCCCCGCTCCGGGGCCGAGCATTTTGGCAAAGGCGTCGCTGTCCTGGGTCGTCCCACCGGGTTGAAGGACGGCCTTGATCGCCGGCGGCTGATTGTATGTCTGGGCATAATCTTGCCATTGGTCGCGCGCGGATTGCAGGGCGGCGGCGATCGACCCTTGCTGTGGCGACAACAACTCCTCGGGACCCCCTTGGGGGAACAGCGCGTCGTGCAACCCGTTGAGGACGTTGGCGCGGTTGTAGTCGGGGTTGGGGCCGCTCCCGGCCTGGCGCGCTTCGGTCTGCAGGGTCGTGCGAAAATCCTGCAATTCCTGCAACGGCTCCTGCGGCTCGTAGCTGGTGAGCAAATTGTCGTAGGTGTCCGGCAGGAACCGGCGCCGCGCCGCGCTCAGCCCGGTGACGTAATTGTCGTAACGATCGAGCAACGGTGCGGTCGGCACCATCGCCTGGCCGCTCGGGTCGACGGCTTGAAACGCACCCGACGCCTTCTGCTGCTGGTCGGCGCGGATGGCTTCGAGCTGCTGCGCCCCTTGCTGCGAAATTTCGTAAGGGGCGCGGTTCCCGGGCTGGCCGACCTGGTCGAAGGCGTTGAGGATTTGCTGGTTGTTCTGGCTGGCGATGGCAGCGCCGCGAGCAGCGACATCCGGGTTCGCCTCAACCGCGCGCTGGACGCTTTGCAATCCGCGATTGGCGGTCAGGTCGCCAAGGGTCGGCGCGACCCCGGCCGGCTGCGGCCGGTTCGCCAGCAGTGTCACCAAGCCGCCGTTCGGCGTCCCGCTGTCGCCGACAGCCTGGTTGAGCAGGCGCCCGGCGATGGTCTGTTGCCCGTCCCCGGATAGCGGCGCCAACAGCTGCGTTGCCACCCGCGGCACCGCGAGCGCGCCCCCGGCGGCGAGACCGCCGAGCACGCTGCCAGCGAGATCGGCGCCCGCCAATGCCCAAGGGTTGTTCGTGACATTGGCGATTTCCTCGCGCGCCGCCCCGCCGCCGGCGCCGCTCCCGGCGGCGAGCGCCGTCGTCCGCGCCAAGGCCGGCCCCGTCGCCGGGGTCAGGAACCCGCGCGCCGCCTGTGCCAGCGCGTCCCCCGCCGGCGCCAGCGCGGCGCTCGCCGGGGCCGGGTCGGCGAGCAACGCGCCGCCCATCCCCATCAGCGGCACACTCATCACTGCACCGCCGGTGCCGTAGAGCACCCGGTCGAGAGCGTCCTGCGGGTCGGTGCGGCCGACGGTGCCTGCGATCGCCTGACGTATCTGCTGCGAGCCGCCGACCGGATCGGTGATCTTGGGGATGGGAGACGTCGCCGGCAGCGCGCCAAAGCTCAGC
Organism: uncultured Alphaproteobacteria bacterium; assembly: GCA_963775525.1. GTDB lineage: Bacteria > Pseudomonadota > Alphaproteobacteria > ATCC43930 > CGMCC-115725 > AP-15. Next base: position 24,556 of record CAVZJF010000050.1, on the reverse strand, counting down.
CAATTCAAGAAATCCGGGGTGCGATTGATCGCCGCCGTGGCGAGGTCAACCGGAGCGCCGGCGAGCCGCGCCAGCAGGTCATTGGCGCCGGTGGCGAACGAGCCCGCGCGCTGCCCGATGGTTTCCGCCGGCGCCGGCGCTGCGGGCGCGGATGCGGGCGCCGTGTCGAGCGTCGCATCCGGCGCCAGCGGCACGATTTTCGGCGATGCCGGCGCCGCTGACGACGCCGGGGGCGATGTCACTGTTGAGGCAGCGGCGTCGCCGCTGCCGCTTGAAGCGGCCGGCGCGGTATCGAGGGTTGCGCCGGGGTCAAGCGGGACCAGGGTGGGCATTTACGGCTGCACCAGATGCCGACTGCCGTCAGGCGCGCGCCAAACCGGCGCACCACCTTTCCAGCCGATTTGCTGCGATCCGTCCGGCAGTCCCTGCGGGACCGCCCCGGCCACTTCCTGCAGGCCCCACGGGTTGGCGAATGTCCGGCCGGACGGGATCGCGTTCAGGATCTGCTGCTGTTGCGTCGGCGAGGCCCCGGCCCAGGCGCGCGCGCTGTAGGCCGGGGTCATCGCCTCGGCGGCGTGCAGATAGCCGGTGGCCGGGTGGTTGCCGTCGAAATCGGCCTGGGCCTGGGTCACCGCGTCATAGCCGCCGCCGCCCTGGCGCCACGCCCCGAGCACCGCCTGGCGCATGTCCTGGGCACGCTGGGCTTGCTGCGCCAAGACGTTGGTCATCAGGTCGAGCGCCTCGCCGGACTAGACGCCGAAGAGCTGATGACCTCCCGCTCCTCCCCACCCCACCCCTTCAATCAACCTTTCACTCACCCCTCACCCCACTTACCTCCACCCCTTACCCGACCCTTCCACCCACTTATCATCTCCCCTCTTCCACTCTCCCTCGCCTTCCATGTCTTCGCCTTTCGCTCTCCCGGCGCACCGCCCGGGCCCGCGCGCCGCTCGCTCGCCGCCGCGCGCCGCGCGCGGTCCGCGCTCCGCGCTGCTCTAGTTGCTGTTCCACCGCTCTACCGTCGTTGAGTCGCTCGACCCCTCGCCTCGCGCGTCGCCCGGCCTGTTCTGCGGCGTTCGCGGTCCTCGCCGCTGCGCCGACGTCGCTGTGCTCCGATGCGGTCCATGTCCTTTTCCTGCTCGGTGTCGGTTGCCACGTTGCGCAAGATCGCCTGTTGCAATTGCATCGGTTGATCACCGGGACGACACCCGGCGGCGGCGGCGGGAGCTGCGCCACGCCGCTGGGTTGGTGTCGCCGCCGTACTGGTGCCGGCGTCGGTCGCGCTCGCGGCTTCCGGTAGCAGGTCGATCTTGCCCATGCCGAACGCGGCGAGCCGCGCCTGGTCGGCGACGCTCAAATCCGACATGTCGGCGCCTGGCTGAGCCAGCGGGGGCTGAGCCCGGCGCGCCGCCGCGAGGTTTTGCCCCCTTCCCAACCGGCGCGCCAGCGCCGCCGCGGGCCAGCGCCAGTTGCGCCCCATCCCTGCTGCGTCACGCAGCGCCAGAGTCAGTGCAATCCGTCGCCGCTACCGCGGTTTGCTGTCAAGCGCCGCCGCCACCATCCCCCTTGGCCCGGCTGCCAGTCGCGGACCCGGCCGACGCCAGCCGCACCGGCGGGGCGGCGACCGCGCCGCCGCGTCCTCGGGGCTCAGCCCGACCATTCGCAGCCGCTGCAGATCGGGCGGCAGGGCGGCGTCGAGCGAGGGCAATGCGGGGATGGCGGGCAAATTCGACCCTCCGGCGCCGCCCAAGGCTGAGCCCGGGTTGGCTGAGCCCGGGTTGGCTGAGCCAGGCGGCGTCGCAGCTGCGGCAGGCGCCGGGGCAGCCGCCGGCGTTGCCGGCGTCAAGCCCTGGTAATGGCTAGCGACATCCTGGACATATTGGTTGGTCTTTGGCCCCCACGCCGAGGTGTCCGGGCCGCCGAAGTAATATTTGACGGCGTAGCTCGCCGGGTCGACATCGTGGCCCTGCGCCTTGCAGCTGCTGACCCATGGCCAGACCTTGCGCCAGATAGCGAGCGGCCCCGGGGATCGCCTGCGCCGGGTCGGTGCGCATGTCGCGAGCGGCTGTTCGAGCAGGCCAACCAGTCGGCGAGGGATACGATGATCGAAACCTGCAACGAACTCTTGGATTTGCCGGGCGACCGGGTCCCGCTGCCCGATCTCGGCCCCGTGGGGCGTTCGGCAATGCCGCGGCTGCGGGCTGCACCGCACGATACAGCGCTGCGCCGCGGGTCAGCTGCGCAGAAGCCGATTTGTGCAGCGTTGCGCCGGGCCGAAGCGCGGTGAAAACCTAACCAATTGATTTCAAGCTACCTGAGAGGTTAGGACAATGGCCAATCTCCCGCCGGCGGAAACTCCGGACATCTCGCCCGACGATCTTGGAATTGACGCGGTTGCCGCGCGCCTCGGCAAATCGGTCGGTTGGCTCAACTGGCGGCTGTCGCTCGACCGCGGCGAGGCCGAGCCCAAATTGCAGCATCACCATTACATCGGAAGGACGCCGCGATGGGACGAGGACGAATACCAGAGGCTGCGCCAGGCGTTGACGACGCGCACCCCGCCCAAGGGCGGCCGTCAGCGCAAGCCGGCGGCAGAACCGGACAGCGCCCACCCGGTCTTGCCGTCATCGAGCGCGACGGACATTGGCATATCCACGGAACTGTTAGCGTTCGAGGACGCACACGCCGCGTGCGACGCGGTACTGGCCTACCGGCCCGGTCAGAGTTCAAAGACGCCGCGCTCCAAATCAAGCGCCAAGTCGAAAACGACTTTGTCGACGAGGTCGTCCACGGGATCAAGCCCTCGGCGCCGGTTGGGGTTGCGGCTCGTAAATACCTCGACTAGACGCGGACGGCGCCAAGATCGAAGGCCAGGGCGAACGGATCTCGCTCGGCGACCTCAAGATCTTGCAACGGGCGATCCGCGAGTTTGGGGCGCGCCCGGTCAACACCATCGGCGGCGGCGAGTGGCTGGAATGGGCGCAGCGCGAAAATTCCGGCAATTTACCCAATACCCTGGTGCGCTATGTATCCGCCGATCAAAACCTTTTTGCGTTGGTGCGCGATGCCGGCTCGGGGCTGGCTGACGAGCGTGCCGGCGATCGAATTGCCAAAGCTGCCGCACCAGCGGCATCGCCAACGCCGCCGCGTCGCCGAGCTCCATCCCGAATTGCTGGTGTTTTTGTTCGACCATGCCGCACCGCATTTGAAGGCGCAGCTTTACACCGAGTGGTCGACCGGGGCGCGGGTGTCGTCGATCCTTCTCGGTTGCCGGCTGTGCGATCTGATCCTCGCCGAGGACCGCAGCCAAATCACCTTTCACGACACCAAGAACGGCGATCCGATCACCGCCTACCTGCACCCGGCAGCGGCCGCGGTCATCGCCGACTATCTCGAGGATCGCGGCGGGCTCGACCAGCGCGAGGAGCCGCTGTTTTTGACGGATCGCGGCCGCCCCTATTCGGCAAAGCCGCGAGCCGGCGGGTTCAACGGAACCAACAAGACCGCGTGGCGGGGCATGGTCCGGCGCGCGGTCAAAGCCAAACGCCGTGAGGCGGCGGCAGCGCGAGCTAGCGGGCGAGCGCGACCGGGGATTGATGCTGTGGGCCGAAGCGAAATTGCTGCGCCAGGTCACGCAACACTGGCTGCGCCATTGGTTTGCCACCCACGGCCAGGCGATGGGGATGGATTTGCGTTCGATCGGCGAGCAGGGCGGGTGGCGCGATTACCGCTCGATCCAAGGCTACAGCCACGACGTGCCGGAAGTGCGCCGGCGCTGGGTCTGACAGTCTGCCGATCGGCGCCGCCTGACACAACTCTGACACGCGCCTCTGACACCACCAAAATCTACAAATAAAATCAAATGACTATGGGGCGCCTGCGCTCCTACCACATGGGAGAGGTCAGGGGTTCGATTCCCTTTCGCGCCTACCAACTTGGTGAAGCTCGACCGCGCCGCGCCGCGGGCGTAGGCTCTGCCCTCCGAGCAAATGCGGAGGGGAGGTCATGGAAGTCACCCGGATCGGCGATTTCGAGGTGCGGCGCATCACCGAGTTCGAGGGGCCGTTTATCGCGCCCGAGGATTTTCTGCCCGATTTCGACCCCGAGCTGTTGCGCGCCCACCCGGAACTGACCGGGCCGCGGTTGATCGACCCGGCGACCGGAAAGCTCGTCTTCAGCTTCCACAGCTTTGTGGTCAAAACCGCGCATCACACGATTTTGATCGATTCCTGCCTCGGCAACGACAAGGAGCGTCCGACCCGCCCGCAATTCCACCGGCTGCACAGCCCCTATCTCGCCGATCTCGCGGCCGCCGGGGTCCAGCCCGAAGCGGTCGACTACGTGATGTGCACCCATCTGCACTGGGATCATGTCGGCTGGAACACCCGTCTCGAAAACGGGCATTGGGTCCCCACCTTTCCCAACGCCCGCTACATCATGGCGCGGCGCGAGTTCGACCACTGGCAGGCGGTGCAGCAGCGCGGGGAAGACTTGCCGCATCGCCTTGCCTTTGAGGACAGCGTCTTGCCGGTCGTGCGCACCGGGCAGTCGCAGCTGGTCGACGACGATTTCGCGCTCGAGGACGGGCTGTGGTTCGAAGCGGCGCCCGGCCATACTCCCGGGAATGTCGTGATCCACGCCCGCTCGCGCGGGGATGGCGGGATTTTCCTCGGCGACGTCTTGCATCACCAGATCCAGCTGGCAAAACCGGAATGGTCCACGGCCGCCTGCACCGACCGCGAGCTGTCGCGCCGGACGCGCATGCGGCTGATCGAAGAACATGCCGACAAGGGCACCCGGCTGTTGCCGGCGCATTTCCCGGCGCCGACCGTCGGCCGGATCGTCCGCCACAACAGCGCCTACCGCTACGAGTTCGAATAGCAATCCTTAGGGCCCTCACCCACCCAGCCCTTCGGCCTGGGTTCCCTCTCCTGCAATGCGGGAGAGGGTGCCGAGCGAGCGAGGCGGGTGAGGGCACGCCCCAACTCGAGGAGCAGACCGATGAGCAAGATGACCGGGGGCGGGGCGCTGGTCGAGATGCTGCGCCGCAACGGGGTGGACACGGTCTTTGCATTGCCGGGGGTGCAGAACGACGCTCTGTTTGTCGCCTTTTACGACGCCGGCGAGGCGTTGCGGGTGATCCACACCCGCCACGAGCAGGGGGCGGCCTACATGGCGCTCGGCTATGCCCGTGCGACCGGCAAAGTCGGGACCTATGCCGTCGTGCCGGGGCCGGGTTTTCTCAACACGACGGCGGCGCTCGCCACCGCCTACGCCACCAACGCGCCGGTGTTGTGCCTGAGCGGCCAGGTGCAGTCCGACCTGATCGGGCGCGCCTACGGGCTGCTGCACGAGATCCCCGACCAGCTCGGCGTCCTGCGCGGCCTGACCAAATGGGCAGAGCGCATCGACCATCCGACCGAGGTTGGCAGGCGCGTCAACGAGGCCTTCCGCCAGCTGCATGACGGCCGGCCGCGCCCGGTCGGGCTCGAAATCCCGCCCGACGTGTTGGCGCTCGCCACCGATGTGGCGTTGCCCGCGCCCGACGCCCCGCCGTCGCCCACCGAACCCGATCCCGACCAGATCGAGCAGGCCGCCCAATTACTCGCCGCCGCCAGGAAGCCGCTGATCTTTGTCGGCGGCGGCGCCGTCGACGCCGCCGAGGAAGTGCTGGCCACCGCCGAGATGTTGCAGGCCCCGGTCGTCAGCCATACCGGCGGCAAGGGCATCGTCAGCGACCGCCACTACCTCGCGCAATCCGCGCTCGGCGGCCACGAGCTGTGGCGCGAGGCCGATGTCGTGCTCGCGATCGGCACCCGCCTGCACCAGCCGCAACTGCGCTGGGGCGTCGACCGCGACCTGAAATTGATCCGGATCGACATCGACCCGACCGAGATCACCCGCTTTTTCAAGCCGTCGCTCGGCATCGTCGCCGACGCCAAGACCGCCCTCGCCGCGCTCCATACCGCACTCGGCCGGCACGCGCCAAAGCGCGCCTCGCGCCAGGACGAGCTCGAGAGGTTGAAAGCCGCCACCCTCGCCCGGCTCGACGACCAGCTCGGCCCGCAATGCGAATATCTGCGGGCGATCCGTGCCGAGCTGCCCGATGACGGCATCTATGTCGAGGATCTGACCCAGGTCGGCTATGTCGGGCGGATGGCGTTCCCGGTCTACCAGCCGCGCACCTACATCCACAGCGGCTACCAGGGCACCTTGGGCTTTGGCTTTGCGACCGCGCTCGGGGCCAAAATCGGGCGGCCCGACCGGCCGGTGGTCTCGGTCTCCGGCGATGGCGGGTTCATGTTCAACGTTCAGGAACTCTCGACCGCAGTCCGGCATGGCATCGACATCGTCGCGATCGTCTTTGCCGACGGCGCCTATGGCAATGTCCGCCGCATGCAGAAAGAGGATTACGGCAACCGGCTGATCGGCGTCGACCTGCAAAACCCGAATTTCGTCAAGATGGCCGAGAGCTTCGGGCTCGCCGGGGTCAAGACGACGACCCCCGACGGCCTGCGCCGCGAGTTCGCTGCCGCCCTCAAGCGCCGCGGGACGACCCTGATCGAGGTCGCGGTCGGCGAAATGCCCGACCCGTGGAAGGTGCTGGTCCCGCCGCGGGTGCGCGGCGCGAGGTAACGCCTGGCGGCGCGCGATCTGCGCACCCGTTCTAAGGATCGGCCACGATGTTCGACAAGGCGAAGCTCGACGCGTTGCGCGCCAAATACGAGGGTGCGAGAGAAACCGAGGTCGCGCCCGAAGAATTCCGCGAGCCGTTGTCGCTGGTCTTCGGCAGCGCCTATCGGCGGCCGATGCCCTATGCCGGCGTCCCGACCCTGCTCGACGAGCCCTGTCGGCCGGATGCGGCGAGCCAGCCCGATTTCGCCGGCCTCGACGTGGCGCTTGTCGGCGTGCCGATGGATCTCGGCGTCACCAACCGCCCCGGTGCCCGCTTTGGCCCGCGCGCGGTGCGCGACATCGAACGCATCGGCCCTTACAACCATGCGCTCGAAATCGTGCCGCGCGCCCGGTGCGATGTCGCCGATGTCGGCGACGTGCCGATGCGCTCGCGCTACAGCCTCGACCAGTCGATCGAGGACATCGCCCTCTTCTACGAGCGCATCCGCAAGGCCGGGGTGCGGCCGGTCTCGGTCGGGGGCGACCATTCGGTGACCTACCCGATCCTAAAGGCGCTCGGCGCCGAATGCCCGGTCGGCCTCGTCCACATCGACGCCCATTGCGACACCATGGGCGAGGTCGACGGCTCCAAATTCCACCATGGCGGGCCGTTCCGCCAGGCGGTGCTGGCCGGCGCGCTCGACCCCGAGCGCACGATCCAGATCGGCATCCGCGGCCCGGCCGAGATTTACTGGGGCTTCTCCTACGATTCCGGGATGACGGTGCTGCATATCGAGGATGTCGACCGGCTCGGCATCGCCGCCGTGGTCGAACGGGCGCGGGAAGTCGTCGGCAGCGGGCCGACCTACATCTCGTTCGACGTCGACGGGCTCGACCCGGCCTACGCCCCCGGCACCGGCACCCCCGAGGCCGGCGGCCTCACCCCGCGCGAGGCGCAGGCGATCCTGCACGGCCTCAAGGGCCTCGACATCATCGGCGGCGACGTCGTCGAAATCGCCCCGCAATACGACGCCACCACCAACACCGCGATGGTCGGCGCGCAGATGCTGTTCGAAATCTTCTCCCTCGTCACTCTCGGCCCGCACTTTCGCCGCCGCTCCGCGTGAGCGCCGTCGCGGCCTGATTTCCCGCATTTGGGCGCCCCGCGAGACGGCGCCGCTCACCAGCGGCCCGATCACCCCGGGGACATGCCAGATACCCGGAATTGTGCCCTTGCGTCAGGGCCGAGACCGGTTGCGACAAAGGCGAAAAGACGAGACGATAGTCTTCGCGGACGCGAGAAGCCGCGGAATGTCGGTGAAGGAAATCCCATGAAATATGACGTGGTAATCGTCGGCGGAGGAGCCGCCGGATCGGTGCTGGCCAGCCGGTTGGCGGCAAACGCGCAGACTTCCGTGTTGTTGCTGGAAGCCGGGCCGGATTACCCCGATCCGGCCAATCTGCCGGACGACGTCAAGTTCGGCCACACCCGCTTTGCCGAAGCCCCGGACTCAAAACACAACTGGGCCCTGCGCGGCACCATCACCGAGGAGCAAGGAGAGATCCACGTCGCGCAAGGCAAGGTGATCGGCGGCGGGTCGTCGATCAACGGTCAGGCCATGCAGCGGGGATTCCCCGAGGATTTCGACTCCTGGGCGGCTCTCGGCAACGACGAATGGTCGTATGAAAAGATCGTGCCGTATTTTCGCAAATCGGAGCGCGATCTCGACATTCAGGACAATTATTGCCATGGCTCGGACGGGCCGATTCCGGTCAGGCGCCGTCAGACGGGTCCCACGCCTGCGATCCAACAGGCTTTCCACGCTGCCTGTGTGCAGGCGGGGTTCGGCACCACCAACGACAAGAATGGCCTGCACCCCGCCGGTCTGGGCGTGACACCGTCGAATAACCTCGACGGCGTCAGGGTAAGCACGGCGATGGGGCATCTCAATCCGGTGCGCCACCATCTGAACCTGACGGTGCGCGGCGGCGTGTTTGTCCGCAAGATCCTGGTCAAGGACGGGAAAGCCGTCGGTGTCGAAGCCGAAAGCGGCGGGAAGGTGTTCCAGATCGAAGCCGACCGGGTGGTGCTGAGCTCCGGGGCGATCCGGTCGCCGCATCTCTTGATGCTCTCGGGCATCGGCCCCGAGGACCATCTGCGGCAATTCGGGATACCGACGGTCCACCATCTCCCCGGCGTCGGCCAGAACCTGATGAACCACCTCAGCGCCCAGACGACCTTCAAGGTCAAGGACGGCGTCTCGCTCGAGATGCATCGCGACGCGGCGCATTTTGCCCTGCATTACACCGCCCCAGGGTCGAGCGCCGTCAACGACATGGTGCTGCGGTCGAGCCCGGTTGTCGACGAAAGAGAGGAGCGCGTCCGCGGCGTGCGGACCAAATACCTGGTCGGCGACGTTCCCCCCGAGCGGGCGGCGCGGATTCACTGCACGCTCGGGTTGCCCGACGGCTCGGGGCACGTCAAGCTGGCCTCGGCCGACCCCGCCGTCCAGCCGTCCTTTAACTATTGTTACCTCCAGCATCCGAACGACATTCGACGGGTGCGGGACGGCGTGCGAATGGCGGCGAAACTGCTGGAATCGGACATGTATAAAGACGTGGCCGATTTCCGGATCCAGCCCACGGACGAGGTTCTGGCCGACGACGGCGCCTTGGACCTGTGGATACGCCAAACCGTGGGCACCGCGAGGCACGTGTCCGGAACCTGCAAGATGGGACCCGACGCGGACCCGATGGCGGTCGTCGACCAGCATTGCAGGGTCAAGGGCATCCAAGGGTTGTGGGTGGCCGACGCGTCGGTGATGCCGCGCATCCCCCGTTCAGGCGGCGCCCATGCCACGGTGATCATGATCGGCGAACGCGTCGTCGATTGGGTTGCCGCGGGGTAAGCTCGCGCCGAGCGGCCTGTTCCACCTCTTCGTCCGGTCGACAGAAGCGACCCATGGCGGATCGGAGCCTGTGGGGTCGGCGAACGCGCTGACCCCATGAGGTTACGGGTCGATGACCGGTGCCGCGCGACAGCCGGCGTGCGCCCGGTCGCCGCGCGGTCGCCGATGTCCGGAGTGAGGTGTCGCCGCAGCCTCGGCCGCGGCGACACCAGGGGGTGCCCCGGCGGCGGTCTTTTCGCTGGTCGGCGACCCGTCGGGACCGGCTTCGGGTCAGAGCGCTCCGCGTTCGGCGGCGTGATATTTGCGGCGGGTTTCCGCGAGATCGACATGCGGTTGCGGCAGTTTGAGACCCATGTCGTCCATCGTGTCGGCGACGATTTGCGAAACCGCGAGGTTGCGGAACCATTTGTGGTTGGCCGGGATCACAAACCACGGCGCCCACTTGGTGCTGGTCAGCGCGAGGACATCCTCGTAGGCCTCTGCGTATTGCCGCCAGAAATTGCGCTCGGCATAGTCGCTGTCGCTGATCTTCCACTGCCGCGCCGGGTCGTCGAGCCGCTGCTTGAACCGCGCGAGCTGTTCGTCCGGGCTGATGTGCAGGTAAAATTTGAGGATCCGCGTGCGGTTCTCGGCCAGCATCTTTTCGAAGTCGTTGATCAGCTCATAGCGTTTCGACCAGACCCCGCGGGCGACGAGGTCGTGCACGCGCACGACCAGCACGTCTTCGTAATGCGAGCGGTTGTAGATCACCACCTCGCCCTTCCTCGGCGCCGCCAGATGGGCGCGCCAGAGAAAGTCGTGGGCAAGCTCGGCCTTGCTCGGCTCTTTGAACCCGGCAACCGATATCCCTTGAGGGTTCATGCCGCCGAACAGGTGCCGAATGACCCCGTCTTTTCCGGCGGCGTCGAGCCCTTGCAGCACGATCAGCAATGACTGGCTCGCATCCGCGTAAAGCAGGTATTGCAGGCGGTCCATGCGTTCGACCTGCTCGCGTATCTCGGGAGCGGCGGTTTCGTGCGACCCATGCCGCCCGCTATAGGAAGGATCGATCTTGGCCAGGTGAACCTTCGAGCCGGGGGCGACAACAAATTCCTTACGGTAGTCCATGCCTGCGCTCCCTCTACCACCGACGGTCGCGGCGCCAGCTTACCCGATTCCGCAACGGATCGCAGGACCGGAGGCGGAGAAACGCGGCGGACTTTGAGACCCCGGCAAAACCGCCATAATCATAGGGCATTCGTGACACCATCGAGCCGGGGCGAAGGCGGTGCCGGCGGAGAGCATAGGAGGCCGGTGTCGCGGGTTCGCTGCCGTTTGCGGATGGGTGCCCCGACCCGAAACCGGCGAGCGCGGGCGGTGGTCGCTCCGCACCTTTAATGTGTGGTCGGATATCCCCACCTCGTCCATTTAGCGTCAACAGGGGGCATTTACGATGATCCGCTCGGCTTTTTGCTTTGTCGCAGCAGTAACGGCGGCGATTGCTTGCGATGGAGCGCCGTCCGCCCAGGCGCTGACGATGAAAGAGTGCAGCGCCAAGTACCAGGCCGCGCAGCAGGCGGGCAGCCTGAACGGGATGAAGTGGAACGACTTCCGCAAGACCGAATGCGGGTCGGCCGCCCAGCAAGCGACCGCTCCTTCGGCTGCGACGCCCGCCGGCGCAACCCCCTCTGGCGCAACGTCCACGCGGCCGGCCGCCGCTCAGAAACAGATGCCGGCGCCGGCTGGAAACGCCGTGTTTCCCGCGGCCGTCTCGCCGAAATATTCAAGCGAGTCGCCCGGCAAGGCGCGGATGCACACCTGCCTCGACCAGTACCACGCCAACAAAAACGGCAACAGCAACGGCAGCCTGAAGTGGATTTAAAAAGGCGGCGGCTACTACGCCGAATGCAACAAGCGGCTGAAGGGATAACCCGCTCTCCCGTGGCGCCGGCTCAATTTCATTCAGAATAACATTTTTGCCGATTATATGCGTTTGGAGCCTAAGCCACAAAAATTCCCGGTTAGACGGGAATTCTTTCTGCCGCCCGGTCGCCCGCCCCGACAGCAAAAGGGGGAGGCAAAAGCCTCCCCCTTCGCACGCTTGACGAGGATTATGCGGCGTGGAGGAGATCCAAATACTCCTCGTAGACCGCCATGTTCTTGCCGAAGGAGATCGCCGCCGCCTGGGCGCCGCAGACGAGGTGCATCCAGCGCCACTTCTCGTGAGTGGAGTTGAATTCTTCGACGATCGACTGGTGGTGCTTGAACGAGTGCATCTCGGTGAAGTTGTCGTGGCACACGATTTCGCCGAGACGCGCGATGAACGCTTGCGGGTCGTAGCCGCACTGCATGTACTGCGTGGCCAAGTTCACCGTGTCCTTGACCTCGGGCACCGCCCGCATCAGCCCCAGATTGGAGACCGTGGACCAATCGGTCGGCGGCTGATTGTAGATGCTGTGCGTGATCGCATCGAGCAACGCCTCCTGCGAGCGCGGCGGCAAGGCTGCGACCGCGGCCATGTCGGGCTGCTGGTCCGATTCCATCCGCATCTGCGTCGAGCGGATCTCCGGGCCGACATGCCAGGTCAACAGCAGCATCAGCTTGTTGCGCAGGCTCAGCCCGTCGAACCGCAGCAGGTAGCGCCGCAGGTTCACGCTCGTATGCAGGTGGACATCCATCGGGTTCCCGCCGAGCGAGCGCATGAACAGACCGGCGGCGCCGATCGACAGCGATTCGCCCGCACCTTCGAGCGACAGTCCGTCGGCGAGCGCCTTGGCGATCATCACCGGAATGTCGGCAAAAATGTCGACGGTCCCGATCGCCTCACCGAGCTCGCCGATCGCATCCGTTTCGTCCTCGCCGCTGCGTTGGCGCAGGATGCGCTTCAACAGCTGGTGCTCTTCGATCAGCGCTTCGATCCCCGGCAGCGGCGAGCCCATCGGGTTCGGCGGGGCAACCGGGTGACGGGTCACGAACCGCACCACCGGCCGCATCAGCAAGGTCAGGTATTCCTTGTCGAGAACGCCGGTGTCGATGGCGCGCCACACGGTGCCCGGGAACATGAAGTAATGGTCGTCGTTAAAGTTTTTCGGGATGGCCACGCTCATCAGCAGGTCGAGGGCTTCGACCGGCGGCACGTTGTGCCACAGCCACTGGAAGAGATGGTCCGACTGGTTGTATTCGCCCCGGCCGACCGCGGTCAGGAAGGCCGCCTTGGTCGCCTCGACCCCGCCCGCATCCAGCGGCGCGAACTCCAGCAGCTGGTATGGCCCCATCGCCGGGTGGTGGATGTGCTTGTTGGTCAGCGCCACGTGCTGCAGGACCGGGACAAAGCGGTCCTCGCCTTCGAGGCGGTCGATCAGCTTCGACAGCGCGTAGAGGCCCGCCAACGGGTGCAATGGGCCGCCATGATGACCCGGCGGCATTTCGGTCGACCGCGTCACCGCGAGCGCGGAGGCGGTCAGCATGGTCTGCGTCGGGACCCCGGCGCGCAGCTTTTCCAGGGTGCGGTCGAGAATCTCACCAGGCGGCGTCTCCTCGATAAACTGCACCAACGGTTCGATGTCGGGCGAATATTGGACACGTTGCGGCATGGGCATGGTGAGTTCTCCGTAGTGCGGTTGCGTCCGGTTTGGTGGTTTCACTCTTTTGGATGACGCAGCGTATCTCCACCGGCGCCGCTGCACCTCCCCGAAGGGAGACGGCGGCGGCTCGGGAAGGGAAGGCGTCTTTGCATTGGTGCGGTGTCGATTCGAAGTTGGAATTCGCTTGGCGCGATCTTTGGCCCACCCAGCATATTGGATCAACGAGCGAGGTCAATCGGCTTAGCTGCGAGTTTTAGCCGTGCCCGCCCTCGTTTTGCGCATGACAGCCACGATGCCGGAGCAGATTTGCCCCTCTCGCGCCCCGCCCTTCCCGGCGGCGTCGCGGCCCACCGGGCGCCGCCGCTTCTAGGGGCGCCGTTCGGCGAGCAGGTTGCGGATTTCCTCGAGCAGCACTTCGCTTTTGGGCGGTGCTGCCGGCGCCGGCTCTTCGCGCACATGCAGCCGGGTCAACACCTTGATCAGCCAGAAGATCGCAAAGCTGACGATCACGAACTGGATCACCGTGTTGAGGAACACGCCGATGTTCCAGGTCACCGCCCCCGCCTTTTGCGCGTCGGCCAAGGTCGCGGCTTTCGCCCCCTTCAGGGTGACAAAAATGTTGGTAAAGTCGATGCCGCCGAACAACAGGCCGAGCAGCGGCGTCAGGATGTCCTTGACCAGGCTGTTGACGACCCCGGTAAACGCGACGCCGATGATAATGCCGACCGCCAGATCCACGACGTTGCCGCGCATGATAAAAGCGCGGAATTCCGTGACCCAGCCGGGGCGATGCAAGCCGATCGAAGACGGAGCGCGTTCACTCATCGCCGTTCCCCCTTTACCGATCCGACCGGTTGCTGCACACAATCCCCGGCCGAGGTTGCGCCGAACCATAAAATATAAACGCTCAACCGTAAGACATATACCACGGGAGGCACCGATGCTCTACAGCACCGAGCGGATCATGACGACCCATGCCGGTTCGCTGCCGCGTCCGGCCGATCTGAGGGAGATGGTCGTCGCCAAGGCCAATGGCGAAGCATACGACCGCGAGGCGCTTGGCCGGCGGCTCAAATCGGCGGTGGCCGAGGCGGTGCGGCAGCAGGGCGAATGCGGCCTCGACTCGGTCAATGACGGCGAATTGTCGAAAACCAACTTTACCGACTATGTCCGCTGGCGGATCGCGGGCTATGTCGAGCGGCCCTCCGCCGGCCCGCGCCGGCTCAGCATCACGGCGCGCGACGAAACCCGATTCTCCGGCTATTTCGCGGCAAACCCGCGGGCGCGGCCGGTCGGGCCGCCGACAACGCCGGTGTGCGTCGAGAAATTGCGCTACACCGGACAGGCCGATCTCGCCGCCGACATCGCCAATTTCACCGCGGCGCTTGCCGGCGTCGGCGTGGCGCAGGCATTCCTGCCGGCCAATTCGCCGGGCACGATCGAGCATTGGCTGGCGAACGAATACTACAAGAGCGACGAAGAATTCGTGTTCGCCATCGCCGAAATCATGCACGAGGAATACCAGGCGATCGTCGATGCCGGCTTTCTGCTGCAAATCGACGACCCCGACCTGCCCGACGGCTGGAACTGCCTGCCCGACATTACCTTGCCCGAATACCGCAACTATGCCGCGGTCAGGGTCGAGGCGCTGAACCATGCGCTCGCCGGCATCCCGAAGGAAAAGGTGCGGCTGCATGTGTGCTGGGGCAGCCACCACGGCCCGCACCACGACGACATCCCGCTCCGCGACATCGTCGACCTGATTTTTCGGGTAGAGGCCGGGAGCTTTTCGATCGAGGCGTCCAATCCCTGCCACGAGCATGAATGGCGGGTGTTCGAAGACGTGAAATTGCCCGACGGCGCCACCTTGATCCCTGGCGTCGTCGGCCACTGCACCGACTTTATCGAGCACCCCGACCTCGTCGCCGAGCGGCTGGTGCGCTATGCCCGGCTCGTCGGCCGCGAAAACGTGCTCGCCGGCACCGATTGCGGGATCGGCACGCGGGTCGGCCACCCGTCGATCTGCTGGGCCAAGTTCGAGGCCCTGGCCGAGGGGGCGCGGCGCGCGACAAAGCTCCTGTGGGGCCGCAACTGAGGCTTTAAGAAAGAGGTGGGCCTAGGTAGGCGCGCAGCCCTTCATCGCCGCGACGCGGGTAAAGGCGTCAGCTTGCGAGCAGCCTGGGAGGGCGGAAACGTCGCGCATGGCCCGGACCGCGCCGCCGGTGGTACATTCGCGCGGAAAACAGCACCGCGGAGGGGCTTGTCGGCCCGCAGCCGCCGGCGACAGGGAGCGAGCGATGAGAATCAGCACCGACCACATCCTGACCAGCCATGCCGGCAGCCTGCCGCGCCCGGACGCGCTGATCGCGGCGAACCGGGCATATGAAACCGGCGCCGCGGCGGGCGGCGGACAGGTCGAGCAAATCCTGCGCGACGCCGTCGCCGAGGTCGTGCGCCGCCAGAAGGATCTCGGCGTCGACATCCCCGGCGACGGCGAGTTCGGCAAACCGATGGGCCAGCGCGTCAATTACGGCTCGTGGTGGCGCTATTCGTGGCAGCGCCTCGGCGGGCTCGATCCGGCGGGCCCGAGCCTCTACGAGATGGCGCCGCGGCGCTCGCGTCCGGGCGAGGTCGTGCTGACCAGCTTTGGCGACCGCCGCGACCGCACCCAATTCGCCGCGGCCTACAACGACCCCGATTCCGGCATCACCACCGGGCCGCGGCCGCCGGCGCCGATCTGCGTCGCCCCGCTGACCTATACCGGCCACGACGCGATCGCGGCCGACATCGCCCATTTCAAGGCGGCGTTGCAGATGGCCGGGGTCGAGGAAGGGTTTATGAGCGCGGTCGCCCCGGGCAGCGCCTCGCGCATCGGCAACGAATATTACAAGAGCGAAGAGGAATTGCTCTACGCCTGCGCCGAGGCGATGCGCGAGGAGTACAAGGCCATCCTCGACGCCGGGCTGGTATTGCAGCTCGACGACCCGGCGATCGCCGAGAATTGGGACATGGTCAACCCGGCGCCGACCGTCGCGGAGTACCAGAAGTTTACGATGCAGCGCGTCGAGGCATTGAATCATGCGATCAGGGGCCTGCCCGCGGACCGCATCCGCTTTCATCTGTGCTGGGGCAGCTGGCACGGGCCGCATGTGACCGACATCGCGATGCGCGACATCGTCGAGGTGATGCTGAAGGTCAACGCGCAGGCCTATTCGTTCGAGGCCGGCAATGTCCGCCACGAGCACGAATGGAAGGTGTGGCGGGAGGTCAAGCTGCCCGACGGCAAGATCATCCTGCCGGGGGTCGTCAGCCACGCGACCAACGTCGTCGAGCACCCCGAGCTGGTCGCCGAGCGCATCCTGCGCTTTGCCGACCTGGTCGGCCGCGAGCGGGTGATCGCCTCGACCGATTGCGGGCTCGGCGGCCGGGTCCACCCGCAGATCGCCTGGGCCAAGCTCGAAGCGCTGGCGCAGGGCGCCGCCCTCGCCAGCACAGCGCTGTGGCGCTGAGCGGCGGGACATGGCGTAATCGCCGAAGCTGGCGCCTCGCGGCCGTCAAGGACGCGGCGCGCCGCCTCGCGGCGATGGCCTACGGCCATCCCTTTTACCGCCGCTGCGTGCGACGCCCTCGATCAATGCAGGCCGGGACGGAGAAACGACCCGTAAGCCGAACTGAGAAACTCTCTTATGCCGACGGGCTTACATTTCAGATATTTGTAATTTTGTGTGCGAATATTTTGGGTTGTTTTTTCCCGACCGCGGCGCACAGTGCATGCTGCGATCACGAACAACAACAAGATCGCTGCGGCAGACGCACTTTAGGTTTAGGGAGGGAACATGCGCGCAACGGGCAGCATTCTCGCGGCATTGTTTACCTTGGCCGCGTTTATCCCCCCGTCCGCGACGGCTACGCCCATAACCATCAACGGGATCACCATTGATGATGCCGGCATTTCTGGGAGCGAGCGGAGCATCAACAACGCTGGGGAAGCACCGGGGTTCTTCCTTAATTTTGGAGTAGGAATATCGGGTAACGCAACTGAATATTCTGGTGCTGGGATCTTCATCCCGGCGACAGGATCAACGGCGCCACCGCTGACCCAGAGCTTGGCTCCGTGCAGCCCGACCACGGCCGTGCCCAGCTCCTGCTTTCGGTCCACCCCCTTCACCAACCCCGATCAACGCGACGGCACTTGGGAATATGAGGTAGAGAGCCCGTCTGGGGCAACGGCGACATTCACCTTGCCGTCCGCGGCGCCGATCCCGTTTACACCCGCGCCGTTTCCGTCGACCGTAACGATCACCAACTCCGCCAACGGCATCAACCCGACGGTCAGTTGGACCCTGCCCAGCAATAGCAGCACGTTCACGCTGGATGCCTTGTCGGTTCTGATTATCGACCTCGGCACAAAACTGCAGAATGGCACCGACGATGTCATTCATGTAGCCAACCTACTGCCTACCGCGACCAGCTACATATTGCCATCGGTCCTGAGCACGGGTAGACTCTCCAAATCGGACATAAATACGCTGTACAATTTCAAATGATTTAAACGAGAGATGGGACAGCCAACGTAAGTCAAGCGAACTTTTTGACTAGGTCACTGTCGTTTTTTGATTTCACTCCTCAAATGGGAGGTCCCGTCATCACCTGCCCATGGTCGATGGAGCGACCGGGGTCTACCATTTCAACGTCGGGAGCGTTGGGCCGGATTCCATCACGTACATCGATCCGACAATAGCGGTCGGTTACAAATATGCGATCGGCGCGGGTGACCCGAATTTTGCCTCCGTGATCCTACCCGATGTCGGCGGCGGGGTGTTTGACCTCTCCTTTCTCTCGACCGAAGTCTCGCTTGACGCCGGTATCCAGTATTTCTTTCCCACTGGCGGCGTCGCCGATTTTACCGTCACCGGCATCGATCCCGCGGCCGAACTCGATCCCGCCGATACCTCGGCATTTGTTACCGGTCTGACATTTGTCAGCGATGGCCCCTTTACAGGAACGATGACACCGATAACGGCGGTTGTGGCAACTCCTGAACCCGGTTCGATCGCGCTGCTCGCGAGCGGACTGTTGGGATTGCTTCTGTTTCGCCGAGGACGGCGTTCCGCTCTGACTTCGTAGCTGCGAACTCAACGGGTGCGTCGACCAAGGCGCACAAATTTTGCTTGCCGGGAGCCGGGCGATTAAAGAACGAGGAGACACGCATGCGACGCAGCAGCGACCATATCCTGACCAGCCATGTCGGGAGCCTGCCGCGCCCGGACGATTTGATTGAAGCGAACCGCGCCCGCGCGGCCGGTGGGGCAACCGACGGGCCGGCATTTCAGGCGACATTGCGGGCCGCGGTCGGCGATGTCGTGCGCCGTCAGACGGAGCTCGGCGTCGACGTGCCGGGCGACGGCGAGTTCGGCAAATCGGTCGGGCATCGCGTCAATTACGGCGCGTGGTGGAATTACGCGTTCGAGCGCCTGGGCGGTCTCGATCTCAGCGGGCCGAGCCTCGACCACATGACCCCGCGCCCCGCTCGCCCGGGTGAGATCGTGCTGGTGAACGCCGCCCGCCGCCGCGACCGGGTGCGGTTTGCCGCCGCCTATGCGGACCGCGAATTGGGGGTTTTCATGGGTCCCCGCCCCTCGACCGGGCCGGTCTGCGTCGGGCCGCTCAGCTATATCGGCCACGCCGCGATCAGGGCCGACATCGACAATTTCAAGGCGGCGTTGCGGGCCGCCGGGGTCGAGGAAGGCTTTATGACCTCAGTCGCGCCCGGCAGCGCCTATCGCATCCCAAACACCTACTACAAAAGCGACGAGGAGTTCCTCTACGCCTGGGCCGAGGCGATGCGCGAGGAGTACAAGGCGATCGTCGATGCCGGGCTGGTATTGCAGCTCGACGACCCGGCGACCGCGACCGGCTGGGACATGATCGACCCCGAGCCCGATGTCGAAGACTACAAGAAATTTACGATGATCCGGATCGAGGCGTTGAACCACGCGCTGCGCGGTCTGTCGCCGGACCGCATCCGCTTTCATCTGTGCTGGGGCAGCTGGCACGGGCCGCATGTGACCGACATCGCGATGCGCGACATCGTCGAGGTGATGCTGAGGGTCAACGCGCAGGCCTATTCGTTCGAGGCCGGCAATGTCCGCCACGAGCACGAATGGAAGGTGTGGCAGGACGTCAAGCTGCCCGACGGCAAGATCATCCTGCCGGGGGTGGTCAGCCACGCGACCAACGTCGTCGAGCACCCCGAGCTGGTCGCCGAGCGCATCCTGCGCTTTGCCGGCGTGGTCGGCCGCGAGCGGGTGATCGCGTCGACCGATTGCGGGCTCGGCGGCCGGGTCCACCCGCAGATCGCCTGGGCCAAGCTCGAAGCGCTGGCGCAGGGCGCCGCCCTCGCCAGCACAGCGCTGTGGCGCTGAGCGCCGCTGCCCGGCGCCCACCTCAGCTTGGACCGGCTACAGAGACAGCAGGCGCGGCAGCCACAGCGAGATCGCCGGGATGTAGGTGACCAGCATCAGGACCGCGAACATCACCGCGTAGAAGGGCCAGATCTCGCGCACCACCTGCTCGATCGTCACCCGGCCGACGGCGCAGCCGACAAACAGGATCGACCCCACCGGCGGATGGCACAACCCGATCCCCAAATTCAGCAGCATGATCATGCCGAAATGCACCGGGTCGACCCCGAACTTCATGACCACCGGCAACAGGATCGGCGTCACGATCAGGATCGACGGCGCCATGTCGAGCACGCAGCCCAACACCAGCAGCAGGATGTTGATCAAAAACAGAATGACGTACTTGTCACTGGACAATTTCAGCAGCAGCGCGGTGACGTGCGCCGGCACCTGCATCAGCGCCATCACATAGCCGACGCTGGCGGCAAACGCGATCAGGGTCAGAACCATCGCGACGGTCCGCATCGTGCGCTCGACCAACAGCGGCAGATCGCGCCAGCGATAGTCGCGATAGATGAACATCGTCACAAAAAATGCCCAGAGGCAGGCGACCGCACCCGCCTCGATCGCGGTGAACACGCCGCCCAGAATGCCGCCCAGGATGATCCCCAGGGTGACCAGACCCCAGAACGCGTCGAGCGCGATCCGGGCCGCCTCGCGCAACGGCACGCGCTCGCCGCGCGGGTGGCGGTTGCGGTACGCCAGCACCAGGCACAGCACGATCAGCGAGGCGCCGAGCAGCAGACCCGGCACGACTCCGGCCATGAACAGGCTGATGATCGAGATCGTGCCGCCGGTGGCCAGCGAATAGATGACGGCATTGTGGCTCGGCGGAACCAGCAAGGCCTGGACCGAGGCGCTGATCGTGACGTTGGTGGCGAAGACGCGGGGATAGCCGGTCTCCTCCATCTGCGGGATCATGACCGAGCCGATCGCCGAGATGTCGGCCACCGCCGAGCCGGAAATCCCGCTCAGGAACGTGGTGGCGAGCACGTTGACCGCCGACAGCCCGCCGCGCACCCGCACCAGCCCGACAATGACATTGGCAAAGGCGACGAGGCGACGCGCCATGCCGCCCTCCGCCATGATCGCGCCGGCCAAGACGAAAAACGGGATCGTCAGCATCGCGAATTTGCTGACCCCGCTCGACACCTCCAGCATGACCGCTTCGAGCGGGATGCCGATCCACCAGGCGCCGGCCAGCGCCGCCAAGCCCAGCGCATAGGCGATCGGCACGCCGATGACGATGGCGAACGCCATCACCGCAAGGACGACCAGGATCTCCATGCTAACGCGGCGGGGCTAATGCGGGGCTAATGCGGCCGGGCGGCGCCGGGCGCGACCGGCGGCGGCCCGATCAACAGGCGCTCGACGACAAACAGCAGGGTAAAGGCGCCGCCGATCGGGATCGGCAGATAGGTCACGCCGACCGCCAGTGCGGGAAACTCGGCGATCGACTGGTGCCAGGTCGTCTCGACCAGGCCCACGCCCCAAACCACCATAAACAGGCTGAGCAGCCCGACCAGCGCTTCGGCGGCGAGTTCGCCAAGTCTTCGCACCGGCCGGGGCAGCAACCGCACCACCACCGCCATCCGCATATGCGCCTCGACCCGATAGCACGCCGCCGCACCGATAAAGGTCAGCACGATCGTCAGCAGAATAGCCATCGGCTCCGGCCACGACGCCGCTCGGTTCAGCACGTAGCGGGTGTAGACGCCCCACGGGATGACGGCGGAGATCAGCACCAGCGCGACGCTGGCGACAACCACGCACAGGCGGTAGAGGGCGTCCATCGCCTGGCGCAGCAGCCCCTCACCCCGATCCCCTTCCCATTTCCGGGGCGAGAGCGCGGGCTCGCGGCTCTTCATTGCCGGTCGCGACCCGCGAGGCTCAATTGACCGCCTCGATTTCCTTGATCAGCGCGGCGTACTGGGCGCCGTATTTGTCCCAGACCGGCTTGACCGCCTGCTGGAACGGCGTCTTGTCGGCGATCGTGACGATTTCGATCCCGGCAGCCTTCATCTTGTCGATCGCCTCGGCTTCTTTCTTTTTCCACAGCACGCGTTCGTCGAGCTGGGCTTCGCGGGCGAGCTTTCTGATCAGCGCCTGGTCGTCAGCCGACAATTTGTCCCAGCTCGGCCGCGAAAACACCAGGATTTCAGGCACGATCAGGTGCTCGGTCAGGGTGTAGTATTTGGCGACCTGATAATGGTTGTCGAAGTAAAAGCTCGGCGGGTTGTTCTCGGCGCCGTCGACGACGCCGGTCTGCAGCGCGCTGAACACCTGGTCGTAGCCCATCGCCACGCCGTTGCCGCCGAGATCGGTCATCATCTCGACGAACATCGGATTGCCCATGACCCGGATCTTCAGGTTCTTCAGGTCGTCGATGCTCTTGATCGGCTTTTTCGTGTCGTAAAAGTTGCGCGCGCCGGCATCCATCCAGGCGAGCCCGACGAGGTGCGTGTTCGGGTTGTCGGTCACCTTGTCGAGCAATTGCTGACCGATCGGCCCGTCGATCACTTTTTCCATGTGCGCGGTGTCGCGAAACAGGAACGGCAGGTTGAAGACGTTGAGCTCGGGGACGACCGGCCCCAACGTTCCGACGCTGACCCGGGCGAGCTGGATGGCGCCGACCTGCGCCTGCTCGATCGCCTCCTTCTCGCCGCCGAGCTGCATCGAGGCGTACATCTGGATGGTCAGCCGGCCGTCGGTCGCCGCGGCCAGCTTTTTGCCCATGTCCTCGACCGCCTGCACGGTCGGATAACCCTCGGGATGCACATCCGAGGCTTTCAGCATAATCTTTTCGCCAGCGGCCTTTTCGCCGGCGGCCTTTTCATCGGCGGCGTAAACCGCCCGGCCGCCGATCAGGCCGAGCAGCGGCGCGCCAAAACCGAGCCGCAGCGCCGAACGTCTGCTGATCATCGTCGTACCTCCCTGTTTTCCGTGTCGTTGGCCAGTGCTGTTAGCGTCGCTCAACCGCGCTGACAAGCCCCCGCGGCTCCCAGGCCGCGCCGACACCGGCGCTGCTCGCAAGCCCGGCCGGTTGCCCGAACGCGGCTGGGCATCCGAACGCGGTTGCAGGCGGTAGACTTGACGGACCCGGACGCCGGTGGCGGCGAACGGGCGCTTGCCGGCCAATCCTTGCCGACTGGCCCCTGTCGTCAGCCGGCGGCGGGCGGCTCCGGCTTTTCGATCAGCGCCAGGCTCTCCATCGCCAGCCCGTAGCCCAACAGGTCGTGCATCTGGCGACGCAGGTACTCGGTGAACAGCAGGCGCGTGTAGCGCAGCAGCAAGGTCGGTTTCATGGTCAGGCCCTCGGCCAGTTCCCAGGCGCGCGCCAACAGCTTGTCGGGCGGCAGCACCTCGGCGACGAGTTCCAGGCGCAATGCCTCGGCGGCGTCGAGCGTCTGACCGGTCAGCAGGAAATAGCGGCCGCGGTTCATCCCCAACAGCAGCGGGTAGACGATGTGCATGCCGTCGCCCGGCACCACGTCCGAGGCGAAATGCGCCGAATCCTGAAACTGCGCGGTGTCGGCGGCGAGCACGATGTCGCACAGCAGCGGGATCTCGGAATGGCGCCAGGCGGGCCCGTTGATCGCGCTGATCACCGGGACCTCGATGTTCAGCAGGTTCATCAGCAGGTGCCGGCCCTCCCAATGAATGCGGTCGATGCGCTCGATCGACGGCCGCGACGGAAACGACGAGGTGCCGGGGGTCGCCCGCGGCCCGGAAAACTCGGCCCCGGTGCCGGTCAGGATCACGACCCGGTTGTCACGGTCGGCGCCGATGTCGTGAAACAGCTCGGGGAGTTCGCCATGCGGCAGAAAACCCCAGCGCAGCGACTGGCCTTCGGTGTGAAAGCTCACCTGAAGGATGCCGCCGCGGCGCTCGATGCGGGCGCTCTGGTACTTCGTTTGATAGTCCGCCAACGCGCTCATCTCTTCCTCCCGACAAAAACGCTTTTGCTCCGGCAAAACCGCGAGGCAGAGGCTAACGCATCGCGGCGCCGGCGCGCGAGCGCCGGATCGCGCTGACCGCGAGGCGGCGACGCGCCGGCCGAGGCCACCGGGGTAATTTCGGCCTCGGCCGATATTGGGCCGCCCGGCCCGCCGCGCGCAGCGCCGCCGAGATCCGCGGGGCGAGATCCGCGGGGCGAAACGCCCGCGGGCGCATGCCGCTTTGCGAGCAGGCTTGGTTAGCGTCCCATATTTCGTCAGCCTGTTTGGCCTGTTAACAGTTTATTAACAGTCGAGGCTCACCCTGAGGCGAAGCATTGACGCAATTTTGACGAGCATTTAAACCAATGGCTACAACGCAATGTATCCTGCGGTATGGGCGATGGCTCGAGGAGGTCTCGCCCGGCTTTCTCGCCGACGCGATCCTGATGGAGACCGGCGAGGATTACGGCCAGCGCGACTTGCTCGACCAGGTCGCGAGGCTGATCGAGATTTTCGGGGTCATCGGGGCGGCGGAAATCGTCGGCTGCCCGCGCCGCGCCGCTCGCTAGGGTGCGATGCCAACGGATGGTTCCCATCCGTGGGCCGGATCGCACCACCAACCTATTAATCTGGTGGGCCTATTCGCTGGTGGTCCGCTGCCGGGCGTTCAGCCTGCCCCGCATCGCTGGTTCGCTTCGGCCGCACGGGCACGGGCATACGCGCCGTTCTTGGCGGGCCGACCCGTCCCCCGACCCTTCACCGGCAAATGCCGCTCTCCACGTTCAACTTCGCGGGTCTCCCGCCAATCGCCGGTTGGGCAAATCGGCGGCAACCGGAGGCCATTCCCGCATCTGTTCTCTTGCCGTTCCGCGGGATGTTGTGCTAAGTCGCCGGCCCCGCTCACACGGAGAGGTGCCGGAGCGGTCGATCGGGGCGGTCTCGAAAACCGTTGTCCCCTTTGCGGGGGACCGAGGGTTCGAATCCCTCCCTCTCCGCCATAACGCTAGAATGACCGCGGGCTTTGGGACCTCAGGACGGGTGTTCCCACACTGTTTCCCTACCGTCTC
>CAVZJF010000049.1:0-11258 GCA_963775525.1 uncultured Alphaproteobacteria bacterium | reverse complement strand
CTTCGTCCTCACATTTCGAAGTTGACGCGTCGCCAGGTTCCCCCAGCGGGTTGGTCTTGATGGGACAGGCTTCCGCTTTCATCGCCCGCCGGCGGCGCGTTGCCTGGGGGCGTTTCCGAGGCCGCTGGGGCGGTCGTTTGTGCCGGTGCTGCTGTTGACGTCCGCCGGCGGGTGGCGGGCTCCCGGCCCTGCGGCGGGGCGCTTTGTCGTTTGTCGGTGCCGGCTCGCCCGCTGCTCTTGCGCCATCTCCAAACCGAGACCGAGCGCCTTGGCGGCTTCGACAAAGGCCGGCAGCCGACCCTCGCGCGCCGCGTCGCCGAGCCCGGCGATCTGATCGAGGGTCAGGTGCTCGACGGCCTGGCGGTCGAGAGCGATCGCCTTCTGTGCTGCGAATTGCAGCACGTTCGCGCGCTTCTCGTCGATCACCGAGGCGGTGATGACCTCTTCCTTTTTGAGCCGCAGCATGTCGAGCTTCCAGCGGATCACGATGTCCTGCGGGACGAGGGCGAGGACCGCGTTGCGGTAGGCTTTCGACTGGGCGATCGTCGCGTAATTCGGGCGCTCGAAATAACCGCCGCCGCGGCGCTCCTCGTAGCGCAGCTCGCGGCGCTCGATCTGGATCGCGTTGCCGGTCTTGAGGTCGACCATCTCGCACACCGCGGCGTAGAAATCGGCTTCGTCCTCGAGCTCGGGGACGATCGAGCACGACACCGCCATCGGCAGGTTCTCGGCCGGGTAAGAGGTGAAGGTGAACAATGCCCCGGTCTTCTGCATCGCGGCGACAAGGCGATGCTTCAACCCCTTGTAATGCGCCGCCAAATGGCGGGCGCCGACGACGCTGATCCCGGTGACAGGCTCTCGTTGGCCGGCAATGTCGAAACTGTAAACGAATTTCGACGAGCCCGGCCCGTGCAGGATCTCGTCGGCGATCAGCGCGTTGTCGCGCTCCTCCATGACGTGCCACGCGTCGACGTCGAAGCCGCCGGTCATCGTGCGCACCGCGTCCAGGGTCGCGGCCTGGCCCCGGTCAATTCGGGGGGCGACGAGCTGCGGGCGGGCAACAGCGGTCTGGGCCATCTTCAGTCCTTCTTGGCCAGCGGATCGGGAAGGGCGATTTCGGGCGTGCTCTGCATTAACCCGCCCCTCATGCCGCCGCTTTGCGGTCCCGCAAATATCGGCGCAGCTCGGCGGCGTGTGCTGTATTGCCGGCAGCGAGCCGGTCGAGTTCTGTCGCTTTCTCCTCGATCTCGTCATCATTCATCTGGATCAGCGGCACCACCATTGGCTCGCCATTGCGGTCTATTTGATAAGACCGCTGCAAGCGCTTGAAGCCGGGCAGCGAGGGTTGCTGAGGATCAAGCTCCTCTTCCTTCTGCTTGAACTCCCGAACGCAGAGGCGCGCCAGGTCCTTGACGTGTTCTCGGTAGGAAACCCGCCAGGCATCGGCGTGGTCGCCCCGCCAGGTGCGCGGCGCCGGGTGCTTCTTCGCCATCAACGGCACTATCCAGGCTGCTTTGACGATCCTGCCGGCCGCCACCTCGACGCGAACCAGCTCCTTTACCTCGGCATAAAGATCACTGTGCGTGAACGCCATCGAGGCTCTCCTTCAGCCCGCCGAGCCATTGGTCCAGCGTCAGAACCGTCTGCTTGGTTTCACCGGCTTCGCGGGCGTTGAGACCAGCTATGGCCAATGGCAAATCGGCGTTTGCGGCGTAGCGTTCGAGACCGTCGAGCGCCGCCATCAAGCCAGTGGCGGCGGCGAACTCTTCCGGCGTGCGCATGCCGAGATCGACCAGCGGCTTGCGTTTGGTCTCGGTCCCGCGCCGGGCCAGCTCGGTCACTGTCGGGGGCTTGTCGCTCTCGATCGCCGCCTCAAACTCGGCCGGGGGGATGTTGGCGACGCGTATTGCGGTGACTGTTTGACGGCGAGATAGACCCGCCTCTTCGGCTGCCGCAAAGCGACCGGAATTAGGTGCCGGCGACGACACCGAATTAGCCGGCGGCCTCGGCCCTGGTTTAGCCGCCTCGATCTCTTCGAGCAGCTCGCCTTCGCGGCGCACCGCTCTGCCCTGGATGCGGGTAGCCATGTCGCGCAGGGTGCTGTCATTGGCTTGCTTGGCATAGCTGGCGAGTGCCGCCGCTTTGTCCGCCCAGTTCTTGCACTCGTCGATGCGGGCACAATTCACCAGGGCGAGTTTCGCGGCTTCGTAACTGTCTGGCAGACGCGCTGGCGGCAGCTCGCGTAAAATCGCCATTGATCGGGCGTCGCTCTGCGGATCGTCGAGCAGCGTCAGTTGATCCGCCGGCAGCGTCGTCTCTGTCACCGCGCCCGTTCCTTTGCTGGATCGCCCTCGTGGCAGAATTCGGTGCCGAAGGCCGGGCAATATTTCGGGCTGCACAGGATCGAGGCCGGGTTGGCCTGAAACGCCCACGGGTCGCCGGGCAGGATGCGGCGCTCCGCATCGCCATGGCGGAACGTCTCAAGGTCGGCCGCGATATGCCTCAGGATGTTCGAGGCCGCGGTCTCGGCCTGGGCGACCGCGACCGCCTTTGAGGTCGGGTCGGGCTGCGGCTTGCCGATCGCCACGCGCTTGATGCTATCGACCGCGGCCTCTTCGATGTCGAGCCCGTGACTGCGCGCCAACAGCCAATAGCCGCCGATCTGCGGCGCGTGACTGCCGCCGGCGCGGGTCGAGGTCTTCAAATCGCGGATCTTGTGAGGCTCGCGCGCGACGAGGTCGGGCCGGCCCGACAAGATCAAGCCGGGGGCGATTTCGGCTTCGAGCCTTTCCTCGATGAGGATCGGCTCGACGGTCGGCGCCACCAGCCGGTGATAGGCCCGCGCCATGCCGACCACGGTAACCTCGCCTTCGACCCGGTTGGCGGTGGTGCGGTCGAACACGGTTTCGCCCTCGCGCAGCCCTTCGAGCAACGTCTCGGCGGCGCAGTCGGCGGCGACCGTCGACGGCGGCAGACTTCCGGTTTCCGCCTTTTCCTTGAGGACGACTTCCGCGGCTTTGTGCACCGCCGAGCCGATCGCGGCGCCGATGCCGCGCGGCGTCGAGCGCAGCCGGAAGCCGGCGGCGCTGATCTCGCGCCAGAACAGCCGCGCCGCACCGCGCCGGTTGCAGTCGGGATACCCCGTCAGCGCCGAACAGCGGATGACGGTAGCGAGCCCGGTCATCATCGCCGTCCGCTCCGCGGCAGAAACTCGCGCGCCTCCGGCGGGTCGGGCGGCCCCTTGGGCGGGCCCGGTTCAGGCGCGATGCCGTCGAGCACCGCCCGCAGGATTTGGCTCCAACCGATGTCGGCAAGGATGATCTCGGCCTGGCCGCCGTCGCTGAGCCGGACGGCGACCGTGCCGCCCGCGACCAGGGTGCGGAAGGCGCCCTCATCGAGCGCCACCCGCCACATTGCTGGACGACGCGCCATCACCCGCCCTCGACCTGCTGTTGTTGTTGATGGCGCGCATAGGCGAGCGCCTTGGCGACCGCGCGCAGGTAGGCTTCGGCCGGAAATTCCGGTCGATGGGTGTTCCAGAACGCGTGGCGCAGGTCTTTCGGCAACTCGCGCCAATGCGCGGGGCACATCAAAAGATGGCGCGGACGGCGGCGTTTACACCCTGGCCAGCGGCAGATATGAACCATGAAGGCGCTCCCGACCCGCTCGGAGACGCCATCATCATGGTGGACTTATATCCACCCAGTCAACCCAGGTTTGTCGGGCGCGCTGACCGAATCGATTCTTAAATTTGTCCCTTGCCCGCGCTGATCGATTCGAGAAACATGACGAAACGACACAGTTAATGCCGCACAAAACCTCATCCAAAAGGGAGGCAAAAATGCGTGATGTCCGGGCGCTCTGGGTACTTACCGGTATCGAAATCGCGGTCGGCATAGGGCTGGCGCCGCTCGGCGAGACAATCTCGCGGGTCGTCGAGGTCGTCTATCTGGGCAACAGCCTAACGATGTTCATCGCGTTGTTTTGCGGCGGCAGCGCCGCCGTGCTGGCGCATGCGATCAGCGCCTCTGGGCTCGTCTTGTATCACGGCGGCCGGAGCGATTGGCCGTGTCTGCTGGGGTTTTTGGCGGTGTGGCTGGCTCCGATGCTGGTACACCCGCGTTCGCCAACACCCCAGCTATGGCTGACTCGACAAGTGCTGTCGTTTCGGGTGCATCGATCGGATAGCCGAGCTCCCTATGCTTCAGCAGCATGTTTAGCGCCATCTGGAGTGCCGAGATAAGCGCCTCTTCGCGGCCGCCCGCGCCCTCGCTCAGGCCCGCGCCCACACAATTGCGAACACAGCGGACCGCCTGAGCGACAACCTCTCGCGGCACCGGGCCCGCGGGTTCAAACCCCATGATCTGCGGCAAGGTCAACCCCACCGCCGTGGCGATTTTCTGCAACGTGTCGACCTTCGGGCTGGCGATCCGGTCGCGATAGATCAGACCGATATCGACGTCGGCCTCACGCATAATTGATCGGACCGATCGTCCGAGTTCAGTGGCGCGTCGCTCGATTCGCGCCCGAATTGTAATCCACAACGAGTCTGCCACTTTCGCCCCGATCCGCATCGGCTTTAGAGAGCTTCGATAACATAACACGCTTTTTAAGGGAAGCAGCGATGGTATTTTCGCGGCGACCGCGTCTTGACCAGATGGCTAAAAATCCAACACTCTGGAGATGAAAGGCCCCGGCTGAGAGGAGCCGGGGCCACGCCTTGTCGGCGCTGAAACTCAACCATTTCCCTTGATTGCGGATCGGAAGGACATGGCAAGTTGGATCGGAACCTACCTCACAAACGGCCGGTTTTCAAGCCGATACCTCGGCCAGCGCCAATCGTTGCAAACCCAAAAATTCAGGGGATTGGGCCATGCCGATGACGATCCGCTTTGTTGATTGCGAGCCATCGCGGGGGAGGGAGCGATGAGCGAGCGGTGGTGCAAGCTCTACCCTCACGCATTGACCGATCCGCTGTGGCTCGCGGTCGCCGATGATGCCGGTACTTCGCCCGGGCTGGTCGGAGCGACCTTCGTCCAGCTCTTAACCTGGACGAGCGAGCACGCGCCGGATACCGGCTCGATCGCCGGCTTCGACCCGCGCGTCTGGGCCGCCTGGCTGCGGATCAAGTCTGAAGACGTCGAGCGGATCATCGCCAGCCTGCGCAAATTCGGCCGCCTCGCCGGCGATACGATCGCCAACTGGACCAAGCGCCAGGGCGCCGCCGCGGTCGCCGCCATCGGCGCTGCGGCGCGCAACATATCGACGCCGCGGACCCGCAAATATCGCGCGCGCCAGCGCGCCCAGCTTGAACTGCTTCTGCCGATACCGGGAACCCGTTCCGGCGTTCCGGGAACACCTGGCGCCGTTCCCGGGAACGCGGAAAGCCACGTCGGGAACACCCCCGGGAACGCGAAAACGCCCGATATTTCAACGTCGGGAACGCTGGGAACGGCGGGAACGCCAGAAAGAGAAGGAGAGGGAGATAGAGAGGAGAGTTGTACTACCCACTCCTCCGGCTCTGAATCTACGAGAATCACATACACATTGGCCGAACCGGAAAAACCGGCTCGGCCGGCGAGCGCGTTTTTCCTGAAAAACAATGACGGAAAAGAGGAAGCAGCCGGGTTCGAGGCCTTTTACGCGGCTTACCCGCTGAAAGCCAAACGCCCGCGCGCCGTTGCCGCTTGGCGTCGAGCACGGCAAATAGCCGAAATCGTCGACATCATGTCCGGGCTCGCGCGCTACCGGCGCCAAAAGCCGGAATGGCAGCAATGGGCTCAACCCGCGAGCTGGCTTGACGACCAGCGCTGGACCGACGAAGGCACCGCCGGCCCGGTCGAACGTGATTACATCGCGGACTATGCCAAGGCGCGGCATGCCGGACAGCTCGAGTCGCCGGAGAGCGATTATCCCGCACCCCTCATGGCGAAGATCAAAGCCCGAGAAATGGAGATGTTCGGAAGCATTGCCGCATGAGCGGCGGTCCTCTTTTCTTCCCTTCACCCGAGGACCGCGCTGCGTTGCAAGAGCAACGCACGAAGATCGGGCTTGCCGCGTTCTCTCCTGGCGATCGCGAGCGCTATCATGCTTACGACTACGGCTGGCGCCGCGTCGTCCTCAACGATTTTGCCAAGACTTCGCCAATCGATCCTGAAGGGGATGTACCCGGCCAAGGCAGCTGGTTTCGTCAGCAGCGAGTTGAACAGACCGAAGCAATGTGGCGCCGGCACTTCGACGACGCATCCAAATATTCCCGCCGGCGCCCGGCCTTCGAACCGCCCGCCAACGCCAAGCCTGACCAGGTCGAACGCTGGGAATACGAGCAGCGGGAACTGGCGAAGTTGCGCCCGGCGGCAGAAGCCGAGGAAGCAGCCGGCGTCGGCAACGGCCCCGCGGCCATCGCCTATGTCGCCCTGATTGTGCGTTTTATCCACGAAAACATAGAGCGCTGGGGGGCGTCAAACCAGCGAGTCCGCAATGCGATAGTCGATCCGAACAGCGCCGAAACTGTAGCCCGGCTGCAACGCGAGCTCGGCCTGCGCTCGCGTGAGGAATTGCGCGACATGACCGAAACAACCGGCGAAACCAAGGATCGGGCCAGCGCCTGAACCACAGCAAAGGAAACCCCGCAAATGGACCAACAGGTTATCGCCACATTTTGCGATCTCGCCGCGCGGCTGATCATCGAGGTCGGCGACTACAGCGCCGGCGAAGAGCGCACCGAGGAGGACAGCGCCGCGGTGCGCCGGCTGCGCACCGTGACAACCGGCCTGATCGCGACCTTGAATTCGGTCGCCGCCTCGCCGCTGCAACCGGTCGCCTACCACCGCGGTCCGGAATAACTCCGCCGCGCACCGCTGAAACAAAAGGAGGTCTGACCAAATGGCGAAACGACTGGCCGACGAAATCCCCGAGAAGTTTGGCGGGGCCATCAACGAAACCGCGCTCGCTCGCTATGTCGACCGGATCGAGCGCCTGCATGTCGACCGCGACGCGATCACCGGCGACATCAAGGAAGTCTACGCGGAGGCGAAAAGCGCCGGCTTCGTGACCGGCATCATCCGCCAGATTGTGCGCGAGCGACGCATGGAAGACTCCGAGCGGCATGATCACTACGCGCTGTTGGACAGCTATCGCGCCGCCCTCGGGATGCTCGCCGACACCCCGCTCGGCCAGGCCGCGATGGCGCGACACGAAGTCGAGAACACAACCAGGCGCGCCAACGGCGCCAAGCCGCGGCCGTTCGCCGATCAGACGGTCGGCAAGCGCCCGCGCGGCCGCCCGCGCAAGGGCGTCGACAAGGCCATGGCCGATGCTCGGGCCCACCTCGAAGGCGGGGAGCCGGCAGGCACCGCATGAAGCAGCACGGTCAGCACGACACCCGGGTCATCAAGGCGCCGTTCACCACCCTCGCTGAGGTGTGGCCGACGTGATGGGCGGCCTGCTGGCGCTCGACGTGGCGACGACCACCGGCTTTGCCCATGGGCTGCCGGGCATGCGGCCGAGCTGGGGCACCTTCCGCGCCGGCAAGACCAACGCCGCCACCGGCGAGGTGCTGAGCTTGTTTCGCGACTGGCTCGACGAGCGCTGCCGCGAGCTGCAGCCGCGGTGGATCGCGTTCGAGGCGCCCTACGTGCCGCAGGTCACGCCGTCGCGGGTGCGCAGCGCCAGCGGGCACGCCGGTGTGGACCATGCCGAGCCGAAGGAAGCCGATCAACATCCACACCCTGCGCCGGCTGATCAGCCTGTGCGGGCTGGTCGAGATGGTGGCGCACCAGCACCGGATCGAATGCCGCGAGGAACTGCCGACCAAGATCACCCAGTCGTTCACCGGCCACGGCAATTGGGCCGGGCGCGAGAACAAGAAGAAGGCGACGATCCGCATGTGCGAGGTCTATGGCTGGCCGGTCGCCAACGACAACGAGGCCGACGCGCTCGCACTCTGGGTCTATGCCGAGGCGGTGCTGTACCCGCAGGCGGCGCAGCGCCGCGGCGCCGGGCCGCTGTTCGGGCGGGCGATGTCATGAGACGGCGACACCTGTTCTTATTTGGCACGCCCCGGCTTCTGTGCTCGCAGTGCGGTAGTCGGCGCGTCGATACGGTTGTCACAGGGACCGAGCGCCCCTTATTATTAGACGGAAGTGGTGATCAGAAGGATGCCGGCTGAAACCAACGCCCCACCGAAGATAATCGCAAGAAAACGCTCACGAAACGGAAGTAAAATCGCTGACACCCACGCAATCATTCCCAAAGCCACTAAAATAGACCCTATAACCCTGCGAAATCGCGCCGTCTTCAGCAACCTCTCGGCGGATGCGCGGCGGCTCCTCATTCATTCTCCTCCGCAACGGCTCTCGCTTGGAACGCTTCAGCTTATTTGTCCGGCCCGGCAGCCGCAACACAAGTACCGATTGCTCGGGCGGCCGGCGTCAGCCGGTCAACGGTGAGCGCGGCGGTCATCGCGGCGCGACCACGCCGAATGTCCACGCGCGTTTGGCGCAGAAGACGTTATATGGAAAATTGGAGAAATCGTGATGCCGAGAGTACTCGGAAAAATTATGGCGTGGAGTTTGCCGCCTGCGCTTGTCGCTATGGCAGTGGGTCTCCTTTGGTGGCTCTATCCAATCTTAGACCGTCACGAGGGTACGGCTGCGTGGGTACAAGCGGTCGGCGCTATCATCATCATTCTTTCTGCGGCTTTGATCGCTAGCCAAAGTTCTCGGGAGGCCAAAGAACGCGAGCGCATCGCAAAACAGCAATTGAGGGAAAGCATTGCAGCACTTGCCCGCAACTGTTTAGACGCCATAGACACCATGCTTCAGAATTATCCGCAATCGCCGGGGTCGGATGCGTGGGCAAGTTTTCTTCGCTCTCACGCGCCGAGCGACTTCGACGTTCCAATGGATGGGTTGGCCGCAGTTCCCTTGCATCAGGTCGGCAACGCAGACCTTGTTACCGCTGTTTTGCGCCTGCGGGGCATCATGGGTCACATCACGAGGCACCTGGATGATGTCCGAACTAATAAGGGGATTATGCCGTTTTCCCCTGAGATCGTGCGCAACCTACGAACACCGGCATTCAACGCAGTCGCGGGTGTCTTGCGGATCGTCGAGGGAACCGCCGCCGAAAAGGAAATCAGCCGTTTAGCAGTCCGTGCGTGATCCAAAGTCGGATAAGGTACGTTCTGGAAAATCAGCGTCACAGGATGATCTCGCCAGAAAATGGGCACAGCCATGAAACTGCCGTGGTGGGTCAAAACCGGGACGATCTTAGCTGCCCTCGTCGTCGGACTTAGCCTCACGTCGCTTGCATCCTATTGCATAGAATACCTTCTGGAGGGGCCAGACATTCGCAACTGCGTAGCCACGGGCCAGATCGGTAACAAGCCGATGCCGGAAGCATCGGCAAAATTGATCGCGGAGCAGTGTCGCGAGGCAATTGAGCGCCAAAATATCACTGCCCGCTTCGAGCGCGCACATTCTTGGCCCGTTAATTTGGCAGCAAGCACTCTCGGTCTTTTGTTAGACCCGATACGATTCTTGATTGCGATATCTTTCGTAACCGGCTCCGCCATGTTTTTACTGCGTGCGGCTCGAAAAGCATTCCTCGGATGATGAGTGAGCGAAACTGAACATCACGCCGGAATTCCAAACATCTTGTGCAAGTCGATAACGCAATTATAGCCATCACGAACAATCCAATTTCCGTTCGTAAAACTAACTGAAGACCTCCGATCAACTTCGTTTCCGACTTCGTCCCACCAGTTTATTTCGCCGTCAGCAAATGTATTATCGAATTCTATGGTCAGGAGCCTGTATTCGCTCGTCGCTTCGTTCACATGCTCGACCATAACGTAACTCACGGATTTAATTTTGAGGCTGCTATCAACAAATGTCGGCAGCAGTACAACGTTATCTGCATCGCCGCGCATTTGCAGTGTCGGGTAAGCGGTGCCCGCAATCTCAGAATGGCTCGGAGCGGTATGAGCGCCGTCAGGCGGAAGTAACTCGAATTCAGCTAACGCCTCGTTTATTGCGATGGATTGTTTATATCTATACTCTTTTCCTTGCGGTATATCCGCAGCAAATGCTTTGGATGCGCGGTAATGCATTGTAGAATTCGCAGGGGCTTCATTCGGAATTGGATTTGTTATTTTCCGTCTTGCGGCTATGTTTTGCACCTGCGTTCCCATCTGTTGAAGAGCACGAGCATGATACCCAAGATTGTACATTAGAAGCGGTGTTGTAACTTCCCAGGCGGATACGGCGATGCGGTCTCCCGGCTTTGCTCGGAGTTCGTAAAACACCGCGGACGCGGCAGCAGCGGGATCAAAAATGCGACCGGTCGGCAGCCGCGGCCCAGCGCAACAGTAGAATTGAGGCTGATTGTCTCGATTTATGCGGCCTTGCTTAACTTCCTCTGGTCGCGGATGGTAGGAAACGTGGCGAATAGACGTAGGACGTTCCCGGCACGGCACTCCGCGATATAATATATTCCCCTTCGTCATTTCCTTGATGGCTATCATATAGCTGCCATTCTTAGCGAATTTATGCAGAACCCAGCGCTTAAGCGTATCAATATCGCGCTTTTTAATTTGCTCGTTTCTAAACATTGTGCGCGACCTCCTCTAGTCATGCCGTGAGCCGCGAAATCGTCGCCTGACTGACGTTGTAGGTGCGGGCGACGCTGCGTTGCGTCTCGCCGGCCGCGAGGCGTTCGCGGGCCTCCTGCTGCTGGTGCGGGGTGAGCGTCGGCTTGCGGCCGAATTTGACGCCCTTGGCCTTCGCATCGGCCCGGCCCCGCGCCGTGCGCTCGATAATGCGCCGGCGTTCGAGCTTCGCCGCGACGCCAAGCATGGCAAGAACAAGCTCGGCAAAATCGGACGTGGTATCGACAACCGGCTCGGCAATCGAACGCAGGCCCGCGCCGGCGCGCTGCATGTCGCGGGCGATCACCAGAAGGTCGGTCGCATCGCGCGAGAGGCGGTCAACCGCCGGGGTGATGACAACATCGCCGGGCGCGAGGGCCTTCATCAGCTTTTGAAGCTGCGGCCGGTCGGCGGTCGTGCCGGTGATCTTCTCGCGGAACACCTTTTCGCACCCGGCCGCCTTCAGTTGGGCAAGCTGGCTGGTGAGGTCTTGGGCGTCGGTCGAGACGCGGGCATAGCCGTAAATCATGCCCCGCATTATGCATCAGAAATCTGCATCGAAAAAGCGCAATTCGATCAGCGCCTTGGTTTTGATGCACATATCTGA
>CAVZJF010000048.1:0-10767 GCA_963775525.1 uncultured Alphaproteobacteria bacterium | reverse complement strand
AGATGTCGCCCTCGCTGATGTCGTTCATGGTCGCCCTCACATCTCGAAATTGACGCGTCGCCTGCTGCCCGGGGTTTGGCTTGCGGCGCCGGTTCCTTGATCCGGCGGCCTCCCCTCCTGTGGCTTGGACGTTTCTGGGTTTGTCTGTGGCGCGGTTTGGGTTGCGGCCGGCGCTGCTGTCCGACGCCTGGTCTGGCGCTCCCGTGATTCGTCGGCCGGCGGGGGTGGACGATCGTCTTCCGCGGGCTTGGTCTCGTCCGCAGCCGGGCGGTCGCTCGGCTCATCGGTTCGGGCTCATCCTCCGCCGTCGGGATCTCCTGGTTGCCTTCGAGGATTTCGTGCGCGACCTCGGGCTCGGTCATCGCCCGGATGTCGATGGCGCCGGCGTCTGAAAGCCCGTCGAGATCGGCGGCGACGGAGAGCAGCGGGCTGTCGATGTCGACCTGCTTGCCATGCCGCTTGATCGCGGTCTTGGCCGCCATTTCGGATTCCCACATTACCCAGGGCGTTTCGGCCAACAACCGCTCGGCGCGCGTCTTCTCGCGCTCGTTCTCGGCCTCTTCGACATTTCTGCTCAAGGTGCGGTAGGTCTGCGACCGGGCCCGCACCTTGTAGACCTCGGCGGCCGGCAAGACCGTGAAAGCCTCGCCGTCTTTCAGTCGGGTATAGCAAAACGAGCCTAATAGATCGCCGCGCGGCCCCAACGTTTTCTCGTAGCTGAGGTAATTCTCGCTGCCTTTGCGATGCTCGAACTTGTCGCCTTCATAAATTGCCTCGGCGGTGACTGCGGTGATCAGGCCGGTGCGGTAGAACAAGGCGACAAAGCCTTTGTAGCCGATCTGGAACTGGCACTCGTAATAGGTTTCCCAAACCCATTTGCCGTTGTCGTCGGTGACGACACGGCCGCCCTCGCGCTTTGGCCGGCGATTTCGAACGGGATCAGATAGGCATGGCCTTTGACCGTGTTCGGTTCGAGCCCGAGACCCGATGCGCTCATCAGCGAGCCCATAAAGCTCGCCGGGTCGCATTGCGCCAACCGCGGGGTGCGCCGCACCGCCATGATCGCCAGGCGCAACGCGCGATCGGGCGGCAGATACTTGGTCGACACCGCCCGCAGGCGAGCGACCGTTTCGTCGTCGCGGCCCAACAATTCACCGACCGTCGCCGGCGGCCTGATGCGCGAGGCGACGAGCTGCGGGCGGGCGAGCGCGGTTTCGGTCTGGGCCATGGCTCAGGCCACGTCGCCGCGATTTCGGCCCCAGGCTTCGAGAGCGTCGGCGTGCTGCATCTTTGCCAAAGCCTCGGCACGCAATCGCCCGACGTTGTAGGCTATGTCCTCGTCACTCAATAGATCGCGCAGGACATATTCAGGCTCTTCCGTATTGGCCGATCGCACGCTCGGGTATCGCCACTGCAAATCCTTAAAAAGTAAATCCTCGGTTTCCTCACCCTGTTCAAATCGCTGCGCCAATAACTGTCGGGCGATTTGGCGCAATTGCAGATGGCAACCCTCCCAGATCATTGGGTGTTCGCGCTCGACCGTTCGTCGGCGATCAAGATCATACATCGCCTCGGTTGCTACCCAGCTTGGGCTAATCCGCGGCTGACCGCGACGCAGCTCGATGATGCGTGCGACGAGTTCGCGTAAATGATCGGGCGGCGGTGGGTCACGACGAGAACGCGGCATACTATTGCTCCTCCCGAATACGGCTAAGCCAAGCGATCACGCGCGGCGCCTCAGCGCGCACGTCGTCACTCATGGTCGGGGTCATCGTCGCCATGACTTCGGTCGGTGTTGTCGCCAGCAAACCCATGCGCGCGAAATCGCGCAGCCGGCCCCAAAGCCACAAAGCCTTGTCGCTGACCGGGGTGATTACCGGGGGGGCTGCGGCAGTGATGATGCCGTTGGTGGTCGGCTTTTCTGGGGCGGCCAGTGCCGCTTCAAATTGCGGTTCGGGTACCGCGGCGAGCTTCTGCCATTGCGAGGATTGCTTTGGAGTAATGCCGAGATCCTTTAGCGTCGAAACCCCTGCCGTCGAGGAAGGGGTTTTACTCGGCCTGCCGCCCTGAGCCTTCTCCCCCTTCGCCAGCAATCGGCCGGCCTTCCGTTCAGCGCGCAGGCGTATCTCGCAGCACTGGCGCTCGGCTTCGACGTTGAGGCTCTGCCTCGCGTAATATTCGAGCGCCGCCGCCCGGTCGCGGATCTCCTTGACCTCGTCGACCTCGTAGGCCGCGGCGATCGCCTGGCACATCGCGTCATAGCGGACGAGTTCGGTGCTCACCGCACCGCTTCCTTTGCCGGATCGCCCTCTCGACAAAACTCGGTGTTAAAGGCCGGGCAGTATTTCGGTGAACACAAGATCGAGGCCGGGTTGGCCTGGAACGCCCACGGGTCGCCGGGCAGGATATGGCGCTCCGCATCGCCATGGCGGAACGTCTCAAGGTCGGCCGCGATATGCTTCAGGATGTTCGAGGCCGCGGTCTCGGCCTGGGCGACCGCGACTGCCTTCGAGGTCGGGTCGGGCTGTGGCTTGCCGATCGCCACGCGCTTGATGCTGTCGACCGCGGCCTCTTCGATGTCGAGCCCGTGACTGCGCGCCAACAGCGAATAGCCGCCGATCTGCGGCGCGTGGCTGCCGCCGTCGCGGGTCGAGGTCTTCAAATCGCGGATTTTGTGAGGCTCGCGCGCGACGAGGTCTGGCCGACCCGACAAGATCAAGCCAGGGGCGATTTCGGCTTCGAGCCTTTCCTCGACAAGGATCGGCTCGACGGCCGGCGCTACCAGCCGGTGATAGGCGCGCGCCATACCGACCACGGTAACCTCGCCTTCGACCCGGTTGGCGGTGGTGCGGTCGAACACGGTTTCGCCCTCGCGCAGCCCTTCGAGCAGCGTCTCGGCGGCGCAATCGGCGGCGACCGTCGACGGCGGCAGACTTCCGGTTTCCGCCTTTTCCTTGAGGACGACTTCCGCGGCTTTGTGCACCGCCGAGCCGATCGCGGCGCCGATGCCGCGCGGCGTCGAGCGCAGCCGGAAGCCGGCGGCGCTGATCTCGCGCCAGAACAGCCGGGCCGCGCCGCGCCGGTTGCAGTCGGGATACGCCGTCAATGCCGAACAGCGGATTACCGTGGCGAGCCCGGTCATCGCCGTCCGCTCCGCGGCAGAAACTCGCGCGCCTCGGGCGGGTCGGGCGGCCGCTTGGGCGGGCCCGGTTCAGGCGCGATGCCGTCGAGCACCGCCCGTAGGATTTGGCTCCAACCGACGTCGGCAAGGATGATCTCGGCCTGGCCGCCGTCGCTGAGCCGGACGGCGACCGTGCCGCCCGCGACCAGGGTGCGGAAGGCGCCCTCATCGAGCGCCACCCGCCACATTGCTGGACGACGCGCCATCACCCGCCCTCGACCTGCTGTTGTTGTTGTTGATGATGGCGCGCATAGGCGAGCGCCTTGGCGACCGCGCGCAGGTAGGCTTCGGCCGGAAATTCCGGTCG
Source organism: uncultured Alphaproteobacteria bacterium (assembly GCA_963775525.1). GTDB lineage: Bacteria > Pseudomonadota > Alphaproteobacteria > ATCC43930 > CGMCC-115725 > AP-15. The sequence goes on along the minus strand of CAVZJF010000048.1, from coordinate 7,279 downwards.
ATGGGTGTTCCAGAACGCGTGGCGCAGGTCTTTCGGCAACTCGCGCCAATGCGCGGGGCACATCAAAAGATGGCGCGGACGGCGGCGTTTACACCCTGGCCAGCGGCAGATATGAACCATGAAGGCGTTCCCGATCCGCTCGGAGACACCATCATCATGGTGGACTTATATCCACCCAGTCAACCAGGTTTGTCGGGCGCGCCGCCCGAATCGATTCTTAAATTTGTCCCTTGCCCGCGCTGATCAATTCGCGAAACATGACGAAACGACACAGTTAATGCCGCACAAACCTCATCCAAAAGGGAGGCAAAAATGCGTGATGTCCGGGCGCTCTGGGTACTTACCGGTATCGAAATCGCGGTCGGCATAGGGCTGGCGCCGCTCGGCGAGGCAATCTCGCGGGTCGTCGAGGTCGTCTATCTGGGCAACAGCCTAACGATGTTCATCGCGTTGTTTTGCGGCGGCAGCGCCGCCGTGCTGGCGCATGCGATCAGCGCCTCTGGGCTCGTCTTGTATCACGGCGGCCGGAGCGATTGGCCGTGTCTGCTTGGGTTTTTGGCGGTGTGGCTGGCTCCGATGCTGGTACATCCGCGTTGGCCAGCACCCCAGCTATGGCTGACTCGACAAGTGCTGTCGTTTCGGGTGCATCGATCGGATAGCCGAGCTCTCTATGCTTCAGCAGCATGTTTAGCGCCATCTGGAGTGCCGAGATAAGCGCCTCTTCGCGGCCGCCCGCGCCCTCGCTCAGGCCGGCGCCCACACAATTGCGAACACAGCGGACCGCCTGAGCGACAACCTCTCGCGGCACCGGGCCCGCGGGTTCAAACCCCATGATCTGCGGCAAGGTCAACCCCACCGCTGTGGCGATTTTCTGCAACGTGTCGACCTTCGGGCTGGCGATCCGGTCGCGATAGATCAGACCGATATCGACGTTGGCCTCACGCATAATTGATCGGACCGATCGTCCGAGTTCAGTGGCGCGTCGCTCGATTCGCGCCCGAATTGTAATCCACAACGAGTCTGCCACTTTCGCCCCGATCCGCATCGGCTTTAGAAGGCTTCGATAACATAACACGCTTTTTAAGGGAAGTGGCGATGGTATTTTCGCTGCGTCCGCGTCTTGCACGGTGGCTACAAATCCAACACTCTGGAGATGAAAGGCCCCGGCTGAGAGGAGCCGGGGCCACGCCTTGGCGGCGCTGAAACTCAACCATTTCCCTTGATTGCGGATCGGAAGGACATGGCAAGTTGGACCGGAACCTACCTCACAAACCTCCGGCTTTCAAGCCGATACCTCGGCCAGCGCCAATCGTTGCAACCCAAAATATCAGGGGGTTGGGGTCATGCCGATGACGATCCGCATTGATGAGTCTGAGCCATCGCCGCGGGGGAGCGCTGAGCAATGAGCGAGCGCTGGTGCAAGCTCTACCCTCACGCATTGACCGATCCGCTGTGGCTCGCGGTCGCCGATGATGCCGGTACTTCGCCCGGGCTGGTCGGAGCGACCTTCGTCCAGCTCTTAACCTGGACCAGCGAGCACGCGCCGGATACCGGCTCGATCGCCGGTTTCGACCCGCGCGTCTGGGCCGCCTGGCTGCGGATCAAGTCTGAAGACGTCGAGCGGATCATCGCCAGCCTGCGCAAATTCGGCCGCCTCGCCGGCGATACGATCGCCAACTGGACCAAGCGCCAGGGCGCCGCCGCGGTCGCCGCCATCGGCGCTGCGGCGCGCAACATATCGACGCCGCGGACCCGGAAATACCGCGAGCGGCAGCGCACCCAGCTCGAGTTCTTGCTGCCGATTTCGGGAACGCAGGGAACGCGTTCCGGCGTTCCGGGAACACCTGACCCCGTTCCCGGGAACGCGGAAAACCGCGCCGGGAACACCCTCGGGAACGCGAAAACGCCCGATATTTCAACGTCGGGAACGCTGGGAACGGCGGGAACGCCAGAAAGAGAAGGAGAGGGAGATAGAGAGGAGGGTCGTACTACCCACTCCTCCAGTTCTGAATCTACGAGAATCACACACACATTGGCCGAACCGGGAAAACCGGCTCGGCCGGCGAGCGCGTTTTTCCTGAAAAACAATGACGGAAAAGAGGAAGCAGCCGGGTTCGAGGCCTTTTACGCGGCTTACCCGCTGAAAGCCAAACGCCCGCGCGCCGTTGCCGCTTGGCGTCGAGCACGGCAAATAGCCGAAATCGTCGACATCATGTCCGGGCTCGCGCGCTACCGGCGCCAAAAGCCGGAATGGCAGCAATGGGCTCAACCCGCGAGCTGGCTTGACGACCAGCGCTGGACCGACGAAGGCACCGCCGGCCCGGTCGAACGTGATTACATCGCGGACTATGCCAAGGCGCGGCATGCCGGACAGCTCGAGTCGCCGGAGAGCGATTATCCCGCACCCCTCATGGCGAAGATCAAAGCCCGAGAAATGGAGATGTTCGGAAGCATTGCCGCATGAGCGGCGGTCCTCTTTTCTTCCCTTCACCCGAGGACCGCGCTGCGTTGCAAGAGCAACGCACGAAGATCGGGCTTGCCGCGTTCTCTCCTGGCGATCGCGAGCGCTATCATGCTTACGACTACGGCTGGCGCCGCGTCGTCCTCAACGATTTTGCCAAGACTTCGCCAATCGATCCTGAAGGGGATGTACCCGGCCAAGGCAGCTGGTTTCGTCAGCAGCGGGTTGAACAGACCGAAGCAATGTGGCGCCGGCACTTCGACGACGCATCCAAATATTCCCGTCGGCGCCCGGCCTTCGAACCGCCCGCCAACGCCAAGCCTGACCAGGTCGAACGCTGGGAATACGAGCAGCGGGAACTGGCGAAGTTGCGCCCGGCGGCAGAAGCCGAGGAAGCAGCCGGCGTCGGCAACGGCCCCGCGGCCATCGCCTATGTCGGCCTGATTGTGCGTTTTATCCACGAAAACATAGAGCGCTGGGGGGCGTCAAACCAGCGAGTCCGCAATGCGATAGTCGATCCGAGCAGCGCCGAAACTGTAGCCCGGCTGCAACGCGAGCTCGGCCTGCGCTCGCGTGAGGAATTGCGCGACATGACCGAAACAACCGGCGAAACCAAGGATCGGGCGAGCGCCTGAACCACAGCGAAGGAAACCCCGCAAATGGACCAAGCAGTTATCGCCACATTTTGCGATCTGGCGGCACGGCTGATCATCGAGGTCGGCGAATACAGCGCCGGCGAAGAACGCACCGAGGAGGACAGCGCCGCGGTGCGCCGGCTGAGGACGGTGACAACCGGCCTGATCGCGACCTTGAACTCGGTCGCCGCCTCGCCGTTGCAACCGGTCGCCTACCACCGCGGTCCGGAATAATTCCCGCCGCGGCACACCTGAACAAGAGGAGGTCCTGAAAATGGCAAAACGACTGGCCGACGAAATCCCCGACAAGTTCGGCGGGGCCATCAACGAAACGCGCTCGGCTCGCTATGTCGACCGGATCGAGCGCCTGCATGTCGACCGCGACGCGATCACCGGCGACATCAAGGAAGTCTACACAGAGGCGAAAAGCGCCGGCTTCGTGACCGGCATCATCCGCCAGATTGTGCGCGAGCGACGCATGGAAGACGACGAGCGGCATGATCACTACGCGCTGTTGGACAGCTATCGCGCCGCCCTCGGGATGCTCGCCGACACCCCGCTCGGCCAGGCCGCGATGGCCGAGGCCGAGAACACGGCCAAGCGCGCCAACGGGGCAAAGCCGCGGGCGTTCGCCGACCAGGCGGTCGGCAAGCGCCCGCGCGGCCGCCCCAGGGGTCAGCCAAGGGCAAGGGCGTCGACAAGGCCATGGCCGATGCTCGGGCCCACCTCGGGGAGCCGGCGGGTTCGGCGTGATAACCAACAACTCGTACGTCGCCGCTGAGCTGCGGCGGATCACCGCCGGCGACGCGCTCGCCAAGGCGTTGCTGCTGGTGTCGCGCGCCCAATCCAAGATCGCGCCGGACTTGACCTTTTCGACGGCGCCCACCTGGCCGGCGCCCGAACCGCCGGAAGAGGCGGATCGCATCTGGGCGGAGTTTGCCGAGCGAGGCCCGAGCGGCCAGAACATCCTTGAGCGCTGGCGCAGCCAGGGCCGCATCCTGGTCGATGCGCTGCTGGCCCAGCTCGAGTTCGCGCCGTGAAGCAGCATGGCGGCTACGGACAACGCGAGACCCGCGTCATCAAGGCGCTGTTCGGGATTCAACGCGGGCTGTGCTTCTGGTGCGGCGGCGAGATGCTGCGCGGGCGGGCGCAACAGCGTGATCGAAGGCGTGGCTGGTCGCGCGAGCACATCGTGCCGCGCCGCCAGGCCCCCAGGGGTGGGTTGCACGGCAACACCGTGCTCGCCCATCCCGCCTGCAACACCGCGCGCGGCGACCGTCTGCCGAGCCTGGCGGACGTCGCCCGCGCGCTCGACATCCAGGCGCAGCTCGACAAGAGCATTACCGCGCAGCGGCCGTCGCTGCAGTCGGAGTTCTACCGGCCGATCCGGCCCGATCAGCCCTGCGGCGCCACTGGCCGCAATTTGGCCACCCTGGCCGAGGTCTGGCCGCGCATCGAGCGAGCGATGAACAAGCCGGCGGCCGAGTTCGACTGCGTCGGGTGCGGGCGGCACATCATCATCGTCGCCGGGCCGGTAACCCAGCGCGAGCGCTGCGCGACATGCGTGTACATGCCGGGCTGGGTCGACGACGACAAATTGCGTCCGCTGCTCGACCCCGACTGCCCGCGCGGCGGCTGGGGGACGCCACCCGCTGGTGCGGCGCCGCTCGCGCGCGTCGGTTTCCAATCGCGAGAATGACCGCATCTCAGCCGTTCGGCGAATTGCTGGCGCTCGACGTGGCGACGACCACCGGCTTTGCCCATGGGCTGCCGGGCATGCGGCCGAGCTGGGGCACCTTCCGCGCCGGCAAGACCAACGCCGCCACCGGCGAGGTGCTGAACTTGTTTCGCGACTGGCTCGAAGAGCGCTGCCGCGAGCTGCAGCCGCGGTGGATCGCGTTCGAGGCGCCCTACGTGCCGCAGGTGACGCCGCCGCGCGTGCGCACCGCCAGCGGCCGTGCGGTGTGGACGATGCCGAGCCGGAGGAAGCCGATCAACATCCACACCCTGCGCCGGCTGATCAGCCTGTGCGGGCTGGTCGAGATGGTGGCGCACCAGCACCGCATCGAATGCCGCGAGGAACTGCCGACCAAGATCACCCAGTCGTTCACCGGCCACGGCAATTGGGCCGGGCGCGAGAACAAGAAGAAGGCGACGATCCGCATGTGCGAGGTCTACGGCTGGTCGGTCGCTAACGACAACGAAGCCGACGCGCTCGCACTCTGGGTCTATGCCGAGGCGGTGCTTTACCCGCAGGCGGCGCAGCGCCGCGGCGCCGGGCCGCTGTTCGGGCGGGCGGTGTCATGAGACGGCGAGGCCCTGTTGTTTTCACACGACGCAGCGGGCCCCCCCATCGCACGAAGGTGTTAGCAACGCGCCGAGATCGCGTCACATACAGTTAGTCTTCGCGTTCTCGCTCCCAGAATTTGTCCTCCGTGCCAAGACGCTTGGACTCCCATTTTTTCTGAGCCTTTCGACTGTGGCCAGCTTCGCGGGTGAGGTAAAACCTATAGAAGTTCTCGAGGTCTTCATACAGATGTTCCTCCCACCTTCTTCGGAGGGCATCTATCTGTCCATGCGAGCGAGCAAAAAGAAAATAATGTGCGGCGTACCAACCGAGGGTGCTTTCGTAGATGAAACGCATGTCTCCTGACATTTTAAACATCGCTGCGAGCTTTTCAAAGAATTCAAGGATACCTTCTAGACGCGACCATTCCATAATTCCTTGCCGTTGTGTGGATGTACCTGTTGGCGGGCTTCGATCATCTCCTTTGAGTTCCACTCTTTATCAAGATCGAGGTAGGTCGAAAATGCGACTTGCCGCTTGATGAGGCGAACTTGCCAAACGACCAGCGCAGCGGCGAAGAGACCTACGAGGAGCGCCAGAACACCGGCAATGATCGGTTGCCAGTCGTAGAGCAGCTTCAAAAAGCCGGTATAGTGGGGCGGCGGCATTAGGTCAAAGTTTTCAATGCGTATTTCAGCGGCGGCTCTAGTCTGCGTAATTTCCGAGCCCGCAAGTGCGCAGCGCGTTTTCGGCCACATGCGCACGCCAATAATAATAACAAAAAGTGGTGTGATGGGTCTTCCCTGCGCTTTTGTATGCAATACACCCGAGGGTAATAAGAATTCTTCTGCCGTTTGCAATATTAGCATCATATTTCGGGGGAGGGTTCATAGTGCTTGGTGGCCACTCAATATCGAACTCACGTTTCTCGCTTGGGAAAATTACTGGCCCTCCCTCTTTTGGGGGAAAGAGTCGGCAAGTGCTGGCGTAATCAATCATTTCTTTTGCGAGCACCTTATCATCTGGCGCTGCCCCTGCGTCCGAGGAATCATAGGCACCAGTGTCGTTGAATGCAAGCGCTGGGGTATGTCCGGTATTAGACAAATGAACTTTGGAAGCGATAAGTTCGCCAACAGCAACGGGACCAGTGAGTTCCATACCGAACGCCCCTACCCAAGCACGCTGCTCCTCGTGAATTTCGTCCAATTGTCCTTGCATAACGCTCAACTGCCCTTCACCAGTGCAGTATTGCAGACTGGCTACTCCTACGAGTGCTGCCGTCAAGACAGCAATAGCAACAGTCGCGTGCGCAAGTCGTCTGCTAAACTTGTCTTGGGGGGACTCGTTTTTATTTTGGGCGTGGCGGTCGCGTATGGCGCTTATGGAGCGACAGACCAACCAAATCCATCGTGGGGATGGCGGGTCTGCGGTGTCGTCTGCTACAGCAACGGGACCAGTGAGTTCCATACCGAACGCCCCTACCCAAGCACGCTGCTCCTCGTGAATTTCGTCCAATTGTCCTTGCATAACGCTCAACTGCCCTTCACCAGTGCAGTATTGCAGACTGGCTACTCCTACGAGTGCTGCCGTCAAGACAGCAATAGCAACAGTCGCGTGCGCAAGTCGTCTGCTAAACTTGTCTTGGGGGGACTCGTTTTTATTTTGGGCGTGGCGGTCGCGTATGGCGCTTATGGAGCGACAGGACCAACCAAATCCATCGTGGGGATGGCGGGTCTGCGGTGTCGTCTGCTGGGGGGTGATGTTCGTGCTGGTCGGATATGGCACCCTCCTAGCAATAGGCTTTTAGAGTTCTACTAGCCGCATTCCCTCCAACTCTAACACCGCCAGACAGGCGAGCAAGAATGATGCAGCAAACGTGCTGCGCGCGAGCGGCCC
>CAVZJF010000047.1:0-112049 GCA_963775525.1 uncultured Alphaproteobacteria bacterium | reverse complement strand
CCCGGCGGGGTCGGGTTGACCACGGCGATGACGATGCTCAAAAGCGGCTGGGTCATCGTCGGCAGCACGCCGAGCACCGACGGCACCACCCGCACCAAGGGCACTGGCGGCCTGCTGGTGCTCGACGCCAACGGCCAGCTGCCGCCGTCTGGGCCGGCCCCAACATCAACGGCCCTGGGGCAACATGGCGACGATCGACAATGGCGCGACTGCGACACTGTTTGTCAGCATGGCCGGTTTCGACGTGCCCGGCCCCGAGGTTCGCGACCCCAGCCGGGTATCCGGTGATCGTCAACAAAGCGACGGTGTTGCGCATGCAACTTTCGATTCCGGACGGGCAAGCCGCCGGTGATCGCCAGCCAGACCGTGGTGGCCAACGGCTTTGGCGCAGCGGGCGGACAAGGACGTGTTCCTGGTCGGTCCGACCGGCCTCGCTCTTGGCCCGGACGACACGCTCTACGTGTCGGACGCGCTCGGCAACCGCATCGTCGCGATCCCGGACGCGACGACGCGCACGACAGCGCCGGCACCGGCCGCACGGTGACCAAGGACGGCCTGCTGAACGGCCGCTGGCGCTGGCCATGACGCCGAACGGCCATCTGCTGGCCTGCAACGCGCATGAACGGCCAGGTCGTGGAGATCGACCCGGCGACCGGCAGGCAGCTCTACGCCCAATGGATCGACGCCAACCAGGCGCAGTCGCCTCCCGGCAATGGCGATCTGTTCGGCATCGCCATGACCCCGGACGGCAAGGGCTTCTACTACGTCGAGGACGACATGAACACGCTGGTGGAGGCGACGCGATGAAGCCGCGGCGATCGGACAGGCTCGCGCGCGACGCGCCGCGGCCTGGCTCGCGCGGCGGCCGGGCTTGCGGCGGCCGGCGCGGGTCTGGTGTCGGCGGCGCCGAGGCCGCGGTCGAGCGCCGGAGCCGGCCGCGGCCGGCGCCGAGCGCCGCGGCCGAACCGTTTTGGGGCGCGCATCAGGCCGGCATCGTGACGCCGGCGCAGGCGCACACCTATTTCGCCGCCTTCGACCTGCACGACCGCAAGCGCGACGACGTCGTCAAGATGCTGAGGCCTGGACCGCGGCCGCCGCGCGATGACGGCCGGCCAGACCGCCGCGCCGATCGGCGCAGGACCTGACCGTCCCCGGCCCGACACCGGCGAAGCGCTGGGCCTGCCGCCGGCGCGGCTGACGCTCACCTTCGGCTTTGGCGCCGGGTTGTTCGTCAAGGACGGACAACGACCGTTATGGCCTCGCGGCGCATCGGCCGGCGGCGCTGGTCGACCTGCCGCACTTCACCGGCGACCAGCTGGTCGAGGCGCGCACCGGCGGCGATCTGTCGGTCCAGGCCTGCGCCGACGATCCGCAGGTCGCCTTCCACGCGGTGCGCCAGTTGGCGCGGCTCGCCTACGGCACGGCGCAAGTGCGCTGGGTGCAGACCGGCTTCATGCCCGGCTCCGACGGCGAAGAGCACGCCGCGCAACCTGATGGGCTTCAAGGACGGCACCAACAACCCGTCGGCCGACGACCCGCAAGGCGATGGACGAAGTTCGTCTGGGTCGGCGACGAAGGCCCGGACTGGATGCGCGGCGGCAGCTATGTCGTCGTCCGCCGCATCCGCATCGCGCTCGAGCATTGGGACCGCATGAAGGTCGCCTTTCAGGAGCAGACGATCGGCCGGCACAAATATTCCGGCGCGCCGCTCGGCGGGAAGGACGAGTTCGACCCGCTCGATCTCGACGCCAGCGACAAGGACGGCAATCCCATCATCCCGGAAAACGCCCATGTCCGCCTGGCCGCCGCCGCGAACAACGACGGCGCGCAAATCCTGCGCCGGCCCTATTCCTACAATGACGGCGTCAATTTCACCGCCGAACGCTGGCCGCCGTGGCGGCAGGGCATGGAATATGATGCCGGCCTGTTCTTCATCTGCTACCAGCGCGACCCGCGCACCGGCTTTATCAAGATTTTCGAGAATATGTCGAAGTTCGACATGCTGAACCAGTTCGTCACCCATACCGGCGGCGGCCTGTTCGCCTGCCCCGGCGGGGTCGCCGAAGGCGAATTTATCGGCCAGCGCCTGTTCGAGGCGGCCTGATCGTGCTGCTCAGGTCGCGCGGCTCGCTGGCACCTGATCGGGCGACACGGTTACAAAGCCTTCAGTCTCGTAGGTCTCGTCGATCCGGCCCCAATTGATCTCGAAACCGTGGGGGTAGTCGCGAAATCCGAGCTGGTCGCGCAACAGGGCCTGCCCCTGTTCCGCCTTCTCCCGTGTCGAATAGGTGCCGAGCAGCGTATCGTAATCGCGGTCATATTCATCGGTCCGCCGGTGCCACAATGAGTAATAAACCTGCTGCGCGTCGTGTTTCGGGCCGGCGCGGTAATCGCGAGACGGCACATTCGATCGCGGGTCGAGGTTGCCGCGGTTGCCGAACCTGCGCAGCTGATCGAATTCGGGGTTGTCGCAGACTCCAATTCCCGCGTCCATGATGCTCGTCCATCAGGCGCCAGGCGAAATCGCCGCCGTTCTCGCCGAGGTGGGGTTCCTGGCCGAGCGCCCAAATCGGGATGTCCTTAGGCCCCCGCTCGCTGATGGACGTAAACCTTTTGCGGCGGCTACGGGCTAGCTCCTCGTCTCCCACTACGGTGATAAAGCCCTCCCTCATGGAAGTTATGTCCATCGGACTTCCGCTGATTTCGAGCTCATCAGGCAAGCTTCCATTGATTTCGAACTTGTCGGGATGATCGCGAAATCCCGGCTTGTCGCGCAAAAGGGCGAGCCCCTGTTCGGCCTTTTCTAGCGTCGAATAGATGCCAAGAAATTTGTCGTAATCCCGGTCCTCGTCGTCGAACCGCATGTGCCAAAGCTCGTAATAATCTTGGTCCATCGGTGCTCTCATGGTCAGATGTGGTCGTCGTCATCGGGAAGCAGGATCGAGCGCGGATCGCGGAAATTGTGATCGCCGTGTTTCTGAATTTTTGGGTATTCGTCGCCTTTCCTTGACCAGCCTTGTAGGATGGGTTGAGCGCCCAGCGAAACCCATCTGGTGTGGCGGCTGCGATGGGCTTCGCAAGGCTCAGCCCATCCTACGGCTACTTACCGCTGCATCATGCAATTGCGCCCGAGCACCAGCATTTAAAGGGTCGTCATGGGATATCTCGGATGTTATACTTCATCATCCAAATAGAGGGTCACGAGGTATGGCAGGCCATTTGCCCATTTTATGGTATCGTTTACCGAGACCCCTTTCCGTTCCTCATAATCAAGTTCGCCAGCGACCGGATCGATAAACCGTTGGGCTGCGCAAGAATACGGCGGCGACGGCTCGACCGACAGTCCGTCAAAACCGTCGCATTGATCGTTCAATCGTCATCGCGATGTTGAGAGAGCGGGCGTCAGGTACGGTCGTCGGTAGAGTTAGCCCGATTTGTGATCAGGCTCCTCATCTCCCCACACGCGGACGAAACCTTCGTCCCAGCCGGTGGCATCGACCCGTTGCGGGTGAATTTCGAAACAGTCGGGGTAATCCCGAAACCCGGGCTGGCTCCGCAACAGCTCGATTGCTGCATTTGCCTTCTTTTCGGTGGAATAGACTCCGATGAACTTCTCTTCGTCGTGGTCTACATCGGGATCAGGTTGATACGAATGTCGCAGCATATACAGGATTGTCATCGGATACCTCAGAGGTAATCGTTTTCGTCGGGCAGCAAAATCGATTTCGGGTCGCGGAAGTTGCGGTCGCCATACTTTTGATTTTATTGAGCTCGTCTCCGCGATCTTGTTCCCAATTACCGCGTCCATCAGCCGCTTGGCGAGATCGCGGCCGTTCTCGCCGACATAGGGGCGCTGTTCGAGGCCTCGGCTCGCGGTAAACCCTGCTGCGCCACGGATCAGTCGCAGGGATCGGTGGAGGCATTCGCGCGGTTCAACCGGGCTTGCGGGCGGGGTCGTCGAGGGCGCGCAGGGCAGGCTCGGGGATTTTGTCGAGAATGCGGAGAAGCGCCTGCCCAGTCGGATCGCTCTCGCCCTGGCCGCGCTCCCAATCGCGCAAGGTCGCGAGCGGGATGCGCAGTTTCCCCGCGAGTTGCCGCCGGGTGAACCCGAGCTTGCGACGAATGTCGTGAACATCCAGCAATGGCGCGAGCCGATCGGTTGGGGGCGCCAAGTCCGGGTCGTCGACGATTATCCGCTCGATATCGGCGTTGGCGAGGCTGTCGGATTTCTGGGCGTCGAAATGGCCCTTCTCCGCATTCGCTTATTCCAAGGCCTTTTCGAATGGTCATCAGGACCTCTCATTCGAGCGCGCCGGCCGAGCCGAGACGATCCCGTAACGCCCGCGCGTCTCGCATACACGACCGTAACGAACCGCGGCTGTCCGGCCCCCAAGTCGATTTGCAGGATAGCCCAAAGCATCGACTCTCGGTCGTCATCACCGGGCTCGTCCCGGTGATCCATGCCTTTCTTCGTCTTCCGATTCAGGCACGTGGGTGGCCGGAACAAGTCCGGCCATGACGACGTTGGAGGGAGAAATATTTCCGATACCCCGGAGTACTCGCGTGCAGACTTGGCCCCTTGGTCTCGTCCCATTCGAATTCCATCAATGCGCGTCATACGCCGAGACCGAGTGAACCGCCGTCTCGGAAAATGCCATGAAGGCGTGGTAAGTCGCGGCGATGGTCTTGCTCGCCGTTGTCCTGACTACGCGCATTGTGCAGCTCGTCGCCGCGGATCGCGGGCGATATGCCGAATTCCCGGTTGGCGGAATGAATTCCCGGTTAAGGCAAAACAATTCCCGATTGGGCCGGCTACGGGAATTGACTCGCAAACCGCTGTTATAACGTCAGTTTTTGACCTCGATTCAGGGCCTGGAGGGGAGAAATCCCGGAAAATTCGCGGCGAACCGGGAATTCGCCTCGCCGGCGATGCGGGCGCTCAGCTCGCGCGGCGGGTGAGGTTGATGTAGCCGAAAGGGTCGATCGTGGCGGTGAAGAGGCGGCTGATTACGGTCGAGGTTTCGTCCTCGACGATGATCGCGGGGCCGGGGATGTGGGCGCCGGGGTTGAGGTCGCGGCGGTCGTGGATCGCGACGGTGACGAACTCGCCCGCTTCCGGGTCGAAGACCGGGCGGTGGCGGGCGGGTGCGGGGGCGTAGGGTGCCGGCGACGGTGGCGGGGCGGCGGCTTCGGCCGGCGGCGGGGCGGCGAGCAGCAGGACCCAGCTCAAGACCTCGACTTCGACGCCGGGGATGACCCGGTGGTAGAGGCCGCGGTAGGCGTCCTCGAAGAGGGCGCGCAGGGTCGCCGCGTCGTCGCCGCGGTAATCGCGGGCCGGCAGCGGCACCATGATCTCGTGGCCCTGGCCGCGGTAGCGCATAAAGGCCGAGCGGGTCTCGCTCAGCACCGCGTCGGGGGCGCCGCGGCGGACGATCGGCTCGGCCTCGGCGCGCATTTCCGCCATCAGCGCAGTGGCGCGGCCGGGGTCGAATTCTTCGAGCCGCTGCAGGCTGGAGCGCACGATCTCATAGGCGATCGGTGCGCGCAGAAAGCCGACCGCCGAGCCGACCCCGGCGCGGGCCGGCACCACGATCCGGTCGAGGCCGAGCTTTTCGGCGAGCCGGGCGGCGTGCAGCGGTGCCGCACCGCCAAAGGCGACGAGGGTGCGGCCGCGGGCGTCCTTGCCGCTTTCGATCGCATGGACGCGGGCGGCGTTGGCCATGTTCTCGTCGACGATCTCGCTGACCCCGAGGGCGGCCAATTCCAGCGCCAGGCCCAGCGGCTCGGCCACGTCATGCCGCAAGCTGGCCGCGGCGGCGGCGCCGTCGAGCGCCATTTTGCCGCCGGAAAACCCGGCCGAGTCGATACGGCCGAGCACGAGGTCGGCATCGGTCACCGTCGGCGCCGCTCCGCCGCGGCCATAGCAGGCGGGACCCGGGTCGGCCCCGGCGCTGTCCGGCCCGACGGTGATCCGCTTCAACCGGTCGACCCGCGCGACCGAGCCGCCGCCGGCGCCGATCTCGACCATCTCGATGACCGGGATGCGCAGCGGCAGCCCGCTGCCCTTTTTGAAACGATACATTCGGGCGACCTCGAAGGCGCGGCTGGTCTGCGGCTTCAGCTCGTCGATCAGGCATATCTTGGCGGTGGTGCCGCCCATGTCGTAGGACAGGACCTTGTCGAGCCGGCACTGGCGCGCGATCTCGGCGGCGAAGATCGCACCCCCCGCCGGACCCGATTCGACAAGCCGCACCGGAAAGCGGATCGCGGTCTCGACCGCGGTCAGCCCGCCGCCCGACAGCATCAGGAACAGCGGACAGAGAAACCCCTCATCGCGCAGCCGGGTTTCGAGATTGCCGAGATAGCGGCCGATCAGCGGCTGGACGTAGGCGTTGGCGCAAGCGGTCGAAAAGCGCTCGTATTCGCGCATCTCGGGCGACACGTCGCTCGACAGGGTGACCGCCACGCCGGGCAGCCGGCGGGCGAGGATTTCGCCGGCGCGGCGTTCGTGCGCCGGGTTGGTAAAGCTGTGCAAAAAGCCGATCGCGACGGCCTCGACGCCGTGGCCCGCGAGGCGGGCGGCGAGCGTCGCCACCCCGGCCTCGTCGAGCGGAACCAGCACCCGGCCCTGCGCGTCGACCCGCTCGCGCACCGGGAAACGCAGGCGGCGCGGCACCAGCGGCGGCGGCAGGTCGATGTTGACGTCGTATTGCTCGAAGCGGTTTTCGTGGCGGATCTCGATCGTGTCGCGAAAACCCTCGGTCGTCAGCAGCGCGGTCTTTGCCCCCTTGCGCTCGATGATCGCGTTGGTCGCAAGTGTGGTGCCGTGGATGATGATCGACAGATCGGCGGGGCCGAGGCCGGCCTCGCCGAGCACCCGGTGAATGACGTTGATGACCGCGCGCTCGGGGGCCTCGGGGGTCGTCAGGATCTTGGCGCTCCACTGCTTCTCGCCCAGTTCGAGCGCCACGTCGGTAAAGGTGCCGCCGATGTCGACGCCCAGTCGTCCGCCTTCCGCCACCGCTCCCACCTCTCGCCAGACCGGTCTCGCCAGACCGCCGCGACCCATGTTTCGCGGCGCCGGCGGCGGTGTCAATCGGCTGAACGGACCGTTGCGAGAATGCCGAAGCCGCCGGGGCGAGCCCGGCGGCTGGTAGTTGAACGATCTCGGCAGACGGGGCGGGTCAGGCGCGGTGACGCCACCCGTGCTGCCCGCCGCCGTGGCGCGTCATCAGCGTGTTAGCGACTTGCTGCTGATCCGGCGACAGGCTCGCATAGAGCGGCTTGAACGCGGTCAACAGGCGCGCCTGGTTGGCGGCGCGCACCTGGGCGAACTGCCCGCGCATCTCCATGCGCTCGACTGCGTTCATCGCCGCGCCGCGGTGTTGCCGGGCAGTGGCGAGCGCCTGGTCGAGCGACTGTGCATTCTGGTGCATCACCGCCGCGAACTGCTGCCACGGCGCCTCCTGCGCCGAGGTGATCTTCAGCTCGGCCTTCAGAAAGGCGATCCGGCCGTCCACCAGCTGCCCCGGCGTCATCCACGCCTTGCCGTGATGATGGACCTCGCTCTGCGCGGCGGCGGGGCTTGCCGCCGACGGCGCGGTCTCCGCCAGAGCCGGGGTCAGCCCCACTGCCGCGACGCCGGTCAGCAATGCGGCGCTGAATAAAGTATTACGCAACCTGGTCATTGTCGTCCTCTCGGATACGGGGCCGATGCCCCTCGACTAGACCTACGCGCCAGCGGCTGGCGGCGTACCCGCCAATGCCCGGATTACAGGGATTTAATCGCCGCTCCATGTTGGCCGTGTCGGGATCGTGCGATGGCCCGGTTGCCCTGGCCTTGGCAGCGCTCAGGGCGGGTTCATCGGTCCTGGCCCTGCACCGGCACGATCGGCGGCAGCGGATTGAAGTTGAGCGGCGCGGCTTGGTCGATCTCGCCGCGGCCGGGCAATTGCGACGCGTTCCAGTCGCCGCCCAATGCCTGGATCAGGCTGGCGCTGGCGACGAGCCGGTTCTGACGGACGGTCAGCGCGGTCTCGGCGTCGCCCAGTGCGGTCTGCTCGGCGACGATGACGCTGGTATAGGCGACGGTGCCCGCCAGATACTGGTTGTTGAGCACCCGCACCGCCTCCCGCGCCGAGACCACCGCGGCGTCCTGCACCGTCGCCTCGTCGGCCAGGATGCGCAGTGCGGCGAGCTGGTCCTCGACCTGCTGAAACGCGGTCAGCACGGTCTGGCGGTAATCGGCGAGATCCTGGGCGAAGACTGCGATCGCCTGCTGCACCCGGGCATTGCGCAGTCCGGCGTCGAACACGGTTTGGGCCAGGCTTCCGCCGAACGACCAGAATTCGCCGGATTTGGCGACGAGCCGGGTAAATGTCGCGGCAGCGGTGCCGGCATCGGCGGACAAGGTGATCGTCGGATAAAAAGCCGCCACCTCGACCCCGATCTCGGCATTGGCGGACGCCATGATGCGTTCGGCGGCGGCGATGTCAGGACGGCGTTCGAGCAGTGCCGACGGCAGGCTGGGCGGAACATCCGGGATTTGAATGACGGCCCCGGTCGGCGCAATCGACAACGCCGCCGGCGGCACCCCGATCAGCACGGCGATCGCATGCTCGAATTGCGCGCGCGTCACCCCGGTCGCGATCGCCTGGGCCTGGGTCGATCGCAGCTGGGCCTCGGCCTGAGACACCGCGGATTGGTCGGCGGTGCCGCTGCGATATTGGTTCTGGGTAATGCGCAGCGACTCGGCAAAATCGGCCGCCGACTGGTCGAGCAACCGCTTCAGCTCGTCGGCAATGCGCAATTGCAGATAGTCACCGGCGAGCGTGCCCTGGGCCGAGAGCCGCGCGCTGGCGAGGTCGGCCGCACTCGCCTGGGCGGAGGCGACATTGGCCTCAACCGTGCGGCGAACCTGGCCCCACAAATCCGGGGTCCAGCTTGCCCCGACCTGGTCGCTGAAAAAACTCCCGATCCTGCCGCCGCCATTGCTCGAAACAAAGGACGAACCGGTGCCGCTCGAAGCGCTCCCGCCACTAAGCGAGCGCTGCGCCTGGAAGTTCACGGTCCCCGTCGGGAAATAGCCGGCGCGGGCCTCCGCGACGAGCTCCTCCGACTGGCGCAGCGCCGCCGCCGCGGCTTTGAGGTTCTGGTTCGAAATGTCGATCCGCCGCTCCAACCCGTTGAGGACCGGGTCGTCGTAGATCGCCCACCAAGCGCCGCGATCGATCGCGTCATTGGGCTGGCCGAGCTTCCAGCCCGGCTGCGGCCGCGCCTCCTTGTATTGCGCCGGCGTCAATGCCGCGGGACGACTGTAGTCCGGGCCGACCGCACAGGCCGACAACAGCGCAACCGCAGCGACGGCCCCGCTGCAGCACGGGCGCCTTATACCACTTCGGATTTTCATTCGCCGGGTTCGGGGACGTGCCCGGCGGCAAGCCGCGGGCGGCCGGTGCGCCAGCGCCGCTGCGCCCACAAGCGGAAGCGATCGAGGTAGAGGTAGATGACCGGCGTGGTGTAGAGCGTCAGCAATTGGCTGACCATCAACCCGCCGACGATCGAAATCCCGAGCGGCCGGCGCAATTCGGCGCCTTCGCCAAAGCCGATCGCCAGCGGCATCGCGCCCAGCATCGCCGCCATCGTCGTCATCATGATCGGGCGGAACCGTTTCAGGCACGCCTGGTAGATTGCGTCGCGCGAACTGAGGCCCTGGGTACGCTCGGCGTCGAGCGCGAAGTCGATCATCATGATCGCGTTCTTTTTGACGATCCCGATCAGCAGGATCACGCCGATCAGGGCGATGATGCTGAATTCGGTGCCGGTCACGATCAGCGCCAGCACCGCGCCGACCCCGGCCGACGGCAAGGTCGACAAGATCGTGATCGGATGAACGTAGCTCTCGTAGAGAACGCCGAGCACGATGTAGACGGCGAGCAATGCCGCGGCGATCAGGATCGGCTCGTTGGCCACCGACTGCTCAAAGACCTTGGCCGTGCCCTGAAAGCTGCCGTGGATCGTCGCCGGCATGTCGAGGCGGCTGACCGCGTCGCCGATCGCCTGCTGCGCCTGGCTCAGCGACACGCCGGGCGCCAGGTTGAACGAGACCGTCGCGGCGACAAACAAACCCTGGTGGTTGACCGCGAGCGGCGTGTTGCCGGGCTGGTAATGGGCAATCGCGGAGAGCGGCACCATGGTCTCGGCGGCGGTGCTGACCGGCGCGCCGGTCGAGGTCGAGCCGTGCCCGGTGTTGGCGAGCGAGTTGTTCGCCTGGTTGCGCGCCGTGTCGCCGGCGATCTGGGCGGCAGTGCTCGCCGCGGTGCTGCCGGCCGCGGCCGGCGGGGTGATCGTCCCGGCGAGCGCGTTGGTGGATTTCGTGCCGCTGACCGTGCCGCCGCTGGTGCTGACATAGATGTTTCTCAGCGTTTCCGGGTTCTGCCAATATTGCGGCGCCACCTCCATCACGACGTGGTATTGATTGCGTGCGGCGTAGATCACCGAGACTTGGCGCTGTCCGAACGCGTCGTAGAGCGTGTTGTCGATCTCGCTGACGTTGAGCCCGAGGCGGGCCGCCGTGTTCCGGTCGATGACAAGATCGCTCTCCAGCCCCTTTTGCTGCTGGTCGAGGTTGACGTCGGTCAGTCCGTGCACTTTTTGCAGCGCCGCCTCGACCTTTGGCGCCCATTCATAGATCTCTTTGGAATTATCGCCTTGCAACGTGTACTGGAACTGGGCGTTGCTTTGCCTTCCGCCGACCCAGATGTCCTGCACCGCTTGCAGGAACAGCCGCGCCCCCGCGACCTGGTTCAGCTTGGGGCGCAGCCGCGCCATGACCTGCATGACCGAGATGTGCCGCACGGCCAGCGGTTTTAAAACCGCAAACACAAAGCCTGAATTGGTCTGACCGCCGCCGGTGAAGCCGACAACGCTTTCGATGGCCGGGTCATGGCGGATGATGTCGATAAACTGCGACAGCTTTTTTTCCATCAGCTGGAACGAGATGCTCTGGTCGGCCTGGATGCCGCCGATCATCCGTCCGGTGTCCTGCTCCGGGAAAAAGCCTTTGGGAATGACCGTAAACAGATAGCCGGCGAGCGCGATCGTCACCGCGAGGCTCAGCATAACCAGCGCCGGCCAGCGCAATGCCCGGCGCAGCGAGCGGTCGTACACCCGCAGGACCGCGTCAAACGCCCGCTCTCCCGCGCGGTAAAAGCGGCCGTGCTCGCGCCGGGGGCCGCTCGGCAGCAGATAGGCGCACATCATCGGCGTCGTCGTCAGCGAGACGACGAGAGAGATCAGGATCGCGACCGACAAGGTCATCGCGAACTCGCGGAACAGCCGGCCGACGATGCCGCCCATCAGCAGGATCGGGGCAAAGACCGCGATCAGCGACAGGCTCATCGACAAGACCGTAAAGCCGACCTCGCGCGCACCTTGCAGCGCCGCCTCCATCCGCGTCATGCCGGCCTCGATGTGCCGGGTGATGTTTTCGAGGACGACGATCGCGTCGTCGACGACAAACCCGGTCGAGACGGTCAGCGCCATCAGCGACAGATTGTCGAGGCTGTAGCCGAGGAGCCACATCGCCCCGAACGTGCCGACCAGCGACACCGGCACCGCCACGCTCGGGATCAGGGTTGCCCGCAAATTGCGCAGAAACAGAAAGACGACGAGGATGACGAGCCCGATCGCGATCAACAGCGCGCGCTCGACATCATGCAGCGAGGCGCGGATCGTCGTCGTCCGGTCCATCGTCAAGTCGACGGTGATCGCGTGCGGGATCGAGGCCTGCAATTGCGGCAGGATCGCCTTTACCCGGTCGACGGTGTCGATGATGTTGGCGCCGGGCTGGCGGTAGAGGATCACCAGGACCGCGCCCTTGCCGTTGGCGAGACCCTGGTTGCGCAAATTCTCGACCGAATCCTGAACTTCGCCGACATCGGTCAGCCGCACCGCCGCGCCGTTGCGATAGGCGATCACCAGCGGCTTGTAGTCGACGGCGTGGTTAGCCTGGTCGTTGGTGTAGATCTGATAGCGGCGGTCGCCGTCCTCGAGCGCCCCTTTCGGGCTGTGGGCGTTGGCCGAGGCGAGAGCCGCGCGCACGTCCTCGAGCCCGATTCCGTATTTGAACAGCGCCTGCGGGACGAGCTCGACGCGCACCGCCGGCAATGAGCTGCCGCTGATCCCGACCTGGCCGATGCCGTCGATCTGCGACAACGCCTGCTGCATGATCGTCGAGGCGGCGTCGTAGATCTGGCCGCGGGTCAATGTGTCGGAGGTCATCGCCAGGATTGCGATCGGCGCGTCGGCGGGGTTGACCTTGCGATAGGTCGGGTTCTGGCGAAGGCTGGTCGGCAGGTCGGCGCGGGCCGCGTTGATCGCCGCCTGGACATCGCGCGCCGCACCGTCGATGTTCCGCCCGAGGTTGAATTGCAAGGTGATGCGGGTCGTTCCGACGGTGCTCGACGACGTCATTTCGCTGACATCGGCGATGACCCCGAGATGGCGTTCGAGCGGCGTTGCGACGGTTGTCGCCATCGTGTCGGGGCTGGCGCCGGGCATCGTCGCACTGACCGAGATGGTCGGGAAGTCGACTTGCGGCAGCGGCGCCACCGGCAATTTGAAGTAGGCGAAGATGCCGGCCAACGCCAAGCCGATCGTCAGCAATGTCGTCGCGACCGGCCGCCGGATGAACGGCGCGGACGGGTTCACGGGAAGGCGCTCTCCGGTGCGGCCTCGCCACCCGGGCCGCGGCGCAGCCACGCGCCGAGCCGATCGAAGGTCAGATAGATGACCGGCGTCGTGAACAAGGTCAGCAGCTGGCTGAATATCAACCCGCCGACGATCGTGACACCGAGCGGGTGGCGCAGCTCCGACCCGGTGCCGGTCCCGAGCATCAGCGGCAACGCGGCAAACAGCGCCGCCATCGTCGTCATCAGGATCGGCCGGAAGCGCAAGAGGCAGGCCTGATAGATCGCCTCGCGCGGCGACTTGCCCTCATGGCGCTCGGCGTCGAGCGCGAAGTCGACCATCATGATCGCGTTCTTTTTGACGATGCCGATCAACAGGATGATGCCGATGATTGCGATCACGCTGAGGTCGCTGCCGTCGATCATCAACGCCAGCAAGGCGCCGACGCCGGCCGACGGCAGGGTCGAGAGGATCGTGATCGGGTGGATAAAGCTCTCGTAAAGCACACCCAGCACGATGTACATCGTGACGATCGCGGCGATGATCAGGATCAGCTCGTTGCCGAGGGCCGCCTGAAACGCCAATGCCGCGCCCTGGAACACGGTGATCATGCTGATCGGCATGCCGATGTCTTTCTCGGCCTGCTGGATCGCGTCGACCGCAGCACCCAGCGAGGCGCCCTGCGCCAGGTTGAACGACACCGTCGTCGCCGGGAACTGGCCGAGATGCTCGATTTCGAGCGGTGCTGTCTGCTCCTCGATCTGGGCGATGGCCGACAGCGGCACCTGGCCGTTGGCCGCGGTCGAGGACGGCAGATAGATCGACCCCAATGACGGCAGCGACTGCTGCATCGTCGGGTCCGCCTCGAGGATCACCCGATACTGGTTCGACTGGGTGAAGATGGTCGAGACGATGCGCTGCCCGAACGAATCGTAAAGCGCGTTGTCGACGGTGGCCGGGGTGATCCCGAACCGCGCGGCGGTGGCGCGGTCGATGTTGACGTAAGCCGACAGGCCGTTGTCGGAAAACGTGCTGCCGACATCCTCGATCTGCGGGATCTGGTCCAGACGCTGCAGCAGTTTCGGAACCCAGGTGGCAAATTCCGCCGCGTTCGCGTCTTCGAGCACAAACTGGTATTGCGAGCGGCTGATCGTCGCGTCGATCGTCAGATCCTGGACCGGCTGCATGTAAAGCGTGATCCCGGAGACGCCCGCGACCTCCTTTTCCAGCCGGCGGATGATCTGGCTCGCCGAAACGGCGCGCTGGTCGCGCGGCTTCAGATTGATCAGAAAGCGGCCGCTGTTGAGCGTCGTGTTGGCGCCGTCGACGCCGATAAACGAGGTCAGGCTGGCAACGTCGGGGTCTTGCAGGATGACCTGGGCCAGCGCCTGCTGGCGGTCGGACATGGCCGCAAACGACACCGACGGCGAGGCGACCGAGATTCCCTGGATCAGGCCGGTGTCCTGAACCGGAAAAAACCCTTTTGGGATAATGACGTACAAAAAGACCGTCAGCGCCAGGGTGGCGACCGCCACGATCAGGGTCAGCGGCTGACGGTCGAGCACCCAGCTCAACAGGCGGCCGTACTGGACGATCAGCGCGTCGAACCACTCCTGGCTCTTGCGCGCGACCAACGACTTCTCGGCGGGCTCTTGGTGACGCAGGATCTTGGCGCACATCATCGGCACCAAGGTCAGCGCCACCACCGCCGATATCACGATCGTCACCGCGAGGGTGATCGCGAACTCGCGGAACAGCCGCCCGACCACGTCGGGCATGAACAACAGCGGGATCAGCACCGCGATCAGCGAGACCGTCAACGAAATGATGGTAAAGCCGATCTGGGCCGACCCCTTCAACGCCGCCTGCAGCGGCGGGTCGCCGGCCTCGATGTAGCGCGAGATGTTTTCGATCATGACGATCGCGTCGTCGACGACAAAGCCGGTCGCGATCGTCAGCGCCATCAGCGACAGGTTGTTCAGGCTGAACCCGGCGAGGTACATGACCGCGAGCGTGCCGACCAAGGACAGCGGCACCGACAGGCTCGGGATCAACGTCGCCGACGGGCTCCCCAAAAACAGGAAGATGACGATCACCACCAGCAGCGACCGCGAGCCCGAGCTCGAACTCGACATCGGACACCGAGGCCCGGATCGTCGTCGTGCGGTCGGTCACGATTTGAACGTCGACGCCGGCGGGCAATGACGCCTTCAGCTCGGGCAACAGCTTTTGGATGCTGTCGACGACGGCGATGACGTTGGCGCCGGGCTGGCGCTGGATGTTGACGATGATCGCCGGGTCGGTGTTGACCCAGGCGGCGAGCTTGGTGTTTTCGGGCGCCTCCTTGGCCTGCGCCACATCCGAAAGCTTGACCGGCGAGCCGCTGCGAAAGGCGATGATGAGGTCGTTGTATTCGCTCGGCTTTTGGATCTGGTCGTTGGCGTTGATCGTATAGGCCCGGCTCGGCCCGTCGAAATTTCCTTTTGGCGTGTTGACGTTGGCGTTGCCGAGGGTGGTCCGCAAATCGTCGATGTTGAGCCCGTAGGCCGCGAGCTGCAGGTTGTTTGCCTGAACCCGGACCGCCGGGCGGTTGCCGCCGCTGATGCTGACGAGGCCCACCCCCGGCAACTGGGAGATTTTCTGGGCGAGGCGGGTGTCGGCCAAATCCTCGATTTGGGTGAGCGGCAGGGTCTTTGAGGTCAGCGCCAAGGTCAGGACGGGCGCGTCGGCGGGGTTGACCTTGGCGTAGATCGGCGGCGCCGGCAGGTCCGAGGGCAACAGGTTGCCGGCGGCGTTGATCGCCGCCTGGACTTCCTGCTCGGCGACGTCGAGGGTCAAATCGAGACTGAACTGCAGGGTGATGACCGAGGCCCCGGCCGAGCTGACCGAAGACATTTGGTTGAGCCCCGGCATCTGCCCGAACTGGACTTCGAGCGGTGCGGTGACCGAGCGACGTCATCACGTCCGGGCTGGCGCCGGGATAAAAGGTCTGCACCTGGATCGTCGGGTAGTCGACTTCGGGCAGCGCCGACAATGGCAGAAAGCGGTAGGCGAACAGGCCGACCAGCATGATCGCCGCCATCAGCAGCGTCGTCGCCACCGGGCGCAGAATGAACAGGCGCGACGGGCTCATTCGCTGGTCTGGGGCGCCCCGGCGGGCCGATGCCCGCGATGTCCCGAATGCGCTGCGCCGTCCTTCACTGGCGCGCCTTGCGCCGGAGCCGGGCTGGCCGACCCGGGCGGCGGCGCGATCGTGATCTTGGCGCCGTCCTTCAGCCGGTCGGCGCCGTCGTCGACGACCCGGTCATCCGCTTGGAGGCCGGAAAGAACCGCCACGTGCAGGCCGTCGCCGGGACCGAGCTTGACCTTTTGCACCGCCACGGTGTTGTTCGGCTTGACGAGGTAGACGAAGGTGCCGGGAGCCCCGCGCTGCACCGCCGAAGTCGGCACGAGCACGACGTTCTGCAGGGTTTTGACGAGCAGCTTGATGTTGACGAACTGATTGGGAAACAGGCTTTCGTCGGGGTTGTCAAAGATCGCCCTGAGCTTGACCGTCCCGGTGGTGGTGTCGATCTGGTTGTCGATCGTGTCGAGCTTGCCGACCGCGAGCTGGGCCGTGCCGGTACGGTCGTAGGCGGTGGCCTGCAGCGCGGCGCCGGCGTGCCATTGCTGCAGAACCGGCGGCAGGCTGTCCTCGGGCACCGTGAAGATGACTGAAATCGGCTGCAGCTGGGTGACGACGACGATGCCGTTCGGGTCGCTGGTCTGCACGTAATTGCCGGGGTCGACCTGGCGCAATCCGACCCGCCCGGTCACCGGCGAGATGATGTGGGCATAGGTCAGGTTCAGCTTTTGCGCGTCGATCTGGGCCTTGTCGGATACGATCGTGGCCTGGTACTGGGACACCAGCGAGGTCTGGGTGTCGCGGGTCTGCGTCGCGATCGAATTCTGCGCGACGAGGGTGTTGTAGCGCTTCAGGTCGAGCTGGGCGTTCTTCAGCAGCGCCTGGTCCTTGGCGAGCTGCCCCTCGGCCTGCTCCAGCGCCACCTGATACGGGCGCGGGTCGACCTGGGCGAGAAAATCGCCCTTTTTGACGTGCTGGCCCTCCTGAAACCCGACCGCCATCAGGTAGCCGTTGATCTGGGTCTTGACCGTGACCGTCGCCAGCGGGGTGACGGTGCCGAGCTCGGTCAAGGTCACCGGCATGTCGCCCTTTTGCGCGGTCGCAACCCCGACCGGCACCGGGCCGCCCGAGGTGGCGCGCCCGCCCGGGCTCGGCTGATGGCCCAGCCGAGGCAAATAAATGACCGCCGCGCCGACGACCGCCGCCAACAGCAAAATCCACAGGATCAGCCGCAGCCGCGACCGGCGCCGTGGCCTGGTCTCGGCCTCGCGCGGGTCGGCGACGAAATCGCCGGCGTCGCGGCGGACGCCGCCATCCGCTTTTGCTCGCCGTTCGGGCGCCATAACGTCGCTGCGCTGGTCGTCCATAATGGCCTGTTCAATCGCGCCTTGTGCGAGCTTACCAATCCGTGACCCGCGCGTCCCGCAACCGCCGGCGGCGGGGCGAAACCGGGCTGCCGATTATAAGCGGCGGCTACCCGCCGCATCCCGAGGCCGGCAACCCTCTTCCGTCCGGGCTGATGATCGTCTCAAATGGCGTCCTTGTCGTCAGCGAGCAAGGCCGGCCCATGGCAACCAACCTTTCTCCCCTCAGCGGCGGCCAGCTTGTCGTCGCGGCATTGCGCGCCCACCAGGTCGACATGGCCTTCAGCGTCGCCGGAGAAAGCTATCTCGAAGTGCTCGACGCGTTGTTCGACGCACCGGAAATCCGGCTCGTGACCTGCCGTCAGGAAGGCGGCGCCGCGTTCATGGCCGAGGCCTACGGCAAGCTCACCGGCAAACCCGGCGTCTTGCTGGTGACGCGCGGGCCGGGTGCGTGCAACGCCTCGGTCGGCATCCACACGGCGTTTCAGGATTCGACCCCGATGGTCGTGCTGGTCGGCCAGGTCGCGCGCCACCAGATCGACCGCGAAGCGTTTCAGGAGGTCGACTTCCGCCGCATGTTCGCGCCGCTCGCCAAATGGGTGGCGCAGGTCGACATGGCCGAGCGCGTCCCCGAGCTCGTCAACCAGGCGTTCCAGGTCGCGACCTCCGGCCGGCCGGGCCCGGTCGTGCTGGCCTTGCCCGAGGACATGCTGCGCGACCGCCGCGCGGCGCCGGTCGCCGGCCCCTACCATGCGGTGCGCGCCCATCCCGGCGCCGCCGACCTCGCCCAATTGCGCCGCCTGCTCGCCGCGGCCGAGCGCCCGATGATGCTGGTCGGCGGCGGCGGGTGGAGCGACGCCGCCTGCCGCGACATCGCCGGGTTCGCCGAGGCCAACGACCTGCCGGTCGCCTGCTCGTTCCGCCGCCAGGACATCGTCGACAACCGCCGGCCGTGCTTTGTCGGCGACCTCGGCACCGGCGCCAGCCCGGCATTGGTCGCGCGCATCAGGCAATCCGACCTGCTGCTGGCGGCGGGCGCGCGGATCGGCGAGATCACCTCGCAATCCTATTCGCTGCTCGGCATCCCCGATCCCGGCAAGGTGCTGATCCACGTCCACCCCGCCGCCGAGGAGTTGGGCCGCGTCTTTCGCCCGACCCTGGCGATCCAATCGGGCATGCCGGAGTTTGCCGCCGCCGCGGCGGCGCTGGAGCCGGTTGCGGCCAGGCGTTGGGCGGGCTGGCGCGCCGAGGTGCGCGGCGACTACGAGGCGGGGCTCCTGCCCTCGCCCGCCACCGCCGGCGGCGCGCTCGATCTCGGCGCGGTCATGGTCTGGCTGCGCGACCGGCTGCCCGACGACGCGGTCGTCACCAGCGACGCCGGCAATTTCAGCGGCTGGCCCAACCGCTTTCTGCAATATCGCCGGCCGGGGCGCCAGCTCGGCCCGACCAGCGGGGCGATGGGCTACGGCGTGCCGGCCGCGGTCGCGGCAAAGCTCGTCCACCCGGAGCGGCTGGTCGTCGGCTTTTGCGGCGACGGCGGTTTTCTGATGACCGGGCACGAATTGGCGACCTCGCTCGCCGAGGGCGTCGGCCCGGTCATCCTGTTGTTCAACAACGCGATGTACGGCACGATCCGCATGCACCAGGAGCGCCGCTTCCCGGGCCGCGTCGTCGGCACCGCGCTCAAAAACCCGGATTTTGTCGCCCTCGCCCGCGCCTACGGCGCCTTCAGCGCACGGGTCGCGCGCACCGAGGAGTTCGCCCCCGCCTTCGAAGAAGCCGCCGCCGGCAAGCGCGCCGCGGTGATCGAGCTCGCGATGGACCCCGAGACGATCACCACCCGCACCACCCTCGCCGCGATCCGCCATCAGGCCGAAGCCGAGAGCCCGGCCAAACCCGACATGTGACGCGGCGCGGCGCAGCCGGCCCCCGCCGCCCGGTCACGACCGCGCGTGGGGCAGGGCGGGTTACGCGTCGCTCACCCGCCCGACACTTGCTACTGGGCGGCGGCGGCCATGGACGGCGCGGCTGCCGCCGGTCGATTGGCCCGCAGGAAGGTGCGAATGTGGCGCACCGCCAGCGGGATCTTGTCCTTGGTGTCCTTCCACGGGTAGAGGCTCACCTGCGCGTTCGGCGCCAGATGCACGGTCTCCATCGCCACGGCGTAGGGGTGCCCCGGCACGTCGTCCGGCAATACCAGGATCGGGGTTTGGCAGCCGCGCACGAAATCGCGCGTCACGGTGTAGACGAAATCGGCGCGGACGCCGCGGTACATGTCGGTCAGGAACGCGTCGACCATCGCCATCGTGATGTCGGGCCGGCGGGCGCACAATTCCGGGCCCCAGCCCTTCATGTTGTTGTTGTAGGAGAGGCCGGGCATCTCCGGGCGGTAGCCGCTGGGCTGCGCCGGCACCGCGGCGACGACGCGCTCGCCGGCCCGCTTTAAGAGGTTCCAGATGAACGGGCCGCCGATGCAGAACCCGAGCACCATGAACTTCCCGATGCCGAGGTGGTCCATCAGGCCGATATGGTCGTCGGTGTAGGCGTCCCATGCCCGGCCGGTCTCGAGCGGGCCGGAAGACTGGCCGCCCTTGGCGTTGCGCAGATCGGCCGCGATAACGCGAAACTCGTTCTTGAACTCGTCGAACGGGTTGAACGGGTGGGTCGCGAGGCCGGCGACCGTCGAGTTCAGCCCGCCGCCGGGGATCACCAGCAGCGGAAAGCCGGAGCCGGCCTCTTCGTAATGGATGCGAATTTCGCCTTTTTCGTAGAACGGCATGGCAGTCTCTCCTTGCCCTGTGTGGCCGCGTATGCGCGGGTCTCGACCAGCGGAGTGCGTGCTTGAGGGGATTCTACCCCAAACCCTCGGCATTCCTGTAAGCTTTTCGATACAAGCGCTTCCCTATTCGCTCAACCCGGCTGCCGGTGCCCACTCGGCCCATATGTCTTCGACATCGCCGGGTAGGGTGGTCAGCAGGCTCGCGCTGGAATTTTCCTGAGAGCTGCGCGCTACATTGCAGCTCAAGGAGATCAGTCATGACTGCCAATGCCGTTGTTCGCGCTCGGATCGACGCGCAGACCAAGACCGAAGCCGCGGCCGTATTGAAGGCGATGGGCCTCACTGTGTCCGACGCGTTCCGCCTGATGATGGTGAGGATCGCCAAGGAGAAGGCGCTGCCGTTCGAACCTCTGGTGCCAAACGAGGAGACCATCGAGGCGATCAAGGCTGCGCGTCGCGGCGAACTGATCACGGTCGGCCCGCCGGGCAACCTGCTCGCCAGCCTGAATGCGGATTTGAGTTAGAAAACCCAGACGGAGGTGCTCCGCCCGCCCGCGCCGGGGGGTGCAATGTCGGTGGGCATGAATTCCGGATCGCGTTATCGGCGCGAGGCGGTAGGATGACGAGAGCCTTCAGGAGCCGCCATGACGGACATCCGCACGCGCATTCGGGTCGGTCCCGACCATCGCATTTTCGGCACCGCCCCAGCCATCGTACCCCCTGGCGAGCACGCGGCGACGATCTCCGTCACCCGGCTGTCTCCGCCGGAAAAGCGGGCCAACGTCGCCGACTTGCCGATCCACGACATCCCTTGGGACGGGAGCATCTCGCTCCGCCGCGAGGACATGTACACCGACGATGACCGCTGACCCGGTCTTCGTCGATACCAATGTCCTGGTTATGCCACCCGCCCGCCGGCCGGGCAGCATAGGGCCGCCAAGGCCGCGCTGACGCGGTTGGAGGACGAAGGCTCGCCGCTGTGGGTCAGCCCCCAGGTGCTGCGTGAGTATCTCGCGGCGGTGACGCGGCCCCAGGCAACCGCTCCCGCCCTGCCGATGGCGACCGCAGTAGCCGATGTGCGCCGGTTTCGGGCCATCTTCGATGTCGCTGGGGAAGGTGCGGATGTGCTTGCCCGTCTCCTCGACCTGCTTGCCGCAAGTCGTGGCGCTGGCCGTCAGGTCCACGACGCCAATATCGTCGCGACGATGCTCGAACAGGGTATTCGCCGCCTGCTCACCTTCAACGCCGCGGACTTCCGGCGCTTTGCTCGGGTCATTGATGTCGAGCCGCTGCCCTGAGCCGTAGCCGGCCTATCTCGCCGGGTGGCGGCGATGAACCGCGAGAGACGGGCGAGCGGCTCTGAGATCCAAGCGTGAGGCAAGCGGAGGGATACGCAGAGGCTGGAGGACGGACGGATCCACCCCGGCTCGCGCCGGGGTTTTCCGCCCTGCGGGACCTCGGCTTATTGCGCGGCGGCGCGCATCGGCACGTGCGCCTTGAGGAAGGCGCGCACCCGGTTGACGGTGCGTTCCTTCAGCTCCGGGGGGTCGCGCCACGGGAAGACCGTGATCTCGGCGTTGGGCGCCAGCGCGGCGACATCGACCGAGGTCTGGTGCGGGTGCGACGGGGTGTCGTCGGGCAGGACCAGGATCGGCGTCCGGCAGTTCTTGATAAACTCGCGCGGCACGCTGTAGAGGAAATCGGGCTGTACGCGCCACAAGCTGTGGAAATACTTCTCGACCGTGTCCATCGACACCTCGGGTCGGCGGGTGCGGAAATCGGCGAGCCAATTGTCGTGGCTGTGCCGAACCATCACGTCCGGATCTTCCGGCCGGTGGCCGACGGACTGGCAGAACACCGCGGCCACGACGCGGTCAGGCGCGCGCTGCAGCAGCTTTGCCGGCAAAGCAGCCGCCGATGCAGTAGCCCATGTAAAAGAATTCGCGGATGCCGAGATGGTCCATCAGCCCGAGCTGGTCGTCGGCAAACGCGTCCCACGCCTTGTCGACCGGCACCGGGCCGGTCGACTCGCCGCCATTGGCGTTGCGCTGGTCCATCGTGATGACGCGGAAGTCGTTCTTGAGCGCCTCCGGGGCGTTGAACACCGCGGTCGGCCAGTTGCTGACCCGCGAGTTCAAGCCGCCGCCAGGGGTGACCAAGAGCGGGAAGCCGGAGCCGGCCTCCTCGTAGCGGATGCGAACGTCACCTTTTTGGTAGAACGGCATGGCAATCCCTCCTTGCAGAGCTTGGTTAAGGCTTAAACGCGTCTCCGCCGATATTCAATGAAAGTAGCGGCCGGAGTTGATGACCATGGTCTGGCCGGTCATGGTCTCGGTGCGGCACATCGCGACCACCATGTCGGCGCAGTCCTCCTTGTCCGCGGGCTTTTTCAACAGCGAGGTGGCGGCGGAGCTCTCGATAAACTCGGGCCGGAGGTTGGATGTCGCGCGCGTGCCCTCCAACAGGCCCGGCGCCACGCAATTGACCAAGGTCTGCGGTGCCAGCGCCACCGCCATGCAGCGCGTCAGGTGAATGAGGCCCGCCTTCGCCACCGCATAGGCGATCGACGAGCCGGTCGGGCCGATCCCCGCCACCGAGGCGATGTTGACGATGCGGCCGCGGCCCTGCGCCTTCATGACCGGCGCCACCGCCTTGGTAAGCCGCATCGGCCCGGTCAGGTTGACGGCGATGATCTTGTCCCACACCTCGATCGTCAGATTGTCGAGGTCGGCGAACGGGATCGCCTGGTTGTAGGCGGCGTCGTTGACGAGAATGTCGATCCGGCCGAAACGCCCGGTCACCTCCCCGACCAGCCGCTCCACCGCCGCGCCATCGGTGACGTCGCAGGCAAAGGCCGCGGCGTTGACCTGATGTCGCGATGTCAGCTCGCGGGCCACCCCCTCCGCCTGGGCGCGGCTTTGGGCATAGATGACGGCGACATGCACGCCCTCCTTGGCCAGCGCGTGGCAGATGCGCTGCCCGAGCCCGCCATTGCCGCCCGTCACCAGTGCAACCGCGCCGTTGAGGTCCATGAACTCTCTCCCCGAGGCAGATCGCCAAGATCATTCCGAAGGCGGGCGCGCCGGCAATCAGCGACAGCGCAACCGGCAAAAACGCAACGCGCGATCCGGGTGTCGCGCGAGCTCGCACCCCGCCGACACGCGCCGCTCGCGGCGACGCGCTATCGGCCGTATCGCCCGCAACCGGCGACGACCGCGCGGGGCGCGCGGCGGCTAATCGGCGCTCAGCCTTTTCGCACGAACTTGTCGACGCTGCGCTCTGTCGTCAGCCCGGCGTAGATGTCGCCGTGCCGGTCGACGCCGACGCCGTGGACATGGCGGCTCTCCATGCGCGCGAGCACCGCGCCGTTCGCGTCGCGCACGCAGACATAGGCGGGCTTGCCGTCGTCCTCCTGCTCGGCGATGTAGAAATTGCCGTCCTCGCCGCGGGTGATGTCGTTCGGCCCGCCCATGCCGGTCCACTGGCCGAGGAAGTCGCCGTCGGGCGAGAATATCTGGATGCGCTTGTTCGACCGGTCGGCGACATAGAGCTTGCCGTCAGGGTCGAACGCGATGCTGTGGGGCAGGTGGAACTGGCCCTCGCCCTTGCCCGGCGCGCCCCACGACTTGACCAGCCGGCCGTCGCGCGTAAAGCGGTGGACGCGGGCGTTGCGATAACCGTCGGTCACGTAGATGTCGCCGTTGGGGTGGGCCGCCATCTCGGTCGGGTGGTTGAACGGCCCCGCCGCGCGCTCGGCCAGCCAGTTGGTGATGGCGCCGGTGTCGGAATGCCGGCCGCGTTGGCCGAGCTCCATGAGGGGCTTGCCGTCCAGGGTGAACGATTTCGCGACCGAGTCGCTAGCGGTCGGTGGTGTAGACCACGTCGCCGATGATTTTCAGCCCGTGCGGGTCGGTGACCTCGCCGCTGCCCCAGGCGCCCAGGTACTTCCCGTCGCGGTCGAACACCACGACCGGGGGGTCCTTGCGCTGGAAGACGTAAACGCGGTCCTGTAAATCGGTCGCCACCCGGCTGACCATCCCCATCAATTCCCCTGCCGGCAATTTGGGGAAATCGCGTATCAGCTCATAGGTATAGTTGCCCGCGCCAAGCTGTGCCATGCCTTCTTCCTCCCGGAAAAACCCGCGACATCGGCCGGCATGATAGCGGCCAGCCGGCATCCGGCCGTGTTCGCCCTGTGGTGTCCGTCACGCGCCACTATAGATGCGGCTAACGACGGTTACGAAGCGATCCTATCGATCCTCGGCGGAACCGCAGAGGCCGCGAGAGCCGCCGAGGCTTGCGCCAAGGCTTTGTTTTGCGGCGCGGGGCGGCAGAACTCGTCCCCGCCGCCCCGTCATAGCGACGCCCCGGTCTCAGCGGGCGGCCGGCGCCGGCCGATTTGCCTTGAGGAAGGTGCGCACGTGGCGCACCGCCAGCGGGATCTTGTCCGCAGTGTCCTTCCACGGGTAGAGGCTCACTTGCGCGTTCGGCGCGAGCAGCGCGCTCTCCATCGCCACGGCGTAGGGGTGCGCCGGCACGTCGTCCGGCAGGACCAGGATCGGGGTTTGGCAGTCGCGCACGAAATCGCGCGTCACAGTGAAGACGAAGTCGGCGTTGGCGCGGTACATCTTGGCGAGGAAGGCGTCGACCGTCGCCATCGCGATTTCGGGCCGGCGCTCGCACAATGCCGGCCCCCAGCCCTTGATGTTGTTCTGGTAGAAGAGGTCGGGCGATCTCCGGGCGAAAGCCGCTGGGCTGGGCCAAGACGGCGGCGGCGACGCGCCCGCGCGCCCGCTTCAACAGGTTCCAGATAAAGGGGCCGCCGATGCAGAAGCCCAGCACCATGAACTCGCTGATGCCCAAATGGTCCATCAGGCCAATGTGGTCGTCGGTATAGGCGTCCCACGGCCGCCCGGTCTCGAGGGGGCCCGGAGGACTGGCCGCCATTCGCGTTGCGCAAATCCGCCGCAATGACGCGGTAATCGCCCTTCAATTCCACCATCGGGTTGAACGGGTGGGTCGCGAGGCCCGCGACGGTGGAGTTCAGCCCGCCGCCGGGGATGACCAGCAGCGGGAAGCCGCGCGCCGGCCTCCTCGAAATGGATGCGGGTTTCGCCTTTTTCGTAGAACGGCATGGCAGTCTCTCCTTGCCCGGTGTGGTCACGCGCACACGGGTCTCGGCCAGCCGCGCGCGCATCCGGGATGCTATGCGCAAACCCGCAGAATTTCTCGAACCTTTTTGATTTGAAGGGCTCAACCCAATCAGAAAAGAAAGGCGTTGACCTAAGTGTCAGCCGCCTCTAACTTAGGCGAATGCCTAACCAAGAGCTGACCCGTGTGTTCCAGGCGCTGACCGACCCCACCCGCCGGGCCGTGCTCGAACGCCTGACCCGCGGCCCTGCCGCGGTCAGCGAACTTGCCCAACCCTTCAAGATGGCGCTGCCCTCGTTCGTGCAGCACCTCGGCGTCTTGGAGGATTGCGGTCTGGTGCGTTCGAGCAAAGCGGGGCGCGTGCGCACCTACACCTTGGCGCCGCAGCCGCTGGAGGCCGCCGAGCATTGGCTTTCGGCGCAGCGCCGCCATTGGGAACGCCGCCTCGACTTCCCTCGACGCCTTCCTGCAAACACTCAAGGAGCAAGCAGCGATGACCCGTGCGACTACCTACCAGCCCGACCCGAAACTCGACCTCGTGCTGGAGCGCCTCGTCGATGTTTCGCCACACTTGGTCTGGGCCGCCTGGACCACGCCGGAATACGTCAAGAAATGGTTCACCCCGGCGCCGTGGCAGACCGTCGAGTGTGAAATCGACCTCCGGCCCGGCGGCGTCTTCCGCACCGCGATGCGCTCGCCCGAGGGACAGGAACTGTCCCTCACCGGTTGCTTCCTCGAAGTGGTCGAGAACGAAAAACTCGTCTGGACTGCCGCGCTCAAGCCCGGCTACCGCCCTCAAAAAGCCGGCTTCGCACCGTTGTTCACCGCGGTGATCCTGCTCGAACCGCATGGTGCTGGTACGAAGTATACCGCGATCGCGATCCACGGCGACGAAGAAGACACCAAACGGCACGCGAGCATGGGCTTTCACGACGGCTGGGGCAAAGCCCTCGACCAGCTTGTCGCGCTCGCGAAGACGATGTGAGCGCGCAGCCGGCGCAAAACCCGGACAGCCGTGGCGCGAACAGGGGCGGAGAGAGATTGGCAAACGGCGGCGAGCGGTGTAACCGGTGCCCGACGCTTTGCTGCTGATTTGCTGCCGAAGCAGCACAGGGCGAGCGGCGACGACACCGGCATCAGAAAGAGGACCGAGCATGGGGCAAATCTCGCGGCAGCACTGGTCGGCCGAGCGTTATGCCGAGACCGCGCATTTTGTCCCGGCATTGGGCGCGCCGGTGCTGGAGCTGCTCGCTCCGATGCCTGGCGAGCGGGTTCTCGATCTCGGTTGCGGCGACGGCGTGTTGACCGAAAAGATCGCCGCCGCAGGGGCGAGCGTCGTCGCGGTCGACGCAGCGCCCGACATGGTCGCCGCGGCGCAGGGACGCGGGCTCGACGCGCGGGTCGTGGCCGGGCAGGATCTGGATTTCGAGGCGTCCTTTGACGCGGTTTTCTCGAACGCGGCATTGCATTGGATGCGCCCGCCCGAGAAGGTCCTCGCCGGGGTTTACCGAGCCTTGAAGCCGGGCGGGCGGTTCGTCGCCGAGATGGGCGGCCAAAACAACACGGCGGCGATCATGGTCGCGCTCAGAGCGGTGGTCGGGCGCCGCGGGCTCGACCCGCAGCGGCTCAGCCCGTGGTATTTCCCGTCGGCCGAGGCCTACGGCAAAAAGCTCGAAGCCGCCGGTTTTGCGGTCGACGAGATCCGCATCGTGCCGCGGCCGACGCTGTTGCCGACCGGCCTCGGCCCCTGGCTCGACACGTTCGCCGACGACTTCTTCGGCGCTCTGCCGCCGTCCGACCGGCTGGCCGCCCGCACCGAGGTCGTCGAGCTGCTGCGTCCGGTGCTGACGGATGAAAGCGGCGTCTGGGTTGCCGATTACGTCCGGCTGCGGTTTCGCGCCGTTCGCCCGCGCTGAGTGCCGCACGACGTCTCGCTGATCTCGACGATCGCGGTAGGGTTGGCGCTGGCCTTCGCCGGCGGCTTTGCCGCGGTCCGTCTCGGCGTGCCGCCGATCGTCGGCTACCTCCTCGCCGGCGTCGCGATCGGCCCGTTCACGCCGGGCTATGTCGGCGACACCCGCCTCGCGCCGCAACTCGCCGAGATCGGCGTCATGCTGCTGATGTTCGGCGTCGGCATGCATTTTTCGATCCGCGACCTGGTCGCCGTCTACCGCATCGCGGTGCCGGGGGCGATCGGCCAGATCGCCGTCGCCACCGCGCTCGGGATCGCGATCTCGCACCTGTGGGATTGGCCGCTCGGCGCCGGCCTCGTGTTTGGCTTGTCGTTGTCGGTCGCCAGCACGGTGGTATTGCTGCGCACGCTCGAGGAGCGCGGCATGCTGGGCCTGCCCGACGGCCGGATCGCGGTCGGATGGCTGATCGTCGAGGATTTGGTCACGGTCGCGATCCTGGTGGTGTTGCCGGCGGTTGCCGCCGCGCTCGGCGGCGGCGCGATGTCGCTGGACCGGCTGGCGCTGCCGTTCGCGCTGACCTTTGGCAAGATCGCCTGCTTTATTGCGCTGATGCTGGTGGTCGGCACGCGGGCGCTGCCGTGGCTGTTGGAGCAGGTCGTGCGCACCGGGTCGCGCGAATTGTTCACCCTGGCGGTGGTCGCCGCCGCACTCGGCGTCGCCTTTGCCGCCGCCGAGCTGTTCGGGGCCTCGTTTGCTCTCGGCGCGTTTTTCGCCGGCATCGTCGTCAACGAAAGCGACCACAGCCACCGGGCCGCCGAGCAGGCCAAGCCGCTCGAAGACGCCTTTGCCGTTCTTTTCTTTCTGTCGGTCGGAATGCTGTTCGACCCCGCCATCCTGGTCCACCACCCGTTTGAGGTGCTGGCCGTGCTCGCGGTCATCCTGCTCGGCAAATCGGCCGCCGCTTTCGTGATCGTCCGGATGGCGGGCTATTCGGCGGCGACCGCCCTGACGGTCTCGGCGAGCCTCGCGCAGATCGGCGAATTTTCGTTCATGCTGGCAGCACTCGGCATGTCGCTCGGCTTGCTGAGCGTCGAGGGCCAGAATTTGATCCTCGCCGGCGCGCTGATCTCGATCACCGTCAACCCGGCGGCGTTTCGGGTCGCCGCGTCGCTGCGCCGGCGGCTCGACCGTAATCGCCCGGCCTGACCATGCGCAGGCTTGACCGGCGGCGGCCGCCGATGGTCATGCCGCCGCCCCCGCCTCGGGCGCCGCGACCAGCGGCGGCGCCGGCCGGGCGAGGTGGGGTTCGATGTCCGCGAGCGCCTCCGCGAGCGAGGTCGTCACGGCGTCGGCGGTGCTGGCCGTGCGGGCGTCGTCCGCGGACATGTCGCCGGATTGGGATCCCCAAAATCCAAGGACGATCCGGGCCCGCGGGACCCGGCGGCGCAGCCGGCGCACAAGATGACGAGCGCGCGCCGGCGAGCCGGTGCTGACCAGCGCCACGCACACGATTTCGGCGTCCCTGAGCGCAACCCGGCGCGCGCCCAAAGCGGCCGGTAAATCGGCCGCGAACACATAGGCGCTGTGGCCGCGCGATCGCAGCAGCCCGGCGAACACCGTCGCCGCCGCTTCGTCGAGCTCGTTGCGTCCGGCCATGCTGACGACAAAGCCGCCTTCCGGCTCCGGCGCACCGTGCTCGGCCGCGGAATCCGGGTCGAGAACGGCGTCGTCGAACAGGTTCTCGACGATCTTGGCAAAGCTTTCCTTGACCGTCGCCCGCCGCTCGGGCGGCAGCACGCC
Source organism: uncultured Alphaproteobacteria bacterium (assembly GCA_963775525.1). GTDB lineage: Bacteria > Pseudomonadota > Alphaproteobacteria > ATCC43930 > CGMCC-115725 > AP-15. The sequence continues at coordinate 83,228 of CAVZJF010000047.1, read as the reverse complement.
CCGGTCGCTGTCGGCCTGCGCCCGCGCCAATACCGGAAGCGCCACCTCGCCGAAGAACTCCTCGATCGACCGCTCTTTGGCGAAGTCCTCGGCCTGCTCGGTCGCCTCCTCCGGGTCGTCGGCGAGCAGCCGCTGGTAAAAGGTCTCCTCGGGTGTCAGCACCGGCTCGCTGCCCAGCATGACGTCGAGAAAGCCGAGCTGCGGCACGTGCCGGCCGAGGACCAGGAGGCAGGCGGTGAGCGGCGTCGACAGCAACAGCCCGATCGGCCCCCACAGCCAGGTCCAGAATACCGCCGCGACGATCACCGCGACCGAGGACAGGCCGGTGGTGCCGGCATAAAGCCACGGCTCGATCACGTTGGCGACGACGAGCTCGGTGGCGACGAAAAGCAGCGCGGTCCACCCCAGCAGCGACCAGCCGGGATCGACGGCGATGGCGAGCGCCAACGGGAAGCAGGCGGCGATGACGATGCCGAGATAAGGAATAAAGCGCAGCAGCACCGTGAGCATGCCCCACAGCGCCGCGTTGGGGATGCCGATCACCGCCAGGCCGATCCCGATCAGGGTTCCGCTGGCGGCGTTGACCATGAGCTGGGATGTCAGGTAGCGGCTGACGCGGTGCGCCGCCTCGTCCATCGCCTCGGTCGTGCGGTGGAGGTCGCCGGCGCCGGCGAGCCGCAGCATCCGGTCGCGCAGGTCTTCGCGCTCCAGCAGGACGAAAATGACCAATACGAGCACCAGGCCGGCGGTGGCCAATGGCGACAGCAGCGGGCCGATTACGGTCTCGGCCAATTCCAGCGGTGTCGGCTCCGGCTGCTGGACCACGACCGGCAGCGGCTTCGCCGTCTCGACGGGCGCACTATTGGGAGTTGCCGCGTTGTCGTGCGCGGTGGCCGCCGCGGTTTGCGCCTTTTGGAGGTCGCTCGTGAACTGGTGAAAGACCGCCGCGATCCGGCCCAGCGGAATGGCTTGTGGAACGGCGCGCAGCTTGGCCTCGATGTTATACCGGTATTGGGGCAGCTGGGGGCCGAGCAGCGCCATTTCTTCGCCGACGACAGCAGCAAAGCCGAGGATGGCGAGAAAGGCAAAGGTCACGATCACGCCGATCGCCGGAACCCGGCCGACCCGCATCCGGCGCAGCCAGCGCACCGCGGGCGCCAGCAGAAAGCTCAGCAGCACCGCCAGCGCCACCGGAACCAGCACCTCGCGCGCAAAATAGAGCGTCGCGACGACCAGCCCCAAGGTCAGAAAAGTCAACATGCCGGCAAGACCGCGCGGTTGGGTCTCGCCGCCGCCACGCGCGACGCCCTGCGGCAGCCGATCGACCATTTGCGTTGCTCCCCGCTCGAATTCCATTCGGCGAATTCTGCTCGTCCATGAAACGGCGCGCGTTGATGCCGGCCCGGCGCGACGCCGCCTCGCGAGACCTTCGCCGGCCCCGGGCACGGTGTCGCCCACCAGCCGCGCGCGCAATCCGACGAGCCGATAAGCCGATGGTTTAACGTTCAGCCGCGCAGATTAGGTCCGCCGCCCGGCGTTCCCGCGGCGGGCGGAACGCAGCACCCCCCGGCGCAATAACCGCACGCGGCACGGAACCCGGCAGCGCAGGTTTCTCGGAACTCCGGATCGCTCCCGCCTGTTTCCGGGCGTGTGAGTTAAACAAGGAATTGGGGAAATGGACAAAGACAGAATCGCCGGTGGCGTCAAAAAAGTTACCGGTGCGATCAAAGAAGGCGTTGGCCGAGCGACCGGAGACAAAACGACAGAAGCCGAGGGTAAGAGAGAAAAGGCCGAAGGCCGGGTGCAGAGCGCCGTCGGCCACGCAAAAGATGCCGTTAGAGAAATAACGAACAAGAAATAGAAATTCGAGACATTCATCATACTTCGATCGGCGTGGTTGCGACATGGCAAGGAGAATCGACAATGGGGAGAGGTATCCTGCTTTGGCTGCTCGGTATCCCGATACCCATAATAATACTTCTGTTCCTGTTTCGTGTAGTCTGAATTAATGGAACGGGAACCCAAGTGAGCTGAGCATCGTTACTGTGAAAGTCTGAGTTTACGAAAGGAGAAATACATGACGAAATCCAACCTGACGGCTGCGGTCGCGGCCATCCTGATGGCGACCTCACCGCTGGCCTATGCGCAGTCCAGCACGGCCCCGCACCTGGTCACGACAACGGCGGCAGCGACCAATCCAACCGGAACCGAGATCCAAACTGATCAGTTTCGGGCGAGCAAGATGATCGGCAGCACCGTCTACGACGTCCAGAACCGCAACATCGGTTCGGTCAAGGACTTGGTCATCGACAAGGACGGCCGCGTCGCGTCCGCCGTCGTCGATGTCGGGACGTTTCTCGGCATGGGCGGAAAGTACGTCGCCGTGCCGCTCAATGTGATCAAGACCGACAACAACCGGCTGACCTTGGACATGACCAAGGAGCAGCTGCAGCAGGCCCAGGCTTACAATCTGGAAAACCCGAACACCGGCTCGGGCAGCTCGACCTCGCCGGTGACCGGCGGGCATCTGGGCTCGTCGAGCGGCACCAACCGCTAAATCCCAGGACGCGCGGGCGCGCCGGCTGATCGCTGCGCCCGCCCGCATCCGCGCGAGTTTCGCCGGCGGGGCCAACGTGATTGCCCCGCCGGCGGGCTTGCGGTATAAGCGCGGCCCGCGGTGGAGGGCCTAAAGGGATGAAGCAAGGTATTCATCCGGATTATCACGAGATCACGGTCGTGATGACGGACGGGACGACGTACCAGACGCGTTCGACTTACGGCAAGGCGGGCGACACGCTGCGCCTCGACATCGATTCCAAATCCCACCCGGCGTGGACCGGCGGACAGCAGCGCCTGCTCGACACCGGCGGCCAGCTCGCGCGGTTCAACAAGCGCTTTCAGGGTTTCGGCATCAAGCCCTGACGAATGCCGGCGAAGTCCTGCCGAGGACCGTTCGCCCGCCCTTGACCCCCCGTTTTCCGGCACTATGTAGTTTGCGTGCAGCCGCCGCTTTTGGGACTGCACGTAAACCGAACCGGCATCCGGCGTTACTTGCGGATGCCAGCTCCATATTGCTCGAAGGAGGATGTGGTCATGGACCGTTTCGATTTCTCTCCGCTTTTCCGCTCGACGATCGGGTTTGACCGTCTGACCCGTCTGGTCGACGCCGCGAGCCGCGTCGACAGCGCCGCACTCGCCTATCCGCCCTACAACATCGAAAAGACCGGTGAAGACGCCTATCGCCTGACGATGGCGGTTGCCGGATTTTCGCCCGGCGAAGTCGACGTCACCGTGCACGAGAGCTCGCTGCTGGTGACCGGCAAGGCAAAAAGCGACGACGACGGCAGCCGCTATCTGCATCGCGGCATCGCCCGGCGCGCGTTTGAGCGGCGCTTCAGCCTCGCCGACCACATGAAGGTCGTCGGCGCCAGCCTCGACAACGGCATGCTGCATGTCGACCTCGTCCGCGAGGTGCCCGAGGCGGCCAAACCGCGCAAGATCGAGATTGCCAGCGGGCAGCCCGAGAGCCGGCCGCAGGTCGTCGAGGAGCACAAGCAGGCCGCCTAACCGAGGTGCTGCGGCGACAAACCGCACCGACGAGAACGCCCCCGGCCGTCGGGGGCGTTTTTGCGTCGGGCGTTTTGCGCCGGAAATAGAGCTCGCCTCAGATCCAGCCGCGAAATTTGAACCAGGCGAGCGGCAGCACCGCGCTCAGCGCGATCATGGCCAGGCCGTAGGGATAGCCCCACGACCAGTCCAACTCCGGCATCCCTTTAAAGTTCATGCCGTACATGCTGGCGATCAAAGTCGGCGGGATGCCGACCACCGAGACGATCGTCAGCACCTTGATGATGTTGTTCTGCTCGACGTTGATCAGGCCGAGGGTGGCGTCGAGCAGCAGCTGGACCTTGTTGACGATGTGGGCGTCGTAGTCGCTGAGCGACAGCACGTCCTGACGCACCGTGTCGAGGCGCGGCTTGATTTCGGGCGGCAGCCAGTCGGCGGCGAGACCCGAGACATAGGGCACGATGCGTCCGATCCCCAAGAGGCTGTCGCGGATCTTTGACGCCAGGTCGCCGCTGTGGCCGACGCGGCGCAGGATGATCCGCAAATCGGCGCTCTCGCGCGCCGGCGGGCGCTGGGCGGCCGGCTCGGTGACCGGGCTGCGAAACAGGCGGTGCGACAGCGCGTCGAGCTCGGCGGCGATGTTTTCGAGGACGTCGGCGAGGCGGTCGGCGATCGCGTCCATCAGCCCGGCGAAAACCGCGGCGCTGGTCAGCGGGTCGGCCTCGTCCGCCAGGTCGCGGTCGATGAAGGTCTTGAACGCGGTCAGCTCTTCGAACCGCACCGTGATCAGCCGTTCGCGGGTCAGCACAAAACCGACCGGCGTCGTCAGCGACTGGTCGGAATCGCCGCGATAGACCAACGGCGCGCTCAGATAGATCGCGCCGTCCTGATGGCGCAGCCGGCTCGAGCTCTCGATCTCGCTCAGATCCTCGATGCTCGGCACGTCGAGGCGGGTGGTTCGCTTGACGAAGGCGATTTCGGCGGGCTCGGGGTTCAGCAGATCGAGCCACGCGACATTCGCCGGCAGGCTGGCGCCGGCAAGGTCCGCCGGCCGTTCCCCGCGCCCCGCGCGGCTGTGGTAAAGCGTCAACATCCGCCGAGTTTACAGGTTTCGGGACGCTCACGCAGGCTCGTTGCGCGGCGACGGCAGCGAATCGTTGGCGCGATTTACATTCCAGGTATGGCGTACACGTGCACCAGCATGGCTCCGCCATAGGTCAACACCGGCGGCGATGCCGGAGCGGATGCGCTCCTGGATCCGTTCCGTTCGCGTTCAAAGTCAGCAATGCCTGCGATGATCCCTGAAATGGCTATGCCGGCGGCGGGCGCCGGTCTTAACCATTTCAATCGCGTTTAAAGGTCGCGGGTGTGATCCAGTTCACATTTGGGGCAAAAAAATGGCAAAATTTCGATTGGCGCGGCTAAAGCCCGCCCTGGGCGATGACGAAATCGACGATATCGGCGACGCCGGCGCCGGATTTGAGATTGGTGAAGACAAAGGGGCGCGCGCCGCGCATCCGCCTCGTGTCGCGGTCCATGAGGTCGAGGTCGGCGCCGACCAATGGGGCGAGATCGGTCTTGTTGACGACCAGAAGGTCGGAGCGGGTGATGCCGGGGCCGCCCTTGCGCGGGATCTTGTCGCCGGCGGCCACGTCGATGACGTAGATCGTCAAATCGGCAAGCTCGGGCGAGAACGTCGCCGCGAGGTTGTCGCCGCCCGAACTCGATCAGGATCAGGTCGAGCTGCGGAAACCGGCGGTGCATCTCGGCCACCGCGGCGAGGTTGATCGAGGCGTCCTCGCGGATCGCGGTATGCGGGCAGCCGCCGGTCTCGACGCCGCGGATGCGCTCGGGCGGCAGGGCGCCGCTGCGGGTCAGGAATTCGGCGTCCTCGCGGGTGTAGATGTCGTTGGTGATCGCGGCGATCTCGAAACGGCCGCGCATGGTCTTGCACAGCCAATCCATCAGCGCGGTCTTGCCGGAGCCGACCGGGCCGCCGATCCCGACCCGCAGCGGGTCGCGCCTCGCGTCGTCGCTCATGAGCGGAACAGCCTCGTGTACTGGGTTTCGTGCGCCATCGAGGCGAGGTCGACGGCAAAGGCGGCATTGCCGAAATCGGCCGGGTCGCGCGCCGTCGCCGCCGCTGGCCGCGTCGATGACGACCGGTTCGAGCGCCGCCACGATGCGCTGGCCGTCGGTCTGGCCGACGACGCCGAGCCGCAATCCGGCCGAGACCAGATTGGCCGCCATCGCCTGCAGGTAGCCGGCGAGCGCGTCGCGAAGCGGGATGCCGGCGCGCGCCGTCGCGGCACCGACCGCCGCCGGATGGCACGCTTCTTCGCGCGCCGCTGCCCACTGGTCGAGAAACGGATCGGGCCAGGCGGCAAGGCAGGTGGTCAAAAATGCGGCGCCCTGGGCAGCGCTTTCGAGCGCCAGCTCGGCCGTCGCGCGATAGGCGAGACCGCGCCGGTTGGCCTCGACCAGCGCTGCGAGGTCGCCGGCCTCGGCCGCGCGATGGGCGTCGCGCAAGATGTCGGCGTCGAGCCGCCCGCCGCCATAGGTCACGATCGCCGCGATCCAGGCTTGCAGCGAAGCGCGGTCGCCGACGGCGCCGCTCGCCACCGCCGCTTCGAGACCGTGCGAATAGCTGAAGGCGCCGATCGGAAAGCCCGGCGACAGCCAAGCAAGCAGGCGATAGAGCCCGGCGGCCGCCACCCTCCCCTCCCCGGCCGAGTCGGGGGAGGAGTCGGCAGGCGGTCGCGGCTATCTGTCGTCGCGATGGTGCTGGCCGGGGCCGGCATAGGCGCCGATTTCGGGGTCGAAGGGAGCGTCGCGCGGGGTCAGCCGGCCGCCGAGACCGACGACCATCTCGGCAATGACGTGGTCGGCGCGGATGCGCAGCCGGTCGCCCGCGACCTGCAACGGCAGATGCCGGTTGCCGAGATGCCAGGCGATCCGCAGCAAGGCGGCGTGATCGTCGGCCTCGATCTCGAGCACCGGCTCGGCCGCCGCGCGCACCCGGATGTAGCCGCCGCTCTCGAGCTCGAGACCGTCGCCCTCGCCCAGATGACGCGCGCGCGGCAGGTCGAGCAGGAATGTCTCGCCCGAATCGGCGACGAGCCGGATGCGGCGGCGATGGCGGTCGAGATAGGCGAGCGTCACGGTGTCGAGCGCCGCCGCTTCCGGCCAGTGGCCGCAACCATGAACCAGGATCGCGCGCCTCATCGGCCCCTCATCAGCCCCGTCACTCGATCACCTGGTCGGCGCGCGCCAGCAAAGTTCCCGGCAAGCTTATTCCGAGCGCTTTGGCGGTCTTCAAATTGATCACCAGCTCGAAGCGAGTGGGCTGCTCGACCGGCAGATCCGCGGGGCTTCGGCCTTTCAAAATCTTGTTGACGAATACCGCCGCTCGCGAAGCACTCTCGGCCGGCGCGGGCGCGTATGCCATCAGTCCACCCAGAGCCGGAAACGGGCTCGACGGCGACGCAGCGGGAAGGCGATGGCGCAACGCCATCCGGGCGACGCGTTTTGGCGGCAAGCTCGGCTGCACGACAACGCCTTCGACCCGCTTGTCGAGCATTTCCGCGAAGGCGGCCTGAAGTTCAGCGTCTTTCGTGACCATGATCGGGACAATCTCGACGCCGAGAAGCTTGCCGGCAAGTTGCATCTGCTTGAGGAACGGCTTCGAAAACGGGTCCGTCGCGTTGCACATTGCAGCGGCCCGATGCATCGACGGCAATATTTCCTTGAGCAATTCGAGGTTTTTTCCAGCCAATTCGGCGGTCATGCCGGCAATCCCGGTGACGTTGCCACCCGGGCGCGCCAGACTGGCGACGAGGCCGGTGCCAACCGGATCGCCGGCGCCCAGCATGACGATCGGGATCTCGCTCGTCGCCCGTTTTGCGGCAAAAACCGCCGGCGTCATCCACGCGGCGATCACGTCGACCTTCTCGCGAACCAGCTCCGCGGCGAGAGCGGGCAGGCGTTCCTCCTTCCCTTCGGCGGAACGGACCTCGATCCGAATGTTCTGCCCGTCGACGTAGCCGAGCTTGCGCAGGCCGTCCTGGAACAGTCGCAAAGCCGGTTCCTGGTCGGGCTCGCTGACGATCAAGACGCCGATCCTCGGCAGTTTCGCAGACTGCGCGTGCGCAGCGAGCGCCGTTCCCAGAGCCGCGGCCGCCATTGCAAGAACGCTCCGCCGCCGCATCCCCGATGACTCCGACTGCGATGTCCGCTCAGTAGAGAAAGTAGCGTTGCGCGAGCGGCAGCACGGTGGCCGGCTCGCAGGTCAAGAGCGCGCCGTCGGCCCGGACCTCGTAGGTCTCGGGGTCGACCTCGATCCGCGGCGTCGCGGCGTTGTGGACCATGTGGCTTTTGTCGATCGCCCGGATGCCGCGCGCCGGCAGCACGACCCGCTCGCAGGCCCAGCTGTTGCGCCACGCCGCGCTCGATCGCGATCGCCGGCAAAAACGTCACCGCCGAGGCCTGCAAGGCGCGGCCGAAGGCGCCGAACATCGGCCGGTAATGCACCGGCTGCGGGGTCGGGATCGAGGCGTTGGGGTCGCCCATCAGCGCCGCGGCGATGGTTCCCGATTTCAGCACCAGATCGGGCTTGACCCCGAAAAACGCCGGCGACCACAAGACGAGGTCGGCGAGCTTGCCGATTTCGACCGAGCCGACATGCTCGGCGAGGCCATGGGTCAGCGCCGGGTTGATCGTGTATTTGGCGACGTAGCGCCTGACCCGGAAATTGTCGTTGCGCGCGCTGTCCTGCGGCAGCGGGCCGCGCTGGCGCTTCATCTTGTCGGCGGTCTGCCAGGTGCGGATGACGACTTCGCCGACCCGGCCCATCGCCTGGCTGTCCGACGCCATCATGCTGAAGGCGCCGAGATCGTGCAGGATGTCCTCGGCGGCGATCGTCTCGCGCCGGATGCGGCTCTCGGCAAAAGCCACGTCCTCGGGGATGCGCGGGTCGAGGTGGTGGCACACCATCAGCATGTCGAGATGCTCGGCGATGGTGTTGACCGTGTAGGGCCGCGTCGGGTTGGTCGAGGACGGCAAGACGTTCGCCAGCCCGCACAATTTGATGATGTCGGGGGCATGGCCGCCGCCCGCACCCTCGGTGTGAAAGGCGTGGATGTTGCGGCCCTTGAACGCGGCGATCGTGTTCTCGACAAAACCGGATTCGTTCAAGGTGTCGGTATGGATCGCGACCGCGATGTCGTGCGCCTCGGCGACCGAAAGGCAAGTGTCGATCGCCGCCGGAGTGGTTCCCCAATCCTCGTGCAATTTGAGGCCGCAGGCCCCGGCCTCGACCATTTCGACGAGTGCGCGCGGGTCCGACGCGTTGCCCTTGCCGAAAAGGCCGAAATTGACCGGCAACCCCTCGACCGCCTGCAACATGCGCGCGAGATGCCACGGACCCGGCGTGCAGGTCGTGGCCGCGGTGCCGGCGGCCGGGCCGGTGCCGCCGCCGAGCATCGTCGTGACGCCGCTGTAGAGCGCCTCCTCGGCCAGCTGCGGGCAGATCAGATGAACGTGCGAGTCGATGCCGCCGGCAGTGACGATGCGGCCCTCGCCGGCGATCGCCTCGGTGCCGGGCCCGATCACGATGTCGACCCCGGGCTGGATGTCGGGGTTGCCGGCCTTGCCGATGCCGCTGATGCGGCCGTCGCGGATGCCGATATCGGCTTTGACGACGCCCCAATGGTCGAGGATCACGGCGTTGGTGATGACGGTGTCGACCGCACCCTCGGCGCGGCGTCACCTGGCTCTGGCCCATGCCGTCGCGGATCACCTTGCCGCCGCCGAACTTGACCTCCTCGCCGTAGATCGTGCGGTCGCTTTCGATCTCGATGACAAGCTCGGTGTCGGCGAGGCGCAGCCGGTCGCCGGCAGTGGGGCCGAACATCGCCGCATAAGCGCGGCGTGAGAGGGTCGTCGCCATCGGCTAATCCAGCGGGCCGTTGATCTTGGCGTTGAAGCCGACGACCCGGCGCGCGCCGGCATAGGCGACGAGCCGGACCTCGCGGCTCTGGCCGGGCTCGAACCGGGTCGCGGTGCCGGCCGGGATGTCGAGGCGAAAGCCGCGGGCCTGCTCGCGATCGAACCGCAGCGCGGCGTTGGTTTCGTAGAAATGGTAATGCGAGCCGATTTGGATCGGCCGGTCGCCGGTATTGGCGACGACCAACGTCACCGTCGGGCGGCCGGCGTTCAATTCGATGTCGCCGTCGCCAAGGAAAAGCTCGCCGGGGATCATCGCGCGGCTCCGCCCTCGGACATCCGTCGCATTCTGCCCCTCACCCTCCCGCTGCGCGGGTCCCTCCCTCTCCCCGCGGGCGGGGAGAGGGCGGGGGTGAGGGGCGATCCGGCGGTTGTTGTCATCTTATCGGCTCGTGGACGGTGACAAGCTTGGTGCCGTCGGGAAACGTCGCCTCGACCTGGATCTCGGGGATCATTTCCGCCACGCCCTCCATGACCTGCTCGCGGGCGATCACGGTGGCGCCGTCGCGCATCAATTCGGCGACGCTCTTCCCGTCGCGCGCGCCTTCGAGCACGTAATCGGTGATCAGCGCCACGGCTTCGGGATAGTTGAGCTTGACCCCGCGGCGCAGGCGCCGTTCGGCGACCATGGCGGCGACCGAGACCAACAGCTTGTCTTTTTCGCGCGGAGTGAGGTTCATTGCCCTGGTCGCCAAGCATCAAACATGCCAAATCCGCGGCATCTGCCGGCGGCAATCCCATCGCTTCGGCGCGCAAATGGCAAGCGAGATCGGCATAGGCGCGGCGCAGCAGCATCGCGTCGTCGGCGAGCCAGCGGGCAAGGAGAAGGCCGCCGACCACGGTCGCGCCGGCGCGAAGGCCCGGTCTTGCCGCCGTGGCTTGGACCGCTCGGGCGGCATCGACGAATTTCCCCGGGTCACGCCCGGCCGGCGCCAGCAGCAGCGTCGCAAACCCCGCCGCCCCGTCGAAGCAGCCAGGATGACCGATGATCGCGGCGACGTCGCCGTCGAGATGCAGCGCGTCGCCCCAGACGAGATCGCCGTCAACGTCGCACCTCCCAGACCTCGTGCAGAAAACCGCGGCCAAAGCCTTCGCCGCGGGCGCGGCGGCCGAAGACCGTGATGCCGCCGCCGAGAAAGCCGGCCGTCGGGGCGAGGTCGACAACCGTCTCGCGGCGAAGCCGGGCGCCGTCGAACAGGATCGTCTCGGGCGGCAGGAATTCGAGCGAGGCGCCGTCGCCAATGGTCAGTGACTGGCTGACCTCGGTCGTCGCGCCGAGCGACCGGTAAATCTTTTCGGCGGCCGAGGCCGTCACCTGTGCCACGGCGCCGTCGCCGACCCGGACGCAGACATCGACGTGGTCGCCGGCGACGAGGCCGCCCGAGGTCGTCACGATCGCCGCCTGCGGCGGTTCGCCCGCTTCCGGCAGCGGAAACAGCACGCGCAGCGGATCGCGCTCGTAGAGGTGAACCAGGCGGGTAGCGCCATTGCGCCGCGCGAAGCCGATTTCGGCAGCACCACGGACCCTCGCTGGAATGTCGCTCATCCTCGCCCTCGGACACTCCCGCCGTCTCGGCCCGCGGCGGACACCGCGAGCAACGCCGGCGCTGTCGCCCCGCGTCCTGCACTGTTGCAATGCACCCAAGATTGGAGACACTGCCGTCCGGATCATAAATTTCGAGATCGGCCAACACCCGGAACGGAGAAGAACAATGTCAGCGGCATCACGACTGACCAACACCGACATGACCGACGCCGAATGGGGCGCGCGCTGCGACCTGGCGGCGCTCTACCATATCGCGAATCATCTCGGCTGGAGCGACCTGATCAACACCCACATGTCGGCGCGTGTCCCCGACGAGCCCGATACCTTTCTGATCAACCGCTACGGCGAGATGTTCGACGAGATCACCGCGTCGAGCCTCGTCAAGATGGATTTCGACGGCAACGTCCTCGGCGGCGACGGCAAGTTCAACAGCGCCGGCTTCACGATCCACAGCGGCGTCTACAAGGCGCGGCCCGACGCCAATTGCGTGACCCACACCCACACCCGGGCCGGCGCCGGCGTGTCGCTGCTGAAGCACGGGCTGCGCCCGATCAGCCAGGACGCATTGTCGATCCTCGACGAGGTCGCCTACCACCCCTATGGCGCGCCGGCGACGACGGACGAATGCGAGGCGCTCGGCCGCACCTGCCGGGACGGCAGCTGCGTCGTGCTGCTGAACCACGGGCTGTTGACGTTTGGCCCTACCGTGCACGGCGCCTTTATGCGGCTCTACTCGCTGGAGCGCGCCTGCGAGCTCGAGCTGATCGCGCGGATGATGGACGAGCCGCCGGTAATGGTCGACGATGACGATCGTCGCCAAGGCTGGCGAGCGCATGAAGGCGGTGCGCGACGGCGAGGCTTACGGGCTGATGGAATGGGAAGGCCTGGTGCGCACGGTCGACCGCAAAGGCGCCGACTACCGCCGATGAGCCGGCAACCGAGAACGGGAGGGAAAGATGGCCGAACTGCCACCACTCGACGACGCCGTGTTGCCGGCGGGGGTTCGCTCGCGCTTTGTCGCGGGCGTCAACGGTTTGCGGATGCACGTGCTGGAAGCGGGCTTCGCCGCCCGCGGCCGGCCCGGCGTGCTGCTGCTGCACGGCTTCCCCGAACTCGCCTATTCGTGGCGCAAGATCATGCCGCAATTGGCCGAAGCCGGGTTTCACGTCGTCGCCCCCGACCAGCGCGGCTATGGCCGCACCACCGGGTGGAGTGCTGATTACGACGGCGATTTGCACCCGTTCAGCCTGTTGAACGCGGTCCGCGACGCGCTGGGGCTGGTGGCGGCGCTCGGCCACCACTCGATGGCGGCGGTCGTCGGACATGATTTCGGAGCCTCGGTCGCCGCCTGGTGCGCGCTGGCGCGTCCCGACGTGTTTCGCTCGGTCGCGTTGATGAGCGCGCCGTTCGCCGGCCCGCCGGCCCTGCCGTTCGACACCGCCGACCGCCCGGCGCCCGCCTCCATCGCCGCCGCTCCCGACATCCATCAGGCATTGGCAAAGCTCGACCGGCCGCGCAAGCACTACCAATGGTATTATTCGACGCGGCCTGCCAATGACGACATGTGGCGGTGCCCGCAGGGCGTGCACGCCTTTATGCGCGGCTATTTCCACTACAAGAGCGCCGACTGGGAGGGCAACCGCCCCCAGCCGCTGAAATCCTGGAGTGCGGAGGATCTGGCGCGGATGCCGACCTATTACATCATGGATCTCGACCGCAACATGGCCGAAACCGTGATGCCGGTGATGCCGTCGATGGCCGAGATAGCGGCCTGCCGGTGGCTTCCCGACAACGAGCTTGCGGTCTACGCCGGCGAATACCAACGCAACGGGTTTCAGGGCGGGCTCAACTGGTATCGCGGCCGCACCACCGGGCTTTCGGATTCAGAGCTGCACTTGTTTTCCGGGCGCACGATCGACGTGCCGTCGATGTTCGTCGCCGGCAAAAGCGACTGGGGCACCTATCAGCGACCCGGCAGTTTCGAGCGCATGCAGGGCATCGCCTGCACCCGTATGGTGGGATGTCACCTGGTCGACGGCGCCGGCCACTGGGTGCAGCAGGAACAGTCCGAACGGGTCGGCGAATTGCTGCTCGACTTCCTGCGGCGCGCAACCTAACGCGTCAGATGCATATGGACGATTCAGCCCCATCGCCCTGTAGGATGGGTTGAGCGCGCAGCGAAACCCATCTGGTTCGGCGGCGGCGATGGGCTTCGCAATGCCCAGCCCATCCTACGACTTACTTACCGCTGAAATCATGCGATTGCGAGCCTCAGGCGACAGAGGGATCGCCTCCGTCACTCGTCTTGCGCCATCGAGCGAACGGCCGGTGGCGGGTCGAAGGCTCTGATCGGCGGCAAGGGGCCGTCGAAGCGCTCGATTTCGACGAGGCAGAGCTGGCCGGTGCAGCCTTGCGCCAGGCGCGAGGTGCCGACATCGCGGGTCAGCACGTTCGGGTTGCCGTGGACGCAGAGCGGCTCGTCGGCGGCGGGGTCCTCGGGGTCGTACCAGGCGCCGGTCGACAATTGCACGATGCCGGGGCGCAACGCGTTGCTGAGCACCGCGCCGGCGAGGCAGGCGCCGCGCTCGTTGTAAAGGCGCACGACGTCGCCGTCGCGAATCTCGCGGGCCGCCGCGTCCTGCGGATGCATCCGCACCGGCTCGCGCCCGTTGACCTTGGCGGCCTGGCTGGCGGCGCCGAAATCGAGCTGGCTGTGCAGCCGCGTCGACGGCTGGTTGGCGATCAGCTGCAACGGAAAGCGCGCCGCGGCAATCGTGCCCGGCCCCTCGGCGGACGGCAGCCACACCGGATGACCGGGGCAATCCGGATAGCCGAACGCGGCGATCGCCGCCGAGGCAATTTCGATCTTGCCGCTCGGCGTCGGCAGGGGAGCGGCATCGGGGTTGTGGCGAAAGTCGCAGATGATGCCGCCATACCACGGCAGCAACGGCAAGATCAGCTCGCCCTCGTCCCAGAACTGCTCGAAGCCGGGGGCGTCGGCCTCGCGCCCGGCCAATGCCCGGCGGGTCGGCTCGTAGATGTGCGTCAGCCATTGCCGCGGCGACCGGCCTTCGGTGAATTGCCCGGCGATCCCGAGGCGCTGGGCGAGCCCGGCGAAAATCGCGTAGTCGTCGCGCGCCTCGCCAAACGGCTCCGCGGCGCGATGCATCGCGATCAGCAACGGGTCGCCGGAGGAGCCGCCGATGTCCTCGCGCTCCAACGTCACCGTCGCCGGCAACACGATGTCGGCATGGCGCGCGGTCGCGGTCCACACCGAATCATGGACGATCAGCGTGTCCGGGCGGGCGAAGGCGCGCCGCAGCCGGTTCAGGTCCTGGTGATGGTGGAACGGGTTGCCGCCAACCCAGTAGACCAGCTTGACGTCGGGATAGCTAAGCCGTCGGCCGTTGTAGTCGAACGGCTCGCCGGGGCCGAGCAGCATGTCGGCGACGCGGGCAACCGGGATGAAGTCGTCGATGCTGTTGCGGCCCTGCGGCAGGCTCGGCAGCGGCACCGCCAGCGGCGGCTTGCCGGTATTCGAGGTCGAGCCCAGCGCGTAGGCAAAGCCGCCGCCCGGCAATCCGATCTGCCCGAGCATCGCCGCCAGCACCACCGCCATCCACACCGGCTGTTCGCCGTGCTCGGCGCGCTGCAGGGATTGGGCGCAGGTGATCAAGGTCCGGCGCCCGACCGCGCGGCGGGCGAGCGCGGCGATCTCGGCCGCCGGCAGGCCGCAGATGTCGGCCGCCCAGCCGGCGTCCTTCGCCAGCCCGTCAGTTCGGCCGAGCAGATAGCTCTCGAACTCGTCCCAGCCGACGCAATACCGGGCGAGGAAGGCTCGGTCGTGCCGGCCCTCGGTCGCCAGGGTGTGCGCCATGCCGAGCATCAGCGCAACATCGGTGCCGGGGCGGATCGAGTGCCAATCGGCCTCCGCGCCGGCCGGCAAATCGTCGCGCAGCGGGCCGATCAGGTGGAATTCGACACCGCGTTTGCGGGCGGCGTGCAGCCCGCCGCGGGCGATATGCTGGCTTGTGCCGCCGCCGCCGACATCGTTGTTTTTGAGCGCCATCCCGCCAAACGCCAGCACCAGCGCGCTTTCGGCGACCATCTCGGACCAGCTGACGTTGTTGCCGGCGACCGCCCCTTGCGGGCCGATGACATGCGGCAGGATCACCGACGCCGCGCCCGAGCTGTAGCTGTTGACCGATCGGACATAGCCGCCGGCGAGGTTCAGGAAGCGATGGATCTGGTGCTGCGCGTCGTGGAAAATCCCGGCGCTGGCCCAGCCGTATGACCCGCCAAAGACGCCGCGCGGCCCGTGCTGGTCGTAAACGCGGCGCAATTCGGCGGCGGCGAGATCGAGCGCGCGCGCCCACGACACCGTGACAAATTCGTCGCGGCCCCGTTGGTTGTCGGGACCCGGGCCGCGCTCCAGCCAGCCGCGGCGGATCATCGGCCGCGCGACCCGCGCCCGATGCGCGAGGGAAGCCGGGATGTTACCCAGCAACGGCGACGGATCGGCGTCGCGCGGATGCGGCACGATCTCGACGCCGCCCTCCCGCACCCGCACCGAAAACGCCCCCCAATGCGAGCTGTGCGGCACGCCGCGACGGCTTTTCGGTGAAACCGGGTCCACGTCATTCATCGACAAGCTCGTCCGATTGCCATTAGCCTTATTGGATGATCGTGCTTAGCGAGGGGCTGAACATAGCATCACCGTCCCGCGCGGTGTGGCCGATCATGCGCCGGGAAACGATGTTGCGGCGGGCATTTCCCGGCCGGGTCAGACGGCTGTTTCCGCCCAAAACGAAAAACGCCAGAGGAGCAAAACAATGAGCGACAACCAGGTCTCCGACGTATTGGCGCAGGCTTTTGCCGCCGAGGGTGTGGACACGCTGTTTACCCTGATGGGCGACGCCAACATGTACTGGTCGGCGGCGATGGCCGACAACCAGGACGTTCGGCTGATCCATGCCCGGCACGAGCATTGCGCCGTCGCCATGGCCGACGCCTATGCCCGAGCCTCGGGCAAAATCGGGGTCGCCTCGGTCACCTGCGGCCCCGGCTACACCCAGATCATGACGGCTCTGGTGATGGCGGCGCGCGGCAATGCGCCGATGGTCGTCTTTGCCGGCGACGCGCCGGTCGGCGCACCCTGGTATCTGCAGCAGATCGACCAGGCCCCGCTGGCCTTGGCGACCGGGGCGCATTTCATTCCGATCCGCACCGTCGGCCGCGCGCTCGACAATGTCCGCGAGGCGTTTTACGTGGCCCGCACCGAGCGCCGCCCGGTGGTGCTGAGCATCCCGCTCGACCTGCAAAAAGAAACGTTTCCCCGCCGCCCCGACTACACGCCCTCGACCGACCTGGTGCCGCGCCCGCAGGTGGCGATGCCCGATCCGGCGCTGGTCGAAGAGGTTGTCGCGATGATATCGCGGGCCGAACGCCCGGTCGTCATCGGCGGGCGCGGCGCGGTGTGGTCCGGCGCCAGGGGGACCCTCGAGGCGCTCGCCGAGGAGAGCGGGGCGTTGCTGGCGACCACCCTCCTGGCCAAGGGCCTGTTCGACGGCAACCCCTTTGCCCTCGACATCGCCGGCGGGTTTTCGAGCGACCTCGCCCGCCAATTCTTCGCCGAGAGCGACCTGGTGATCGCCGCGGGGGCCGGGCTCGGCCATTACACCACCGACGGCGGCCGTCTCTACCCCAATGCCAAGGTGGTGCAGATCGACACCAGCCCGCGCGGGATGTGGCAGGGGCTGCGCACCGCCGATCTGCACATCCGCGCCGACGCCCGCGCCACCGCCGAGGCGATCGCCGGCGGCCTGCGCGAGCGCGGCATCCGCCGGCCCGGCTGGCGCAGCAACGCCGTCGCCGCGCGGATTGCGGCCAACCTGCCGGACAGCAAGGAATTTCCAGTCGCTCCCGGCACCTTGGACCCGCGACCCGTGGTGCGCGAGCTCGACACCGCGGTCCCGAAGGATTGGGACATCGTCGTCGCCGGCGGGCATTGCTTCAGCATTTCGATGACGCATCTGCAGGGCCGGCCGGCCGGGAAATACCACACGCCGCTCGATTTCGGGGCGATCGGCTCGGGCCTGTCGGCCGCGATCGGGGTCGCCGCAGCGCGCGGCAACGACAAAGTCATGCTGATCGACGGCGACGGCAGCCTCTACCAGCACATCCAGGAATTGGAGACGGTGCGCCGCCACGGATTGAAGATGCTGATCTGCATCCTGAACGACGGCGGCTATGGCGCGGAGACGCATAAATTCCGCGCCACCGGCGGCAACCCGGAGCATGCAACCCACGGCCGCGGCGACATCGCCGCGATCGCCCGCGGCTTTGGCCTCAACGCCGCCAGGGTCACCGAAATGGGGCAGTTCGAGCGCCTCTTCCGCGACCACCAGCAATCTTCGGGCAGCACCCTCTGGGACGTGCACACCGACGAGCTGATCCCGTCGCGCAGCTATCGCCGCACCCATTACGGCGAAGCATAAGGCCGGGTCCGCCTACGCGGCCGGCGGCGGCATGGTCGAGAGGCGCCGCAAGGCGGGACGCATCGCCCAGGCGAGCGGCAACGTCAGCAGCACGAGGGCGGCGATCAGCATCATCATGCGCGGCACCCCGGCGGCGTCGCTGACCAGGCCGTAGAGCACCGGCGCCACCGCCCCGGCGCCGATCGCGCCGGTGTAGAAGACGCCGAAGGCGCGGCCGCGGCGCTCGACCGGAACGAGTTCGGGGACGGTGCCGTACAGCACCGACGAGGTGCCGTTGAGCGCGACGCCGATCAGCGGCAATACCGCCAAGCCCGCGAAGAGGGGCAGCGGCAGCAGCAAGAGAATGCCGGCCGCGGTCAACCCCTCGGTCGCGAACACGGCGCGCACGACCCCGAGCCGCGCCCCGAGAAAGCCGCAGACGAGCTTGCCGGCCGCCCCGCCGGCAAAGACCAGGGTCAGGGCGACGCCGACCAGCGGCAAGTCGGCGCCCTTGGCGCGCAGCAGAAACGGCAGAAACGTCAGAAACCCCATGCGCGTGGCGCTGTCGATGACGCCGATCGACAGCAGCAGCCGAAAACCGCTCCGCGGCGGCGCGGCCGCAACGGGCGTCGCGTTGTCGGCGCGGTGAGCAGCGGCGTCGCGGACGGCGGCGCTGGTGTCGTCGGGCAGGCCGCGCCGCGCCGCAAAGATCGCCATCGCCGCGGCAAGGCCCGCGAGGCCGAGCAGCGAGGTCGCCGTGCGCCACGGCATCAGCGCGACCAGCCCGGCGGTCGCGGCCGGCAGCGCCATCTTGCCGAGGTCGCCCGAGAAATTGTAGCGGGCGAGCGCGCTGCGCGAGCGCGGCCCGGAAAAGGCGCGGGCGACGAGGTTGGAGGCGACCGGGTGCTGCACGCTCGACCCGATGCCGCCAATGACCAGTGCCACGGTCAGCATCGCAAACCCAGCGCCGGCGCCCGCCGCGAGATAGCCGATGCCGGCGAGGGCGGTGCCGGCCGCCAGCAGCGCCGGCCCGCCCAGCCGCTCGGCGAGAACGCCCGCCGGCACCTGGAACCCGGCCATCGACCCGGCGTAGAGCGCCCGCAGGACCCCGATCTCGGCATAGCCCAGGCCGAATTCAGCCTGCCACAGCGGCAGCAGCACATAGAGCAGGTCGGTAAAGCCGTCATGCAACGCATGCGCGCCGCACGCGACCGCCATCGTGCGCCGCTCGGACCCGCCGGAGAAGCCGCGGGTAATGGTCGCTGCCAGGGACAACGCTGCATCCTCCATCCGGCCGACAATTCCGCGGAGGATCGTGGCGCGGCGTGCGCGCGATTACAATTGTTTCGCTTTTATGACAGCCCTGCCCTACAGGTCTGACCGGCCCAGCCCTAGCCCTGCCCTGCCGGACCGGCGGGAGCTGCCGGCCGGACATCTTCACCGCTCGTCCGGTCGCCGGCCCCGCCTCGGCCCACCGGTCTTGGTCGCGACGCTTCGCCCGGCTTTCCACTGGCGCCGCCATGATTTAGGCTGGGCATGCCAGATGTATGGAGCAATGGCCAGATGGACGGAGCAACGGGATGAGCGGCGGCGCAATGGCATATCTCGACGAATTCCGCGCGCGCGGCGAAGCGATCGCGGACGCCTGCACCCGTTGCGGCGACTGCTTTCGCGCCTGCCCGATGGTCGAGCCGGCGGGGATCGGCGGGGCTGACGCGACCGCGACCACGGCGGCGATCGTCGATCTGATCACCGGCGGCGGCGGCAATGAGGACGCGGCGCGCTGGGCCAATGTGTGCAGCGGCAGCGGCAATTGCATCCCGGCCTGCACCCACGGCGTCAACCCGCGTTTCATGGTGCAGCTCGCCCGCGGCTTTGCCCGCGCGCAAAAGGACGGCGCGCCGCTCAACGCGCGCTGGCGCAAGCCGTTCCAGACGATGAGCCGAGGCGTGCGCATCCTCTCGCGCCTGCAGATGCCGCCCGAAACCCTGGCGCGGCTGCGCGGCCAGGGCCAGTCGCCGCGGCAGAGCGCGCCCGATATCGTCTTCTACACCGGCTGCAACATCCTAAAGACGCCGCACATCGCATTGCTGTGCCTCGACGTGCTCGACCTGCTGGGAGTCGACTACGAGGTCATGGGCGGCCCCGGCCAATGCTGCGGCGTCTACCAGTTCCGTGAAGGCGACTTCGCCAACACGGCGCGGGTCGGGTTTGCGACGATCGACGGGCTCGCCCAGGCCGGAACCTCGACTGTGCTGTCCTGGTGCCCGAGCTGCCAATTGCAGATCGGCGAGGTCGCGTTGCCCAGCTACGAGTCGCAATTCGGCGCCAAGCCCTTCGACCTGAACCCATTTCTGGTCTACCTCGCCGACCGCGCCGACGAATTGGCCGCGCTGATGAAGCACCGCGTCGAGAAGCGCGTCGCCTTGCACGAGCGCCCGGTATTGCCGCAGGTCATGGAAGCGGTCAAAAAGCTGCTGTCGATCGTCCCCGGCGTCGAGCTGGTCGACATCGACGTGCCGCGGGTCGGGACCCAGGCCAACAGCCTCGCCGCGCTGCCGGCGTTCAAGCGCGAGCTGGTGCGGCGCGAGCTCGCCGCGGTCGCCGATGCCGGGGTCACGACCCTGGCCACGGTCTACCATGCCTGCCATCGCGAGCTTTGCGACGCCGGCGACGGCCGCAGCTTCGAGATCGTCAACTTCATGGAGATTCTCGGCGCCGGGCTCGGCCTCGAAAGCGAGGACCTCTACAAGCGCCTGAAGCTGATGGGCGACATCGACGACATCATCGCCGAGACCAGCCCGTTCATCGCCGAGCACGACCTCGACCTCGACACCGTGCGCGACGCCCTCCTCCAGGAATTCGCCGCCGCAGCACCGGCGCGCTGACCCATCGGGGCGCCGCGACCCGTCGCGGACGGGGCGAATCGGACGGATCTAGGCGTGCTCCTGCGATATGTCCCGGTTTGTGTAATCGGGCAGCATGACGGTGGCGACGATGCTGACGATCGCGCAGAACGCGATGTAGGCGGCAATCGCATAACCTGAGCCGGTCGCGGCGAGCAGCGCCGTCGCGATCAACGGCGCGGGTCCGCCGGCGATGACCGAGGCCAGCTGATAGCCGATCGACGCGCCGCTGTAGCGCAGCCGCGGCGTGAAGCATTCTGCGATCAGCGCCCCTTGCGGGCCGTACATCACGTCGTGCGGAATGAAGGAAAGCACGATACCCAGGAAAATCCAGGATGGGACCATCGTGTTCAGCATCGCAAAGTAGATGAAGCCGAACACCCCGGTCGCGACCGTGCCGATCAAATAGATCCGCTTGCGGCCAAATCGATCCGACAGATGTCCCGAGAGCGGGATTGTGACAAACGAGATCAGCCCCGCGGCGACGAGCGCCGTCAGCAGAAAATCGCGCGGCGTGTGCAGCACCTGAGTTCCGTAGGCAAAGACAAAGGCCAGGTAGATGTACGCCGGCGCCTGCTCCGCCATGCGAGCGAAGGCCGCCAAGATGATCTGCTTGGGTTGCCGCTTGATCACCTCGAGCGCGGGCGCGCGCTCGACCCGGTCCTCCGCGACGATGCGCCTGAAGATCGGCGTCTCCAGGATGCCGAGCCGGATATAGAGCCCGACGCCGACCATGACGATGCTTAGAAAGAATGGGATGCGCCACCCCCAGACCAGGAACTGATCGCCGGAAATCGCGCTGAACACCAGCACCGCCAAATTCGCCAGCAGCAGCCCGGCCGGCCCACCGAGTTGCGGCCACGATGCGATAAACCCGCGATGGGCGTTGGTGCGCGCCCATTCCATCGCCAGCAGCACGGAGCCGCCCCATTCGCCGCCGACCCCAACCCCTTGAATAAACCGGATGACGGTCAGGATGACCGCACCCCAGATCCCGATCGTCGCATAGCCGGGAACAAACCCCACGGCGAAGGTCGAAAGGCCGGTGATCAGCAAGGTCGCGATCAGCGCTCCCTTGCGGCCGATCCGGTCGCCGAAATGGCCGAAGATCACCGCACCGATCGGCCGGGCAACAAAGCCGACGGTGTAGATGGCGAATGCTTCCAGGACGCCGACCAGCGGCTCGGATTTGGGAAAGAAGAGCTTGCCGAAGACCAGCCCGGTGACGACGCTGTAGAGCAGGAAATCGTACCACTCGATCGTCGTGCCGACCGTGCTGGCGATCACCGCCTTGCGCAGTTCCGCACGATGCTGGGCTTCCGACAGACTGCCCAATAGGGTGTCGGCGGTCGTCATGGCCTTCCTCCCGTTCATTCGTATTCGCCGGTTCGTATTCCCCGGTTGTCCCGGGCTTTGGTTCCGATAATCAGCACCTTGGAGGGGGGATAGGCAAGCTTTTTGCGGCGCCCTGATCTTCCGCCGGCGGTGCTTGAGCCGACAATCCTTCGCTGCGGAATCTGCGGCGGGGGCGTCGCCCCCGCGCCGGCCGGGTCCCTCTTACTGCGCGACCAATGCCTTGAGGCGGTAGAGGAGGTCGAGCGCGGCGCGCGGGGTGAGCTCGTCGGGGCGGGTGTCGCGCAAGAGGGCTTCGGCGGCGGATTCGGGCGGCGGGGTCGGCTCGGCGCGGCGGCGGGCGGCGCTGAACAGCGGCAGGTCGTCGGCGAGCCGGACGAGGGCGCCGCCCTGCTCGCCTTTTTCCAGCACCTCCAGCACCTCTTCGGCGCGGGCGGTGACGGCCTTCGGCAGGCCGGCGAGCTTGGCGACGTGGACGCCATAGGAGCGGTCGGCGGCGCCGGGTCCGACCTCATGCAGAAAAACCACGTCGCCCTTCCATTCCTTGACCCGCATCGTGTGGCAGGCGAGGCCCGGCAGTTTGGCCGCCAGCGCGGTCAGCTCGTGGTAGTGGGTCGCGAACAGGGTGCGGCAGCGATTGGCTGCATGCAGATGCTCGACCGTGGCCCAGGCGATCGACAGCCCGTCAAACGTCGCCGTGCCGCGGCCGATCTCGTCGAGGATGACAAAGGATGACGGGCCGGCCTGGTTCAGGATCGCCGCGGTTTCGACCATCTCGACCATAAAGGTCGAGCGCCCGCGCGCCAGGTCGTCGGCGGCGCCGACCCGGCTGAACAGGCGGTCGACGACGCCGATGCGCGCCGACCGCGCCGGCACGTAGGAGCCGATCTGCGCGAGGATCGCGATCAGCGCGTTCTGCCGCAGAAAGGTGCTCTTCCCCGCCATGTTGGGGCCGGTCACCAGCCAGATCCGCGCGTCGGCGAGGACGCAGTCATTGGCGACAAAGCCGCCGGCGCCGGCTGCCGCGAGCCCGGCTTCGACAATCGGATGACGCCCGCCAGTTATCTCGAAGGCCGACACCTTCCTCGACGACGGGCCGCACCCAGCCGGCCTCGGCGGCGCGCTCGGCCAACGCCGCGGCGACGTCGAGGCTCGCCAGCGACGCAGCCGCCTCGGCGATCTCGCGGCGGCGCGCCATGACCTCGCCGACAAGATCGTCGTAGAGCCGCAATTCCAATGTCAGGGCGCGTTCGGCAGCACTGGCGATCTTGGTTTCGAGCTGCGCCAATTCGGCGGTCGTGTAGCGCTGGGCGCCGGCCATCGTCTGGCGGTGGATGAATTGCGGGCCGAGCTTGCCGGCGTGACCGGCCGACACCTCGACGTAATAGCCGATCACGTTGTTGTGGCGGATTTTGAGCGCGGCGACCGCGGTCTCGGCGGCGTATTGCGCCTGCAGGGCCGCGATCATGCGCCGGCTTTCGTCGCGCAGCCGGCGCCATTCGTCGAGCTCGTCCGAATATCCGGCGGCGACAAAGCCGCCGTCGCGGGCAAAGAGCGGCAATTCCTCGGCGAGCGCCCGCCCGAGCCGGTCGACCAGAACCCCGTGCTCGCCGAGGCCGCGCCGCGCCGCGGTCAACAGCGCCGGCAACGGCACGAGGCCGGGTTCGGCCAGCATCTCCTTCAGCGACGCGGTTTCGCCCAGCGACTGGCGCAACGCCGCAAGATCGCGGGGGCCGCCGCGACCGAGGCCGAGCCGGGTCTGCGCGCGCTCGAGGTCGGGGCAATGGCGCAGCCGTTCGCGCAGGCGCGAGCGCAATTCCGGGCTGTCGACAAAAAAGCCGATCGCGTCGAGGCGGACGGCTATCGCCGTCGGCTCGGTCAGCGGCGCCGCCAGACGATCGGCCAACAGCCGCGCGCCGGCAGCGGTCAAGGTGCGGTCGACCGTCGCCAGCAGGCTGCCGCGGCGCTCGCCGGAAGACGCCGTCACCAGTTCGAGATTGCGCCGTGTGGCCGCGTCGATCTGCATGACCGAGCCCGGTGTGACCCGGCGCGGCGGTTCGAGATAGGGCGCCTTCCCTTGCTGGGTCAGGCCGACATATTCGACCAGCGCGCCGGCGGCGGCGATCTCGGCGCGGCTGAAATTGCCGAAACCGTCGAGCGCCCCGACGCCGTAAAAGCTTTCGAGCCGCCGGCGCGCCGCGTCGCTGTCGAAGCGGGCGTTGGGCAGCGGGGTCAGCGCCGGTTTCCAGTCGCCGACCAGCTCGCACAGCGCAGGTCGGGCCAGCAGTCGCTCCGGCAGCAGAATTTCGCCCGGCATCAGCCGCGCGAGCTCGCCCGGCAACGCCGGCTCGGTGGTCGGCGCGAGCGCGAAGGCGCCGGTCGACAGATCGAGCCAGGCGAGGCCGAACTCGCCACCCGCCTCGGCGAGGCCGGCGAGGTAATTGTGGCGGCGGGCGTCGAGCAGCCCCTCCTCGGTCAGGGTGCCGGCGGTCACCACCCGGACGACGGCGCGGCGCACCGGTCCTTTGTTGCCGCGCCTTCTGGCCTCGGCCGGGTCCTCGACCTGCTCGCAGATCGCGACCTTGAACCCGGCGCGGATCAGCCGCGCGAGATAGGTTTCGGCGGTATGCACCGGCACCCCGCACATCGGGATGTCGGCGCCGTCATGCCGCCCGCGCTTGGTCAGGGCGATGTCGAGCGCCTTTGCCGCGGCGACCGCGTCGTCAAAGAACAGCTCGAAAAAATCGCCCATCCGAAAGAACAGCAGGCAGCCGGGATGGGCCTGCTTGATGTCGAGATACTGCGCGATCACCGGCGAGGCGGCGGCAGCGACAGCGGTATCGACGCGAGCGGGTGCGGTCATCGGCGGCAAACAAGGAATGCGGACAGAGGCGGGCGTTGACATTAGCATGCGGCGCGGGTGAGCACGAAAGCGAGGAGCGGGATGACCGAGGCTGCAGCGTCTTTTCCGGTGGTCCGCGAGGCGGTGGCCTCGTTCCCCGACCGCGAGCATTTTCACCGCGGTGTGTCGAACCTGCTCGCCGCCGGGTTTGCACCGAGCGATTTGTCGGTGCTGGCCTCGCACGCCTCGCTCGCCGCCGCGGGCGAGCCCGACGGCGGCAAGTCGGCGGTTCTGCCGGCCGGGCTCAGCGACGAGATCAAATATCTGGCGCCGCTGACCGTCGCCGGGATCGTCGTGCTGTCGGGCGGCCCGATCGCGGCCGCAGTGGCGGCATTGGTCGGCGCCGGGCTCGGCGGGGCGGCGTTGAAGGAATTATTCGACGACTACACGGCACCCCGTCACAGCGACGATTTCCACGCCGCGCTGCGAGCCGGGGCGGCGCTGTTGTGGGTGCGCTGCGACGACCCGGACCGCGAGCTCACCGCCACCCGCATTCTCGAAGAAGCGGGCGGCCGGCATGTCCACATCCACGGCCGCCCCCAGCATTCGGAGGACAGCGACGGCTGACCCGGGCGTGCGGCGCGCCCCGGCCGGCAACAGCAACGCCAAGCCCGGGGACGCCCTGAGGGCGCCCTGAGTGCGGCGCGGAAACCGGCGGCGCTGACTTGTACATGATCCCTTCGCTACTTCGCCCGATCAGAAGCCAGCCAGCCGACATCGAGAATCTCGTCGATACCGAACGGGCAGGATTCGGGGAAGGCGTCTGCGGGCAATCCGGTCTCCCGGGCGCCCTGGGCACGCGCAGCGGCGTAACACTCGGCAAGCACAGTTGTCGGGTACAGTCTCAAGCTCGGGCTGTCCTCGACGACGGATTTGATCCGGATTCGTTGCTCACCGATCGTACCGAGCCAGCCGGACGACCGCCTTCGCGGCTGCGCCATATATCTCAGCAGATGGGTCAGCAACACAGTCAGGCGGTTGCGGATTTCGCGGCGGTCGCTGCGCGCCATCCCTTCGAGCTCCTCGGCGATGTTTTCGAGGTCGAGGGCGTCGATCTCGCCGCGCCGCGCGTGCTGCGCCTGGTCCTCGAGCCAGGCGACGAAATCCTCCTCATAGGTCGGGACGTTGCGCGGCGCTGCCATCGCGGTCTCCAGGACGCCTCCTGACGGATAGGTACGGGCCGCAGCCCGGCGCCGCAAACCGGTTTCGTGCGCCATCTCGATTTCATCGCCGGCGGATGCTAAGCCCGCGAGCCATCAGCTGAAAAAACCGGAGGTGAAGCGTGCTCGACCGTATCCTGGTGACCAATGACGACGGCATCGAGGCTCCCGGTCTCGACGTGCTCGAACGGATCGCCGCGGCGCTCGCCGGCGAGGTCTGGGTCGTCGCCCCCGAGCATGACCGGAGCGGCGTCTCGCATGCGGTCAGCCTTCACCACCCGGTCCGCGCCACCCGACGCGGCCCGCGGCGCTGGGCCGTTACCGGCACCCCGGGCGACTGCGTGGTGATGGGCCTCAGCCATTTGATGAAGGGGGCGCCGCCGCAACTGCTGCTGTCGGGGGTCAACCGCGGCGCCAATCTCGGCATCGAGACGGTGTTCTCGGGCACGGTCGGCGGGGCGATGACCGGGATGATGCTCGGCATTCCGTCGATCGCCCTGAGCCAGGCCTGGACTGACTACGCCAACATTCCGTGGGAGACGGCGGCGACACTGGGCCCCGACATCGTGCGGCGGCTGCTGGCAATCGGCTGGAGCGCCGGCACCTGTCTCAACGTCAATTTTCCGGATCGCGCCGCCAAGGAGGCAGGCCCGCTGACATTGGCCCGGCAGGGCGCCGGATCAGTGCAGGGCATGGATGTCGAGGCGCGCACCGATCCGCGCGGCTTTACCTATTTCTGGGTCAGCTTTCGCCGCGGCGAGCGCGACCAGGGCCCGGAAAGCGACATCGAGGCATTGAACGCGGGCCGCGTCGTCGTAACCCCGCTGCGCTACGACCGCACCGACGAGGAGGCTTACGCGGCATTGGCGCGGTCGTTGCCGCGCTGAGACCGTCCACAATTCCCGGTGTTGAGGTGGCGCTGGTGGTGGCCTGAGGCCGCCGATCGCGACGCAGCACCTCGCGCGCGAGCCGGTCAGGAGCGGCGCTCGAGAAAGATCCGGTGCGACCGGTAGGAGAGCCAGACCCGCTGCCAGCGCAGGAAATCGGCGCCGAGCACGAGGTCGGCGTCCTGCAGCCCCAGCCGGGCGACCATGATGGTCTGGTCGCGCAGCGCCACACCGTCGATCCGCAGCTCGGCAAAGCGGTGGGCCCTCGATCTGACGACCTCGGCCGCGGCGCCGCGCAAGGTGGTGACCGGGTCACGCGCCAGCGCCGTCCCGGTCACGCCGATCGCGGCGGCCGAATCGGCGTCGAGCGTGCTCAGCTGGGCGCCGGTGTCGATCAGCGCCGCGATTGCGTGGCCGTCGAGGGTCACCGGAAAGAACAGGCGGTCGTGCAGCGAGCGGTTGGCCTCGATGGTTCCATAAGGGCCGCTCCAGGCGGGGCCGCTGATCGGGCATGAGGGCGGCGCGAAGAGAGTGATGCGCCGGTGCGCGAGATCGAGGTCGACTTCGAAGTCGCTGAGGAAATCGGCGCCGAGCAGCCCGTCGATCGGCCTGCCGGAAACCGACGGCAACGAGACCGCGCCGACCAAAATCCTGAAATCGGCGAGGGTCATGCCGCCGAGCTCAAAGCTGCGCAACCGGGCGTCTCCGCCTGAAACCGCGGTTCCAAGACTGCGCATCCGCCGGGCGTACTCGTAATGCGCGTCGACCCCGAGCCGTTTGGCCGCGACCTCGGTCATGATCGTGCGCTCGGCCCCGGTGTCGAACAGAAAGTCCGCGGTTCCGCCGTTGATCCGCGCGGTGACGATCGGGACATTGCCCATCGAGGCGACCGTCAGTTCCGCCTGGCGCGTCGGCCGGCAATTCTGCGCCGCGACGGTTGTCGCGCATGCAACGCCCGCCACCAGGGCCAGCACCAGGGCAATGGCCCCACGGCATTTTTTCACGGCGCCGCGCCTCCCCCACGCCCCGGCTTTTGGCGGATGCTATTCGATGACGGCGACGCCCTGGACCTCGACGAGCAATTCCGGGCGCGCCAGCCCCGCGACGGTGATCAGCGCGCTCGCCGGAAAGTTGTCGCCAAAGATTTCCTTGCGCAGCTGGGTAAAGCGGTCGCCATAGCGCGCATCGGTGATGAAGACGGTCATCGTGACCATGTCGCCAAGCGCGCCGCCGAGCTCGGTCAAGGTCCGGCCGAGCCGCGCGAACACTTCGCGGACCTGGCCGTCGAAATCGGCGGCGAGCGATCGGCCGGCGGCGTCCGCGGGCGCCACCTGGCCGGCGAGCCACACCGTGCGGCCGCCTGCGGTGACGACGGCCTGCGAGTACGCGCGCGCCTGCGCCGGCTCCTGCTTCAGATAATGCCGGAAAAGCCCGCGATCCGTCGCATCCGTCATCGATCTCTCCGCAGCCCGCGACCGCGGACGACATTGTCTCAGCCCGGTCGGCGTGTCCAGCCGGCACTGTGCGCCTGGCCGCCGATCGATCGGCGCGCGCCAGGGGCCGCAGCCCCACCCGGCAATGCGCGAGGGCTAGCCAACCTGAACAAAACATCGTTTAGTCGCGCCCAATAGCGGACCGACTGCCCAAATGGGGATCGACGACCGACCGCCCGGGCGGCGCCAGAAAAGCGAATTGGGAGGCTCCTCGATTACCGTTACGACGCCGCGTGGTATCGGCGCCGGAAGCAATAGGGGAGGAGCGCTTTGACCAAGACGACGCACCGCCGGTATTGGGTGTTCTTGCTGCTGTTCCTGTTCAACGCGATCGCCTATGTCGACCGCGTCAACATGTCGGTGGCGGGCAAGCCGATCGCGCATGAATTCGGCCTGTCGCCGGTGGCGCTGGGTTATCTGTTCTCGTCGTTTCTGTGGGCCTATGTGCTGATGATGCTGCCCGGCGGGCGGCTGATCGACCATTGGGGCACGCATGTCGTAGCCACCGTCGCGGCGGCGGTGTGGTCGGCGGCGCAGATGCTGACCGGAGCGGCCGGCAGCTTTGCGGTGATGCTGATGACCCGGCTCGGTCTCGGCGTCGGCGAATCGCCGTTTGCCCCGGTCACCTATGGCAGCGTGCGCTCCTGGTCGCCCTACACCGAGCGCGGGACGGCGATCGCCGCGATCTCGGCCGGGTCGAGCCTCGGGCTGGCGCTCGGCGCGCCGGTCGTCGCCTGGCTCATTCAGGCCGCGTCGTGGCGCTGGTCGTTCGTCGTCACCGGTGCGGTCGGTTTTGTCTGGGTGCTGACCTGGCTCGCTTTCGTCTCGACCCCGGAAAAGACGCGGTGGCTGCCCGAAGCCGAGCGCGCGCACATCCTTGCCGAGCGCGACGCCGGCGTCGCCCCGGCGACCCATGGCGAGCGTCGGCTATCTCGGGCTGATCCGCTCGCCGACGATGTGGGGGCTGTTCATCTCGCAGGGCTGCCTCGTCTACACCGTCTATCTCTACATGTCGTGGCTGCCGAACTACCTGCAGACGGCGCGGCACCTGTCGATGATGGGGTCGGGGATCTACACCGCGATCCCGTTTTTTGTCGCGTCGGCGGTTAACATACTTGCCAATTGGTTCGGCGACAGGCTGATGAGCGCCGATGCGGTGCGCAGCGGCAAGCGCCGTTACCTGGTCGGGCTGTGCCTGCTGCTGACCGCGGTCGGGTTGGCGATACCGCTGGTCCAGTCGCTCGGCGCGGTCATCGCGCTCGTCACGATCGCGGTGTCGTTCGCCAATGTCGGGCCGGCGGCCAACGGCGCGCTGGTCGGCGACCTGTTGCGTTCTCCGGCCGACGCCGGCCGCGCCTTCGCCTTTCTTGTCCTCGGCGGCAACACCTTCGGCTTGCTGGCGCCGATCGTCACCGGCTACCTGGTCGAGTTCACCAAAAGCTTCAATTCCGCTTTTGTCGCGGCCGGGGTGCTGGCGCTGGTCGGCGCCGCCGCCGTGCTCGGGCTCGCCCGCGGCACGATCGGCGAGGCGCCCGCCCCCTCGTTGGCGCGGCCGCGGCTCGCCAACTGAGGCATCTCGCTGATTAGGGCGTAACGGTCGGTTGCACCGGCAGGACATTCGCGTCAGTCCGCGGCACGATGTCCCATTTCGGGGTTACCGGAGTTCCTGACCCGTCGTCGCGGACAAACCGCCCCGACGCCTTGATCGGCTGATAGAGATTTCGCATTCACCCAGCCCCAGACGCCCTGGCTGCCGGTGTCGCGGTTGTCGGCCATCATTGCCGCCGCCGGCTGGGCCCACTCCGGTCTTCCCTCCGGCTTCACCCCGCCCTGGAAATACTGGATCAGGTCACCGTAGCCGTCATTGTCTTTTCGCGGGTAATTGCAGGCCGATTGCGGGACCGTCGTGCACAGGAAGCGTGTATCGAAGGTAGAGACAAAGTCTTTCCAATTCTGGATCCAACCACCCGGCGGAACGATGTAATAGGTCGGCGCAAAATATAAAGTAAGAAGCTGAGGATATTTGGTCTGGTTGACCATGCCGTCGAGGAGCCTCGAACCGAACCTCTCCAACGGCAGCGCGGCAAACCCAAGCTCGTTGATCCTGCCGAGCGCATATTGAAAGTACCAATGAGTTCCACGGGGAGAACCCGCCGGACACCGTGCCGGGCTTGAAAATGCCGGGGAAGCCAAGGTCCTTGCCATTCCCGTCGTTCGCGAAATTACCCAGCGGCGATACGCCGGGAACCGTTGAGAACGGGTTGCCGAGTGCTGCGGCCCAAATCTTCATCGGGGCTCCGTCATAGATCGTCCCGGTGATCCCCACGCCGCCTTCCCAACCGGCCAGCATGTCATTTGTCATATAGGTGAAGTAGAATTTCTCGGGATCGCCGTCGGGAGCGATGAACGCCGTCTCGGCACGGTTGCGGCCGGTCCACGCGGGCGCTCGCATCCATTGGCCGTCGACCCCGCCATAGGCTCCGGTCGGGCCCCGCGAGGTCCGGTCGGTAGAGGCGATATTGGCCCGCGCGCCACGCGTCATCAGCGCGGTAAAACCGGCCCACAAATACATTTCCTGCAGGTCCCACGGATCGCCGGTGAGCACATAGTTTATGTAAAATGGGCTGGGCTGGTGGGCGTCGTCGGCTTCCCAAGGCTGTTTTTGGTTGTAGGGGCCGACAAAGGCCGGCGCGTCCGGCGCCGTGGTGTAGGCGTAGCCGAATTCCTTTGTCAGCAGCGTTGCGTGGTCGACGACCGAGATCGTACGGCCGTAGCCGGTGCTTGATCCCGCCGCGTCCGAGCGCGACAGCCTTTTGCCGGCGACGCTCTCGCGCAGCTCCAGATTCCATGCCGCGGCGAGGTCGGACTGACCGAGCGCCACCGCGCGCAGCCGCCAGTCGCCGCTGTAGACCCACAGGACGTGCCATGTCGGGTAGGGGCCGATCTCGGGCCGCTGCCCCGCGTCCCCCATGCCGGGGTCCCACAGCCCGGCATCGCCGATGTCTTTGCCTGCTTTTGTCCAGGCCGCGTATTCGGACGCGATCGTCGCCTCGGGAATCGGCGGCAGCGAGGTGTCGTAATTAGGCAGAAAGCGGGTCGCCGTGAGATAGGCCAGGTTGTTGTCGATATTGACTTGTGACGGCGGCGTCCGGCCCAGCCAAAATTCGCGCGTCCACGACGTTATCGCCCAGTGCTGGCGCGGTTGCGGGTTGGCCGAGGTCCGGTTCGCCGGGTTGGCCGACAGGTCCGAGGTCAGGACGACGGCCGGATCCCTCTGTCCGATACTGACCGACAGCCGGTAGGCGATATCCTCGACCTCGCTCGTCAGGTTGTTCGACCCCACCGCGCGGATATGGACCTGGTTGGTCGCGGGCCAGAACGTGGCATAGAAATGCGGCCGGAACGGGTGGTAACCGTCGCCAAAGCCGACATCGTATTTGCGGGTTGGGCTGTCGTCGCCAAGGATGATGGTCTGCGCGACCGGGCCGGAGGTCCACAGGGCATAGTCGCCGTTCGCGAGCATCGTGCGCGCCGAGACGACCTGCGAGCTGCCCTGGGCGACAACGGCCGGCGAACCGAGCCCGAGCAGGCCGACGATGTCGGTTCCCGACGCGGGCGCGGACGCCAAGCCGATCGTGGCGCCGGCGCCATAGGCGCCGGTCAGGACGAAGCGGCTGAAGCCCGTGGTGCCGGCATTGCTCGGTAGGAAGTTCGAGTTCTCAACCGTCTGAAACGCGATCGTCGCCGGTATGCCCGCGGCCGAGAGGGCGGCCTGGATTACCTGGCTGACGGCGCTCATCGAACCGGCAGCCGAAAAGTTCAGCCCGGTCAGCTTGTAGGCCGCGCCGTTGATCGCGGCCGCCAAGCCGCCATCGGTAATGGCGGTCCAATCAGACAGCTTCGTATCCGGTGTTTTCGATCCATAGAGGGCGGCCGGACCTTGCAGAGTCGTATCTGTGCGTCGAAGTTGTAATTCGGGCCCAGCATCTGGGCTTGCGTCAGCGGCGCGTTGTTGCACGCACCCGGGCCGAAGGTCAGCGTCAGGCGGCCCAACGCCGCGATGTCCGGCTGGATGGCGATGACCGCATATTTCGCCGACCCGTCGGGATAGCGATTCTTGATGTCGGCCTGCGTCGGCACCGCAACGCCGTTCACCGCGACCACCGGGCATCGTCCCGAGGGGACCGCCCCGACGAGAAACGGGCGCCCAAACAGCAGCGGGTATTTCGCGACCGGGCCGGAGCCGGGCGGCAGCGAAACGATCATCGTATTGGCCGCCGAAAGCCGAGGATTGCCGCCGGCCTTCCCGACGCTGGCCGCCCGCTCGATCGGCGGAAGATGCTGCGCCGAGGCAGGCGAGGCAAGCGCCAGCGCGGCCACGGCGATCCATAGTGAACGAAGCATCGGTTTCAAGCTTCCCGACTGTTTCAAGGCGTCGCTCACCAGTCATTCGGCGCGGCCGCCGGGTCGAGAGATTTCGAACGCAAGCGGCACGAGCGCAAGCCTCGCAATTACCCGGTGATTGTGGGGATTTCGGGGCCGTCCCGAACAAAGGGCGCTGCTCGCGACGCAATTGGCGACCCCGGCAGGATTCGAACCTGCGGCCACTCGCTTAGAAGGCGAGTGCTCTATCCAGCTGAGCTACGGGGTCGGACCCGGATCGGCGCTTGTCAGTTGCGCACCCGATCATAGCGGAAATTATCGGCATAGCTTTTCGGCTTTTCGCTGATCGCCTGCGGCTCGATGACCGTATAGGCCAAGCCCTGGCGGTCGGCGAAGGCCTGCGCTTCCTCGATCGTGTCAAACCGCAGCGACACCTGGTTCAGGGTATCGGCAGCGCTGGTCCACCCCATCAGAGGCTCGCGGCCGCGGCCGGTCTCGGGCTCGTATTCGAGGACCCATTTGCGGGTCCGCCCGCGCCCCGACTGCATCGCGGTCTTTGCCGGCCGGAAGATGCGGGCATGCGCCATCGCCGAACTCACTCCCCCGAAAGCCGACAGCGTCGCGCGGCGGCTGGCAGGCTCCGCCGTGGTCGGGGCGAGAGGATTCGAACCTCCGACATCCTGCTCCCAAAGCAGGCGCTCTACCAGGCTGAGCCACGCCCCGCCTCGCGGACGCCGCGCGTTTTATAAGGTTGGCGGCGACGAAGCAACAGCCGTCGTGGCGCCGGCCGCCGATTACGCCGCCGCCGCGGTTGCGGTCTGCCGCGTCGCGTCGTCGTCCCTCATCTCCATCAGCACGCGCAAGGTCTCGCGGCCGCGCGACAGCCGCGAGCGCACGGTGCCGATCGGGATGCCGAGGACCGTGGCGACTTCCTCGTAGCGCATGCCCTCAAGTCCGACGAGGAGGATCACCTGGCGCTGCTCGTCGGGCAGACGCGCGATCGCGCGTTCGAGGTCGCGCAGCTGCAACGCCGCCCCGGCATTCGAATCGACAGTCAGCACCGAGGCGACTTCCTCGACCGGAACCGCGGCGCCTTCGCGCACCGCGCGCCGCACGTCGTTGACGTGCTGGTTGTGCAAAATCGTGAACAGCCAGGCTCGCAAATCCGTCCCGGCCTGCCACAGATGCTGCTTGGCAATCGCGCGCACGAGGCAGCTTTGCACCAGGTCGTCGGCCCGCGACGCGTCCCGGGTCAAGGCCCGGGCATAGCGCCTCAGGCGAGGAATTTCGGTTTCGAGGAGTCGTGCAAAATCGGCCATCGGGTCCACCCCTTTTTTGTGTTCCGGCGCCGGTAGCATGCCGAGCCGTTGGAGTGGCTGGTATAAAGTCCCGCTGTAACCTCTTGATGTACCGTCATTGCCGGTTGGTAATATGTTGTCTTGATCGGTAATCGAATGTATCCGGCAGGTAATTCAGGTCGCAGTCAGTAAACAACGGGGTCCGGGCGAGGCGGCGGGCCGGCGCGGATCCCGACAGGCCCTGGCTCGGGTCCCGACAGCCCCGGCTTTTCGGGCCCTGGCGCTTCGGATTGATTGGCAAACGCCCACTCAATGTGCTGTCGTGAGCGCCTGGGTGCTGTCGTGAGCGCCTGGAAACCGAACCAGGCCACGGAGACCCTGATGCCTTATGGCGGAAACGACTGGCTGGCGCTGACCCAGGAGCCGACCTTGGAGCCGGAGATCGCGATCTGCGATCCCCACCACCACTTTTGGGATCATCGGTCGGAGCGCATCCCTTACCAGCGCTACCTGCTTCACGAACTGGCGGCCGATGTCAATTGCGGCCACGATGTGCGTTCCACCGTGTTCATCGAGGCGCGATCGATGTACCGCCCCGGCGGCCCGGTGGAGTTGCGCCCGGTCGGCGAGGTCGAGTTCGTCCAGGGGCTTGCCGCCGCCGGCGCCACCGGGCTCTATGGCCGGTGCCGGGCGGCCGCCGCGATCGTCGGTCATGCCGATCTGAAGCTCGGCGACCGGGTCGAGCCGGTGCTGGAAGCGCTGCATGCCGCGAGCCCCAACCGGTTTCGCGGCATCCGGCACACGGTGACCTGGGACCCGCATCCGGAGGTCGAGAACCGGGAAAAAGAGGGTGTGCTGGCGTCGCCCGAATATCGTGCGGGCGCCCGAGTGCTGGCGCGCATGGGGTTGTCGCTCGACACCGGGGTGTGCTTTCCGCAGCTGCCCGAGCTCGCCGACTTTGCCAAGGCGGTGCCCGGCCTGACCATTGTCCTCAACCATCTCGGCGGCCTGCAGCGGGTCGGCCCCTTTGGCAACCGGGACGACGAGGTGCTGCCGGCGTGGCGCCGCGGCATCGCCGCGGTGGCGCAGTGCCCCAACGTCAACCTAAAGCTCGGCGGGATCGGCATGCCCCGGCTCGGGTTTGACTGGCATGCTCGGGCGAAGCCGATCGGCTCGGAAGAACTGGCCGCGTCGATCGCGCCGCTGATGGGCTATTGCATCGAGCAGCTCGGCCCCGACCGCTGCATGTTCGAAAGCAACTTTCCGGTCGACAAGGTCTCGTTTTCCCATCAAATCCTGTTCAACGCGTTCAAACGCTTTTCCAAGAGCCACACGTCCGCCGAACGCGCCGCGCTGTTTCACGACACCGCAACCCGGGCCTACCGGATCAGCGACGCCTGACCGGGATCGACCGCGGGATTCTCCGAAGCAACCTGCTGAAAGGAAGGCATCGATGGCAGACCAGCAGCAAAATCCGGGTAGGGATCGTCGGGGCCAGTCCGAGCCGGGGGTTTGCCTCGATCGCCCACATCCCCGCCCTGCGGGCGCTGCCGGAATTCGAGATCACCGCGGTGTGCACGACGCGCCAGGACTCGGCCGAGGCGACGGCGAGGCATTTCGGAATTCCGCTGGCGTTTGCCGATCCTGAAAAGCTCGCGCGGCATCCCGACGTCGACCTGGTCACGGTCAGCGTAAAGGTGCCCGACCACTACCCGCCGGTCCTGGCCGCGATCGCGGCGGGCAAGCACGTCTATTGCGAGTGGCCGCTCGGCCGCAACACCGACGAAGCCTTGCGCATGCTCGACGCGGCGGAACGCAGCGGGATCCGCCATGCGGTCGGATTGCAGGGCCAGATGTCGCCGGCGATCCGTTACGTCAAGGATTTGGTCGCCGAGGGCTATGTCGGCCGCGTGTTGGCGGCGACGATGATCGGCTGCGCCCCGAACTGGGGGGCCACGCTCGACCGCGCCTACCAGGCCGACAGCGCCAACGGCGCCAATCTGATGACGATCACCGGCGGCCACACGATCGACGCGCTGTGCTATTGCCTCGGCGAATTTCGCGAGCTTGGCGCGTTCGCGGTCAGCCAACGCGACCATATCCCGTTGCAGGCACCGGCGAAATGGTCGCCAAGACCGCGCCCGACCAGCTTGTCGTCAACGGCGTCGCGGGGGACGGCGCCGTCGTCTCGTTCCAGGTCCGCGGCGGCATGGCGCGCGGGACCGAGTTCCTGTTCGAGATCCACGGCGAAGAAGGCGACCTGCAGCTCGCCGCCGGCTCGCGCAACTCGATGCAGCGCCAGGAGCTCGATCTGAAAGGTGCGCGGGGCAGCGGCGCGACGCTCGCCGACCTCCCGATCCCCGACAAATACCGCTGGGTGCCGCAGGGGGTGCCGTCCGGGTCACCCTACAATGTCGCCCAGCTCTACCGGAAGCTGGCCGAAGCCATCCGCGACGGCAAGCCTGTCAGCCCCGGCTTCGATGCCGCCGTCACCCGCCATCGTCTGCTCGACATGATCACCCGCGCCTCGGACAGCGGGACGAAACAGGTCGCACACTGATCCCGATCGAGACGCGTCCAACCCGGACCGCCGCCGCGGCAGGAACGCTGCGCGCTAAGCCCCGTGCTCGACGCTTTCGAGGAAACGGATGTAATGCGCCGGCAGCCCGTGGGCCCGCGCGCCGTCGCGCAGCAACATGATGTAGCGAAGCGACGGCCTGCCGTCGGCATCCTTGCCCTCGGCGATGTAGGCGACGGCATCGAGCCGCCGCCCGTCGGTGCTCTCGACCTCGACGGCGGCATGACGATAGCCGCCGCCCGGAACACCTTCGGTCGAGTTCGAGGCGCATCAGATCCCGCCTCGTAATCCGGTAAGCGACCCCCCACACTTCGGCTCCGGTCTCGCGCCGCAGGTTCGCCGGCGCGGCCTTGCCCCTGGGCCGCCCCTCGAGGTTGAAGCGAAGCCGATAATCCTTGATGCGCCCGGATCGACATTCGAGCGGCTGAATCCCGCGTCTGACGCGCAACGTGCCGTCGTGCATGTTGGCGCCGTAGGCGAAATACCACACCTCATCCGCCGGCCGGCCGATGAGGCGAGCGCCGCGCAGACGGTAATAGCCGCGCGAGAGGAGCCAGGATCGCGCAACCGCCCGGCGCAGCTTGAACCACACTCTCGCCATTCTTTGGCGCTCCCGATGCGCGCGCTGCACCTTCGCGCAATCTGCGCCGGATTGTAGGACTGTTTGCAGCGGCGATAAATCGTGCCGAGCGCGAAAACCTGCCGGAACCGGACGACGAGCCGGCACGTCATGGGTCGCACCCGGGGGCAAGCTCGTTATTTTCGCTCTCCGCCCGGTGACGGGTGGCCCACCGATATTTCGCCAAGCGTTGTGAAACAGACGGGTCGGGCCCGCCAGACGCCTTCCTGTAGCATTTTGTCGCAATTCGGCTCGTCGACAGGGTCAGGACAATTCGGCACCTCGTCGTTGCGAGCACAGATTAACCATAAACGAAGGCAAAATTACTGGAACGACAGGCGTATGCGGATGACGGCTTAAGAAAATTGTCATCGCTACTTGGTGCGCGCCAAATCTGGATGACCTGACAGCACGATGTACCTTAATGCACATAAACTACGCCTTAATGCATACAGACTACGCCTTATTGCATACAGACTACTCCTGACTTCACCGCGCCGATCGAGTTTCGTGGCCCCTCCTTCGTCTGGGAGACGATCATCCATGTTTGTGGAGGCATAAACTTGCACTTAAATTCAATTTCAGATTGGGGCGTCCCTCCGCGCTTTGCCGGCGCCGGATGACATTAGAGATCACAGCAACGCAGTCCTCGCAGATCTCTGCGGCCTAGCGCAAAGAAATAGAGATATGAGCGTCGGCGAACTGAATCCGGGCAGGGAGCAATGGCGCAACGCCTTCCCCGCGCGAATCTTCGCCGACAAACGGAAGGTGATTGCCGGCGCCCAGATGGGCATCGACTGGCTGATCATTGTGGCGTCATCGTATCTGACTTTTCTGGCCGTTCGTCCGATCAGTCAAATTTTTGACGTCAGCTATGAAAAATATTTCATATTGTCAACGATGGCAGGCATTCTTTACGTAGCGAGCTGCTCCAAGAACAAGCTTTATGATATCGCCCGCTTACCTTATAATGTAAAAATCATCGGAGAGGTGATCAGGCTGTTTTCTCAGATAGTATTGCTGTCTATTGCATGTTTGTTTGTTTTTAAAATCTCCGACGGCTTTTCCCGCCTCTGGTTGATTTTCTGGACGTGCGCCAGTGCGACCATGCTGTCGGGAATGCGACTGGTGTCGGGGTTTACTGCGAATAAGCTGATGTTAACGGGGGTCCTGACTAAAAATTTCGTTATTGTCGGCGCGAGCGAACTGGGACAGCGCCTCGCCAGACAACTCGACGATGAAAGCGCCGGGATGCTGCTCCTCGGGCTGTTTGATCAGCGCAATCGCGTTCGAGTGGCGCGAGGCGCCGGCGCGGACATCCCGGTTCAAGAATTTCCGGCGCTCTATGACCTCTTGTCTCGCGGGCTCGTCGATGAGGTTATTATTACAATTCCTCCGCACGCCAGAGACCGCATCATGGAGCTGTCGGCGCTGTTCCATCCGTTTCCGGTATCGTTGTGCGTTCTGGCGCCAGAGGGTTTCGAGCATCTTCGCATTCTCGACAACTGCCGGTACGGCGACGTCAACACTCTTCGGGTGATGAACAAGCCGATGGACGAGGTGGCTGTCATCATAAAATGGGTGGAAGACAAAGTGATTGCGTTCTGCTGCCTGCTGCTGATTTTACCACTTATGCTGCTGGCGGCGTTGGCGATCAAGCTGGACAGTCGAGGTCCGGTCTTTTTCAAACAAAAGCGGGTCGGCGCAAACAATCGTTCCTTCGAGCTCCTTAAGTTCCGGTCGATGTATGTGGAGCAGGCCGACCCGTTGGGGAGCCAGCTGACGCGAGCAAGCGATCCGCGCATCACCCGGGTGGGCAGGTTTCTGCGCCGGACCAGTGTCGACGAGCTGCCGCAGCTGATCAACGTCCTGCGGGGCGACATGTCGCTGGTCGGGCCGCGGCCGCATCCGTTGGCCGCCAACGCCGCCGGCGTCGAGTACGCGCGGGCGGTCGACAAATATCTCATTCGGCACCGCGTCAAGCCGGGCATCACCGGCTGGGCGCAAGTGAACGGATGGCGCGGCGAGACGGTGACGATCGAGCAGATCCGTCAACGTGTCGACCACGACTTGTATTACGTCGACAACTGGTCTTTGGCTTTCGATCTGTTAATCCTGGTGCGCACCGTGTTTACGGTGGCGTCTCAACGAAATGCGATCTAGCCGGCATGGCGCACTATGCTCGACACGAGGAAATAATGGCCGACGGGGGCCAGCCGTCTGCTTTTCCGGGCCTGCGCGGCGGCGTCAGCGACGGGCTGTCGGCGCGAATGCTGCTGTCGAGCATCCGGCGCCACTGGGGCGTCGTCGTCGGCTTGTCGGTGCTGCTGTGCGCGCTGGGGGCCGCAATCGGGCTCGGGCTGCCGCCGCGCTTTCAGGCCGAAGGGGTTCTGGTCATCAACTCGCGCCCGGAACGTCTGGCGGACATCCAGGAGCTCTCCGATTCCACACCCGACCTGCCCGCGGTGCGCAGCGAAGTCGACGTTCTGCAGTCCCGCTCGGTGATCGAGCCGGTCGTGCGTTCCCTGGCGCTGTGGCGGCTGCCGGAATTTCGCGGCAACCAGAACCCGGGCGGATGGAGCTGGCAAATCCTTCGCACCCGGCTGCGCATGATAAGCGACCAGCTGCGCGGTTACGAGGACGGCCTGTCGGAAGCATCGCTGGCGGGGACCCCGTCGAATGACCCGGGCGTGCCGCCGGATGCGGAAATCAACCTGCTCGCCGAAAAATACGCCGGCAACCTGCAGGTCGGGACCGACGGACACTCGATGACGATACGGGTTGCCTTTCGGGCGCGCACACCCGAGCGCGCCGCGGAGGTCGTCAACGCGCATCTGCGCAGCTTCGAACGGGTGCAGCGGGAATCCGAAGCGTCGGCGTCCAAACGCGCGAACGCGTGGCTGACGTCGAGGACCGCCGAACTGAGGACGCAGTTGCAAGCCGCCGAGGCCGCGATCGGCCAGTACCGGGAGCAGCACCATCTGACCGGCGCCGCACCCGAGAGCGCGGCATTGTCGCAGCAGCTGGCGAACCTGAACAGCCAGCTGATCGCGGCACAGGCCGATCTCGCCGAAAGCGAGGCGCGAGCGGGCCAGATCGACGCGAACGGCGCCGGCAAGGATCGGGCGGCGAGCGTGCCCGAAGTCGTCGCGTCGCCGACGATCCAACTGCTGCGCGGCCAGGAGGCCGAGCTGATCCAGCGCGAGGCCGGGCTGATCGTCCGCTACGGCGACGCCTATCCGCAGCTGCAGCGGGTCCGCGCGTCGCTGCAGGAGTTGCGGGGGCAAATCAACCGCGAAATCAGCCGAAACCACGCCGCCGCCTCTCAGCTGGTCGAAAGGTCGCGGGCACGGGAGCAGTCGATCCAACAGAGCATCGTCGAGCTGACCAGGCAGGTGAACTCGGCGGATGCCGGGTTGCAGGAGCTCGAAGGAAAGGCGGAGTTGATCAGGAGCATCCTGCACGCGTTCGAAAAACGGGCGGAGGAGACGGCGGCGAGCCCCGCCTTTATCACGTCGAATTCGACGATTGTCTCGTGGGCCAACCCGTCGGCGGTGTCGATGTCGCAAAAAGCGCTGCTGTTGCCGGGGGTCGGCGCCGTTGCCGGGCTGATCATCGGCAGCTTGTTGGCATTGCTGCGCGAGCACCGCGACAAGACGTTCCGGACCAGCGTCGACGTGCAGCAGCAGATCGGAGCGCGGGCGATCGGCGCGACGCCGCGAGCCGTGTGCCGTGGGTGCAAATCGGTGGCCGATATCGTCCTGGCCGACACCGGATCGGCGTTTGCCGAGGCCATGCGGCTTTCGTGGACCAACATACAGCTGACGATCGAGGGCGCCAAAACGCCGGCGGCGCGCGAAAAGCGGCCGGGCACCGCGCTGGGCATAACCTCCGCGGCGATCGGCGAGGGCAAGTCCACCCACGCGCTGGCACTCGCCCGAACCGCCGCGATCGCCGGCGAAAGCGTGATCCTGATCGACGCCGACCTGCGTCGATGCGGGGTGTCGCGCCTGCTTCAGCAAAGCCCCAGCCGGCAAAGGCCCGCCGGCAGCAAAGGCCCGGGCAGCAAAGCTCCGGGCTCACCCTGGGTGACTTCCTGCAAGGTAAATGCGCGCTCGGCGACGTGATCAGCGCCGAGGAGAGCTCCGGCCTCCATTTTGTGGTCAGCGAGCCGATCCAGCTGCTGTGGACGACCCAAAGCCTGAGACGGTTCGCAGAGCTGATCGACCGCCTGAAATTGCAGTACACCACGATCATCGTCGACATGCCGCCGATCCTCGGTCTCGCCGAGACGGTCCGGCTCACCTCGGTGGTCGACGGCATGGTTTTGATCATTCGTTGGGGTCGCACCGAGCGTGACATGGTGCGATATGCTTTGGATGCGCTGAGCGCGGCGGGCATTTTCGCCACCGCCGTGATCCTGAACGACATAAATCTGAGGACGCAGCGGTGGCGCGGCTATTCCGACCGCACCTTTGTCTATTCGGACAAGGGGCTCTACCGGGCAGCGGGGTCAACCCGGCGAACCCCGATGCGATCAGCTCTGCCGGTCGCCTCGAGCGTGAAGGAGAGAAATCTCGAACCGGGCCGGCCGGAGTGCGATT
Source organism: uncultured Alphaproteobacteria bacterium (assembly GCA_963775525.1). GTDB lineage: Bacteria > Pseudomonadota > Alphaproteobacteria > ATCC43930 > CGMCC-115725 > AP-15. The sequence continues at coordinate 41,453 of CAVZJF010000047.1, read as the reverse complement.
TCGAGATTGGCACTCACAACGATTAGCTGAAGCGCTGATCGCTGCATCTATGGATCCGATGTCGACAGCCAGTGCCCTGATTACCGGAGGTCGGCCGACATCAATTGCGGCTCCCGCGGCCGGGCTGAGGGTGGCGGAACCTCGCCGGATCCGGATATCGGATGCCGGCGTCGATCTGACGCTGCTGATCAGCGCCCTGTTCCTACAACGCTTTACGTTGACCTTCGGCAACTCGCTGATGGAGCTGGTCATCGTACCTGCGGTGCTGATTTTGGCTTACCAGTTCATTTCCGGGCGCCTGCTGATCCTGTACGATCGGCTGCTGTGGTTTCTTGCCGTCTCTTTTGTCGTGACATGCTCGCTGCTGCTGAATTTTAACAGCACCATGCTGCCTTCCTACTTTTTGTTCATCACCATATATTCGCTGTTCACCCTCGCCAGGCCATGCTCCGCCGACCGCTACCGGAGCACATTGCGCGCTTTTCAGCATCTCGCGGCAATCTTATCCGGCCTTGCCATCCTGCAATTCATCGCCCAGTTTTTCACGGACGGCAGAAGCTTAATTCATTTTTATGGCATGCTTCCGGATTTCCTGTTTACGGAGCGGTTCAACACCGTCATCCCGATCACCGAAGGATCATCCTTTATCAAAAGCAACGGCATCTTTCTGACCGAGCCGTCGACCCTCTCACAGATCATGGCGCTGGCCATACTAATCGAGGTTTTGGAATTCAGAAGGCCGCGCCGTCTTCTGCTTTTTGTCGTCGGCCTGCTTTTGGCTTACAGCGGAACCGGACTCCTGCTCCTGTTCGTCTGCATGCCGGTGGCGGCGATCCGTCAGAGAAAGGCGCAGTTGCCGGTACTGCTGGTGATAACCGGCGCCGCGGGGCTTGTCGCCTCGGGGATCATCGACCTCTCTGCATTCTCGTCGCGCGCCGGCGAGTTCGAGACGACCAACTCGAGCGGGTTCGAGCGCTTTGTCTCACCCTTTTGGCTGGCGAGCGATCATCTGAACACGGCATCGCTGCGGACGCTGCTGGTCGGCAGCGGCCCCGGCACGACAGACGCCTTTGTAACCGGAAAGTGGTATACCGCGGCGTCCGGCACCTGGATCAAGCTTCTTTACGAATATGGTCTACTTGGATCATTCGTTTTCATCTGTTTTTTGGCCTCCTGCTTTAGAGCATCGAGGTGTCCGGGTGTTTTGCGAGTAGCATTCGTTTTCTATTTTGTCTTGCTCGGTGGCTTGCTGTTGGACGTATCATTTTTAACCCTGATGATGGTTCTCTGCACATTGAGCGTTCCTCAATCCCCGTACCAGGGAGTGCACGCGGCGAACCGCTCGCCGCTGCGGTTCGGCGTGCGGTCGGGTGCGGGCTGAAATGAAACAGCGCGGGACGACACCCGCTCGGTCCCTTCCGACGTATCTGGTCGGATGCGATGTCAAACACAATGAACGGGTGTTGAGCGGCATCACCTACCATCTCGCACTGCAGGGTGTGCAGGACGGTCTGCTTGCCGCGATGGTCAACCTTTACCCGCGGGGACTCGGCGGCTGGGAAACCTATGCCCGGGCCGGATGGTGGAAGCTGCGCGGCGGCATTCACGGACGGCACGGGTTCAAATTCACCGACGCGTACCTCGACGGAATTTGGCGACGCCATCTTCCGGCATTACGCGGCACCGCAATCGTCAACAATTTCCAGCTTTTCGGATCGCATTTTCTGCGGACGCACCGTCAATACGGCATCACGCCGTATTTTTACATCGACGGCACGCTGGGTGAATATTTCGGCAATTATCGGGCCTTTGACACCGCGAACATCGACGAGCAGGCCATCAGCCGGGCGCTGGCCGCGGAAGGCGACGGCTATGCGGTCTCTCGCCGGATCGTGGCGATGAGCAGGCGGACCGCCGCGGATTTGGTTGGGCGCTACGCCGTCCCGCAAGACAAGATCGACGTCATCCCGCCGGGCGCAAACATCCCCGAATCCCGGCTGGAGGAATTTGACCGACAGCCCGAGCGCCGGCAGCGCGGCCGAACTCCGTTGGTGGTCGGCTTTGTCGGACTTTATCCCGAGCGCAAGGGCTTGCCGCTGATCTCCGCGGCGGTTCGCCTGGCGCGGGGTGCGGGCTACGACGTCCGATTGCATGTCATCGGCAGGTGTCCTGTTGAAATCGCACGGCAGGACGGCGTGACGTATTTCGGTCTGATCGACAAGCGTGTCGGCCTCGACCGCTTTATCGACATCATCCGCGGCGTCGACCTCGGCTGCATGCTGTCCCGCGCCGAATTGACCGGGATTGCACTCGTCGAGTTCCTGCGACTGGGCATTCCGATCATCGCCACGGATGTCGGCGGGATTCCCGACATCGTCGAGCTTGGTGCGGGAGAATTGGTTTCACCCGAGATCTCGGCGGAAGAATTGGCTGAACTGCTCGCCCGCATGATCGACGAGCCGGAACGGCTACAAGCCCTCCAAGAGCGGGCATGGAGCCGCCGACACAATGCAAGCTGGCGCCGCGTTGTGCAGAAATTGAAGATCGTGCTGAGTGCATGAACCGCGTCGAACGCGACCGACTGGAACGACAGGAGCTAATACCGGGAAAATAAGTTCGACCCAGACGGCCCGTGCTGCAGACACAGTTGAGCGGGCATCAGCGAATGAGCGAAGCCACGAGACGCCCTGACCATAGGGTTCGAGCGCGCGATCGTTTCAATCGCCACGTGCATGGAGCCCGGGGGCTGTTTTCGGCAAGCATCTTTGTTTACCATATTGTGAATTCGCGGCTGGATACGTGGCCTGTCCTGCAAACCTGGATCGCCAACTTCCTGCTTCGTACGACGGAATACGGAGTAGAGCTGTTTTTTTGCATCAGCGGGTTTGTGATCGCCGGCACTCTTCGGCGCGCCCGCAGCCCCGGCTCTTTCTTGCAAGATCGGGCCATCCGAATTTACCCGGTGCTTTGGGTCACCGTCATCGTGATTTTCGCCGTCGACATCGCGACCGGAACACGCGAGTTCGGCTCGGCCGGCCTGACGAAATTGCTGCTGCTGGTTCCGGCCAATCTTGCGGCGTTGCCGGGCGTGCTGCCAATCCCGATCATCCACCCGGCCGCGTGGTCATTGAGCTACGAAATGACGTTTTATGCCGGATGCGCGGCCGGCTGGTGGTTAATGACCGCTCGGCGGACGGCGCTTTTTATACGTCGCCATCCCGTCTGCCGCGCTGATGTTGGCCTGTTATCCCCGAGCCTTGTTTCTGCTCTCGGGGGTTATTATCGCACAGCAGTGGTTTGAGAAGCGTCCCGATCGGCGCACTCTCGCGGTGGCCTACCCCTTTCCTAGTGCTTTTTCTGGTGACTTGGCATTCGATCGATCTGCTGTCGCTGCCTCGCGACGTCACCACGACAACACTCTTCGAATGGGCCTTTGACTGGAGATTTCCGCTCGCTGTATTAGCATTTTTCCTGGCCACGGTCTCATTTTCCGGTATCGTCGCTGGAAATGGCACACTCTGCCGCTTTCTAAACACGCGTGTATTGCAATATCTGGGGACGATAAGCTACAGCTTCTACCTTTGGCATCCGATCTTCGTGTCCGGGTTTAAGGTGGTCATGGTTCGGATGGGCATTGCCGCATCGGCTGGGCACGGCGCTCAGTCGATCCTGTTCGTGCTCGCACTGCCGCCCTCGCTGATCGTGTCGCATTTCAGTCAACGCGTGCTCGAACAATCAACCGCGGTTTGGTTCCGGAAATGGCGCAATCGCGGCTCTACCGAAATCACCCCCGTTGCCATTCGTGCTCGACCGTCCCATGAACCAGAAGTCGGCCATCCCGGGATTTCAACTGAGGTAAGGGTGATGAGGCTTTCGGTCATCATCGCGAATTACAACAACCGCGATTTCGTCGGCGCTGCGATCGCGAGCGCGCTGGCCGTCGACTGGCCAGATAAAGAGGTCATCGTCGTCGACGACGCCTCGACCGACGGATCGAGAGAGGTCATAGACGGCTTCGGCAGCCGGGATCGCGGCCTATTTCAGGCCGAAATCGCACCAGTTGGGCGCCCACATGTTTGGCTTTAGCAAGAGCACGGGCGACGTCGTGATCTTGCTCGATGCCGACGACCTGCTGGAACCGCAGGCGATGCGAGAGGTCGCGAAGGTATGGCGGCCGGGGGTATCCAAGGTGCAATACCGGATGGCCCTGATCGGCGCTGACGGCGCCCAGCTCGGCACGGCCATTCCCCAATTTCCGCCGAGAGACGACCCCGAAAGGTTGCGTCGCGCCTATCTTCGCACTCTGGCATATACCACCCCGCCCGGGTCAGGAAACGCCTATGCTCGCGACTTCGTCGAGCGGGCTTACGCGATCGCACCGCCCGCAATGCGATGGTCGGATGACGTGCTGCTGACGCTTGCCCCCCTATTGGGCGACGTGTTGACGATCCGCAAACCGCTCGCCTGCTACCGGATCCACGACGCGAACGACGCAGCGTTGAGCTCGCTCGACGCGGCCAAGTTTCGCCGGCGGCTGCTCCAGGATGTCGAAAAGGCCCGATTGTTCGAGATCGCGTGCCAGGAGACTCTGACCGGCGGCAACGCGCGGCCGCCTCGACAGTGGCCTCAATCATTTGCAATACCGCCTCGCCTCGTGCCTGATCGAGCCTTCGGCCCACCCATTCCCGAAAGACACCGTGTCAAAGCTCGTTTGCCGCCTGGTGTATTCGGCGGGGACATCGTCGCAAATGCGCCTTCGGGACCGGGCGATCCTGCTCGCCTGGGCCGTCGCCTGCGGGTTGGCGCCACGGCCTCTGCGCACAAACCTGGTGTCATGGCGTTTCGCGCCGACCTCGCGGCCCGCGGCGATCAAGCGGCTGCTGGGAGCCCTCAGTTCTCTGCGCGCGCCTCGCCTGCCCGAGCAGGTATGAACCAAGATTTATTCGCCGAACCCAAATTTATTCGCCGAACACCGTGACGCGGGACACCAGCAGGTCGGCGCGCGCCAGTCCGTTCAGGCATGAGCGGTTGCCGTTCTGGTAGTTGCACCCGACCCCCATGCTGAGCATCAGAAACAGGTCGTTGGCTTCGGTGTATGATGTGGTCGCCGAACAGCCTTGCAGCACGTTGTCGACATACGAGCAGATCTCGCCGCCCGACCATTGCTGGGTCGGCGCGGTCCACAACAGCCCATAGGTATGCACCTGTGTCCAATCAAACGTTTCCGGGTTGATCGTGTAGGCGTTGTTGCCGCCGTATTCGTGCAGCGCCGCCACCAGCTGAATGGCGCCGGTCGCGCCCTGGGGATTGGCCGAATTCTGCCCGTGGCCTTCCATCACGTCGATCTCGGCCGTTTCCCCACCCCCCCAATTTGGCGGCTCATTGCTCTCGATCAACGAATTGTCGCTCCACAGCCACGCCTCGGGCCAAACGCCGGGAGCGTTGGGGATCGCCCGCATTACGAATTCGACGTATCCGTGGCGGAAGGCAAAATGGTACGGATATGTGGTCAGCGGGAAGGTCGCGACCGTCGTCGCATCGTAAGCGTCGGTATTTCCCGATACGGTCCATTCGAGATCCAGCACGTTCTGCTTAGCCACCGGGTCGTTGACGAGGCTGATCTGGCTGCACGGGGCGACACTGCTGGGGTTGCTCTGGCCCTCCCACCACAAGCCTTGCTTCCACGGCGCGGTCTGCGCCTTCCCGGCGCATGAGAGCTGAGCAGCCAAGGTCGTCGATGCAAAGTTCGAATTGAACAGAACCGTCGTGAACCCGGCATTGGCGGCCTGAGGCGGCGGTGTCGGGGCGGTTGACGGCGACGCGCCGTGTATTTGCGCCGATAGTGGGGTCGCGGTCCCGAACAGGAGCGCCACAAGGAGCCAGACGCGAGGCCGGACGCCGCTCTTCGCCGACGCCGCCCTCCGGGCCGCAATTGCCGACAATCCCGGAATGGATTTCATTTCAACCTCCGAGTTAATTTCGGAGGCGTACCACCAGGGGCGCTAAAGAAGCGTCACGCCGCGAGCAAGATTATTGTCAGACAATCGTCCATAAAGCATCCGGACCGCTGACGGAGAAACACGTATTGCCGAGGGCAGTTGGACACAGAAGCAACTATAAACTCAAACGCGACAGGAGACGATTTGGAACGGGCGCTCCCAATTTGGACTGTATTAAAGCAAAACGTCACGAACGCGATATTGCGGCGCGGTTTCCACGCGTCTCCTCAGCCGCTCGATGTCGCGTACGTAGATGGCGTTCCCCCGACCCTCGGGTTCCGTGTCCCGCGGCGTGACCTTGCGCTCCAACGGGTCGTACCCGACACACCGGAAACCCTGCCTGACCATGTGCCCATGCAGGTCGAGGTTGCCTACGCCGTATCTCGAGCCGCTGCCGTTTATCTCCACGATCGCGGCTAACAACGTTGGCGATTGTAAAGTCGCCGCAGCGCCTTTCAGAACTTCTCCTTCGAAACCTTCAACATCTATTTTGATCAAGCTGACCATGTCGTCGGCGAGCACGCCGTCCAGCGAGACGAGCGGTACGGCCTGTTGGCCGTCGGAGCTATTCCCCGTCTGCCATCACATGGTTCATGCAGTCTATGCCGGTAGAGACCTCGACGACGCCGGTTGCGGCGCCGACCGCAACATTTTTTGCCGCGACCCTTGAGGCAATGTTATTCAAGCGTATGTTCTCGGTGAGCCAGTAAAACGTAACCGGAACCGGCTCGAAGGCGACACTGCGCGCGCCGACGGCGCCGGATGCAAGAATTGTATAGCTTCCGATATTGGCGCCGACGTCGACGAACAGGTCATCGGGCCGGAGCGCGTGCAGAACGAGCCCCATATGCTCAAACTCGGCGAGGCCAAAATGCATGTTGTAGGCGGCCTCCCACGTCTCGTTCGCGACGAACAGCCGGGTGGCGTTCACAAACGGAATCGCAATTGGACCCGGCAAAATGTTGCGTCCAAGCCGCCATCCGACAATTCCGGATAAGGTTGCCGCCTTTCGTGATCGCGTCAGCGGGTGCGACATGACCCATCTTACAAGGTGATAGGCACGAGTAGTTTCGCTGACGACCGGCAAGTTGGTAAACCCCATGTTTCGACCCTCTGACAGCGACAAATACGATATCACCCTACGGACTGCGCCAACATTTAAACTCAGTGGACCGGACCGCCGGCGCTAAATGGCGAAGCGCCCCGGATCTGCGCCGGCCAACCCAAGGCCTGCCATCCCCTCGGACGTTAAGATAAACAGAGCAAGCGTGCGGTCCTTCATCTGAGTAACCTTCAAGAAGGACGCATCAAAGTCCATTGTGCCCCTGTGAGATACCGGATATGTCGTAGCCGATGTGGCAGCAAATCTCGCGCCGAGGCCCTCCGATGCCGGGTTCGACAATCCGCGTAACGCATCGCCCAAATATCAAGCGTCTATTCGGGCAAATCGGCGCCGACAAGCCAAAATATATGGTTAATAATGAAATCCCGGCATTTTAGGCGGTGTCGCGCTGACAAGACAGATCGGATATGAGACAGGCCGGTCGGGAAGTTTGACGATTTGACTGATGGTGGAGATTGGCGGCGGAGGCAATGATTTCTGATATTCTTATTGTGGTCGGCGGGATTTTTGCCTTGGCGGGCGTTTGGCCGTTTGGCCCTTATCAGCTCTCTCTTATTGCCGCACGCCGACTGCGCGGCTTTCCGCCGGCGCCGGATCCGGCCCGAACGGTCTCAACGTCAAAACCAGACACTTATGCCATATGCCTTTGCGCCTATAACGAGGCCGCGGTCATCGTCGAAAAAATCGAGGATCTGCTGCGGCTGCGCGAGGCCGCGCAGGGAGCGCTCGACATTCTGGTTTACGTCGACGGCGCGGCCGACGGCACAGCCTCGATCCTCGCACCCTACGCCCACCGCATTCGGCTTGTCGTCAGCGCGGAACGGCGCGGCAAGACCCACGGGATGAACCTGCTCGTGACGCAGACGGCGGCCTCGATCGTCATGTTCACCGACGCCAACGTTCGGATCGACCGCAGCGCCGTCGCGGTTCTGCGGCGCTACTTTGCCGACCCGTCGATCGGCTGCGTATGCTCGCACTTGACCTACGTCAATTCGGCGAGATCGGCGACCGCCTCTGTCGGCAGCGCTTTTTGGTCGTTCAACGAATGGAGCAAGGGATTGGAGACCGCCACCGGCTCGGTGATCGGCGCCGACGGATCGTTGTTCGCGATCCGGCGCCAATTGCATCGTCCGGTTCCGGACGGCCTGATCGACGACCTCGTCGTGTCGCTCACTGTGCTGCTGGCGGGATACCGCGTGGTTCGCGCACCCGAGTTGCGCGCCTACGAGACCCATACCACTGCGGCGTCAGACGAGTTTCGCCGCAAGGCGCGCATTGCCTGCCAATGCATGAATGTCCATTTCGCGCTGTGGCCGCAACTCCGCCGGCTCGGCTTCTGGAACTTGTATAAATATATCGGACACCGTCTGTTGCGCTGGATCGGGGGGTATCTTCTGGTCGTCGCCATGCTGATGTTCGCGATCGGCGCCGCGCTCGCATTCGGCATGGTCGCGGTGACGGTCGCCGGCGTATTGCTGTTGCTCGCGGTTGCCGTCGCATGGCAAGCCCGCCTCGGCCCCGTCATGAAATTGCTGAACGTGGTCCTCGCTTTGGCGGGCAATGTCGTGGGCGTTTGGCGATCGGCCCGCGGCGAGCGCGCGGTGATTTGGGAACCCCTGGGCTCCGCTCGGGAAACCGGGCCCGGAGGACCGAGCCCATCGCGATGAGCCTGATGGCCACGCCCGAGTTGGATCGGATTGTGCTCGTCGACCCGGGCGACTTTACGCCGCCATACGATATGGCGCTTGCCGAGGCGATCGAGGCCGAAGGGCGCTGTGTCCGTCTGCTCGGCCAAGCCGGAGACACCCGGCGCGACCCACTGCACCACGGCCACTTCTACCCGGTTCTGGCATCGCGCTGGGGTCGGCGGCTCCCGCACGGCGGCGCGCGCATTGTCAAAGGAGCGTGCCACGGCGTCGACATGCTGCGGCTGCTGCGCCGGGCGGCCGCGTTCGGCGCCGACATCGTCCACTTCCAGTGGTCGCCGGTTCCGGCGATCGACCTTCAGGCGATCCGCCTGCTGCGACGGCGCGTTCCGGTCGTCTTGACCTTGCACGACAGCAATCCGTATCAAGGTGCCGCGAGCTGGTTGATGCGCCGCGGCTATGCCGGTCTGCTGAAGGGTGTCGACGCGGTTGTCGTGCACACGCTGCAGGCGCAGGCGCGGGTGGCGGCGATCGGCGTCGAGCCGACACTCGTCCATCGCATTCCGCATGGATTGCTGGGCGCCGGCGCCGCCCGGCCGCGGCGCGGCCGCCGCGCGCCGCAAGATCGCCTCACACTGCTGCAATTCGGCAAGATCAAGCCCTATAAGGGCGTCGACCTGCTGCTGGAAGCCCTGAGCCTGGTGCCCCGACACATGCGGCCCCGCCTCGATGTCCGCGTCGTCGGCAAGCCCTACATGGACACGGCATGGCTGCGCGCGGTTTGTCGAGGCCCGCGGCCTCGCCGGTTGCGTCACCTTGCGCTTCGAGTTCGTCAGCGACGCCGAAGAGGACGAGCTGTTCGCCGCGGCCGACGCGATCGTGCTGCCTTACCGCGAGATCGACGCGAGCGGTGTCGCGATGAGCGCGATCGCCCGCGGCGTGCCGGTTCTGGCGACCGCGATCGACGGTTTCCGCGAACTCTTCGATCGGGAAGGCGGCGCGCGCCTGGTGCCGCCGGGCGACGCCGCGGCGCTGGCCGGGGTCATTGGCGATTGGGTCGGAGCCCCCGAGCAGCTCGACCGGCTCGCCGAGGCGATGCGTGCGCGGCGTTCCGGCATCCCGAGCTGGCGCGAAATCGCGCGCCTGCATTTCGAAGTTTACGCAAAAGCTCATTCTCACTGGGCAGGTAGCCGCAAGCACCAAAACGGATCGTCCATTGCTGTGAGGCATATTTCATGACGGAGCCATCCGGCAGCGATACCGAGACCATCAGCGTCTCTCTGATCATTGCCACTCGGAACCGGGGGCAGCAGCTCGTTCGTTGCCTCCAGTCGATGCAACGGATAACGTCCGAGCGATGCTGGGAGCTGATCATCGCCGATAACGGATCCACCGACGACACCGCCGCCGTGGTCCGGGAATTCATAAATACCGACACCGTTCCGACGACGTATATATTTGAGCCTAAGCGGGGTAAGTCGAATGCTTTAAATACCGCGTTAAAAGAAGCCCGCGGTCAGATTGTGGCGTTTACCGACGACGATTGTTACCCGGAACCTGATTTCGTAAGTCTTGTGAGATCCGCGTTCGAGGATCCGTCGGTCGATTTTATAACCGGGCGCGTGGTTCTCCATGATCCGGCGGACCACCCTATGACGCTCAATTTATCTCCGACGCCGTTTACATACCCCAGCCGGTCTTTTCTTACCAGCGGGTCGGGTATTTTGGGCGCAAACATGGCCTTTCGACGGAAAGTTCTTGTCGACATCGGTGGATTTGATCCCCTGTTTGGACCGGGTTCCTTTTGTAAAGCAGCTGTCGATTTAGAAGTCGCCGGCCGTGCCAGTGCAACAGGTTACTCCGGTCAATACCATCCGGAATTGATCGTGCGGCATCACCACGGGCGCAAAAAGTCCGACGGTCCCGCGCTGATGAAGTCCTACGGCATTGGCCTTGGCGCATACCATATGAAACTTTTGCTGACGGGCCATGAGTTCCTGTGGTTTGCCCGCAGTGTTTTTCAGATCCCGCGGCGCTACAAGATGAGCCGCCGGATGCTCCTTTGGGAGCCAGTTGGTGCAGCTAGATATGCATATTCACGGCTGTCGACCGGCCTGCACGATTGGCTCACCCGGCGTTGACATGCGGTGGCGAGCGCCGGCGCCGAAACCGTATCTCCCGGGGCCTATGCACCTCTTAAATGTTATCGGTTCGGGGCACCCCGTTTGTCGACGACGTGGTTGGACGGTGGCGCTTTTCCCATTCACTTTGCAGTGAGTTGTAAATTTCGATAAGGCTGTCGTTCTGGATTTCGAGATTGAAACGTGATTCAACCAAAGCTCGGCCTTCTCGTCCCATTCGCTGGCGCGTGCCTGCATCCCTTGCCAGCGCAACTATCGCTGAACCGAGGGCTTGTGGGTCCCTTGGGGGTACCAGCATACCGGTTTCCCCATGTCTTACGCTCTCTGGCACTCCACCGACGTTTGTCGCCACAACCGGAATTCCGCAAGCCTGGGCCTCGGCGATGGCAAGGGACTGGCCTTCCTGTTCCCCGCCTGCGGTCACAACCCCCGGCAAGACAAATACAGACGCCTCGGCGAGCACATCGTCCGCCTCCTCGCGGGATATAGCGCCCTTAAAGGTCACAATATCATCGATTGAAAGGCTCCGGGCCATTGCTTCCAACATCGGCCGCAAGGGACCGTCGCCGGCAATGGTGTACCGCAGTCGAGGGACGGCGGCACGTATAAGAGCAGCGGCGCGCAGCGCGTATTCGATTCCCTTCACCTCGACAAGACGCGCGACGGTCAGCAGGCGAAACTCGCCTCGAAATTCCCTGTCGGCGCGGAATTTGAACCGGGACAAATCCACGCCGAGGGGCAATTTGATCGTCCGATCCGGCGGCGCACCGAGATCCAATACCCGCCGTCGCATGAATTCTGAGCCTACTGTGAACAGGTCTCCCTCATCGAACAACTCACGGTACATGTCTACGCCGTAGACGTTGGGCAGTAAGTTCGCGTCGAAGCCGTGAAAAGTCGTGATGATCGGGCCCCGCAACGCACCGAGATTGCGCCAGAAGACGGCACGCCGACCGTTCGTGCCATAATGGCAATGAATCACGTCGAAATCCCGCCTGGCAAATTGCGGCGGCAAGTTTTCATGCAGCAGCCGCAAGCTCAAAGCCGATCGCCCATGCCGAAAGACATTCAGGCTGTCCAACACGCTCGTCGGCCGGCACCAGCCCCACCGAGCCAAGCGAATGGCGGCGCTTACGGGGCGCGCTCCCCAGGACCGCGGGATATCGTAACGGGTTTGTCGGATTAGTTGCCAGCGTCCGATATCGGCATGCTGTTTGATGTCGCCACTGCGCGCCGACTTCGCATGGATCTCTATATCGTGGCCGCGCTCGAGTATGCCGACCACCTGATTCAAAATAAAGGTCTCGGAAAGCGCAGGGAAATCATCAACGAGAAAGCAAATTCTCACCGCTTGCCTACGTGCGCTGCGGGTTGTCAGGTGAGCGCAAAACTGCGTGCGCCACAAGTTTCCGCGCCGACTGGGAATCGGCGGGCTGGCGGCACAAACAGGTCGACGGCGCCAAATTCACTCCCCCATCGGCCAGCAGCACGTCGAGCCCCAAAGCGCGAGCCACCTCGAGCGTCGTCAAATTCCAATCCCGTGGGCGGCCGAAGGGCACTGCGAACAAAGGCCGGTAGGCCCGAAATTGCGACAGGATCTTCACGTTCCGCGAGAGGTCCGCCAATTGCCAGTCTCGCGGCATCATCGAATAGCGCTGGTGCTCGTGACCGTGAGCGCCAATGGAGAATTGGTCGCCGTCGAGACCCGCCAGCCACTCCTCCGATACCAGCCGCAACCTCAGCTTCGGGACAGATCCACAACGTTGCTCGACCTGGCGACGTACATCATCGTAATAGACCGGATCGTCGGTCGTTCGTAGTTTCAGCGCCTTCTCTTTTAGCTCGGCCGACAGGGAAGGACGCGCATAGGACAAAACGGGAAACCAATAGGAATTATCGCTACCCAGATACGCTGTGTTAATAAAAAAGGTTGCCGGCAGATTTTGTCCGCGGAGCATCGGCAGCACGTAATCTGCCATCGAGATGTCGCCATCATCAAATGTCAATGCAACACGCCGACCGGCGAAACTACCGGATTTGATCCGTTCCACCGCCTCTCCTAGTGGGACAATGCGAAAGTGAGTTGACAGATACTCTATAGTGGCTTTGAAGCGATTCAGTGCAGTCCACGTATAACGATGGTGAATTTGTGGATCGAAGGACGGAGTGATTTGATGCCAGTTGAATATAAGCACGAACTCTCGGTGGCTTTTAAGCCACTTTGACATCGCAGGCAGCTGTGCAGCGTCCGAAAATACGCTCAACACACGCTGACGGATGTTCCTCATCACTCACCCTTGATCGCTGTGCCGCCGATACCGGTTATCATCACGGTCCTCCGAAAGTCATCGGTCGAGGTTGGCGCCTGGTCGATCCTGGCCAGAAATCGCACGACGGGCCACGCGGCAACTGTCAGCGCTACGCGACACAAGCGATGCATCGGCCTGCGCCGTACCCAGAGAGCGATCATCTGGGCAAGGCTCGCGTCCCACCCGCCAAAAATCCTAAGTTCCAATTTTGCAAAGCCGGCTTCGGAAAACATCCGTTGCAACGCGAATGGCGTCAGGCGATGTTGATCTAGCGGCGGATCGTGAACCGGCCACAAAAACGGCACGGTGAAGAAGAACCGCCCGCCCGGCCTTAGCACCCGTAAAACTTCGTGAATAATTTTCCCCGGATCGGGACATTGTTCGAAAACCTCTGTCGCAATTGCACAATCGATTGTATCCCCGCCGAGGGGAATGTGTTGTCCATCCCATTCCAGATCGAACGGTCCAAATTTTGCGTAATCACCTGCGCGCAGATCCAACCCGATGTAATTGGTTATGCGGCTCGGCGGCGCCAGCAAGATAGGCTTATACGGCATCCGACCGCAACCCACATCCAGGAGCGTCCCGCAAAAATTTGGAAGTTCTGCGACGAGTGCATCGAGAATTGCGCGGCGAGACTGTTGAATCTCCAGGCGTCGCAGCGAGATCGGATTGAGAAAATCATCATGAGCGTGCCTCAACCCGGCAGATAGCGCCATGCCGCTACTCACCCTTTATTGGTATATCTCCCGAGACGATCTGTTGTGATGATACGTATTGATTATCTTTTTCGCATGCAAGAATCCCCGTATTCTGGCAACGTGCATTCGGCGCTCCACCCTATCGTCTTTGACAATGCTCCTCAGGCAATATAACAAGGTTCGCGCCGCGGAATTAAAGCTCGGACTGATTCCCCTCCACTTGTATGCGAGCAAAAAGTCGGCGGTCGTGTTGCCTTCTATTAGATTGACAAAAAACTTTTCCGAAATTCGCTCTCTCGGGATCAGATGCGTCATTCTAAGTTCGGGGAAGACCCCCATCCCGAAGCCTTCCTTGCAGGCGACAAAGCATATTTCGTCGTCCCCACCACTGGACAGAGACTTCCCTTGACGATCCATGATGCGAATAGTCGACTGCTCACAGGATCGCTGATAGGCGGCCGCTACGTTCGCGCGGACGCACATTCCAGCACCAATCGGCAATGCGTCGAAGCACGTAGAAACGTTACTCCAACGGGCAGCGGGCAGATCGCGAAGAGCCAGGTGGTGAAGAAATTTAGTGAGGTGCGCAGGCGGTTCTAACTCAAATTCCGGTCTTATGTAGCCACTGCCCCAGACCCCGAGCACGGGCCAATTACGACTGACCCCGATTGCTTCTGAAAGATAATTCTCCGCCAACACATTGTCGTCGTCGACAAACACGAGCAGCTCCGTTCGCGCCTCACGCATGCCCCGCCGACGAGCGGGCGCCAACCCCAGCTCGCTCTCTAAAATATGACGCCCATTCGGGTGCCATGTGATGTCACACGAAGAGGCCAGGGGTTCGTTCGATGCGTTGTCGACAACCAGCAATTCCCATTTGTCCGGAGACAAACTCTGCTGCCGCAATGCGTCGAGGACGCGTCTGAGATAATCGGGCCGCGGGTTGTTCGCGCATATGATTACCGAAGCACCGAGCATGTCAGCACCAAATCCAAACCCGACAAAGACTGCAATATCCGGCGCCCGCATCGCGGTGAGGCCATCCACCCGCGGAAGGGGCTGTGCTGCCCGCCGACGGATCGTGTCGAGGGAATGGGAGCGTCATAAGCATCGTTCTCACGCGACAC
The DNA here is from genome assembly GCA_963775525.1 of uncultured Alphaproteobacteria bacterium. Classification (GTDB taxonomy): domain Bacteria; phylum Pseudomonadota; class Alphaproteobacteria; order ATCC43930; family CGMCC-115725; genus AP-15. Next base: position 26,407 of record CAVZJF010000047.1, on the reverse strand, counting down.
GGATTTGACGACAATATTGGATTGCTCCTTGAATTTCGCGGAAGCAATCCCGGCGCCGGCTGTTCGCGGTAGGTCTTACCAGTCGTTTTGCGAGCCACAAGCACCAGGATCGCAGATGGCATCGCCGAGTGTCGCGCCGCAGGATGAATTTTGCCGCGTAGGCGCCGCGACCGATCGCGTAACTGCGGCGTAACGCCGGCACATCCGCTGCCTTGCGGCGATGGGCATGGAGCACGGTCGGACCGGGGGCATAGGCGCCCCACCAGCCCGCGAAGGCAGCCCTCGTGAACGCGTCGACGTCTTCGCAATTGAACGGCGTCCCGGGCCCGAAGGCGTCGTCAAACCCTCCGATCTCCTCCAGCGTCGACTTTCTGAACATCATGTTGGCGCCTTGCAGGAAGCCCGCCCGGAGGTAGCTGTAGGGCCGCAACATCCGCGACTCGACCGATTCGTTAATGGTTATCGGATAGTCGCTTGCGTCATAAAGTTTAATCCTTCCACCGCAATACCCGACCCGGTGGTCTTCGAACACCTGCACCGCCTCGTCGACAAAGTCGGGCAAGACGTAACAGTCGTCGTCGGTAAAGGCGATAATTTCGCCCGTCGCCGCTCGCCAGCCCCGATTGTGAGCCTTGCCGAGGCCCGGCGTCGGCTCATAGAGAATGCTGACCGGAAAAGATGCCGAACGCCTAAACCTCCGAAGCACATCATCGGTGGCGTCTGATGAGCCATTGTCGACAACGACCAGTTCCCAGGCCAACGACGTTTTGATCATCGCCACCCGGGTCAAACAGGCCTCCAATTGCGGGGCTCGGTTGCGCGTGCAAATAACCAGCGAAATCGCAACAGTCACAGCACCGCCTTTCCAGACCTGACATAGATGTCCCCGGCCTATGGCTCGGCCGTGCTGTCGATATTGCCGGCCTGCCGCCGCGGCGAACACAGATTCTTCCACCGCCGCGACACCGCGAGAGAGGCCAGGCGCGGCAGCATCTTCAGCGCTTCCTTTAAACTGGGATCCAACTGCCACAGCTTCAATTTATATAAATCCGGATGCACCAGATTTAAACTCACATTATCGGGTACCCTGCGAAGCTGTGGCCTGTTGCGTAACGTGTCCTCGTTGCAATACAGAATCACGTTCTGCTGGTACCAGTACTCCACATTGGGATTTCCCCAGACCATGGGACGGACTAGATCGACCGGATGATAGGAAAACGACCTGAACAAGGACCGCCAATAATCCTGCCATTGCTCGCTTACATGATAATTGCCCGGCTGCCCGGGAATGGCGGCCGAAAACAAAACCATCGGAGCTATTGCAACTAACTGCCGCACCAGGGCTTCGCTAAACGGGCTCGGGAGGTGCTCGGCCACCTCCAGCGATATCGCGAGGTCAAAGTTCCGCCCGGCCGCAAACTCGCCGCACAGGTCGACCGGGGTAAAGTATTTGGGATCAATCAGCAACATCGACCTGTCGACGTAGTCCCCGTCATACCCGGCTATTTCAGTTACTCCGCATTCGTGCAGGACATGGAGCCACGCTCCGCAGCCACAGCCGACATCGACGGCGGTTTGTATCGTCACGTGGCCCAGAAGAATGGGTATTATGGCTCTGGCGGATCGAAGTGATCCCGGAACCACGTCTTGATAAAACCCGCTATCGTACACCCCGACATGCTTATTCATCGCCGAAACCACGCCTTACGTTTAATCTCTTGGATGCATACTCAAGGGTTTCCAGCCTTGGAATATCTGCATCCAGACGTTGCGAGTTTACCGCAGCCTCTACGTCATCCAGCCTCCACGCATATTTCTCGAAATAAGCGCACACTTCCGGCCGCCATCCCCAGTAAACAGTCTGATCGAGACGATCTACTTCGAATGAACAAATTCCGTCCAAGTTTTCATAGATCTCCCCGCCCGGCGGCTCCTGCAGCCAAGTCCGCAGATGATAAGTGCCTATGTTAAGCTGCAGCATCGGGAAACGGCACACCAAAAGCGAGTTGCCCGGTATATTGCCAAACTTATACTCGGGATAATAGGCAAACGCATGCACCACGGCCTGCTGGAACTGGTTTATTATTTGGAAGCAAAAACAGCCGCGCGCCATCGGGCGGGGATGGCGGATCAAAAACTTGATCTCCAAAGCTTCGCCGAAGTGGTGCAGGCCATTGACATCAGATGTCGAAACTTCGACCTGTCCGAGGTGCGGTGCATCACATGGCTGGTGATCTGGGCGGAAGTAATTTGTCTGCTTGATTCCTTTGGACAAATAGATCGAAATTGCATCTCCAGTATTTCCGTCAAACGCTGTGCGGCCGGACGACAGCAGCAACACTCGATCGGTCATTTCGGCGATTGCCGCGAGGTTGTGGCTGACAAATAAGACGGTCCGGCCTTCCTGCCTGGACACTTCACCCATTTTTCCGAGGCATTTCTTCTGGAATTCGGCGTCACCCACGGCCAACACCTCGTCGACAATGAGAATTTCGGGTTCGAGGTGGGCGGCGACGGCGAAGGCGAGGCGGACATACATTCCCGACGAGTAGTGCTTGACCGGGGTGTCGAGGAATTTTTCGACTTCGGCGAAGGCGACGATCTCGTCGAATTTCTTCCTGATCTCGGCGCGGGTCATGCCGAGGATGGCGCCGTTGAGAAAGATGTTCTCGCGGCCGGTGAGCTCGGGGTGAAAGCCGGTGCCGACCTCGAGCAGGCTGGCGACGCGGCCGCGCAGGGTCACCCGCCCCTCGGTCGGCTCGGTGATGCGGCTCAAGATCTTCAGCAACGTGCTCTTGCCGGCGCCGTTGCGGCCGATGATGCCCAGAACCTCGCCGCGCTTGACCTCAAAGCTGACGTCCTTCAACGCCCAAAACTCTTCGACCTCGTCGCCCTGGACGACCTGCCGGCCGCGGGCGACGTCCACCGTCTTGCGCGCAAGACTTCGCACCCTGGCCCCGACGACGTCGCGCAGCGAGACATAGCGCGAGCGGCCGCGATGCCGGGTGTGGTGACCGACCAGATATTTTTTGGACAGGTTTTCGACGGTGATGATCGCGTCGGTCATGGTCGTCAGCGCGCCGGCATGCTCAGATCAGGTCGGCAAAGCTTTTTTCGGTGTGGCGGAAGCGACGGACGCCGAACCACAGAAAAAAGCCGGCAACCGCGACGCTGACCGCCAGCCCCGGCAGATAGAGCGGGCTCTGGCCGCCGAGGATGCACCAGCGAAAGCCGTCGATCACGCCGACCATCGGATTGAGCGAATAGAGCAGCCGCCACTGCTGGGGCACGACATTCGAGCTGAACCCGACCGGCGATACGTAAAGGCCGAACTGGACGATGAACGGGATCACATAGCGGAAATCGCGGTATTTGACATTGAGCGCGGTGATCCACAGCGCCGGCCCCATGCTGGCGACAAAGGCCAGCGCGACAAAGCCCGGCAGAACCAGCATCCGCCAGCCCGGCGCGAATGCATACCACGCCATCAGCACGATCAGCATCGCGAAGGTAATCAGAAAGTCGACAAACGCGACGACCACCGTCGCCGTCGGCACGATCAGCCGCGGAAAGTACACTTTGCTGATCAGATTGGCGTTGTTGACCAGGCTGTTGGACGCCTCGCTGAGCCCGGTCGCAAAAAACGTCCAGGGCAGCATGCCGGCGAAAACCATCAGCGGGTAGGGTGCGGTCCCTTCCGAAGGCAGCTTTGCGATACGGCCGAAAATTATGGTAAACACTGCCATAGTAAGAAGCGGACGGATCACCGCCCAGGCGACGCCGATCACCGTCTGCTTGTAGCGCACCGCCAGGTCGCGCCACGCCAGCACCCGGAACAACTCCCGGTACCGCCACAAATCGAGCCAGTAATTCTGCTCGAGCCGGCCGGGTTCGATAACGATGACTTCCGACATCAGCTGCTCTCGGGGGTGGCCGCGACCGAACTAGCCCAAGCCGGGGACTTTGGCAAGTCGAATTGGCCGCCGCACCCCGCGCCACCCGATTGGTCCCATCTCGGGCGCGGTCACCGCAATCGCCGCGACAACCCGCCGGGCGCGCAAGCTCGCCGTGGGCTTCTTTGGTAAAGACCGGTCTTAAATGACGCGTTTTATGGGTCTGCCGGGCTGCTGACCCCACCGCTGCCTCCGGCGCGCCCGCCGCAGCGGTCAATTGCCGCAGTGGGGACCCGCGCCATCCAGACGGGCGCCGTCACCAGCCCGGGTCAATGGGCTCGGCCGACGAAGACCGCAACCGACCCGCAACCGACCCCGGCGCCGGCAGCTTCGACCCGGTTATTGCCGAGTCGGCGAACACAGGGTCTTTCTGCCTACGCCGTGCCGGCGCCGTGTCAAATTTGGCTCAGCGCGACGGCGAACCTTGCCGATCGAATGTGCGCTGTGGTTTCTAATTAACCATGCTAATTCGACTCGAATGAGGATCGCCACCGGGCGATATGGACACCGACGAATAAAGGTGAGTCGACACGTTCCCGTGACGGCAGTTGCCTGCGCGTTGACGGGCAAGTCGCTGCGGCCAGCCTGAAAACCAATAACGAAAGGCGCAAACCTTGCAATCAATAATCACGCTCGTTGCTTCTCCGCGTTCGCGGTATTTCAATTCGCGGAAACCATGCTGCTCCGATTGGTCGTCCGCGGTTACGTCCGACAGCGAAAGCGTCGGTGCGAAGCACCTTGCCATGGTCAAGTCATTGTGCGGCATTTTGTCGATTGTCGGCCTAGCGCTGTGGCTGACGCATAGCCCGGCGCTGGCAAGAAGGCCAACCGGGGGCCCCGGCGGCGGGCATGCGACGAACGGCCAATGCGGCACGGCGGACAACGTCGCCGACGGCACCGCGCCTACCGCCGGTCTGTGCAGCAGCGGCACCGCTTCGACGGTGAACGGGGGCGGCGCCTGGTCATGGACATGCGCCGGTTCCAACGGCGGCGGCAGCGCCCTGTGCTCCGCCCCGCTTGCGGCAACGCCGGTCAACGGCATATGCGGCGCGGCGACCGGAAGCTGCACCGCCGGCGCCCCCGGCAATTTGACCAATCTCTCGGGACCGGTCGCGTGGACCTGCCAGGGCAACAACGGCGGCGGCACCGCGTCGTGCATGACGACAACCGCCGGCGTGACCCTTCCTTCGGGGTGGGGATTGGTCAGATCGGACCGCTTCGGGACCGGCGCCAGCAGCACCGTCACCAACTATGCCCAGCTTCACGCCCTCTATAACGAAGGTCAATTCTATAACGTGGATGCCAACGGTCTTGTCAGAATCCCCAATGTCGTGATCAACGGCGAGCAGGAGACTTACGAGCATTTTGAAAACTCGATCGTATTTTCCCCGGATCACCTGACGATCGAGGGGCGCGGCCAACCCGACGGGTCGATCGCCTCGGGCGAGATGGTCAGCAAGTCCTCGTCGCGGAACTTTTGCGCCGAAGCCCGGTACGTCATCCCCAACGCGGACAAATCCTGGCCGTCCTTCTGGTTCTACGCCGCGACCTCGGGCAGCGACACGTCCGAAATCGACATCGAGCAGCCGATCACCCCGTACCAAGGGGTGCATGCCGTGACCATGTACAACAAGCCGCTGCAGGCGCCGCCCACGATCGCCGACAGTCGGTTTACGTCGCAATATATGACATGGACCGACCCCGGCTTCGACGGGTCGGCCGCACCCCATTACTACACGACGTGCTACAATGACGCGGGTGCGGGATTGATCTCGAGATACATCGACGGGGAGCTGATCTACACCGCCGTCTGGAAATGGGATTTATCCTTGGGGGGGACCGGGCATGGACCCGACGCCGCCGCCATCATGAACCTGGCTGTCGGCGGCGCTTGGCCGGGAAATCTCGCCAATCCGGCGGCCTATGTCGGCGACCTCCAGGTCTATTCGATCGAATATTACGGCCCGTGAGATTTGCCTGCCGCCAACCGCCTGGCCGATAACGGGGCGCCGATCTCGGTTCCCTGCGGCCGGGCAATGCGAGGCGTTCTGCGACCGGCCTCAGGCCGCACCTAACGCCATCCGGCCATGCTCAACGGCCAAGATCTGTTCAGAGCCCTCGGCGGCGCCGGGCGCAAAATCGGCTGCGCCCGGCGTTCGCAGTTCTGTTCTGAAGTGGCGGAGGGGGCGTCCGTCTCGTTATGATGTTTGACGGTGCGGCATAGTAGCGCATTCAATTGAAATCAAGAGATTATCGGCCGCCGATCGTATCGCCGGGTGGCGCTAAGTGTGGCACTGTCCAATCCACGTATAGGGAACGGATTGGGAATAGGAAATGGCGTCGGACCGTTCCGCCAAACAGATTTCCGGGCTCGGTCCCGGCCGCCACCGGGTGGCGAGCAACCTCTATCTCGCAATCGGCGCGAACAGCCGCAGCTGGGTGCTGCTGTATATCTCGCCGCAGACGGGGAAGCGGATCGAGATGGGGCTCGGCTCGGCCGAGCTCATCAGCCTCGCGCGCGCCAAGGAATTGGCGTTGCGCCATCGGCTGGCGATCATCGAGGGCCGCGACCCGCTGGCCGAACGCCGCGCCGCCCGCCCGGTGCGGGAGGACGTGCTGACGTTTCGGCAAGTGGCCGAGTTGTACATCGCGGCGCACAGCCCGACCTGGCGCAACCCGAAGCATCGGGCGCAATGGCCGGCGACGCTCGAAACCTATGCCTATCCGGTGCTCGGCGATCTCGCGGTGAACAAGGTCGACACCGGCGCGGTCATGCGGGTGCTCGAACAGAACGTTGGGGATGACGGCGCCGCGGTCTCGCTATGGCAAGCCAAGCCGGAGACGGCGAGCCGGGTGCGCGGCAGGATCGAAATCGTGCTCGACTACGCGGCGGCCCGGCATTGGCGGCAAGGCGACAACCCGGCCCGGTGGAAAGGGCACATCGAAAACCTGTTGCCAAAGCGTTCGAGGGTGAAGCCGGTCGAGCACCACGCCGCCCTCGATTGGCGGGAACTGCCAGTGCTATGGAGCGAACTCGCCGAACGCGACGACATTTCGGCATTGGCGTTGCGCCTCACCCTGCTGACCGCGGTGCGCACCAACGAGGCGCTCGGCGCGGTGTGGGGCGAGATCGACCCCGCCGGCAAGGTGTGGACGATCCCGGCCGAGCGCATGAAGGCCGGGCGCGAGTTCCGGGTGCCGCTGTCGACGGCCGCGCTTGCGGTGCTCGACGAATTGGCGGCGCTGCGGCAAGGCGAGCACGTGTTCCCCGGCGCGCGCCCCGGCCGGCCGCTCAGCAACATGGCGATGCTGATGGCGCTGCGGCGGCTGCGACCGGGGACGACGACGCACGGCACGGTGCGCTCGGGCTTTCGCGATTGGGCGAGCGAGGCCGGCATCGCCGGCGAGGTCGCCGAAGGGTGCCTCGCGCACACGATCGCAAGCAAGGTGGAGGCGGCCTACCGGCGCGGCGACCTGTTGGAGCCGCGGCGCGCGGCCATGGAGCGCTGGGCGCGGTTTTTGACGACGCCGATTGCGGCGCCGGCGGTGGTGGCGATGCGCGGGAGGGCGGCGGGGTAACGGGCGGGGGACCACCCCTGCCATGGCGATCATCACCTGGCCGGGATTGCCATCGGCATGGTGGATCGAGCTCGATCTGCCGACCGAGTGGACGCGGGTCAGCGACTGCCTCGGCGAACTTAAAAACGCACTCGAAGCCTATAACGAGCGCCATCCAGATCGGCCGCTGAGCGGGTTTGACGAGTTGCTGATGTGGTGGTGGCTCGCGGCCCCGGACGAGCCGCAGCGTTCGATTATCGAGCTGGCCGGCCGAGAGGCGCCGTTACTCTCGTCTGGTCTGGAGACAATCGACCTGTTGCCGGACGAGCGGTGGCCATTTTTCAATGATCTTTGGTTTGACTTTCAACCGGCGCACCTGCGGCTCGAACATTTGCGCTCCGGTACCGTGTGGTACGACTTGCACATACGGCTGTCTCCCGATGTGGTGCGTGCGCTGGGATTGGCCGACAACGCGCCGCTGGCCAGAACCGCTATGGCTCCGGTTCCAACACCGATGCCCGCCGCATCTTCGCCGATCGGGACCAATGAGGCGCGCGCCGATCTGCTTTATCGAGCGGCTTTGCCGCATGCCGGCGCGAAGAAATGGACGGCGGAGCAGGCACGGGACAACGCCAGAGAAGTCTTTCAGGGCGACCCATTGCTCGGCGAGCTGTCGCGTCGCGTCTATCGCCGAGCGTGGGCCATAGCCAGGACAAAGCTGCCGAAGCTGGGAAAGCTGTAGCGCGAGCAGCGCGAGCTGCTGCATTGCAAACGTATTGTGTAATGGGGGAACGCGCAACGTAGCGCACGCGCGGACATTAAAAAAAGTCCGCTTTTGGCCGGATTTGGCCGCCAAAAGTCCGCCACCGCCACCTGATCGAGGACTATTGGAACGGATCGTCTCTTTGACCGAGGACGGTCCGAATGCCTGACATCGACCTTGCCCCCGTCAATCGCGCCGAAGCGTCCAGGCAGACGCATCCCAAGCTGAGCGGCCCGCTCGCGTCACCCTTCAGCTTCGACCTCGACAACCTGCCGCCGCTGCTGCGCGTCAGCGACATCTGCCGCGACCCCAAGCGTGGTTATCCCGGCATCTTGCCGATGACCCGGTCGGCGTTCCTGACCGCGGTCGAGGACGGCTACATCTCGAAAGGCGTCAAGCTCGGCGCCAAGGTGATCGCCTGGCGCCGGGACGACATCCTTTACATCATCGCGCACGGCGTGCAGGCCCGCCGCGCGCGGGGCCGCAAGGCGCTCGCCCGCGAGGTCCAACGCCAGGCCGCGGCCGACGCAACTGTAAACCCTTGACCCCGACCGGACGCTTGCCGGCCGGGGACTTGGGCTTGAGTTCCTTGGGGGAATTCGCCCGCGTTCTACCACTGTTCGCCGCCGCAAGCCAGCCCAGGGCTTTTTCGGAGACCGCATCATGGCGCTGGCACCCGATCTGCAGCGCGCCTGGCACGATTTCATCGTTGCCGAGACCCGGCTCGATAGCGAAGAACTCACGGCCGCGGTAACTACCGCCGAACGTTTTACCGCTTGGGTCAGACAACTTAGCGCCGAGGATCAGAACCGCGTCCGCGAGACGATGGTCGCGGACGGCATCGCGTTGCACTTCGCCGGCTTCCGGCAGTGACCACTGATGCCGCCGATCGGCAGTTCATCGACATCGTGGTGTCGATGGTGATCGCGACAATCGAGCCATCGGCCGCCTGAGTTGACCACGGTTGGCGAGGTCATTGCCTGGATCGATCGCACCCTCGCCACCGAAGCATTATCAGAAGGAGCGGAGGCATGACACCGTGCATGGTTGCGGTCGCCTATGCCGAAAAATTCGGCTGGTGGCTGTTGCCGTGTCACTGGCGCGGCGATCGGCGTAAGCAGCCGCTGATCAAGCAAGGTTTTTACGCCGCCTCGAACGACCCGCAACAGGTCACGGCATGGTGGACCAAATGGCCGGATGCGCTGGTCGGTGTCGCGACCGGCGCCTCGCGCCTCGCGGTGCTCGACGTCGACGTTAAAGACCCGAAAAAGTACGGACCCGATAGTCTCGACGCGATCGCTTATTCGATCCTCCACAACACGCCGATCGCGCACACGCCGTCCGGGGGCTGGCATTGCTACTTTGACCCGGGCGACCTCGATATTCCAAGCTCGACCCACACCCTCGGTCCGGGCCTCGATGTCCGCGCCAGCACGGGGTACGTCATCACCCCGGCGCCGGGCTCGGGTTACACCTGGGATCCCTTCTACAATCTCGACACGGCGGCGCCGCTGCCGGCGCCGGCCTGGCTGATACCGCAGCGTCCCGATCCGACGCCGATAGCTCGACCCTCCCCGGTCAAACCGGTTGTCGGCCTGTCGCCCTATGGCGATGCAGCGATCGCCGCGGCTTGCCTCAACGTCCGCGGTGCCGCGGACGGCCAGCAGCGTAACACCCTGCTAAAGGAAGCCTTCACGATCGGCACCTTGGCCGGCGCCGGCGGCATCCCGCCGGTCTTCGCCCGCGCTGCGCTGATCGATGCTGGCTGCGGCATGCCGTCCTACGACCGGACCTATCTGTGGACATCGAAGGAGATCGCGCGCGTCGTCGACGGCGCCTTTGACGCCGGCCTGTGCCGGCCGCGGCATCAGCCATGACTGCCTACAACGGGCAGAGCGATCCGCGGTTGCAGGCGATCGCCGAGGCCGAGCGCGAGCGCTTTCGCACCGGCAACGGCCAGGGCAATGGCCATGCCCGTTTAAACGAAGACGAGCCGCTACTCTGTGAACAATTGGTGCCGCTCTCGATCAATTCTATTCCGCCTCGTCCGTGGGCTTACGGCCACTTTCTGCTGTTTGGCCATGCAGCGGTGATCGGCGCCGTCGATGGCGGCGGCAAAGGTGCGCTTGCTGTCGTCATGGCACTTTCGATGATCACCGGGCTCCCGTTGCTCGGCGAGCGCGTCTGGCGCACCGGACTTGTCGCAATCGTCAGCTTCGAGGATGACAAGATCGAATGGCTGCGGCGCATCGCCGCCGCCTGCATGCATTACAAACTCGATTACAGAAGCATCTGCGGCAGCTTCTATTTCATCACCCGCCCACGCGGTCGGGTTACGCTTGCAGCTCATTTAGCCATCGGCCGTGGTGCGGTCGTGTTTCCGGACGGCGACGCGATCGTCGCGCATCTTAAGGCGATCGGAGCGGTATTGCTCATTGTCGACCCGTTCAACCATGCCCACGCCCTGGATGACGGAAACAGCAACGTCATGATTGCCAAGCTTGCCGGCGAGATCGCCCGCATCGCGGCGGAAAGCATGGTCGCCGCCCTGGTGCTGCATCACCTCCGCAAAGGCTCGAACGGCAGCGCAGATGACCTGATGGGCGCCACCGCATTGCGCGCCACTTTCCGCTCGGCCCGCATCTTGATGCGGATGACAAAGGAGGAAGCCGAAGACCTCGAAGTGTCGCCTGAAGACATCTGGCGCTATACCCGCATCGCCAGCAGCAAAGAGAACTACGCACCACCGCCAGACCTGGCGACCTGGTACCAGTTCAAGAGTGTCGAACTCGGCAACGGCGCCGGCATCTATGTCGACGGCGACAATGTCCAGGTGCTTGCCGCCTGGACCCCGCCCTCCGCTTTTGACGACCTGTCGAAAGCCCAGATCGCCGAAATCTTCGATGCGCTGCGCACTGGACCGGAAACCAACGAATTCTATTTGTGCGATCCGCGCGCGAACGGCGCTTGGGCCGGCTGGCCGATCGCCAAAATCAGCAACAAAGCAAAAGGCGAAGCCAAACGCATTCTCCGAACCTGGTTCAACAACGGCGTGTTGCTTGAAGAGGAATACTATTCAAAAAAACGCCAGCGCGCGACGCGCCGGATCAGCGTCGACGAGATCAAGGCGGCCGAGATTTTAGGGCCGCTCTACCAGCCGCCGCTGCAGGCCACATGAGACCGACGATCTTCTTTATATCCCTTATAGGGATCGTCGGACCTTCGGTTATTCGGGATCAATGGGTTAGCACCCCTCCAAAACCTCCAACGAGGCCTAGGCGCGGCCCCTTCGGGCCCGCCGCCCAAGGCCGCCTCCGCTTGGTCGCTGCGGCGTCACGGGCCAGGCCTCGTAGGCCCGCGGCAGCGGTCAAACCGGCGCGGGGCGCGACCCAAGGCGTCAATTTCACACCGCCAAAGGAGGCAAACCATGACGGCCGATATTGCGGCACTCGCTCCCGAGCGCTTCACGCTGTGGTTCAACTCCGCTGCCGAACCGGTCGAGAAAGCGCTTGCGGCGATGACCGCGGGCGAGGTTATAGCGGCGCTGCGCTGGCTCGAAAGCGAGGTCGCCCGCACCAGGCGCGCGGCAGCCGATGACCAGGCTCTCGCCGAGGCGGTCGCGCGCGGCGAGACGTCCGACGTCACCGATGCCGAGCTGGGCGCTGCGATCGGCCGGTTGGAGGAGGCCGCTGCGGCTTCGAACAAAGCGGCGCGCTTTCTCGAACTCGTCCGTGCCGCGATGCCGGCTTGGCGCAAGCATCCGAAGCTGCTGTTGACGCAAGCGGTCGTCCGCTTCTGGCCCCGCTGATCGTCACCTCGATGCCGCGGGGGCGACGCCAAGAGAGAAAGACGGACCCGTCACAGGGGTCCGCCGCCGTCTTTGCCACACCGCGAAAGGAGTGCGATTTATATGGCCAACCCAATCAAAGCGCAGTTGGCGCGACGTGATCAAGGCACATGGCATGCAGATGCCGGTCCTGCTGTGGGCGCCCGGCGAGCGCGCGCGTTCGAGGAGCCCGCGCCATCACCGCCGAGAAGACGAAGAACGACCCCTTCAATAATCGACTTCCAGTGCTTGCCGAAGAGATCCGCGGCGAACACCAAAAGGTGCTTGCGGCCGCTGGCGCCGGAATTGCCGCGGCGCGGGCGGCCGGGCCGCCCTGATCGAGGCCGAGGAAAGCTTGCCGCACGGCACTTGGTTACCGTGGCTCGCCAGTCTCGGTTTCGGCGTCCGTACAGCCCAAAACTATATGAAGCTGGCACGACTGCCGGAGGCAAATGCGCAACAGATTGCGCATTTTGGGGTCGCCCGCGGCTTACGTGAAATCGCCGATCGATCGGAGCCGTTGTCCCTCGCGCTGGCAAAATTGTGCATGGATAGGCGGGACTCGAAACCGAGATCGATGACATCTACCAACACGAAATCTTTATCCCGCAGTCATCAAAATATCCCGATTACTTTTGGGTCTATACCTTGGAAAGCTATGACGATGGTTCGGGAACTTAGCGATCACCGTGAAAAAACCGGTGCCGGATGTTCTCGGCTGTCTGGAACATATGAGCTTTCCAGTCGAGGGTGCCCGCTGGCAGACCAAGCGCGATGAGCAGCTTCGGGAAGCGCTTGTAAAAGCTCCGGGCCGGCGTGTTCCGCGGCTCGGTCGAGGAACCTTGGTATTGGCGCGATGAGCAGTGGCCCGGCTCCCGCGCCGGAACATGATCGCCCCGCCGCGCCCGGCCAACTCCGTCTGCGCTGCCGCGTGTGCTATCCTCGGGCCAGATCGGGCAGCCCGGCGCGCCGCCCGCGAAGCTGGCCCCATTGGACCCGCTGCCGGTGATGGTGACACCCGGCGGCATGATTTCGCCGCCGGCGGCGCCGCGGAAGTTGACGGTGCGGACCAGCTCGTTGGCGATGACGCCGTGGTTCTTGGTCGTATAGGTGACGGTGCTGCCGCCGGCCCGCGGCGCCACTGGCGCACGCGGGGCCGGCGGGCCGCGCCGCCCGGTTTCCCCTGTAGTCTCGGGATCGCCCTGCGGCGGAGCCGCATCGCCGGTCGCAGCCGTCACCAAGGCGAACGGGTCGGCGTTGACCGCGGCGGCGATGGTGGCGGCGATCGTCGCGGCGTCATGGCCGGCGGCAACCGTCAGCGCATAGCGCTCGCCGCCGATGTAGACCGCAAGCGTGCCGGCGGCCGTCGCCACACCCTCGATCGTGTCGCTGGCGGTGGCAGCACTGGCCCCGCTCGGGTCGAGATGCGGGATCGCCCACAACGTCCCAAAGCTGTCGTTGCGGCGATAGAGGGCCACCATGTCGCCGAGGATGCTGCCGGCGTCGAACAGGCGCGTAACCCTGCGCCGTGTCGGTGCACCAGCACCGGTTCCTCCGGGGTCGCCATTGCCCTGGCGCCAGCATCGGCCCGATCAGCAACGCCGGCTGCAGCAGTTGCAGGTAGCTGGCCTCGCGGTTCGAGACCTCGGCATAGAACAGCGGGACCCGGATGTTGCTGGGGATGCGCTCGAACGAAACCGGCATGCCTCACTCCTGCTCTTCTGCGCCGGGGGGCGGCTCAGGATTGAGAAATTCGGCGGCGACCTCGATGCGTCCGTCGGGGCCGGGATAGCGGATGTTGGGGTCGGCCGCCGGGCGGATCACGTCCACGTCGATGCGGACCTTTTCGAGCCAGTCGGGGATCACCGGCTCGTAGACCTCGCTGTATTGCAGCGCGAAGGTCATCGTCGCGACCGTGGTGCGGCTCTCGCCCTCGATGTTGCGCTCGATCTCGGTGTCGATCGACAGCACGCGCTCGAACAGCACCAGCCAGGACGGGTCGCACAGGAGGCGGGTCTTGACCGCCTCGCACAAGTTGTCGACGGTCTCGGCGCTGCTTGGCGTCGGTGATGTCGTCGGCGACCACCTGGACGACGAGCTGCGCCGTCGCCCGGAACTCCGGGATGCTGATCGACAGCCCTTGCGCCGTGGTGCTGGTGTAGACCCGCAAGGCCGGCAGCAGGTCGCGGCGCAATTGCGGCTGGCGCGAGTCGAAGACGTGGCGAAAGGCCGGGACTTCGGCCAGCCGCTCGACGGTCTCCTGGCGCAATTGCGCAATCACGAGACGCGAGCCTAGCCGCGTCCGGAGGGCAAAAATCAGGAATAAATTGCCGGGGAATTTATAGTTTTTGCCAGTTATCACCGGATGAACAGTCCGGATCACTGAGCTGGTTTAGATGTCAGCTCCCCTGACCCATAGGTGACATTCGATACGGACCGCGATTGGACCGCTCGTGCCCCACAGCTGCCGTTCGTGGCAGCCCTAAGGAAGGACCGCGCCGGGTGGTGAGCCGACCTTCGACCAAGCCAGGATGGACGGAAAAGGTCGCGCCGATAGCCGACCCTCGCTTTATGTCCACCCAGCGCCGGCCGCCGAAACCAGCAATTCAGGCTGCGGGATTACCACAGTGTGCCGGGGTTGAGGCTCCGGCCGCGAGCAGCCCACACCCCGATCTCCAGCTTTTGTTTGCCGCGCGTCGGTGAACGGAGGGCGATCTATGAGCACGGCAACCGCGCAGGTCCCGCCGTCCATCGCGGCGGCGTTACGCCGGATTGGGCTAATCGTCGATGTCCCGAATACGCGACCGCTCTACGAGCCACTGTTCGTGGCGCAGCGCGAGACCTATCCGAACGTGGACGTGGCGCGCGACGTGAGCTACGGCAGCGATCCGCTCAACACGTTCGACATCTTTGCGCCGCAACCCGCGCTCCGAGTAGACTAACGCGCTCGTGGGCGACATGAATGAGGGGGGAACGTTGAGGGTCATGCTGTCACGCTATTGCGTCGCTGCGAGGCTCGTTTTGGCGGCGGTCGTCGGTCTGATCTCGACGGGCGCCCTCGCTCCCTCTGTAGCCGTCGGGTCGGTCTCGCCGCTCACCGATCCCGCCAAGATCCAGAAGCTGGCCGAAGATGCCTATATCTGGGGCGTCGCGCCCGAGTTCGTGTACCGCTTCGCGAAATACAACGAGCTGGTGACGGCACCGGTCAATACGTTTGGTGGAGCGGGAGGGGTCGGCGGCATGGAACAACCAGGCCACGAACGCCGGCAACGCGTCGGCGCTGTACCTGAACGCGATGCTGGATCTCAGCGGGGCGAAAGGCCATGGCGGCGCGAAGGAGCTCGTGCTGACGGTCCCGCCGTCGGAGACCAACTACTACGTAGTCGCCCTGCTTGATGGCTTCATCAACGCGGTGGGCAGCATCGGCACCCGGACGACGCCGTCGACACACGCCCAAACGTACCTGCTCGTAGGCCCGACCTCGCGATACGCTCACGAGCGCATCGCGCGGATCCACGGCTTCACCTACCGGGTGATGCCGTTCGACACGAACCGCGACTGGATGCTCATCCGGATCCGTGCCGACTCGCTCGTGCCGGCGAGCGACCCCACCTCCGTCGCCTCGATCCAGAAGAGCGTCGTCGAGCGCTTCGGTCTGAGCACCCTCGCCGAGTTCGAGCGTCGTGGGCATCGGCCGAAGTACTTCCAGCCTGGCCAGTACACCCCGACGCCGGAGCAGATCGAGCGGGCGAAAGAAGTGGCACACCGCCCCGACGAACGCGGTCCCCTTCTTCAAGCAGGTGGGCCAGGCGCTGAGGCTCAACCCGCTCCCCACGCGAGCACCGGCCTCAACGGCATCCCGCTGAAGACCCTGCCCAGCTGGATCGTTCCGCAGTCCCGTGCGAAGCGGCGCTACCGCAACCCGTCCTACCTCAAAAGGCGCACGCTGGCCCTGTTCAGGCCCCTCGGCCTCACCGCGAACGGCTTCAGGATCCCGCGCAATTGGGGCCCCGCAGCAGATCGATGCGCTCCAGGCCGGCTTTGAGGCCGGGCGAACGCACATCAACAACGTCGTCATCTCGACTGGCGTCACCCAAGCCACCAATTACTGGAGCTATCTCAACAGCGGGATCGGGAATTATCCGAACACGCCCCAGGGATACCTCCACCGAGCCGTGCTCACCGTCTACGGCGGGGCCAACATGCCGCAAGACGCGGTCTACGCCCAGATCAACAACCTCGATGGCACGTCGGCCACCCAGCTCGACGGCAACAACACCTACAAGCTGACATTCACGCCGCCGGTCACCAACCCGGCGACCTTGCCGGTGATCGGTTCCTTGCCGCCGACCGTGAACGACCGCCAGGGTAATCCGCGCGGGTTCTGGTCGATCACCGCTCTACCAGCCCGATCCCACGCAGTCCGGCGCCCCGTTCATCTCCCAGGCGAGCGTTCTGAACACGGCGTACTCGACCGCGAACATTCCTGTGACCGCCGTCGACCCGTCGACCGACACGATCACCGTCGAGCCCTCCGCCTGGGGGCCACTGGTCGCAGAGCACGCCGATCCTCTTCGGCCCGACCGCCGCGCAGTACGGCCTCACTCCGGGCGTGCCGTATTACGTCGCGACCACCCCGACGCGCAACATCGACCCGAAGACCAAGGCGCACGACGTACTCGTTCGAGGTCTCGACCAAGTGGCTGCAGGAGCTGTCGATGGACAACGTGCCGATCCAGTTCAGCGGCGCGCCGGGTCACATCGTCCAACTGTCTAACCCGGGCGGTCCGGTCAACCTGCAGTGGGGCCCGATCCAGCCGGTCTCGCAGCTGGGATCGCAGCAGCTGACCTCCGGCAAGCTCGCAAAGAACCCCGATGGGTCGGTGACGATCTGGATCGCACCGACCGCTGCCCCCAGAGGCACCCGCCACCAACTGGATCCCCACACCATCGACGGCGTACTACGACGACCTCTACCCCGGGATCCCGGTGCCGACCGCGATCCAGCCAATCATCCGCATCTACTACCCAGCACCGGGAAGCAACACGCAGGCGTCGATCCTGCCCCCGCCGAATGGGTCGATGGGCGCCACGTACGTGTTCCCGCCCCTCCAGCAGGTGGGCTAGCGTCGGCTCCGACTGGATCTGGCCCCCCGGCACCGACTGACACTGGACGGGCGCAGGACGACGGGTAGGGCGTGTGGCGCCCCTTGACGGCAATCAATCTGCCTTCGCATTATTACTCTCGGTCAAAGCAAGATCGACCATGACGTCATTGCCGATGCGCTCCAGTTCTGTACGCAGCTCATCGGTGGTTAACCAACTCCTGCTGTAATTGGCTAATCTCAACTTCGATCCCGTAAAGCTTACCCGGTTTTGGTCACGTTCAACACAGTCCGGATGGAGCTCCCGTAGTGGCCAAATCCGGTATGCCTACGTTGTAGCCTAGACGCTCGCTGTAAAATCGCGAGCAATTCGGCGAGGCCGTCGGATACGCTGCGCCGCTTAGCCTTAGAGTCCGCTCCGAGGCAAGGGCCGGCATTGCTACGAGCGGAAGCGAACGGCAGCTTCGGGTCGACTCCGGCGGTTCGATAGTGGCCCCGCGAACGGCCGGAATTGGCGCATAGGCGACACAGGTCTGGCGACTGAGGAATGGTAGCTCCCCGCCACCTATCCGGACATTCATTTTTGCCCGTTGCGCTTCGCCTCGACCAGGGGCGTCAAGGTCTTGCGCAGGGTCTTGTCGCCGAGCCCCGATGACGGCGCGGTGGTGCCGGTGATCCGCTGCCGGACCGCCGGGAAGACGTGGGTCAAGGGCTCGCCGGGATCGATCGCGCCGGCCTCGACCACGGCGGCGAAGGCGCAGACGATCTCGTCGCGCCGCGACGGGCGGCCAGGCCGCCGCAAGCGTTCGACGGCCACGGCGTTGCGTCGCGTCGCCGGATCGAGCACAGCGGCGGGGGCGCCCTCGTATTTGATCAGACGATAGGAGAGCTCGCCGAGATCGTCCTCGCCGGCTTCGACGATTTCCCAGCCGCGGCCGCGGATCGTCAGGACATGGCCGATGTCGGGCACGAGCACGCCGGGGATGACGGCGCGCTCGCAGTAGAACCAGGTCTGCACCTCGCCGATCCCGGCATTGGTCCCGGCGAGCGGCACGTCGAACGGGTCGATGCGAAAGCGGCCGATGATCGGCAAGCCGGTATTGGCCCAGACCGCGGGCTCGGGAAAAGCCCGCGCCAGGTCGCCGAGCAGAAACCGGAACTCGCTCATCGATGGCGTCGGGTCTCGGCTGCCGGCGCTGCCGTTGTCGCCCCACCGGGAGCGGCGCCCGACGCGGCCGTCGCGTCGGTCTCGACATAGGGCGTGACGCGGGCGGTGAACAAGGCGCGCGGCGCCGAGCACAACGGCAAGACGTTCATCTGCGCTTCGAGCTGGACGCCCTTGTCGAAATCCATCGCCTCCATCTTGGAGTAGCGCGGCAGGGCGACGGTGTTGACGGTCTCCATGTAATCGGCCGGCGCATAGATCTCGACAAACAAATCGGGGACGCCGACCGGGAAGAAATGGCATTCGTCGGGGGCCACAAACGGGATCTCGCCGACCCGGCCGCGGTATTCCTCGATCGTCACGTCGCGGAAGGAAACGCGGGTGCCGAGGATCGGGTTGAGGATCGGCGCGTTGTCGATCGCGATAAAGGCGGCGCGGCGCTCGGGATGCTGCGAGAAGGCGTCGAAGAACTGCGCGCCGCACACCCCGTGGATGCTGGCCATCATGCCGCCCGGCAGTTCTTCGGCCATCAACCGGCCCAGTTGGTTGACGAGCCCGGTCAGTTGCGCCGCCCAGGCCGGGTTTTCCTGGGCGATGCGGCCGGCGCCGACGATCGGCCAGTCGAGCACCGGCTGCGGGTCGACCTCGAACGACCGGAACAGGTCGAGGGTGATCAGCGGCGCGCCGGTGACCCGGTCGGCCGCGGTGATGATGACGCCCTTGACCGCACCGAGCCGCAGATATTCGAGGGTCACGTCGAGCCGCAGGCCCATGCTGGCCTCGCGCTCGTTGACCACGGTCTGCACCGCTTCGAGCTGGTCCTCGGTGCCAAAGGCCCGGATGTTCTGCACCGCGTCGGCATAGAGCGTCTCGCGGATCGGAAAATGCGGGATGCGGAACGGGACGACGTGGCGGCGATCCTCGACATTGGGGGTCGGCGGGGCGCCGCGCGGCAGTTCCGGCACCAAGGCCAGGCGCGAGCCCTTGACCTCGATCAAGGTCGTGGTTGTCGTCAGCCGCTCGGGACGAAACAGGCCGAGCCGCCCGATCAGCCCCGGCTGATAGGGCACGCGCAGCAACGCCAGGGTCAGCGAGGTGACCGAGAACGCGGCGTTGGTCGAGAAGACGTCAAGCATTGGCGGCACTCCCTGGTTGGCGCGGGGCCTTTTAGGCGGGGGTTACGATCGACTCCGCGAGAATGCCCTGGCGGACGATGATGCCGGCCTCGGCGAGGCGGGCGTTGACCGCCTGCCGGTCGAGCTCGCCGTAGAGCAGGTAAGCGTCGTTGACCTCGGCGTCGCGGGCGATGACCACCGCCGGCACCGCGCCAAAGCGCGGGTCGACCGGGTACATCAGGATGGCCTCGACATCGCCGGCAGTTGCGGCGGCACCCGCCATGGTCACCAGCATGCCCGGCTGCAGCGGTTCGGCGCCCTCGGGGATGGTGACGACGTCACGCGAGCGATAGAGGTTGGCTTCGCTGACGAGAAAGTCGGCGACGCGCTTGTCTTCCAATAGTCTGCGGCTCTGCATGCCTGTGTTCTCCTTATCGGCGCCGAGAAGTCGAACGGGTTGCCTGCGTCGAGCTCGGTTGCAGCGACGCCAGGCTCGGTTCGGGGTCGGCTTCGGGTTCGGGCTCGTGAATTTCGAACATCAAGGCGTTGCTCTCGCCGCCGCCGCCGCCCGGCCCCGGCGGGGTGACGACAGTGACCGGAAACTCGCCCGGCTCGTCGGCCTCGATCTCGAACGCCAGTTGCGCGTCACTGACAAATTCGGTCGATTGCTCGGCCCCGGCAAAGTGAACCGATGACTGCGGGGTGAACCCCGACCCATTGACCAGAACTCGCATGACGGCATCGACCTCCATGTGGTTGGGCGTCAAAGACGACAGCACCGGCGCCGGGGACGGCGGAGCGGCGGGGGCGGTGCCGCTCGCTGCCTCGACCGGCTCATCTGCAGCATCAAGCCGAGGCCCGGCATCACTCGGCCCGTTTGGATTGCGCGGCAAAGCGCGCGGCCACGGCCGCGGCGATCTCGGCGCCGCCGGTTGCCGCTCGTCGTGCGGTGGTGTCGATGGTCTCGACATGGCGGGTTGCCGCCTCGGCCGGCGCGGCGCTGCTGCAATAGCCGGCGCACGCTGTCGATCGTCGCCCCGGTCCTGATGTACTCGGCGGCCAGTTCGGGATAGCCGGCAAGCGAGCACAGCGCGACGATCTCGCCCGCGCTTTCGCGGGTCGCCGCCACTGCCTGGTCGGACCTGGTCGAAGCTGATCACGTTGTCCGGCTGCGCGCCGCGATCGCAGTAGGCTCGCCGCGGAAGCGTATCGTCGTGCGTTGCCGTCGCTGTTCCGTGTCTTCGCTGTTCATACCCGCTTCCTCTTCGGCTGTTGGGCGCGACCTGCTCGGCGAGTGCGTTGGGGGCTTCGTCGATCGTGCCGACGCGATCGGCGAGCCCGATGTCCGACCGCGTTGTCGCCGAAATAGATTTCGGCCTCGGTCGCGGCCAGTCGCTCGGCGCCATCCTGCGATGGCCGGCGACGCTGGCGATCAGCATGTCGTAGAGCCGGTCGACCTCGCCCTGGATTTGGCCGCGCGCCTCGGGCGACAGCGGCATGTGCGGGTTGGCGTCGATCTTGCGCGCGCCCTTGTAGATGTAGGTGAAATTGAACCCGGCCTCGGCATCGAAGCGCGACTGGTCGGCATGCAGGGCGACGACGCCGATGCTGCCGGCGGCACCGGTGTTGGTAATCCACACCCGTTCGGCGGCCGCAGCGATCGCATAGGCGGCCGACAAGGCGTCGTCATTGGCGATCGCCCACACCGGCTTGATTTGTGTTGTCCGGCGCACTTCGTCGGCGAAATCGAAGACGCCGCCGGCCTCGCCGCCGGGGCTGTCGACCTCGAGCAAGATGCCGCGCACCCGGCTGTCGCTGCGGGCGGCGCGCAGCACCTGCGTCAGGTTTTGATAGGATTGCAGCAGCGTCGAGTCGGGGGTCATTTGCCCGGCGCGGCGCACCAGGACGCCGCGCACCGGCAGAGTGGCGACCCCGCGATCGACGCGGTAACCACGGGGCCGCTCCTCCGGGGGAGCGGGGCGCGTCGGCGGCGGGGGAGACGACCGCCCCACGTCGAGCCGCGCCCGGAACATCGCTGCATAGAGCCCGGGAGCAAGGGCTTCGATCCGGGCCGGCTCGATCAGTAGCGGCACGTTGAAGACGCGCGCCAAGATGTGCGACAGATGCGCGAATCATGCCGGCCTCCCCAGCGGCGCTGCCCGCTCGGCCGGCGCTTCGGTTTCGGTTGTCGCCGTGGGGCCGCCGCGCGTGCCCCAGCCGACCGCGGGATCGGGAATGCCGTATTGTTGGCGCAATGCCGCGGCTTCGGCGATGCGGCGGTAGACCGTCTCGATGTCGTAGCCTTCGGCTTCGATCGCGTCCTGTGGCGCGATGACTTGGGCGTCGAGCGCCAGCTTGACCGCCTGGCGGTCCTTCAGCGGGTCGACCCACGGGGCGCGCGGGGTGATCGCCTGCATCGCCCGCCAGATCGCCGGCCGCGCGTTGTAGGCTTGGGCGGTAATCGGCACCGCGCCGGCGAGCACCGCGGTATCCATCCACCGCGCCCAGACCCGGCGCAGAAACTGGTAGACCAGCACCGAATGCTGAAACGCCTCGACCTCCTGGCGAAAGGCCAGGAGCCCGGCGCGCGAGCTGGCATAGGTCGCCTTGGTCAGATCCCACGACAACTCGCCATAGGGGATGCCGAGGGCGGCGCAGATCTGCAACAAGGTGCGGTACTGAAACGGCTCGTAGCTGTTGGGGACGCCGCCGGGCTCGCTGAACTTGACGTCCTCGCCGGGGTAGAGCAGCACGTTGGCCCCCGGCATGTAGGCGGCGAGATCGTCATCGGGGCGCGGGTCCAGCGGGTTGCCGTTGTCGTCGCGCTCGTCGGGGCTGGTGAAAAACGTCGCGTACCGGCTCTGCTGCTTTTGCCGCTCCAGCTCGGCGTCGTCATAGGCGTCCATCTGGAACAGTTTGACGACCGCCGCGGCATAGCCGGTCAGCCCGCGCAGTTGCCCGGCCTCGACCGGGTCAAAGACGTGAATGACTTCCTCGGCCGGGACCCGCACCAGCCGCTCGAGCTGCAGGGCCTCGGGAAAGGTGATCGTCGGGTCGGTCGGGTTCGAGCGATAGAACCAGTAGGCGACGCGCTTGTCCCGCAAGTTGCGGTCGAACTCGATCCCGAGGCGGATGGCGCCGCCGGCATTGGGTCGGTTGTCGGGCACGGTCTCCTGCTTCCACAACGGCAGTTGCTCGGAGGGCAGCATCTGCAGTTGCAACGGCACCGAGAGGCCGTCCTGCGGAAAGCGCGGGCGCAGCCGGACAAAGCACTCGCCGGCGAGAAAGGCTTCACGTGAAACCCGCCGGGTGATGCCGTAGAAGTCGGTCACCTCCTCGGCGTCGGCCTCGTCGGTCCAGTCGTTCCACGCCTGGTGGATGGCCTCGCGGGTCCTCTGCTCGGCGACCAATGACGACGGCTTGATGCCGGCGCCGACGGTTGCCGCCGACCACGAGCGCAACGCGGCGCGGGCATAGCCGTTGTTGCGCACCAGCCAGCGGGCGCGGGCGTTGACCGTCGGCCCGGCCGCCTGCATCAGCGCGTTGATGTGCTGGGCCGCGGGTTGCCACAAGCTGAGGCGCCGGCGCGCCGCACCAGCCTCCAGACCGGGCGGAGCGTTGCGCGCCCGGAACGCGTCGCCGCCGGCGGCAGGCCCCAGGGCTTGCAGCGCAGATGGCCGGGGACGCTTCGCCGATCAGCCGCCGGGTCAACCGCTGGATGGCCGCGAGCACGTCAGAGCCCCTTGACCAGCGGAGTGTAGGAAATCCGGCTGGCGCGGCGGAAACCGGCAACCGGCGCATACGCGAGCTTGTCTTCAGCTCGTTCGCGATCGCTGGCAGCAGATAGTCGGGGTTGTGATAGCCGACCGAGCGCGAGCGGTCGGAGACGCTCGACACCCCGCTGTAAAGCTTGGCCTTCCAGCTCATCGAGTTGGCGTCTGGCGCGGGCCTGCGCTTCGGGCGAGCAATCGACGAACACTTCTTGCCTTTTCCGCAAAACCGTTGCATAGGGTCGCACGGTTGAGGGAAGAGGCTTGTTTTCGCCCGCGTTTCGGGGCCGGAGCTATTGCAACGTAGCTTCGGCCCTTTCCGTTTTAGCCCCGGCGCCGCTGCTCCGAGGCGATCCGCCGGGCAAGGGCGGTCTTGAGCCGGGCACGCATCGTCGCCCTGATCACCGATTGTACATCCGGCGTTGCAAACGTACCGTATATTGTTGGTCCCCACAATTCCCTGATTTGTTCGAGATACGCCTTGCCGCGCCGCCCGTAACGCCCGGTGCGGCGAAAGACGCCGCGGTGACCCGACGGCATCGTCGCAATAAATGCCGAACCGAGTATTTGCGATCGCCCCCACACCGAAGTCCTGACCCCGGCCCCGACCTGGCGCGCGCTCGGGAACTCGATCAGCGGGATCGGCCGCCGGCTCGACCGGATGATGACCTGATAGTCGCCGACCTTGACCGGGTCGTAGAAGATCCGGCTCTTGACGGTCGCCGATTTGAGCCCGGTGCGCCGGGCGATGACCGAGGCGCCCTTGCTGATCCCCGATTTGGCGGTGTCGACCAAGGCCAACGCCACCGCCCGGTCGAGCCGCGGCGGGCGCAATGCCGTCAGCCGGTCGAGATAGGCTTCGGCGCTGAAGGTTAGGTCCGCCGATCCGGTCATTGATCATCGGCTGCGAAATTCAGCGCTGGCGAAACCTCACTACCCGGCGTGCCGATCGTTCGGTCATCGCCTCGTCGACGGCTTGCATCAGGCCATACTGGATGAAGGGCTTGGCAAGCCTGGGCAGCAACGGATCGGTCTCCGGCGGCAACTCGGCATAGCCGGTGGCCAAGATGACCGGCAAGTTCGGCCATTCGGCCTTGATCGCTGCGATGAGTTCTAGCCCTGTCATCTGCGGCATCGCATGATCGGTGATCACGAGGTCGATTGTGGGCTCCCGGCGAAGCGTCGCCAGTGCTTGCCGCCCGGAACTCGCTTCGAAAACCCTGTGCCCGAGATCCTCAATCATCGCTGCCATATTCGTCAGAACGAGACTGTCATCATCGACCACGAGCACGACGAGTGAGCCTCGGCGTGTCGGCGGCGTCTGATCGCTAATCTCGTCATCGGCGGCTACCAGGGTCTTCGGCGCCACCGGCAGCCAAAGCTCGGCCGTCGTGCCCTTGCCCTTTTTACTTTTCAAAACGAGCTGCCCATCCGATTGCTCGGCTAGCCCCAGCACCATTGGCAATCCCAAGCCGGTACCCTTGCCCACTTCCTTGGTCGTAAAGAACGGATCCATGGCGCGCGCGAGCGTGGATTCATCCATCCCTTCGCCGGCGTCTATTACCGAAAGACAAACGTAAGAGCCGGGCTTCAGCTTGCTGTGGCCGGGCGAGACGGTTTCCGCCCGCGCGGCGAGGATAATCGGGCCGCCTTCCGGCATTGCATCGCGCGCGTTGACCGCCAGGTTAAGCAGAGCCATTTCGAGTTGGTTGGGATCGGCAATGACCCATTGCAGATTCAGCGGGAAGTGGGTCTCGATCATCACCGATGGTCCGAGGGACCGTTCGAGCAGCTCGGTCATCCCGCGAACGAGCGCCGGGACATCGATCGGCTCCAGATTGAGCTCCTGACGACGCGCAAAGGCGAGCATGCGCTGGGTCAGCGTCGCGCCGCGTTGAGCGCCGCGGATCGCATTATCGAGAAGGCGTGTTATTGAAGGGTCCTCGATACGCCTGCGTACGAGCTCAAGGCTGCCGAGAACCGCTGTCAGCAAATTGTTGAAATCGTGCGCGATGCCGCCCGTGAGCTGTCCGATGGCGTCCATCTTTTGCGACTGAAACAATGCCTCGCGCGCCTTTTCAAGAGCGATCTGGGTTTCCCGCCGCTCGGTGACGTCGCGTGTGATCTTGGCAAAGCCGATGAGCTCGCCCCGGTCATCGTGGATCGCATCGATCACAACATTGGCCCAGAAATGCTCGCCGCTCTTACGGACGCGCCAACCTTCCTTCTCGAACCTCCCCTCCCGCATTGCGGTTTCCAGCGCGCGCTGAGGCTCGCCGTTTTGCCGATCCTCCTCGGTGTAGAACCGGGAAAAGTGCTCGCCGATGATCTCGTCGGGAAAATAACCCTTGATCCGTTGGGCACCTGCATTCCAACTGGCAACCAGGCCGTCAGGGTCGAGCATGTAAATCGAGTAGTCGGTGACGCCCTGCACGAGCAGCCTGAATTGCTCCTCGCTGCGCCGGAGAATGCCCTCGGCCTGCTTGCGCTCAGTGAGGTCGCGCGTGATTTTCGCGTACCCGATAAGGCGTCCCGAGGGATCGCGGATCGGATCGACGATGATGCTGGCCCAAAAGCGGCTTCCGTCCTTTCGTACGCGCCAGCCCTCACCCTCAAACTTGCCTTCGCGGGCCGCCGTCGCGAGGGTTCTTGCGGGCAGTCCCGCCTGCTGATCCTCCTCGGTGTAGAACCGGGAGAAGTGCTTGCCGAGGATTTCGGCCTCCTCATACCCCTTGAAGCGCTGCGCACCGGTGTTCCAGCTCGTCACTATCCCCTTAGGATCAATCATGTAGATGGCATAGTCGAATACCGCCTCGACAAGCAGGCGATAGCGCCCGTCTGCGGTCAAAGAGGAGGTGAACCGGTCGGCAGGTTCCTCATCGTCGAGATGTTCCATTAGGACTCCCTTCGCCGGACAGAGCGACATTCTAGAAAGATAAACCGAAGAGCAACCGAAACGTCCCCTGCGAACGGGCCCATCCCGGCTTCGCACACACCATGGGCAGGGAGCGAACCCCCGGTTTCGAGCCATTTGAATCCAATACAGCCACATCCGGGCGATCCCGACCGTGCGCTAGCGGGCGCCGGCGTCTCGCACCGGTGCGTGGATTCAGCGAGCAATCAAATTACAGCGAGCTGACAACGCCAGGTGA
>CAVZJF010000046.1:0-19658 GCA_963775525.1 uncultured Alphaproteobacteria bacterium | reverse complement strand
GATGTCGGGGTGAAGTGCAAATGGAACCTCGGATGCCGCTCGAGCCAGGCGCGGACCTTGGGATGCTTGTGCGTGGCGTAGTTGTCGACGATCAGGTGCAATTCCCGCTCAGCCGGGGTTTCGCGGTTGATCTTGTTGAGGAAGCGGATGAACTCCTGATGGCGATGTCGGCTCATGCATTGGCCGATGACCTGCCCTCCAGGACGTTGAGTGCGGCGAACAGCGTCATCGTGCCATGGCGCTTGTAGTCATGGGTCAGCGTCCCGCACCGACCGCGCTTCATCGGCAGCCCCGGCGGCGTTCGGTCGAGCGCCTGGATCTGCGACTTCTCGTCGACCGAGAGCACCAGCGCATGGTCGGGAGGATCGACATAGAGCCCGATGACATCCTGAACCTTGGCGGCGAACTTCGGATCGTTCGACAGCTTGAAGACGCTCACCCGATGGGGCTTCAGACCGTGCGCCGCCCAGATGCGCCGGACGCTGCGATGGCTGACCCCGGCGGCCTTGGCCATCGCCCGGCACGTCCAATGTGTTGTCTCGCCCGGCGGCTCGGCGGGCGACGTCTCGCTCGCCGCCTGCGGCCAGCCAAGTTACGCTTAAGGGGATGCGACGACGTTAATGATTTCCGAGTGTCCCGCGGAGCACCCCGGAGAGGGGCAGCCTGAATATGGCCCGATGAAGGTATATTGCGTGCTGATGATGTGCTCGCCGGGGCTCAAATTCTGAGAATCACATAGTATCCTTCGGTGCCGGAGGGGTACAGCACGGTACCGGCAGGAAGGGGGTTCGACGGCCCGGTAAAGAACACTTGGCCCTCGCTGCCCGGCAGGACGATGCCGGCCGAAAAATCGTTGACGATCTACTCCCGAAGCTTCTTTACGACGTTTCCGTCGACCTTCAGGACGATGCCACTGAAGCTCGAAGCATCGAGGACGGCATCGACCTCTTGCGCGTAACTGCCCTTGAAGCCGGGGATGCTTGGCGGGATCAAAGGCGGCTTTGATCCGTTTGGTCCCTCGGTGTCCTCGAAAAGGACGATCGGGAACAACACAGCGGTGCCTTGCGCCACATTCAAGGTTCGTTCAGTTGTTGGGTTGCCGATGCCGCTGACGAAGAACATCGGGCCGAGATTGAGTGCTTGCGCAAACGCCCCGGTCGGATCGTTAGTCGCGTTATAGTATTGCCCGGGCTCGCCAGGAACCGGCACGGCGGATGCCGGCGAGGCGAACGCCCATTGCACATATAGCGCGGTCCATTGGGTGAGTGTATGGCCCTGAACGACGGCGTCGGGGTCGGTGACGATCGACGGCTGCCCATCGGCACGGCTGCTGCCGCTGGTCCACAGCGGCGACAGCAGAATGGCGGCCACAACCAGCGCCGAGGGTCGGATTGAATGCCAGTTCATCATTTTTCTCCTTAAACGCCGGAAGAGCGAGGTTGTGCGCCGCCTTCACGATTGTCGTCCAAACAGAGCGAGCACCCTTTGCCCGACCAGCCACTTCAAAAAGATAAGAAATCGTAGGTATGTGGATCACCGCCGCGGCAGCTCACTGTATGGGTCGCCGCGGCGGATAGGGTTGACCGCGGATTTCTTCATCGCGCTGTTGACGGTGACCCGGTCTAGTCAACGGATCATCGCCGGCTTATTCTTCAAACAGGGCCAGCGTGCTGACGATCAGCGGATCCAGCATTAGTAAACGTAGCCCACAGTGCCTTGCCGGCATTGTAGACAACAAGATTCCCCATCGTCTTGCATCATAAGTGCTACACCGCTGTTACCCTGGGTATTGGTAGACCACCTATGATTTTTATCTCCGTCGTATACGACCACATTCCCATCTTGTTGGACAACAAAACTGGCTTCACCGAACGATTCCCGCAATATTTTCTTGTACATATATTGACCATATAGGTATCCAATTGAAGTTTGCAGCCGGTAATGGCGCAGCAGACAATTGGTTGGGAATTTTGCTATCATCGATAGCATCTATAATGACGTTGTTGTCTGACTCTGAAATCTTAGTCGAAAAGTTTGCTGAGGTGAATAAATACATCCACCACGCGGCAGTTGCCCTTTTGCCGCATTTGTGAAGGTTAGACTGGTTTGTTTGTCGATTGGCGAAAGGAGAACCGAGTAGGTCATGGTAACCTCCTGAGTTGGGCCGCCGTTCAGCTCGGCGAGTAGTTCGAACGGTTGAAGCGTATGGCTTACGGTGGCAGGCCCGCTATGAGAGCGGCATGAAATATTCCTAAACATTGCTAAATGACGTAAGGTTAAATTAAGGAAACCGCTCAGCCCACAGATGTGTATCGCTTTGCAAAATGATATCATTACCCGAATTGCCGTTGAGCTGAAGGTCGAATTGGCCGACGCTGAGACGGCGCGGCCGACCGAGCATCCGGATTCATTGGACTACGTCCTGCGGGCGCTCGCACTGGGAACGCCGCTATCTCGCAAGAAGCTTGCGGAAATGGTTAGCCTTTTAGAGCACGCCTTGGCCCTCGATCCTGGATCCGTCGAGGCGCAGAGCTTTTTGGCGAACGTACTCGCGGGTCGCGTGCTCGCCAATATGACCGACTCGGCGGCGAACGATCTCGAACGAGCGAAAGCGCTGGTCGAGCGCGCCTTGGCGGCTGCACCACTCAGCGCGGCAGCGCATAACGCCAAAGCTCAACTGTTGCGCGCACAGCGGCGATTTGCCGAGGCCATTCCCGAATACGAGATGGTCCTCGCGTTGGATCGTAACTGGGTCTACGCATATTTTGGTCTCGGCCAGTGCAAAATGCTCATCGGATCAATCGATCAGACGATCCCGCTCATAGAGAGAGCCATCCGGCTTAGTCCCCGCGATTCCCAGGTCGGCGTCTGGTACCAAACCATCGGATTGGTGCATCTGCTGCAGTCCCACACTGACGAGGCGATCGTGTGGTTCGAAAAGGCGCGCAACGAGATGCCGGCCCATCCGATCTTTCACGAGAATTTAGCCGCGGCCTACGGCATCAAGGGGGAGACCGAACGCGCCGCGGCGGAGCTCGCCGAAGCCCGCAGACTGAGCGCCGACGACCGCGATTCGAGCATCGCCCGGTTGACTGCCATCCACCACCAGTATCAGGACCTGGAGCCGAAGATCCGCACCTTCTTCGAAACCATTTATTTCTCCGGCCTGCGCAAGGCCGGCATGCCGGAGGAGTAAGCGCGACTGCCATTCCGACCGCTCCCCCTCCCGCTCGCGGGGAGTGTGAGGGGCGGCAGACGCGCCGGTCAGACGCCGGCCGCGGAGGTCGTTATTGGCGCTAAACTTTGGTACTCGAAGTTTCACCCGGGGTGGCGAAGGGAGGGATGCGATCGCGCGGCTGGTATTCCCTCCATTCGACACATTTGCCTCGACCGGCCGGTGAACCTCTCGACCGGCGCCGATAGCGAGCACCGATCGCCGCTCCCGATTGACGGTGTCCTGATTGCCCGCAAGATCGCGCTGCAGATTGACCAGATCGGCGGCGGTAGTCAGCCTCTCCGATAACCGGCCGCGTGAAGGGGTGGTGGAGGCCGTGGCGCAGTAGGTGCTTTGAAATTTCGGATCATAGATGCCGTCAGAAATGACGATGTTGATCTTCTGCAAATTCTGGAAACAACTGCTAAGCGATGCGGCTGAGACGAGGTAGACCTCCTTTACGAAAAGCGGATACCCGGCCAACGTCAGCATCGATATGCCCATATTGACGACATTCACCGCCGCCGGTCGATGCACCCTCCGATCTCGCGGCCGCCGCCGGAATTTAGGCGTTGCCGGGGGCGGTCCCAGGTAGACGCGCCCGCGGCCCGACCTAGTTCTAGCTGAGATGTAGCCGTATCCATGTCACACCATCATCTATGAAACGGGTCTGGCGATCATGATCCATGGCGATGAGCCGGCCGGGTCCAATTTGTCGGGAACCGCTCATTTTGTGCTAATATTTGCGTATCATGTCGCTGCGAAACCCGAGATATGAACGGTTTGCCTATGGGCTAGCTGACGGTAAGTCGGCTTATCAGGCTTACATTGACGCGGGATTTGCTAAGGCGGGCGCTGCTCAGAGCGCGTCCCGACTGCTCAAAAGGCAGCGCGCCGGTATTCGTGAGCGCGTCGCCGAAATCTTACGGGGGCGCGAGCAAATCGATGCCGAGGTTACCAAGCTCGCTATTGAGCGCACTGCCATCACCAAGGAACGTGTCGCGGTCGAGCTTGGCCGCATCGGGTTCGCCAACATGATGGACTACATGCGGGTGGGGCCGAGCGGCGATCCGGTGCTCGATTTCTCAAATCTGACCCGCGAGCGGGCGGCGGCGCTGACCGAGGTCACGGTCGACGACTATGTCGACGGCCGCGGCAAAAACGCCCGCGAGGTGCGCAAGGTCAAGTTCAAGCTGGGCGACAAGCGCGCGGCGCTGATGGACATCGCCAAGCTGTTCGGGTGGATCATCGAGAAGCGCGAGAACAAGATCGTCAACGAATTCGACAGCATGTCGGCGGAGGAGATCTCCGCGTGGCTCGATGAGCAGGCCGCAGCTCGGTTGCAGGTTCGGCATCGCCAGAGTGCCGAGGTTCGGCGCCGCCCGCACCGCGGCCGGGTTCCAGTTGAGGGGGGCATAGGCGGCAAGCGGGTGTTGAATTGAGATGGTGATGGAGCTCGATCGGCCAACGCTCCTTCGCCAAGCGGAGAAGATCCAAGCCGCCAACCTCGCTGAAGAGCGCGAGCTCTGCGAAGGCTCGCTGATCGAGTTCATGATCCGGGCATGGCCCGAGGTTGAGCCCGGCGAGCTTGACGTCAATTGGCATCACCGGGAAATTGCGGCCGCGCTCGAGGCGATCACCGACGGTGAGAACCGGGCGCTGATCATCAACCAGCCGCCGCGCACGATGAAGACGCTGCTGTGCAACGTGGGTGGCTTGACGAGCAAGCTGAGGCGCGGCTGAAGATGCGGCATCGCACGCGAACACCGCGGCGGCAGCCTGGTGGCGGCATCGGGACGCTGCGACCGACGAGGGCGCAGGGGAAGCCTCACTAATATCCCGATGGTCGGGAAGCGGTCGAGAAGGCCAACGCGGAACTCATAGCATCAGGCCGCGTATGATCAGGCGGTCGCCAAAAAGATCAGACTTGCATCACCCCGCCGGTGCCGACGGCCGGGTTCCAGGCGGCGATCGAGGAGCGATGGCAACACGAACATGCCGAGGTCAGCGCTATCTTTCGCGACACGACCTTACAGGCGTTCGAAGGCTGCCTCTATGGCCCTGCCAGCGGGTGGTGCGGGCTCCACGGCCAAATTTTGGTGCGCGTCGCTCCGCCCGCGGTTCAAAGGAATGAGTGCGTCCCGCCGGCACGGCAAAGATGAGCCAGTGATCAAAACGACGCTCGGTACCGTCGAGGAGGCGCACCGGCACGGCGTCAAGGTCGCAATCCATGCCCGCGGCTCGGCTTCAATCCGCGCCGCGGCCCAGGCCGGAGTTGATTTGATCTACCATGCCGATCTCGCGGCTGAGGCCGACCTCGACATCGTCGCCAAGGCCGGCATGCCGATCGCGCCGGTGCTGACCTCGCCCTGGATCGCGGCCGAGCACGGTGCCGGGCGTGGCTTTGTTTGGTCGGGAAGCGGTCGAGAAGGCCAACGCGGAACTCATAGCATCAGGCCGCGTATGATCAGGCGGTCGCCAAAAAAGATCAGACTTGCATCACGCCGCCGGTGCCGACGGCCGGGTTCCAGGCGGCGATCGAGGAGCGATGGCAACACGAACATGCCGAGGTCAGCGCTATCTTTCGCGACACGACCTTACAGGCGTTCGAAGGCTGCCTCTATGGCCCTGCCAGCGGGTGGTGCGGGCTCCACGGCCAAATTTTGGTGCGCGTCGCTCCGCCCGCGGTTCAAAGGAATGAGTGCGTCCCGCCGGCACGGCAAAGATGAGCCAGTGATCAAAACGACGCTCGGTACCGTCGAGGAGGCGCACCGGCACGGCGTCAAGGTCGCAATCCATGCCCGCGGCTCGGCTTCAATCCGCGCCGCGGCCCAGGCCGAAGTCGATTTGATCTACCATGCCGATCTCGCGGCTGAGGCCGACCTCGACATCGTCGCCAAGGCCGGCATGCCGATCGCGCCGGTGCTGACCTCGCCCTGGATCGCGGCCGAGCACGGTGCCGGGCGTGGCTTTGTTGGGGCGGGGCGGGAGCGCCTGCAGGCGCAGTTGCGTGCCAGTTACAAGATGGTGCGCAACGCCCGTGACCGCGGCATCGCGGTGCTCTCCGGCACGTCGCCACATTGCAGGAGGCCTGCCGGGTGGCGGCGCGGCGTGCCGAACTCAGCAAGCCGGTGACGGTGCATACGCTGCGGCACAGCTTCGCCACCCACCTGCTCGAAGCCGGCACCGACATTCGCATCATTCAGGTGCTGCTCGGTCATGCCCGGCTGTCGACGACCGCCCGCTATACCCAGGTCGCGACGACGCTGATCGCCGACACGACAAGCCCGCTCGATCGCCTTAGCCTGATGGTGATGCCGTCGAGCTGATCGTCCGGCATGCGGCCGGCGCTCGAGGTGGCGGACATCTTCCGCCGCCATGGCACCGCTTATCGTGCCAATCACGCCGACAGCCTGAGTCTCGGACAACGTCGGATCATGGCGGCCATCGAGGCGTGTCGGACGGCTGCGCTCGGCGGCCATATCGAGCGGTGTGAGGATTGCGGCGAAACCCGCATCGCCTACAATTCCTGCCGCAACCGGCACTGTCCGAAATGCCAGGGTCTGGCCCGCGCGCAATGGCTTGCCGATCGCCAGGCTCAGACTTGCATCACGCCGCCGGTGCCGACGGCCGGGTTCCAGGCGGCGATCGAGGAGCGATGGCAACACGAACATGCCGAGGTCAGCGCTATCTTTCGCGACACGACCTTACAGGCGTTCGAAGGCTGCCTCTATGGCCCTGCCAGCGGGTGGTGCGGGCTCCACGGCCCTAATTTTGGTGCGCGTCGCTCCGCCCGCGGTTCAAAGGAATGAGTGCGTCCCGCCGGCACGGCAAAGATGAGCCAGTGATCAAAACGACGCTCGGTACCGTCGAGGAGGCGCACCGGCACGGCGTCAAGGTCGCAATCCATGCCCGCGGCTCGGCTTCAATCCGCGCCGCGGCCCAGGCCGATGTCGATTTGATCTACCATGCCGATCTCGCGGCTGAGGCCGACCTCGACATCGTCGCCAAGGCCGGCATGCCGATCGCGCCGGTGCTGACCTCGCCCTGGATCGCGGCCGAGCACGGTGCCGGGCGTGGCTTTGTTGGGGCGGGGCGGGAGCGCCTGCAGGCGCAGTTGCGTGCCAGTTACAAGATGGTGCGCAACGCCCGTGACCGCGGCATCGCGGTGCTCTCCGGCACGTCGCCACATTGCAGGAGGCCTGCCGGGTGGCGGCGCAGCGTGCCGAACTCAGCAAGCCGGTGACAGTGCATACGCTGCGGCACAGCTTCGCCACCCACCTGCTCGAAGCCGGCACCGACATTCGCATCATTCAGGTGCTGCTCGGTCATGCCCGGCTGTCGACGACCGCCCGCTATACCCAGGTCGCGACGACGCTGATCGCCGACACGACAAGCCCGCTCGACCGTCTTAGCCTGATGGTGATGCCGTCGAGCTGATCGCCCGGCATGCGGCCGGCGCTCGAGGTGGCGGACATCTTCCGCCGCCATGGCACCGCTTATCGTGCCAATCACGCCGACAGCCTGAGTCTCGGACAACGCCGCGTCATGGCGGCCATCGAGGCGTGTCGGACGGCTGCGCTCGGCGGCCATATCGAGCGGTGTGAGGATTGCGGCGAGACCCGCATCGCCTACAATTCCTGCCGCAACCGGCACTGTCCGAAGTGCCAGGGTCTGGCCCGCGCGCAATGGCTTGCCGATCGCCAGGCCAAGCTGCTGCCGGTGCCGTATTTCCACCTGGTGTTCACGGTGCCGGCGGCGATCGCCGGCATCGCGCTGCAGAACAAGGCGGTCGTCTACGACATCCTGTTCCAGGCGGCGGCCGAGACGGTGCGGGCCCTCGCCGCCGATCCCGAGCATCTCGGCGCCGCAATTGGGATGACCGCGGTACTGCACACCTGGGGGCAGAACCTGTTCCATCACCCGCACATCCATTGCATCGTGCCGGGCGG
The DNA here is from genome assembly GCA_963775525.1 of uncultured Alphaproteobacteria bacterium. Classification (GTDB taxonomy): domain Bacteria; phylum Pseudomonadota; class Alphaproteobacteria; order ATCC43930; family CGMCC-115725; genus AP-15. The sequence continues at coordinate 11,492 of CAVZJF010000046.1, read as the reverse complement.
CGGCCTGTCGCCCGAGGGCCGCTGGATCGCCTGCCGGCCCGGTTTCTTCCTGCCGGTCCGGGTGCTCTCCCGCCTTTACCGCCGACTGTTCTTGGAACGGCTGCGGGCGGCCTTCGATGCCGGGACGTTGGGTTTCTTCGGAGAGCTGGCCGAGTTCGCCAAGCCGACGGCCTTCGCCGCCCATCTGCGACCCTTACGCGGGATCGAATGGGTCGTCTACGCCAAGCGCCCATTCGGCGGCCCGCACCAGGTGCTCGACTATCTCGGCCGCTACACGCATCGGGTCGCCATCGCCAACAGCCGGCTAATCGACCTGACCGAAGAACAAGTCCGCTTCCGCTGGAAGGACTACCGGCACCCGCAGCGGCCCAAGATCATGACCCTGCCCGCCGGCGAATTCATCCGGCGTTTCCTGCTGCACGTTCTGCCGGACGGCTTCCGCAGGATCCGCCACTTCGGCTTCCTCGCCAACGCGCACCGTCGCATCAAGCTCGTGCTGATCCGCGGCTTGCTCGCTCTGCCTGAACCCGAGACGGCTCCCGAACCAGCCGATTATCGCGAGCGCTATGCCCGGCTCGTCGGGCGATTGCTCGACATCTGTCCGGCCTGCGGCGGACACCTTGTCGAAATCGCCGTGCTCGAGCGTGCGGCGAGATCGGTGCTCCCGCCCTTCTCCTGCGACAGCTCATGACCGGCGCGCCCGCGATCGCTTTCCGCTTCTGATCGACCGCGCCGATGCCGCGCGTCGAACGCACGCTGTTATTGCCCGCGACAAGCAATCCCGCGATCGCCGATGCCAGAGCGCACCGCAATATCCCTTGCCCCGTCATGCTCTGCCGTGCCTCAGCGGGAGCGCGTCTATCCCGACCGCGCACATCGCTGGTATGGGCCGTCGGCACCTCGCTGCCTACCCCTTCACTCCCATAGGCCGTGCCGGCCAACGCGGCTTCGTTCAATCAGGCTTCAACGACGTCCCGCACGTCATCGCGCCCGACCATCGCCTCGCGCGACCTCGTTGAACCCTCATGCATTCCGGAGCAAGCCGGCCACTGATTCCGGAATGAAGCCGGCCGCCGATTCCGATTTGATCTCGGCCATTCCGATTTGAAGTCGGCCACCCTTGGGGTGGCGATCGCTCGACCGCTGGGCGGGAGGTTCCTGCTGCTCGTCATGACCATGACGGGCGGGGAGCCCGTCCCGGCCATCGCCGCTTCAATCCCGCGCGAGTTCCTTCCGCGGGATACCTTGGGGATACCTAGACGCTATCTGTGTTGGTTACGGATCTTTGTAAGTTATTGATTTCATGGTGAGCCCGTCGGGATTCGAACCCGGGACCTACTGATTAAAAGTCGGGCCATATAGGACCGATTGACACTCTCTGAAACAGGCAATATCCTCTTAATCGGGCGCAAACAGTGCAATTGGCGTGCTACCCGGTTTCATCGCGGTTCACACTGTTGGCTCGATTTTGCTACCCCGCTTGCTACCCAGACGGGCTCGGGGTAGCAGCAGATCAGGGAGGGGATCGGAATGGCCCGCTTCACCGACAAGTCAATCGCCGCGCTGCGTCCGAAGGTCGAGCGTTACGAGGTTTGGGAAGGCGGCGGCTTCGGTGTTCGCGTGTCGCCCCGCGGCGCGAAGGCTTGGATTTGGGTTTACCATTTTGTCGGCCGGCCGCGCCGGATGACGCTCGGCACCTACCCGGCGCTGGGGCTGGCCGATGCGCGGATCAAGCTCGCCGATGCCCGTAAGCTCCTAGAGCGCGGCATTGATCCGGGCGACCGCGAGGTTCAAGCCCGCAAGGCCGAACGCGCCGCGGAAACGCTCGCTGAGTTGGCCGAAGCCTATCTCGACAAATGGGCGCGCCCGCGCAAGCGCTCTGCCGCGGAAGACGAGCGCATATTGCATAAGGACGTGATCCCGGCGTGGGGACGCCGCAAGGCGAATGACGTCGCCCGCAAGGATGTAATCGCGCTTCTCGATAGGATCATTGATCGCGGTTCGCCGATAGCGGCCAACCGCACGCTCGCCGTCGTCCGGCGGATGTTCGGCTGGGCGCTGTCACGGGACATCATTCCGGCAAACCCCTGTGCCGCAGTAAAGGCGCCCGGCAAGGAAACCCGCCGCGACCGCGTATTGGGCGCGGACGAAATCGCAGCGCTATGGCGCTCGCTCAATGATGCTGCTACCCCGATTTCGCAGCCGATCCGCCTCGCGCTGAAACTGCAACTCGCCACTGCGCAGCGCAAAGGCGAAGTCATCGATGCGGAGTGGAGCGAATTCGATCTCATTGAGAGAATTTGGACGATTCCCGGCGACGAGCAAAAAACGGCATGACGCATCGCGTGCCGCTGTCACCCCTAGCGCTCCCATTCTCGATGAGTTCTGCGATGAGATTCGCGGCATAGCCTCCGATGACCCGGAATCGAGATGGCTATTTCCTTCTCCGCGACGGAAGGGGCCGATTACTGGACCGGCGGTAGATCACGCTATGCGCGATAACCGCGAAGCGCTTGGAACCGGCGACGCAACGCCGCACGATCTGCGCCGTACCGCGGCCAGCCATATGACGAGCATCGGGATCAGCCGGCTTGTCGTGTCGAAGATCCTCAATCATGCCGAACCAGGCATCACCGCAGTTTACGACCGGCACTCCTACGACCGCGAGAAGCGGGCGGCGCTCGACGCCTGGAGCGCGCGGATCGAAGCGATCATTGGCGCGCATGGCGAGAGCAATATCCTGCGGATTCGCGCTTAGGTGACGGTCACACCAATGGGCTTCCCAATGGGCGAAGGCCAGCCGCCGCTCATCCCCCCGCCGCCGGGCGCGGCGAACACGCCGCCGATCCCGGATTGGGTTCCGCCAGTCGACTATCTGAACAATCTGGGGGGCTTGGTCGGCGAGCCGATCGAGTTCAGCGAGCGCGACATCTGGCTCATCCAATGCTCGTTACCCCCTGGGACTGATCCGGCGCGGATCGAGTTGTTGCCGTCGCTGCTCCGGGAATGGGCGCGGGTGGACCTGCGCTGGCATTTCGCGAGAACGCCGCGTCCCGTGTTGGCTCGGCGGCGGATGCGCATGAAAAAGGTCGCGAAGCAAGCGGCCGCGTTGATCCAGGCGCTCGATGAGCTTGAAGGACTTGATCGCTGGTCATTGGTCGAGCGGCTCGGGACAGCAGAAGGCCTCGGCCTTCTGTCGGCGTGTCGCAATGAACAAAACAGGCGCCGGGTTGACGAATGGCGCAGTCTGACGGCTACGATCGCTGGTGTTGCCGCAATACCACAGAGGAAGCCCGGTAGAGGGCAGCCTCGAAACGATGTCGCTCACTTAGTGCTACGGGACCTTGCGGCTCTGTTCGAGTACGTCTCCGGCCTGCGCGCCAGCCGGGTCTTCGATCCGCATACCCGCGAGGAGAGCGGACACTTCCTGAACCTCGCAAGAGCGGTGTGGCCGGTGGTCTTCGGCAACGGCGATTTTGGCTTGGCGTCGCAGCTTAGGGAATGGGCTGACGACGGCAGCAAGACGTCTTTGCTCATCAGCGGTATTGCGCTACGGCGCCCCGAATGGGGGGTTATTTCGGCGCCTTAGCACAATAACGGTCCATGAGCACGATACGTTCGGCGCGCCCATGTGCGGTGCGGCCTGCATCGTAGTGAGACGTACATGGATGCCGAGACAAGACCGATTTCTAACAGTCATGCTCGCCGCGCGGTCGCTGCAATCGCCCGACACCTCGACGACCCGAGGAATTCGCCATCAGAGATAGCTGACCGCATCGTCCGCGAGCCCGAATGCAAGCGGGTCACTGGGTTGAGCCGGTCTACTCGATGGCGGCTTGAACGCGCCGGCGATTTTCCGAGGCGGCGTCGGATCTCGGCGGGCTGTTCCGGCTGGCTCGCTTCGGAGTTGACCGTCTGGGTGACCCGCCGCGCCGCGAAGTGACAGATGACGTCGCTAGACGGCCCCGCCGAGGTCAGGGTCGGTAACTCACGCACTAAAACAACTCCGCAGCTCCGCTCGATGCTGCCCTCGGCTACGCGATGAGCGGTTGGCAGGTGTTCCCATGCTTCTGGCAAGGCGAGCGCCGCAAGCGACCGCTGACCAGACACGGCTTCAAGGACGCGTCAGGCGACCCTGCAGAAATCATCGCCTGGTGGGATCGCTCGCCTCAGGCGCTGATCGGGACTCCGACCGGCTGCTACAACGGTTGCGTTGTGCTTGATGTGGACGTCAAGGACAGGCGCTACGGCTTCGACACGCTCGACGCGCTGGGTTTCGCAATCCTGCCCGAAACGCCGATGGCCCACACGGCAAGCGGCGGACTGCATCTCTATTTCGCGCCACCCGCGGCCGTGGAGATTGCCTGTACCGAAGGTGAACGCGGCAAGGGAATTGGCCCTGGCCTAGATTGGCGAGGCGCCGGCGGCTACGTCATCATGCCATCTCCCGGCAGCGGCTATTCCTGGGATCCGCACTGGAATTTCGAGACCGTGGGGCTCGCACCGGCCCCGGCCGCATTGCTCCCGCGGGAGCCGCAGCGTCTGACCGCGGCCGCCCGGCCGGTAAGACCAACAACGGGGCTATCGCCCTATGCTGAGGCCGCGCTCGATAGCGCGTGTCGGAGGATCATCGCGGCGGCGGCCGGCCACGGAAACTACCCTCAACGCCGAATGCTACGCGATTGGCACCCTCGTCGGCGCCGGTGCCATTCCCGAGGGTTTCGCGCATCGTGTGCTCTTGTGGGCGGCGCGTCAGATCCCCGATTACGACGCGGCGCCCCTTGCGGGGCAGGGCAAGCTTGTTATCAGCGCGGTATTTCGGTCCGACCCCAGATGATGCCGCTCACGGCGATCGCCTATCGCGGCAAACCCGCAGCAGATGGGCCGCGCCACCGCGCGCTTGGCCACTCAATGGCGGTCCCGGTGATGCGGTGGATCGGCGAGCGCGTCCAACTGATCCAAGGCCACGTGTGAGCCATGCCCGCCGCCGAGGACGCACTGCTGGAGCTATGCTATCCGCTGACGCCGGAGTCGCCGGCTCCGGCACCGACGCCATCCTGCGGCGCCTCGCCAGCGAGCGGCTGACCGCTGTTGCCGAGCGCCGCGTCCTGAACGAGCTCCGGCGCCGCACCAGCATCCCGATCTCGACCCTGGTCGCGGAACTCTCGAATTATCGCCAACAGCTGCCGGAGAACAAGCCGGCCGGGCTGGACCGCATCGCTACACAAGGACGACCACGGCGATACCCTGCCGCTCGCGATCAACGTCCTTACCGCGTTGCAGAACGATCGCGCCTGGCATGGCGTGCTGCAGCTCAACCAGTTCCAGCAGCGGCCCTGGATCGTCGCGCGACCGCCGTGGGGCGACCCGCGACTGGAACCCGCGGGCATTCACTGACGCCGATGAGGCGAGCGTACTGGTGTGGATGCAGGAGAATGGTATTCGGGTGCAAGAGCGCGCCGTCAAATCCGCGCTCAAGATTGCGTTCGACGATTTGCAGTTCCACCCGGTTAGGGACTTCCTCGATAAGCTGAAGTGGGACGAGCGACCCCGACTCGATATCGGGCCGAGTTATTATTTCGGCTGCGCCGCTATCCCGAACTACAGCGAGCATGTCTTTTCGAAATGGATGATTTCTGCCGTCGCCCGCATCTATGAGCCTGGCTGCATGGCTAAGTATGTGCCTGATCCTTGAAGGGCCGCAGGATCTGAAAAAGTCCATGGCGCTCGAGACGCTTGGTAGCCATGGTTCACCGACGACATCGAGACGCTTGGCTCAAAGGATTCAAAGCTTCAGGTCGGCAACGCCTGGATCATCGAGCTCGCCGAACTCGACGTTGAACGCGGCCGATATAGATGCCGTCAAAGCGTTCATCAGCCGGAAGGTCGACAAATTTAGGCGCCCCTACGGTGAGAACCTAGTCGAACAAGAGCGTCAGTGTGTGCTCGCCGGAACGGTCAATCCGGCGACACCTATTTCAGTGACGAAACCGGCAATGTCCGATTTTGGCCATTGCGGTGCACGTCGATCGATATCGACGCGCTACGCGTGGATCGCGACGCAACTATTTGCGGAGGCCGTTCATCGGTATCTCGCCGGCGAAAAATGGTACCTGATCGAGGAGGGCGCACAAGAAGCCGCGCTAGATGAACAGGGGAAGCGCATCTTCGAGGACGTCTGGCAGCCACTTGTCGATAACTACCTGCAGAACGAGGTCGCCCCACGCAAAAATTCACCAACTGGGGCCACCATGTCGAAATGGGTAACTTTAGCCGAAGTCATGCGGCACGCAGTCGGAATTGAGACGTCCCGTATGGGTATTGTCGCGGACCAGAAGCATGTCGCCAGATGCCTTCGCCGCGCCGGGTGGGTGCGATACCGCGAGTCGGAGCCGCCCCGCCCTTGGCGGTATCGGCTACCGAAAGACAACCTTGATGCGTGACAGCAAGAATATCTCCATGAATTCGCGCGATACGCCTATGCCTGTATAGGCCTCGGTGAACAGTGCGTAAGTATTTATACGGCGCATTCCCGCATAGCGGCGATCATTTGGCGCAAAACCGCCGGGTAATCATCAGACACTTCCGGCTTGATCTCTATCCCGATAGACCGGTAGTCACACTCGTCGGATAACGGTAATAGCGACATCGAAGCCCACGTTGTGCTCCTTGGCCTCAAACTCTCTATCGACTATTTTGTCGGCGGCGATACCGACCGCCCGTAGGATGAATTTGCGGCAGAACTCATTTTCTAGTGGTACCGCTGAGTCGGATCGAATCTAACACTTGGTACCCTCGGTTTGCCGCGGCGATGATGGTATTTGGATCAGCGGTCCAAACGAACCGCTTTGGGCTTTGGTTGTGGTCAGTCAGGAAGCGGTTGATCGCGGCTTGCAGGTCGACGAGCGAATGAAAGACGCCGCGCTGCAGGCGTCGCCGTGTCAGCCTGGCAAAGAAGCCTTCGACGGCATTGAGCCAGGACGCCGAGGTCGGGGTGAAATGGAAGGTCCAGCGCGGGTGACGGGCGAGCCAGGCTCTGACTTTGGGGTGCTTGTGGCTGGCGTAATTGTCGAGGATCACATGCACGACCTTGCCGGCCGGGATGTCGCGCTCGAGGCGGTTGAGGAAGCGCACAAACTCCTGGTGCCGGTGGCGCTGCATACATCGCCCGGTGACGCTGCCATCGAGAACGTTCAAGGCGGCAAACAGCGTCGTCGTGCCGTTGCGGATATAGTCGTGGGTCATCGTCCCGGCCCGGCCCCGCTTCATCGGAAGGCCGGGCTGGGTGCGATCGAGTGCTTGGATCTGGCTTTTCTCATCGACCGAGAGCACCACCGCGTGCGCCGGCGGGTCGACGTAAAGCCCGATGACATCGCGAACTTTGGTGGCAAATTGCGGATCGCGGCTGAGCTTGAAGCTCCTCAGCCGGTGTGGGGCGAGACCATGGGCGCGCCAGATCTTTTGTACTGTGCTGATCGCCAGACCCATGACATCGGCCATCGCCCGGCTGGTCCAGTGCGTGGTTTCACCCGGCGGCGCGCCCAGCGTGCGCTCGACCAGTTGCGCCACGACCGGGTCGGGTATCGGCGCCTTGCCGGGCTTGCGGCTCTTGTCGCGCAACAGCCCATCAACCCCCGCTTCCATGAAGCGGCGCTGCCAGCGCCACACACAAGGCTTGGACACGCCGGCCCGGCGCATCACCTCGGCCGTGCCGCAGCCCTCGGCCGTGGCCAGGATGATCCGCGCCCGCCACACATGCTTCTGGGCGCTGTTGCCATCGCCGGCGACTGCCTCCAGCCGCTCCCGATCCCCCGGCCCAAGCCGGACCTCGACATCGCTTCGCATGCCCACATCATGGCACGGAAACGACCCAAAGGGAATCTTCTGTATCGTTCATACCACTAGGAGGCGGGGGGCTCCCATCGCGACCGCGACACCAAGTTTACCCCGATGCCGCGATGAGTGAGAGATACAAGGAGGCCGCCGATCGGCGGCCGTCTCGAAGGGTGCATGCCGAGGGAAACGACATTTTCAGCAGCCTGTTAGTGCTCAGCCGCATACAGACGATGCAGCGCCATCTGAGCGCCAGCTAAGTGTCCGACCCGAAATGGAGCCCGGTATCTCAGTGGGTTGTCGTCGCCCCGCGAAAGCGAGGGTCGAGGGGAACCGCTCGAGCTCTTGGCGCACCGGGTTCCCGCTTTCGCGGGAACGACGAATAACTTATTGATACATAGTGGGTCATTTCAAGTCGTGCTCTAAGTGTTGTTCGGGTAGCAGGCGGAAGCGGTCAGCGTAACCCCGCCGGTGCTCAACTGGACCAGGTTCGGCACGACGCTGTTGAAGGTGCTGGTCAGCGTCACCTGGGAAAAACCGCTCGTGCCGCCGCAGCTCGCGGCGTTGTTCAGCGAGATCCCCGAGCTCGGAACCGAAAGCCCCCAGCCTTTCGCGGTGTTCTGAATGTAGGTCGTCGTCGTCGACGAGCTGTAGCTGCCACCCGAGGCGCACGAGCTGTGTTGCTTTGCCCCCTGGGCGATCGCCATGCAGCGCGCCCCGGCGACGGCGGTTTCCTGCAGCGCCTCTTTTGTCCACAGAACCCGGCCGAATTCGATGGCGCCAAAAACCAGCATCAGGAACATCGGCACGACCAGCGCGAACTCGACCGCGGTGGCGCCGCCGCAATTGTCGCACATGTTGCGCCGACCGCAGCGCGTCATTCGGTTTCGACCAGGGCGCTGCGGCTTATCGTGCCGCTCTGGACAAAGCCGAATGTCGAGAACAACGGCGAGATGCTGCGGCTTGCGGTGATGGTCACAAACTGGCCGCCGACCCCGCCTCCGGCACAGGCGCTGCCGCAGGCGACGGCGCTGCCCCAGCTCCAATTCCCCGGGGTTCCGGTCGGGCAATAGCAATGCGAGCTGTCATTGCTGTTGTTGACGTTGACGGTGCTGGTCGCCCAGCTGGCGCCGACCGCGCTGTTGACGATACCGGAAATGTTGGTGTTGAGGCCGCTCGGATTGCTGGCGGCCATCGTGGCGTTGTTGACCGCGTATTCGGCGCCGGCGCTGACCGCCGCGTCGAGCTGCGAGCTGGTGAAGAGCAGCAGCCCGATATCGACCGTCGCCGCCACCACCATCATGAAGACCAAGGCGTAGATCGCAAATTCGATGGCGGCGACGCCGGCATTCTCCGGCGCCGACAGGGCATCGAGCGCGCGCCTCGAAAGGCGGCGAAACCCCGCGCTGCAAATCATCGCCCTCATTGCACCAGGCTGACGGTGGCGCCCGAGCTGCCGGCGCCAAGGCCGCTGCAGGTCGAGCCGAGAGCGCTTCCGGCAGTCAACGTGACCTGGGTGCCGATAAGCTCCAGACAGGCATTGGTGTCCACAGTGTCATGGAGAGTGGCGCCGCCGCTCATATAGACTTGCCCGTTCGGAAAATAGAATGCGCCGGAAATCTGCGTGTTTGTCGCGCCCGAGGTGAATGTAGCCGCGCCGGTGTCGCTTGACGATTGTGGGCCGATCACTGCCAGGCCGGCAGTGCTGCTGCCTAAAGTCGAAGACGAGGTGGGTGCCGTCAACTTCACCGTGCTGTAACCGGCGCCGAGACAAAATGCCGATGTCGTAGAACCGCAAGTTACCGTGCTCGCGCCGGAAATAACCAGGGTTGCGCCAAGAGCGCTGAGCCCGGTCGTGGTTCCGCTCGTCGGGCAGTTGCTCACATCGCCGCCGGAGCTGTTGCCAAGGGCGACATAGCCATTGACCGTATAGATTCCCGATCCGAGATAAAGGCCGCCAGCACCCGCGACATAACCGTTGATGTCGTGTTCGGCCGCCGCGCTGACCGCGACACAGGTGCCGCCCGTCGTGGTCAAATTGCCCGCCATCTGGAACAGGTCGCCGCTGCCGGTGGCGTCGCCGAACAGTGTCGCGCCATTGGCTTCGTCCAGCGAATGGCCGTCACTGGCGGCGCCGATATTGAAGCTGTTCGTGGTCGTGCCGTAACCGAGGCTCAGCGCCGGCGTAGCGGGCATGCCGCTGGCGTCTTGGTAGATGCCGCCAGCCAGGGCGAAGGTGCTGGCGCCCGCGAACGTAATCCGGGCGCTGCCGCCCACGCAGATGCTGTAGCCGGCCGCGGGACAAGGGCTCGTCGAGGTCGTGCCGATGTTGAACGCGCCGGCGGTGAAGCTGATCGGGGCGCTGCCTTGGGCGATGACGCCCGCGGCCATGTTGTAGGTGCTGTTGCTCGACAGGTTAAAGGTCAGGCCATTCGAGCCGGATCCGGTATTGATCGTTCCGGCGAAATTATAGGTCCCGCCAGAAGTCGTGTTGTTGAGCGTGAAGGACGAACCGCCGCCGACCGAGATTGTGCCGAAGGTGAACGGTCCGATGCCCGACAGGTTGACGGTGAGCGTCACGCCCCCACCGAGTGTGACGCTGCCGAGTTGACCAGCGCTGCAGCTGACCGTCCACGGGCTTTTCGTTGAAGTCGTGCTGCATGCCGCCGGCAACGTACCCGACTTGCTGCTGGAGTTATATGTCACGGTGCCGCCGGTGGAGCTGACCGTTGGCGCGCTAGGCGCCGATGTCGGCGGAAAGGGGGAGTTAAATCGAGCCTTGGCCGTGGAAACCTCACTGTTGCCGCTCAACGGATCGGAGGTCGTGACTTTATTGAACGGCGGCGTGCCGCCCGCCGATGTTTTGAAGGCCCCGGTCGGGCTCGGCGCCGTCGAAGCATTGTAATCGACCGCATTGGTCGTGATCGTATTACTGGTCGCATGAGCGGTCACCGTGGCGTTTGATGCAACGGCGCAGGCGGGCGCAGACAAGGTCGCGCCACCGCTGAGGGAAACCCCGGTGCCGCTGCTGCTGAGCGCGATGATGCAGCCGGGCGCGTTGGCGTTGAGCTCGGCATAGGCGGTGGCGCTGACCGGCATGGTCGTGTTGGTCGTCAGCACCCGCGCCAACATCAGGGGTTGGTTGGTGGTCACCGTCACCATGACGGCGTTGTTGCCGTCGCCGGTCGGCGAGCTGACGACCGACGGGCTGGCCCCGCTCGAAATGCCGTTCAGCGCCGCGATGTTGGTGGCGGCGCTGGTGGCGTTGCTGCTCGACCCCGACGAATTGTAGACCAGCGCGCCGCCATAGGCGGCGAGGTCGGCGACGCGCTGATTTTCGACCTTTTGCAACAGCCCATGGCCATATTCGAGCGCCAATGCCGAAACGCCGACAACGCCCACCAGGACAAACGCGCCGATGATGCTGATCGCACCTCGCGTGTCGTCCCAAAATCTTTGCAAAACGCCAGACATGCCGCGCATTTTCCCAGCTCCGTCGAGCCGGAGAGGCTAGACGCCGAGTGTAAACAACAAATTAACGGCGGCTCGTAGAGCGCCTGCCCGCCGCGATGGCCGGGCGCAGCCTGACCGATGGCGCTGCGGCGCCGTCGGGGGCTCTCCCTGTAGGATGGGTTGAGCGCGCGGCGAAACCCATCTAG
>CAVZJF010000045.1:0-212757 GCA_963775525.1 uncultured Alphaproteobacteria bacterium | reverse complement strand
CTGGCGCAGGCGGGGCAAGAGCGTTAGGAGCGTGTCCGAGAATTGGCACCGTAGGATGGTGTGTGGACGGCCCCTTGGTGCAAGGGGTGGGGAGAAGAATTCTGCTGCGGTGCGGTTGCGGTCGTGTGTCCGGCCTGTTTGCGCGGCCTGTGCCGCTGGCCCAGATGGGTTCCGCGATCCCCTCCCAAACGGATGAGAGACCTTGATGGCCGCCACCCTACACGGGTTGTGGGGATCGTCGGTCCGACCGATCAGCATCTTTCCCTCAAAGCCCTGCACCCGCGGCAGACGAGCGTTCAGGCGGCGGCCGGCGCGGCCGGTAGGCCTCGCCGCTGGTCATCATGGCCCATACGATGCGGGCCGTTTTGTTGGCCAAAGCCACCGCGGCAAGCTTGCGCGGCTTGCGGCCCAAGAGGTTCAGCAGCCACGGCGAGGCGGCTGGCCGGCCGGGTTTGGCATGTTGGATGACCGCGGTCGCGCCCAGCACCAGCAGCTGCCGCAGCCGCTCGTCGCCGGCGCGGCTGATGCCGCCCAAACGCTGCTTGCCGGCGGTCGAGCATTGGCGCGGCACCAGCCCGAGCCAGGCCGCAAAGTGGCGCCCCGAGGCGAACTGCCCGGCATCGACCCGCAGCGCAAAACTCAGCGCCCCGATCGGTCCGATCCCCGGGATCGCGGCCAGCCGCCGACTGACCGGGTTGGCCTTGTGCTGTTGCATCAGCGTGGCGTCGATCGCCCGCCGCCGCATCTCGATGCGCTCGGCCTCCCGGCCCAACAGCGCGATCGCCTGTTTTGCCGCCGGCGGCACGCTGGCGTCATCGGCCGCGGCGATCTCGGTGCGCAGCTCGGCCACGCCCTTCTCGCCGAGCGGCGCCACCACCCCCATCTCGGCGGCATGGCCGCGCATCGCGTTGACCAGTTGGGTGCGCTGCCGCACCAACAGCTCGCGAACCGACAACAGCATCGCCGCCGCCTGCTGCTCGGCCGACTTCACCGGCACGCTGGCGATCGACGGCTGCGCCGCGGCGACGCCGATCGCCTCGGCCTCGTTGCGGTCGTTTTTGCCGCGCTTGACAAACGGCTTGCCCACGGTCCAGCCGCCGGCTCGACATTTGCGGCGGGATCAGCCGCACATGGTGCCCGAGCGCGGCCAGCGCGCGCGCCCAGTGATGCGAGCCGCCGCACGCCTCCAGCGCCACCTCGACCGGCGCCAGCCTTTCAAAGAACGGCAGCAGCTCGCGCCGCCGCAGATTGCGCCGCAACAGCGCGCGGCCCGCGGCATCGACCCCGTGCAGTGTGAACACCGACTTGGACGTGTCGATGGCAATGCGCGTAATCTCGGTCATGGACGGTCTCCAGTTCGGGTTTCGACGACCGAACTTTGGCACCAGATGCCGCGGGGCCGTCCACCCCAACGGCTGAGCTTTGCGAAGCCCATCGCCGCCGCCGCACCCGATGGGTTTCGCGGCGCGCTCAACCCATCCTACAGGGCGATGCGGCGGCGCGCGCCGGTGGCGCCGGTCGAGGATAAGAGGAAAGATGCAAGCCTCTGGGTTTGCGAGATCGGAGGGTGGGGAAGGATGGATCAGGTGATGCTCGGCCGCACCGGGCTGCGGGTCAGCGTGGCGGGGCTGGGGTGCGGCGGGTTCAGCCAGCTGGGGTTGGCGGCGGGCAAGGGCGAGGCGCACGCGATATCGATCATCCATCAGGCGATCGGTCTCGGCGTCAACTTTTTCGACACCGCCGCCGCCTACGGCACCGAGGCGATACTCGGCAAGGCGATCAAGGCGGTGCGCCGCGAGGATGTGGTGATCGCCACCAAGGCGCCGTTCGCGGTGTCGAGCGGGCGGGCCGCGCCGGAAACGATCGTCGCCAGCCTCGACAACTCGCTGCGCCAGCTCGACACCGACTATGTCGACATCTACCAATTGCACGGGGTGGCGCCCGCCGCCTACGACCACGCCCGCGACGTGCTGGCGCCGGTGCTGCTGCGCGAGAAGGAAAAGGGCAAGCTCCGCCATCTCGGGATCAGCGAAACCGCACCGCATGATCCGCACCACGAGATGATCGGGCGCGCCGCCGGCGACGGGTTGTGGGAAGTCGTGATGGTCGGCTTTCACATGATGCACCCGAACGCCCGCGGCGCGGTGTTTCCGCTGACGCAGGCGCATGGGATCGGCACCTTGCTGATGTTTGTCGTGCGCAACATCTTCTCGCAACCCGAGCGGCTGCGGGCGACGATGCGCGATCTGGCGGCTATGGGCTGGTGCCGGAAGCCATCGCCAATTCAGCCGACCCGCTCGAGTTTTTGGTCCATGCGGGCGGCGCCAGCTCGGTTCCCGACGCCGCCTATCGCTTTGTGCGGCACGAGCCGGGCGTCGAGGTCGTCTTGTTCGGCACCGGCGACCCCGAGCACCTGCGCACCAACATCGCCTCGATCCTGAAGCCGCCGCTGCCCGAGGCCGACCGGGTGCGGCTTGCCGAATTGTTCGGGCACCTCGTCGGGGTCGGGCTCGACGCGCCGCATTTGTCGCGGCCGCGGTCCTCGCCCGGCTGAGACTTGCGGAAGAGCCGGCTAGCTAGGCGTGGCCGGCGTCGCTCGACAGGGTCGAGAGGTCGATGCCGAGCTTGGCCAGCGCGCGCTGCCATTTGCCGTCATGGCCGGGGTCGAAAACGATGTCCTCGTCGGCCGAAACCGAGAGCCAGCCATTGGCCTGGATCTCGGCGTCGAGCTGGCCCGGCGCCCAGCCGGCGTAGCCGAGCGCAAACAGGCAGTGGCGCGGCCCCTGCCCCTTGCCGATCGCGCGCATGATGTCGAGGGTCGCGGTTACCGCGATGTTCCCGGTAACCGGCAAGGTGGCGTCCTCGCGATAATCCGCGGTGTGCAGCACAAACCCGCGTCCCGGCTCGACCGGGCCGCCGAAATGCACCGGCCGTCTTTTGGCGAAGGCGCCGGATTCGATGTCGAGCTGCGCGAACAGCTCGGCCAGGGTCAGCGAGCCCAGCACCTTGTTGATCACCAAACCCATCGCCCCGGCGTCGCCGCTGTGCGTGCACAAAAAGATGACGGAGCGGGCAAAGCGTGGGTCACCCATCTGCGGCATCGCGACCAGCAGCTGGCCCGCGAGCGAGCTCACCACACCCTCCGATGCGATCCTTCGGCCATCTTGGCACTCCCCGCTCGATCCGCCGCCCGTGGGCCATCATAGGAGTTTCGCCGCCCAACAACAGCGCACAAAAAACCGGCAACCGGCATATGCCCGGCGCGGTTTGCCCGGCGAGCCGTGCTGTGCTATCGCTCCGCCCACCCGATCCCCTGCGCGCCACGGGCCAGGCGGCCGCGCCGGTCGGGTTTCGACAGCGCCGGTCGGGCTTCGACAGCAAGGAGGAATCTTCATGACGATCAATGTTGGCGACAAGCTCCCGTCGGTGACCCTGCGCCAGGTGACCCCCGAGGGACCGAAGGAGATCAGCAGCGACGATTTCTTCCGCGGCAAAAAGGTGGCGCTGTTCGCGGTGCCGGGCGCCTTTACGCCGGCCTGCTCGCAACGGCATCTGCCGGGCTATGTCGACAAGGCGGCCGACATCAGGGCGAAAGGGGTCGACGAAATCGCCTGTGTCGCGGTCAACGACGCCGCGGTCATGGGCGCCTGGGGCAAAGACCAGAAGGCCGAGGGCAAGGTGACGATGCTGGCCGACGGCAGCGGCGACTTCGTGCGCGCGCTCGGGCTCGAGCTTGATCTCAGCAAGGGCGGTCTCGGCGTCCGCTCAAAGCGCTATTCGATGCTGGTCGACAACGGTGTCGTCAAATCGCTGCAGGTCGAGCAGCAGCCGGGCCAGGTCGACGCGTCGAGCGCCGAGGCGATGCTGAAGGCGCTGGTCTAGGCTGACCGGCCCGGTGCGCCGGTTCGCCGAGCGCCGTCCTCACCGAACCTGGTGGTGCTGACCTGACAGTTCCTCCTGACCGTCGCCCCGGCGCCGGCGGGGGTCCAGGCTTGCCCCTGGCTCGAACAGGGGGCAAGCGTTCGCCGCTCGCCGCCCTGGGTTCCCGCTTTCGCGGGAATGACGAAGAAGGTAAGCGGGTGGGTGCCAAGCGTCAGAACTGACCCACTGGGCGCTGTCATCGCGAGGAGCGGAGCGGCGAAGCAATCCCGCACGATTGGCGGCGAGATTGCTTCGCGGCGCTCGCAATGACAGCGGCGAGGCGGCGCATTGCGCACAATTTCACTGCCGCGCCCCCGCGATCAGTATCTTGCGTCCGGCGTGGCCAAGTAAATCCCGGCTAGACCGGTTACTCAAGCGCCGATCCAGTTCCCTCCAAACCAAATCGAGACACGAGATACTGCGAGAAATACTTTATCATTGACATGAGTACTTTACGGAAACTTTACGAAATTCGTCATAATGGGCTTATGCGGCGTTGACGAGGCCCCCCGAACGCGCCAGAAACACAAAATATAGAAAACAGGGGAACGCCATGATCCAAGCGTAAAGCCCATCAAAAAGCAGCGGGACATCAAAAAAAGTACTCACGCTCAGAAATTATCCGTAGTAGGATGTTCTCGCGGATACAGCCGGGAGCGGCGATGACCGTTCAAGGAAATAAAAAGCCGGCGTAGGTATAAGCAGCCTATAAGATATCCGTCCTGGACTGCGCTTTACACAAATGAGGAGCAGCATCATGGCAATGGAACCGAAAGTAAAAGAAGCCGTCGACAAGCAAAGCGAATTCATCAAAACGTATCTACAACGTACGAACGCTGGTGTAGGCGCAAGTGCGGATGCAGCGAGTGGGGAGGCCGCACGTGCGGCGGCACAGACCTACATCTATGATTGCACGGTGTCATTAGCCGGCGTGGGCGGTAATTACTTGGCTGTCGAGTTTAAGAGAAATGGGGCGCGTTTCGCCCTGTTTGAGGGAGGATTTGGACCAGGCGCCGGTGGATACACGGGCTGGGGTAGCGCGATATTCAACATGCCAATCGAGAACGTTATGGGCCAAACATGCCCGTTCACGATTGAGCTTATCGTGGTTATCGGCGGTACGTGCCACGTCCAGATCACTAACTTTAACAACTTCATCGGTTACATCCCTACAAGCGGCATTGGTATTGGTGGCGGCCTGGGTGCGGGCGGCGGCACATTTAAACAAGCGTCGTAACATCATTCGGGATGCGGCCAGCGTGCTGATCCTGCTCGATCAGCACGGGTCGCTGACCAGTTTGCGCAGCGGCGAGCCGGGAAGGGGCTTTCTCGGGAGACCGTCAAAAGCAACGCCGTCCCGCCTGCCGGCGATCACGCCTATTTCGCCGCTGGCCAGAACTAACGAAACGCCCCAATTTGTAGCATAAGCAGACAGATCGAGAACGCAGCCGGTAGCAATCCCAGGGATTGAGCCAAAACCGTTTCGTGCGGGGGCTGACGGGAAACAGAAGGTTTCCGCCACGAAAGATGATGCAAACGCATCGAAAATCCGAGGAAAATCCCGAACGTCAAAACCATGCCGGATTGGTCAGTATTCCAGCGTTTGCCAGAAGACCACGTTATGCGCCAAAGTTTTGAAGCCGCTCGGGAGAGGTCGGCCGGAGCCGCCGGCGCGCGATGGATCGTTGGTCAGACCGGTGGCGCGCGCAGCGGCTTGAGGTCGGGGGCGGGGTGGAGGGTGGCCTCGGTCTTGGCCTGCAGGCCCGCGAGGTCTATGCCCTCGGCGATTTCGCGGACGACAAACCCGCCGGGGGTCACGTCGATGACGGCGAGGTCGGTGTAGATGCGGCGCACGACCCGGCTCGCGGTCAAGGGGTAGCCGCAGGCCTTGCGCAAGCGGGGGGACCCGTCGCGCGTCGTGTGCTCGCACAACACACGGATCTCCTTGGCGCCGACCGCCAAGTCCATCGCACCGCCGACGCCGGGCGGGAAGCTCGGATCGTCGGTCGTCCAGTTGGCGAGATCGCCGTTCTCCGCGACCTCGAAGGCGCCGAGCAGTGCGAGGTCGAGATGGCCGCCGCGGATCATCAAAAACAAATCGGTGTGGTGGACATAGCTGCCGCCGGTCAGCAAGGTCACCGGCTGCTTGCCGGCGTTGACGAGGTCGAGGTCGATTTCGTTGGCACTCGGCGCCGGGCCGACCCCGAGGACGCCGTTCTCGCTCTGCAATACGATCTCGCGACCCTTGGGGAGGACATCGGCGACCATGGTCGGCAGACCGATGCCGAGATTGACGTACACTCCGTCAGCGAGGTCTTGCGCGGCCCGCCAGGCGATCTGGCGACGAGTGAGCGGCATCGGTTACCTCCGGTCTAGTCCCCGACGAGCGTCTAGTCTGTCATTGCGAGCGAAGCGAAGCAATCTCCCGCCGGGCGGCCCAGCCGATCGAGATTGCTTCGTCGCCTGCGACTCCTCGCAATGACACGTCCTAAAACGCGACTTGGACGATGCGGTCGACAAAGATCCCTGGCGTGACGACGTGCTCGGGATCGATGTCGCCGAGTTCGACAAACGCCCGCACCTGGGCGATCGACAGGTCGGCCGCCTGGGCCATCGTCGGGTTGAAGTTGCGCGCCGATTTGCGGTAGGTCAAATTGCCCCAGCGGTCGCCGCGATCGGCCTTGATCAGCGCCACATCGCCCTTAAGCGGTTTTTCCAGGACATAGCGCCGCCCGTCGATCTCGCGCTCCTCTTTGCCGTCGCCCAAGCGGGTGCCAACCCCGACCGGCGAGTAGAAGCCGCCGAGCCCGGCGGCAGCGCAGCGCATGCGCTCGCTGAGAATGCCCTGCGGCACCAGTTCGAGCTCGATCTTGCTTTCCTTGTACAGCTCCTCGAACACGACCGAGCCGGCGCTGCGTGGAAACGAGCAGATGATCTTCCTGACCCGGCCGGCATCCATCAGCCCGGCGAGCCCGGTGCGCCCGGTGCCGGCATTGTTGTTGACGATCGTCAGGTCTCTTGCCCCCTGCTCCAGCAATGCCTGATAGAGCGCTTCCGGCGACCCCGCTCCGCCGAAGCCGCCGGCCAGGATCACCGACCCGTCCTTGATTCCCGCCACCGCCGCGGCGAGGTCGGCCACCCGCTTGTCGATCATTGGCCGCCGTCCCTCGCTCAGAAGCCCACGTCGTCGCCGCCCTTCAGCGCGAGCATCGCCCGCGCCTCGTCCGGGGTGGCGATTTCGAGCGACAAGTTTTCGACGATGGCGCGCACCCGGCTGACCTGGTCGGCGTTGCTGGTGGCGAGCTTGCCGCGGCCGATCCACAGCGAATCCTCGAGCCCGACGCGGACGTTGCCGCCCATGATGGCGCCCATCGTGACCAGCGGCAATTGGTGGCGGCCGGCGGCGAGGACCGACCAGGCATAGCTGTCGCCGAACAATTTGTCGGCGATCCGCTTCATGTGGACGAGGTTGTCGGGGTCGGCGCCGATGCCGCCGAGGATGCCGAAAATCGTCTGCACGAACAGCGGCGGCTTGACCAGCCCGCGTTCGAGAAAATGCGCCAAATTGTAGAGGTGACCGACATCGTAGCATTCGAACTCGAACCGGGTGCCGCAGCCTTCGCCCAGATCCTTCAAAATCCGCTCGATGTCGGCGAACGTGTTGCGAAAGATGAAGTCGCGGGTCATTTCGAGATGCTGCGTCTCCCACGGATATTTCCAGTCCTTGTAGCGGGAGAGCATCGGGTAGAGCCCGAAATTCATCGAGCCCATGTTCAACGAGCACATCTCGGGCCGGGCGCGCAGCGGAGCGGCGAGCCGTTCGTCGAGCGACATGCCGTGACCGCCGCCGGTCGTGATGTTGACGACGGCACTGGTCGCCTGCTTGATCCGCGGCAGGAATTGCATGAAGACGCCGGGGTCGGGGGTCGGCCGGCCGTCCTTCGGGTCGCGCGCGTGGAGGTGCAGGATCGCTGCCCCCGCCTCGGCCGCGGCGATCGCGTCGCGGGCGATCTCGTCCGGGGTCAATGGCAGGTAGGGGCTCATCGTCGGGGTGTGGATCGACCCGGTGACGGCGCAAGTGATCACGACCTTGCCGCCTATAGTCATGCACTCCCTCCCTTACACCCCCATGCTGCAATCGGGGGAGGGCGCGCCGCCGCGGGCTCCCTAGCCCAGCGCCCGAATGAATGATTTGACCCTGGGATAGGTCTCCGTCTGCCACCGGCGGCCGTGGAAGACGCCATAATGGCCGACTTTGAGCTGGAGGTGGTGCGTCTTTTTTGCCGGCGCGATGGCGGTGCACAGATTGTGGGCGGCGACGGTCTGGCCCGGACCGCAGACGTCGTCGCGCTCGCCTTCGACTGTCATCAGCGCGGTGTGCTCGATCGCCGCCGGCTCGACCAGGCGCCCGCGCACCCGAAACTCCCCGAGCGGCAGATCATGGCGGTGAAATACGCGCTCGATCGTCTGCAGGTAGAAATCGGCCGGCAGGTCCATGACCGCGGTGTATTCGTCGTAAAAGGCGCGCGTCGCGGCCGCACTCTCGCCGTTGCCGCGGGCGAGGTCGCGGAACATCGTCCAATGCGCCGAGACGTGGCGGTCGAAATTCATGCTGAGGAACCCGGCCAGCTGCAGGAAGCCCGGGTAAACTCGGCGAAAGGCGCCGGGATAACGCGCCGGCACCGAGGTGATCACGGTCCGCTCGAACCAGTCGAGCGCGTGCGCCTTGGCGAACTGGTTGACCGCTGTCGGGTTGGCGCGAGTGTCGATCGGGCCTCCCATCAGGATCATCGAGGCGGGCTGGCACGGATCGGCGTCGGCGGCGAGCAGCGACACCGCCGCCAGCACCGGCACCGAGGGCTGGCAGACCGCCATCACATGGGTATCGGGGCCGAGCAGGCGGACAAAGCGAACCACCAGCTCGACGAAATCGTCGAGGTCGAACCGGCCGAACAGCAGCGGCACGTCGCGCGCATTGACCCAGTCGGTCAGGTAGACGTTGTGATCGGCCAGCAGGGTCTCGACCGTGCCCCGCAGCAAGGTCGCGAAATGGCCGGAAAGCGGTGCGACGACCAGCACGGTCGGCTCGTCTCGGGTCCATCTCCTTGCGGAAATGCAGCAGGTTGCAGAATGGATGGGAGGCTACGACCTCCTCTTTGACGGGGACCTCCCTGCCGTCGATCGTTACCGCATGAATGCGGAAATCGGGCCGCTCATGCGACAACCCCGCATGCGACAACAACTCCATCGCGGCGGCTGCCCCGCGGACAAACGGCATGTCCGCGATAGGCGGCCAGGAATGGCCGAGCCATTCGCTGGCGGTCCCGGCCATCAGCCGGATCGGACCGAATATGTCGTTTTGAGCCTGGTAGGCGTCGTAAAGCATGTACCCTCGTCTGTGCACCGGCCGCACGATTGCGCGACCATCCTGTAAATCGAAACAGTCCGCCGTTTTGAACGTCCCCCAGGCGAAACCATCTCATTACGAAAACCTTTTCAGTTCAACGATATATTTGTCGTGACAAGCGTTTAGGCAAGGGTATCGCGGCTCGCCTTGCGCCAACGATGCAACCGCAGATGTATTCTCTAAATGTTTCTATGGAAGCGTTGAAAGCTGCCGTATCGCCAGGCAGCCCGGATATTCCGCCCACGCCATAGGCAAAACGAAATCAGCGTTGCGGCGCGACGACGCCGCCGCGCACTTCGTGGACGACCACAGCGGCAAGGCGCGGCGGGGGCGCCAGCCAGCGCGGATGAGCAAGGCTCGCCGCGACATCGCTTTCGCCTGCTCTCCACCGCCTGGTGACCGCGCTCCGCGAGAAATCCGACATCTTCGCGGCGAGGTCGACGGCGCTGCCCTCGTGGACAAGGTGCAGAATCGTCATCGTCGCGTCGCTTGCCTCGGCGAGGCAGCGGCGAATGTTGACCTCGCCGCGCAGAGCCGGCGGCACACGCTCGCCGAGCAAGGCAATCATGCGGCGCAGGTCGCGGGTCCGGCGCATCGCCGCAATTTCGCGCGCCGAGCGGCTGGTTCCGCCCGGACTCCCGGGCATCGGGTCATAGCCGTCGATCGCAAAGCACAGCGTGTCGGCCGGGCGGGCGTCGTCCAGCGCCGAGACCGAAACCGCACCCCCGGCGAAAAGTTGAGCGTCGATCGCAACTGGGGGCAGCCCGGCCAGCGGCGTTCCGGCCATTACGTGGTCGAGGCCGATCACATGCCGGTCGTTGTCGAAAAAGGTCTCGGCGCCGCTCTCCAGGTTGACGGTGCCGAGCACGACACGCACGGCGCCGGAATTGACCCGCTCAAAGTCGACCGCCTCGCCGATCAGTTCGCGCAGCTCGGCCGCCGATATGATCGGATCCGCCAATTGGCGCGCCAACCACGCGCCGCGGCGCATGAGCGACAGGTTGCGCCCAACCGCCCGGCGCGCCCAGCGGGCCAGACCCCAGCTTCGCCGCCACGCGGCGCGTTGGCTGACCTTTTGCCAGAAGCGGCAAAGGTTCAACGCGCGTTCATGCGGCAGATTGCCGGCGATGATAGCGGCGTTGACGGCGCCGATACCGCTGCCGGCGACCCAGTTCGGCCGCACCCCACTCGTTTCGAGCGCCGCATAGGCGCCGGCCTGGTACGCACCCAGCGCCTCGCCGCCCGACAGCACCAGTGCGATCCGCTCGAAGCGGGCCAAGCTCTTATCCGGTCGCCCTCGCGCCAACACCCGCTCCCGCCGCCAGCTCAACCGCGCCGCCAAAGCGCTGGAAAAATAGGGGCTGCGCGGCCTCGATCGTCAACGGCTTGGCGCTCATGGCGAACGGCTGGGAGACAAAACGGGTTCTGATTACCGTCCCTACCTACCCGGCGCCGGCGCATCGCGGGATCGAGGTCTGGTGCACAGCCGGCGTAACGCGCGAGGGTCATTGGATACGATTGTTTCCGATCCCGTGCCGATTTCTCACGGCCAATCAGCGGTTCACCAAATACCAGTGGATTGACGTTGAGGTTACGCGCCCTCGCCACGATCCGCGCCCCGACAGTACACCCTGCGGATCAATTCGCTACAGCGCCGTGATGTCATCGGAAGCGCCGACAACCGGCGGGCGCACAGGGAAATCATTTTCCCGGCGCGGCGAAATTCGCGGTGTCGGATTGCGGCGGAGCGTCGGAACGGCGGCTCCACGCCCGGACTATATCCGGCCAGATATCGCGGCTCATCATCCGCTCTGTCAACCCGCCGGATTGGACGCCGCAGCAAGGAGACATCCTGAGTCGGCATTTGCTCGGTTTTGAGAATGCACCCGAAAACCGCACTCGAAAAATTCCGTTCAATTTCCTCTACCAGTTTAGCTGGGCTGCATCCGAAAATTCGTCAGCCGGTCTTCGTCGGCGAGGCCGAACACCACCTGGGCAGCGCCGAAGCCGCGCAGCGAAAACTCTCCGACCGGGACCATCCCCGGCCCGCAATGCCCAGCGAATTCGCCGGAGGCGAGGATCGCTTGGCCGGTCTTGCCGGTCAGCCCCTCGATGCGCGCCGCGAGGTTCACCGCCGGGCCGATGCAGGTGAAGTCGAGGCGGTTGCCGCCGCCGATATTGCCAAAGAGCACTTCGCCGACATGCAGCGCCAGCCCGAAACGAGGCTGATCGCCGCCGCCGAGTGCTGTGAGGATGTCCGAGGCGGCGATCCTTGTCCGAACCTCGCGTGCCGCCGCCAATGCGGCCTCACATGCAGCCTGCACCTCCTTCGCGCTGCCGCCGATTGGAAAAATCGCCAGCAACCCGTCGCCCATGAATTTGAGGATTTCGCCGCCGTGCCCGACGATAGCCGCCACTTGGCAGTCGAAATAGCTGTTGAGCAGCTCGATCAATCTCGGCGGCGGTAGCGCGTCGGCCAGTGCGGTGAAGCCGCGCATGTCCGACAGCCAGATCACCGCATGGATCGCTTCGCTGTCGCCGCGCCGGATTTGGCCGGAAAGAATGCGCTCGCCGGCCTGATGGCCGACATAGGCGTCGAGCAAATTGCTCGCGGTGCTGCGCAGCGCGTAGACCTCGGCGATTCGGGCGAGCGGTGCGACGACGGTCTCGATCCCGGCGAGCTGCGCATCCGTAAAGCCGCCAAGCTGGCGCGTCGTCCAGGTCGCGACGTGAATTTCACCGTTGGTGAAGAACAGCGGCGACGCCAGGTAGTCGGTAATGCCTTCCGCGCGAAACTCGTCGAGGAGCGGAAAGTCGGCCGGGCAACCGGCCGCCGCCAAGCGCCGGCGCAGCGGCATGCCGGTGCTGTAGACGTGCGCCACCGGGCTCGCCAGGAAATCCGCTTCGGCGAGCCGCTCATAGCCGATCTCGGTCACGCGCGCCCCGGTATCCGCGTGCCACACGACGCTGCGGCCGATCACCTGCGGGTGCAGGGTGCGCACGAACAGCGCGGTTCGCCACAGCGGAATGCCGAGGGCGATCAGCCGTTCGCACAATTGCGCCACGACCTCTTGCGGCTGCGACGCCGAGCGGGCCCCGTCGGTGAGCCATCCGGCCACCGCGACGGTATCGCAGCCGGTGATAGCCGCCGGCTTCATTCGGCCCGGCCGGCCGGAGAGCAGTTCCGCCAGTTTTTCGAAGCAGCCGGTCCAGCCGTGGCGATGGCTCTCGATCAACTCCGGGTCTGACCAGCCTTTCGTGCCGCAAATTCATCTCCCCGGTCCATTTTTCACACTTATTCATATTACGCGCGCGGCCTCGATATGATGAACGCCGCCTACCACCATCTCGACCTGGTTCCGAAAGGGCGCGACGAGGCCGGCCTGCCCTACAACCAAGCCTGGGTTCGCCATCACGACAATTACGGCGCGCCGGACGCCGACCCGCGGCAGGGCGCCTCGCGATGACACGTCATCGACGTGTCGGCCGCTTCCGACCTGCACACTGAGGCATCAGCCGGAACCGCGCGTTCAGCCGACGCTGCAGGCGCCGCCGCCGAGCACGCAGAACTTGGCGCAGTGCGGATGGTTGAGCGGCACCGCGCCGCTGGCTTCGGCGAGCGTCGCTCCCATCTCGAAGCGTTCGTCATAGGGCAGCAATGTGCAGGCCAACACCGCCGGCCGCGCCGCCCCCTTGCGTTTGACGACCATGCGCGCCGACGAGCACATGACGCTCTCGGGCGACTTGCCGAGAATGCCCCAGCACGCCTCGGTGATTTCGGGCACGTCGGCGGCGGCGTCCATCTCGGGAAACACCACCAGCCGCACCGGGTCGGCGGCGTCGATCGCCACGCCGATCGCGGCGAAGAGTTGGGCGAAGCCGGCGCGGATCTCGGTTTCGGTCTCGCCCGACAGGCGGCGGCTCGCGACGTGCAGCGAAAACCCGTTGCGCGCGAGCCAGCACATCCCGTCGATCGTCGGCTTCCAGCTGCGCCGGCCGCGTTCCTCCTCGTGGACCGCGGGTCCGTAGTGGTCGACCGAGACCCGGATCGTCAGCCGGTCGCCGTAGCGTGCATTAAGTCTCAGCAAGGCCGGCTTGCATTTGGCCATCGGCTTCATTGCGTTGGTCAGCACCAGCGCGGCGAAACCGCGCGACAGCGTGTCGTCGAGCATCGCCGGCAACTCGGGGTTCATAAACGGCTCGCCGCCGGTGAAGCCGACCGTTCGCGTCGGCAGCCGGCTGGCGGCAATCTCGTCGAGGTACTCGGCCACCTCCGCCGCGGTCAGGTAAACCAGCCGGTCGTTCTTTGGCGACAACTCTATGTAGCAATGACCGCAGGTCAGGTTGCACAGCGTGCCGGTGTTGAACCACACCGTCTCCAGGGCTTTCAGCGCGACATGGGCGCGCGGTTCACCCTTGGCGGTGATAAACGGGTCCTGAAACTTGCGCGGGTCCATCGCGGCATGCCTGCTGTGGCCATCTCTGGCCAGCCTCCGACCGCGCAAGTCTAATGTCGTCCCGCTGATCCGGCGATCCCTTTCGCCGATCATGTTGTCGTGACGGGCCGGCGTCAGCGCCCCGAGTCGGAACCGCCCTGGGGATCTGCGGTGGTGGTGCTGGGGGCGGGCTGCTGTTGCTGCTGCGCCCGCTCGTGGGCTTGCTTGCTCGCCATATGGTGCCCGACGATGCAGCCGCCCACCGCGCCGAGTATGGCGTGATGGCCGGCATAGTGCCCGGCGACGCCGCCGACAGCCGCACCCTTCAGACAGCCTTTCGCCTCGGCCGGCGGCGCCACGGCGGAGCCCGCGGCAAACAAAACGGCGAAGGTGGCCGACAACAGCAGGTATCTCATTTCGGGTTCTCCGTGGGTCACGCTGCAACTTTGCCCTGTAAAACAAATGCGCCGGGCGGATAGTTCAATTCCGGGTTTCGGCCGGCTCGCGACGAACGTTGGCCGCGCCGTCCCGTTGCGCCGAGTTGCGATTAACGGTTGCCGTCCCCACTTTATGCCACTTCGGCTGCCGCCAAGAAGGCAAAATGGAGCACTTGATACCGCGCCACATCCGGCTGACGACCCATCCGGCGAGCGCCGGCCAAAGTGCTGTCCCGCTGCGCTGGGGCGCCGCCGACCCGGGCGAGCGCGGTCCGGTCGTCGCCAGCCCGGCCGAGCCGAGCCGGCGCAATGCCGTCGGCTCGTATTCGGGCGCCTACGGCATTTACCGCGCGCTCGCGGTCGCGACCGGGGCCCTCGCCCGCGACCATCGTCCCGATTTGACCGACACCGCCCCGGCGGCCTTGATCGCGCCGGCCCCGCAATGGAGCGACCCCTCAAAAATCGTTTCGCTCGACCCGTGGGGGCATCTGGTCGGCGAGGTTTTTGCCGAGACGATCCGAGCCGGCATCGACGCGCGCCCGACGATCGCGGTCACCACCGCACATATCGCGATGCCGGAGATCCGGCAACTGGTCGCCGAGGGCGAGCTCGAGCCCGACGGCCGGGTGTTGCTCGAGAACGGCGAAATCCGCGTGACCAAGGCGGCGATAGACCCCGTGTGGCATCTGCCTGGGCTCGCCGCACGCTTTGGCGTCGCCGAGAGCGAGTTGCGCCGCAGCCTGTTCGAGGAAACCGGCGGCATGTTTCCCGAACTCGTCACCCGCCCCGATCTCGAAGTGCTGCTGCCGCCGACCGGCGGGACGACGGTTTACCTGTTCGGTGATGTCGAGCAGATGGCGGCGCGCGACGCGGTGATCGCCTGCCGCGTCCACGACGAATGCAACGGTTCGGACGTTTTCGGCTCCGACATCTGCACCTGCCGGCCCTATCTGGCGCACGGCGTCGAGGTCTGTGTGGCGACCGCGCAGCAAGGCGGGACCGGGATCATCGTCTACAACCGCAAAGAGGGCAGGGCGCTCGGCGAGGTCACCAAATTCCTCGTCTACAACGCGCGCAAGCGGCAGCCGGGCGGCGACCGCGCCGACACCTATTTCCGCCGCACCGAATGCGTTGCCGGGGTGCAGGATCTGCGGTTTCAGGAGTTGATGCCGGACGTCCTGCACTGGCTCGGGGTGCGCCGCATCGACCGCTGGGTCTCGATGTCGAACCTGAAGCGGGCAGCACTCGAAGCGCAGGGGATCGAAATCGTCGAGCAGGTCGCGATCCCGCAGCGGTTGGTTCCGCTCGACGCCTCGGTCGAGATCGAGGCCAAAAAGGCGGCGGGCTATTTTACGCCGGCCGGCATGCCCGACGCCGAGGAACTGAACCGCGTCAAGGGCCGTGCCCTCGGCGAATAAAGCCGGAACGAACGTCGCGACGCTCTTGAGCGCCGCCGCGGTGCGCGAGCGCTGCGAGATCGTGTTTGCGGCGGCGCAACGCAACGCGACCCGGCACTTCCGACTCGACCTGAGCCGGCTCGGCGCGGCGGCCGACCGCGTCGCCGCGGTCACGCGCCGGCGTTATCCCGATCTCACGGTTCCGTTTCACAGCCGCTGGCGGCACTTTTCGGCGGGTGGGGTCGACCGCGCGGCACTGGTCGCCGCCGAGGCCGACGGCGCCGAAGAGGCGCGCGCACGGATCGATCTGGCGGTGGTCTCGGTGCTGCTCGATGCCGGGGCAGGGCAGGGGTGGGTTTACCGCGAGGCCGAGACCGGCCAGGTGTGGGGGCGGTCGGAGGGGCTGGCGGTGGCGAGCCTGCGGGCGATGCAGCAGGGGTTGTTTTCCGCTGATCCGGGCGACCCGTGGCGGGCCGATGCGGCGGCGCTGGCGCGGATGACGCCCGAAAGCCTCGCCATTGCGTTCCAGCATGGCCCGCGCAACGAACTCCGCGGCCTCGACAGCCGTGCGGCGTTGCTGCGCCGGTTGGGCGAAGTCTGCGCCGCCGATCCCGACCGCTTTGGCGTGCCGGCGCGGCCGGGGCATCTTTACGATTTGTGGCGAGCGCAGGGCGGCGTACTGACAGCCGCCGAGATCCTGCGCACCCTGCTTTACGCGCTCGGGCCGATCTGGCCGGCGCGGATCGGCATTGGCGGCGTCGCACTCGGCGATTGCGGCCGGCATGGCGCGGTGCCGGGCGACGGCCTCGTGCCGTTTCACAAGCTCTCGCAATGGCTGGCTTATTCTCTGGTCGAGCCGCTTGAAATGGCGGGTGTGCCGGTCGGCGCGCTCGACGGGCTCACGGGGCTTGCCGAATATCGGAATGGCGGGCTGTTTCTCGACAGCGGGGTCGTCATGCCACGCGACGCCGGCCTGTTGTCGCGGCCGCTCGACGCGGCGGGCGAGCCGGTCGTCGAATGGCGGGCATTGACCGTGGCTCTGCTCGACCGCCTGGCGCCCGAAGTGCGCGAGCGGCTCGGCAAGAGCGCCGCGGAGTTTCCGCTCGCCTGCGTGCTCGAAGGCGGCAGCTGGGCGGCGGGGCGCGAAATCGCCTTCGAGCGCCGGCCGGACGGCAGCGCCCCGCTCGAAATCGTCAGCGACGGAACCTTGTTTTGAGGAGTGCCACGGATGCCGCAGCATAGGGCGGGATTGACCGTCGTCGACCATCCGCTGGTTCGGCACAAATTGTCACTGATGCGCGACCGGACGACCTCCACCGCCGGGTTCCGCCGGCTGCTGCGGGAGATCAGCCTGCTGCTCGCTTATGAGGCGACGCGCGATCTTCCACTCGAACTCGTCGAGGTCGACACGCCGCTCGAACGCGGCAGCTTTCCGCTGCTGGCGGGCAAAAAGCTGTGCCTCGTCTCGATCCTGCGCGCCGGCAACGGCATACTCGACGGCATGCTCGACCTGTTGCCGTCGGCGCGGGTCGGCCATATCGGCATCTATCGCGAGCCGCGCACCCTACAGGCGGTCGAGTACTATCTGAAATTGCCGGACGACCTCGCCGAGCGCGACGTAATCCTGGTCGACCCGATGCTGGCGACCGGCAACTCGGCGGTCGCGGCAATCTCCCGCCTGGTCGAGCTGAAGGCGCGCTCGATCAAATTCGTCTGCCTGGTCGCCGCGCCCGAAGGCGTGGACAAGGTCCTCGACGTCTTTGCGGAGGTGACGATCGTCGCCGCGGCGCTCGACCGTTGCCTGAACGAGCACGGCTACATCCTGCCCGGCCTCGGCGACGCCGGCGACCGTCTGTTCGGCACCAAATAGCGGCTATTTTGCGCCGCCGCACCAGCACCCGTCGAAGTCGGATGTGGAGACGTGACCGGTGGCGCAATCATAGGCGCGGATCACCTGGGCGGCGCTTGAGCTGTGCGCCCAATAAAACGGGCTCGATACGACGAACAGCGCATGCCAGCGGTCGCGGTCCTTTGGTGCGGTCGTGATCATCGTGTACAGCCGCTCAAGGTTCGGCAGGTCGATGCGCGAGAGGCGCCATTCGTCGCGGAAAGTGTATTCCGACTGCCATTTCGGCGGGCGGTCGGCGCCGGCCTCGGACAGATTGGCAAGCTCGTAGGTCGTCTGGTCGAGAAGGCCGCCCGCTTTATCGAAGGCGACGCTGCGAAACGCCGGGTTCTGGCCAAAGATCGGACTGAGCGCGGGCGTTATCAGGGCAAAGCCGAAATAACCGGGGCGCTCGCCGATCAGGCGAAAATCGTCCATATGGGTATGGCCGGCAAAGCTGGCGGCGACGGTACGGGCGTAGCGTCGCAGCAACCCGTAGACCGGCTGGGCGTAGGCCTCTGCCCACATCGGAATGATGTGGTCGGGACACGATCCCAGGCGCCAAGTCGCAAATCCGTCGATGCCGGGCGGGACGTGGTAGGCGAGCCACACATGCTCGTGCGCGTGCTCGGCCGCCGCCAACTGGGCCGAGAGCCAAGTAAGCGTTGCCTGACCCGGATCGTCCCCGCCCGCTGAACTGCAGGCGTTTTGATATCGGCGCGAGAAAAAAACGGTATTGGCGAAAATAAGCCTGACGCCGGGAAGACCGGGAACCGCGGCGCTGTAATTGCCGTACCTTGTCCACGCCGCGCCGAGATCGGTTTTGGCGCGCTCGCCGACGAGCCCGCGCACCAGCGGCAGCATGTCGGCGAGGAATGGGCCGTCCGGCTCCAGCTCGAAATCGCCGCAGATTGCGTCGTTGTTGCCGAGCGCCGGCAGGATTGGTGTCTGCGGGAAGGCCGCCTCTATCTCCAGCGCCAGAAACCGCATGGTCTTGCCGACAAAGCCGCGATAGACGGCATCCGAATGATCGTGCGCCGCGGCATTGAATTGCTCGCGGAAATGGTGCGCCAGGAAATCGCCGGTGATCATTACGAAGGCGGGATGCGGCAGCACCGCCTTCATGTGCTCTACAGCCGAGCGCAGCAGACGCCAATTGGTGTCGGCGCCGTAATGGCCGAAGCCTTTGTCGGTCTGGCCGTCAAGGATGGCCGGCCATTGCGTGGGTTCGGCGGCGGCGAGCGTGTCGACCAGACGCGGATCGGCCATCGGGTCGAAATGGATGTCGCTGAGCACCAGGAACCGCCCGGCCGCAGCCGGGTCGGCAGCCCTCGCCGCCGGCAGCCCGACGACAACGACAACCGCGATAAAAGCTGCCAGCAATGCCCGCGCTTGCCGCACCCTGCGCAACATCAGCGCGGGGTAGCCGGCAGCGGCGCCGCCCGGCCCGCGATCCTCATGCCTGGGCGCGTTCGGCAACGGGTCCCGCGGGCCCCGCTTGCGCTGCCGCCAGCCTTTCCTGCCGGCGGCCGAGCCACAGCGCGTCGACGAGCCATAGGGCGGCGAGCGGGACCGCGACCAAAGCCATCTCCGCGATGCCGAACCCCAATCCGCGCAACAGTGCAACGGACCAGGCGCCGATCTGGTCCCCGGCACGGTAGACGACGGTGTCGATGAAGCTTTTCGCCTTATAGCGGTCCTCGCGCGGGACGACGGTGAACAGCACCTCGCGGGTCGGCCGGGTGATCGCGTAGTCGCCGGCGCGACGCAGCACCTGGAACACGGCGACGGCGGCGATCGTCGGCAGCAAGGCCAGCGCGCCAAAGCCGATTATGGTCAGCGCCGGCAACAGGCCGAGGGTCAGGGCGACGCCGAGCAGCGCTACGATGCGTCCGGTCAGAAACAGCTGGACCGCGAGCGTCAGGATGTTGACGCACAGGTCGACGGTGGCAAAGAACGCGGTCTGCGCCCCGCGACCGCCAATATTGTGACTGACGATGCCGGCCTGCTGAAAGTAGAGGATCGTCGAGCTTACCGTGAACAGCAGCACGAACACGCTGATATTTATGAGATAGCGCGAGCCGAAAGCGTGGGTGATGCCGGCAAAGATGCTCCCGCCGATCGGCGCCTCCTCGACCGCGACCGATGCCGGTCCACGATGCAGCGCGAGCGACAAGCGCGACAATCGGCTAACGCTGAACACCGCGATTTCGAGCAGCACCCCAGCACCCAGCAACAGGAAGATCGGCGATACCTGGCGCGCCAAACCGGCGGTCACGCTCGATCCGACAATGGCGCCGACCGAGGCCCCGGCGGCAATCAGGCCAAACAGCCGCTTGCCCTGCTCGGGATTGAACAGGTCGACGTTCAGCTGCCAGAACACCGAAACGACGAACAGATTATAAACCGAGACCCAGATGAAGAAAATGCGTCCGATCCAGATCGTCTGTCTCGCATCGGCCCAATAAAGAAGCGCGGCGAACAACACGATGTTGACAGCAAAGAAATGGTAAGTGATCGGAATGAACCGGCGTCTCGGCAATTTCTTGACCAGGTAGGCGAACGGGATGTTCGCCAGCACCATGCCAATAAGGGTGCCGGTGAACAGCCACTGCAGATTGTTGACGCCGCCGGCGACGCCAGCCTCGTCGCGGATCGGCCGCATGATGTAATAGGACGACAGGACCGCGAATATCAGCAGCCAGCACCAGCCGACGACCGAGACCTCCTCGCGCCGGATGTCGATGAACCGTCGCAGCAGGCGGTAGAGATGGTCGCTCAAGCGCGGCTCAGCTGAGGCCGGCGGCGATCTGGCGAAGCTCGGCGGGCGTGTGCTCTCCGC
This sequence comes from uncultured Alphaproteobacteria bacterium, assembly GCA_963775525.1. Lineage (GTDB taxonomy): Bacteria > Pseudomonadota > Alphaproteobacteria > ATCC43930 > CGMCC-115725 > AP-15. The sequence goes on along the minus strand of CAVZJF010000045.1, from coordinate 192,432 downwards.
CCAGCGGCGTTCCGGGCACCAGATATTTGCCTTTCGCCAGCCCACCGACCAGCACCGGCTCGAAGCCCATCTCGCGAATGAGGGCGGAGGCCGTTGCGACCGCACCCTGGTCGTCGCCGGCGATCGGCACCCCGAGCGGCTCGCCGGCGCGGTGGGCGTCAGCCGTCAGCTTCATATAGCCGATCGCGTTGAAGCCGCGCACGAGGCGCGCGCCGGGCAATATTTTCGCGGTCGCGAGCCCCGCGCCTCCCTGCTCGTCGACCGATTTGACGAGGTCCGCCCCATCGCGCCGGGCGATCGGGTTGCTGACATCGATGACCGCCTGCTTTTTTGCCAGCGCCGGGCCGTAATCACGGCCGATCTGCTGCATGGCAGTGTAGGGGACGACGATCATCACGACATCGCCGAAATCGGTGGCCTGCGCGACAGTGCCGGCCTTGGCGAGCGGCCCGAGACTGTCGACGAGACCCTTCAGCTCCTCTGGATTGCGCGAGGAGAACATGACCGGGTGTCCCGCTTTGACGAGCAAGGCGCCGAGCGCGCCACCCTCCCGTCCAGCCCCGATGATGCCAATCTTGAGTGCCGCCCCGCCGGCCGGCTGCGCCCGCGCGCCGGCGGCTGACAATGCGATGCCGAGCGCCAGCGCCCCGAAAGCGGCCAGACGCAAAAACCGTCGGCGATGACAGCGGGCCAGGTTACTCGTTGCCATTATGGGCTCCTCGGGCGAAGGCGACGGTCCGCAGCGGCGGCGCGGCGGTCTGCTCAACGAGCACCGCCGCTGTCGGGTGGCGGCGACCAAGGGCGTGGGCGCTGACGCGCGAGCCGGACGAACTTGGCCCGCTGCTCCGGCGACAGGGTCGCCAAAAACGACAAGGTCGTCGTCGTCAGCTCCCGCATGAAGCCGCGCCGCTCCTGGTCTGCCTGGTCAAAGAGCTGCATGACCTTGGCTTCGTCGGCTTGCGGCTTGCCCACTTCCGACCAGGCGTTGCCGATCAGCGGCTGCACCGCGCCGTGCATCGCCTGCAGCCGCTCGCGCATCGTCTGCGAATAACGGGCAAAGGCCTGTTTTTGCTCGGGTCCAAGGTTGAGCTCGCCCGCCATCCGCTCAAGCCGGTCTTCGGCGGAGGCCGGCGGGGCAGGCGCGTGGATGCGAATCCACAATGCGCCGGCGACGAAACACAAGTTGAGCGCCAGCGAGAGCGCGAGGACCGCCCGCCACAGATATCGGCGGGTGCTGCTGCGGGCGGCGGGCTCGACCAGCATCATGTTTGCTGGCCGTCGCCGAGATCGCGCAGGAAACCGGTCGAAGGGTCGAGCAATTCAGGCAAGAAATTCTCGTCGCTGATCTGTCGCTGCAGGCCGGGCTGGCTCAAGGTCAAAGAGGCGCCGCTGCCCATCGCAAAACCGATCCAGCTCGCAAATCCGATAGCCGCGGCGAGACCGCCCCACTGGGCCACACCGTGCAGAACGCGGCGCCGCACCGCCTGTGCGGCGAGCGGGATTACGCGCCTTTGCTCGGGCCCGTCCGCGACGATAGCGACGGCGCGTTCAATGATGTCGCTCGAGCCCGCCGGGCATCGCGATGCCGCCGGCCGAGATTGCCCTCCCCGCGGCGACATCCGCCGCCATGACCCGGTCGCCGGCGGCCAAGGCCACGACACGGCCGCGCTCCTCGTCGTCGAGCAGCCCGTCGGCCAAGCCGGCAAGGTCGAGAAAGCGTTCGGCTTCATTCACCGGCGCGTCGGTCGTGCGGCAGCGTCGCCACAAAGCACGGTGGGCTTCACGGGCCTCCGGCCCTTCTACTGCATCGTCGATTCGGCTCATCGCACCGCTCTCTGCGAGTAATTTAGGCGGGCCGCCACCCAAGCATCCCCGCAACTTGCTGGTTCGACCGCTCATTCGGCTTCCGCTTTGAAATACGCACGTAATTTGATCATCGCCTTGTGATGGGCGCTGCGCACGGTTTGCGGGTCGATGCCCAGCTGCCCCGCGATCTCCGCTACGTCCATGTCGCGGTCATAGAGCATCGCGAGGATTTCGCGCTGCCGGGGCGACAACAGCGCTTCGGGCAGCTTGAGCTTGCGGACCGGCTCGACCGGCTCGACCGAGAGCTGGGCTTCGGGGACCGCCTCGATCGGAACCGACACCGGCCGGTGCCGCCGCAGCGCATCGCGGGCGGTGCTGCGGGCGACAATGGTGATCCAGGTCGACAGCCCGGCCCGCGCCGGGTCATAGGTGCGCAGCAGCCGGAAATCGTTGCGGCACAGCCGCAAAAAGACTTCCTGGGCCAGATCCTCGACTTCGGCTGCTTCGCGCGCGACCCCCCGGATGGCGGCGACGATTAGCCCGGCATAGCGCCGCACAAACGCTTCCCAGGCGCCATTTTCACCGTGAACAAGCGAGGCCAGCAGATCTTCCGACGCCAATTGCGACGTCCCGGCATCCGACCCGGCCCGTCCGCGCCTCAACTGAGCGCGGCAAAAAAGTCGTTGCCCTTGTCGTCAATCACGATAAAGGCCGGGAAATCTTCCACCTCGATCCGCCACACCGCTTCCATGCCGAGCTCGGGATATTCGATGACCTCGACCTTGCGAATGCAGTCGAGGGCAAGGCGCGCCGCCGGGCCGCCGATCGAGCCGAGATAAAAGCCGCCGTGCTTGCGGCAGGCGTCGCGGACCTCGGCGCCGCGATTGCCTTTGGCGAGCGTCACAAAACTGCCGCCCGCCGCCATGAACGCATCGACATAGCTGTCCATGCGGCCGGCCGTGGTCGGCCCGAACGAGCCCGACGCATAGCCCGCCGGCGTCTTCGCCGGACCCGCGTAGTAGATCGGGTGGTTCTTGGCGTAGTCGGGCAGCCCCTCGCCGCGGTCGAGCCGCTCCTGCAGTTTCGCATGGGCAATGTCGCGGGCGACGACCAGCGGGCCGGTCAGGCTGAGGCGCGTCTTTACCGGATATTGCGACAAGCTGCGGCGGATCTCTTCCATCGGCCGGTTGAGGTCGATCGGCACCACCGCGCCGCCGAGCGTCGACTCGTCGATGTCGGGCAGAAAGCGCGCCGGGTTGGTTTCGAGCTCTTCGAGAAAAATCCCGTCGGCGGTGATCTTGCCGAGGATCTGGCGGTCGGCCGAGCATGAGACGCCGATGCCGATCGGCAGGCTGGCCCCGTGCCGCGGCAGGCGGATCACACGGACGTCGTGGCAGAAATATTTGCCGCCGAATTGCGCCCCGATCCCCAATTCGCGGGTCAGTCCGAGCACTTCGGCTTCGAACCCGCGGTCGCGATAGGCCTGACCCCAGGAATTGCCCTCGGCCGGCAGGCTGTCGAGATAGCGGCAGCTGGCGAGCTTGACGGTTTTAAGGTTCATCTCGGCCGAGGTGCCGCCGATGACGATCGCGAGGTGATAGGGCGGACAGGCGGCGGTGCCCAGGGTGCGGATTTTCTCGTCGAGAAATTTGAGCAGGGATTTGGGGTTCAGCACCGCCTTCGACTGCTGATAGAGGAAGCTCTTGTTGGCGGAGCCGCCGCCCTTGGCGATGAACAGGAATTTGTAGGCGTCTCCAGGCTCGGCGTAGAGGTCGATCTGCGCCGGCAGATTGTCGCCGGTGTTGACCTCTTCATACATCGAGAGCGGCGCCACCTGGCTGTAGCGCAGATTGGTCTCGGTATAGGTGCGGCGGATGCCGGCAGAGATCGCCGCGGCGTCGTCGCCCTCGGTCCACACCTGCTGCCCCTTTTTGCCCATGACGATCGCGGTGCCGGTGTCCTGGCACATCGGCAATACTTTGCCGGCCGCGATGTTGGCGTTTTTTAAAAAGTCGTAGGCGACGAATTTGTCGTTCGACGAGGCCTCGGGATCGTCGAGGATCGTGCGCAGCTGGGCGAGGTGCCCGGGCCGCAGCAGATGCGCGGAATCGAGAAACGCCTGGGCCGCGAGCCGGGTCAGCGCCTCCGGCTCGATCTTGACGATGCGCCGTCCTTCAAAGCTCGCGGTCGACACGTGGTCGCCGGTCAGCTTGCGGTAGGGCGCGTCGTCCGCGCCGAGCGGAAACAGCTCGTGATAGGTGTTGTCGCTCATGCCTCGCTCCGCGATCGGATATTCCGACCGCAGGATCGCCGTTTGAGGCCCTGCGTCAAGCGGGGCCTAGCGTTTGCGGAACCGGTCGAGAGTGACCACTTCGGCGGCCGGCCGCTCGGTCGGCTCCTTGTCGGAACTCGGCAAGGCCGGGGCGGGGGGTAGCGACAATTGCTCCGCCGGCCGCGCCGCCGTTGCCGACGGCGCGGTGAATTGCAGGCCGAACGCGACCGAGGGATCGGCGAAAGTTGTGATCGCCGCGAACGGTATCGTCAGGCGTTCGGTCCGGCTGTTAAAGCTCAGGCTCACGGAAAAGGCGGTGTCGCCGACCTCCAGCCCCCAGAATTGGTGCTGCAGCACGATCGTCATCTCTTCCGGAAATTTCGCCAGGAGCTGCGGCGGCAGCACGACCCCAGCAGCGCCGGTGGCAAAGCCGATGTAGAAATGGTGGTCGCCGCGCAACCCGTCGCGCGCCGCACGCGCCAGCGCCTCGCGCGCGACGCCGCGCAACGCGGTCTCGACCATTTTGTCGTACTGGAAGAGATCCTGGGCCATCTCGGCGGCTCGCTTGCTGAAAGTCGGGTCGGCAGGGAACGGGTTTAAGGCGAGTGAGGGGCTTCTGTTGCCCGGTGCCCCTCGAACCGCGATTTGCTTTAAGCTTTCACCCCGCTAAGGGTTAGGCTGCAAGCGCCTCTGTTGCGAAGTTGTCGTTCGCAGTTGGATTGTGACCCGATAACGGCGGTATCATGCCGGGCGACGGATCTTACCTTTACCACGCGCGTCGAGCCTGTTTCGCCCCCTCGGAAGAGAGTGGAAGATGGTGGAGGCGCCGGGTACTGCCCCCGGGTCCGCAACGCTTATTCCATAAGCCGTGTATCGCCATAGTCGGTAGACCGACGCGCCAGATATAAGTGGGGCGGCCAGGGAACGCAATCCCGGTGTCGGGGCGTTCACCGTCCAGCCCACAACAGAACATTCAGCCCCGCGATGCCCGAAATTGTTCTCGCCTGCCGCGATTGCGGTCAGGTCCACCGCGCCGCCGGGGATTTGCTGCAATACCGGCGGCTGCTGTGCCGGCGCTGCGGCGCGCGGTTGTGGCGCGCACCGGGGGCGAAGCTCGCGGATCCGCGCGCTTTTGCGCTTACGGCGTTGATCCTGCTGCTGCTGGTCAACGCGTTTCCGCTCTTTGAAATCAGCGTTGCCGGCGACCACCGCAGCGCGGTGGTCGCGAGCGGGGCCGCGGCGCTGTTGCAATATGGCGACGGGATCTCCGTGGTCGGGGTGCTGGTCGGCCTGATCGCCGTCGCCGTCCCATGGCTCAGCATCGTGCTCCTCGTCATCGTGCTGATCGGCTTGCATCCCGGCGCGCGCGGCCGAGCGCGGCCGGGGCCGGGGCTGGCGGCGATCTGGCGAGCCGCTCTTCGCCTTCGCCCGTGGGCCATGCTGGATGTCTTCCTGCTCGGCGCGGTCGTTGCCTACACCCGGCTCGATCAGCTGGCGCAAGTCGCGGTGCGGGCGGGCGGCTATGCGCTTGCCGCGTTCGTTCTGGTCCAGGTGCTGGTAGAGCAGACCCTCGGCCGCGATCGGATATGGAAAGCCATCGACGACCCGGCCAAATACTCGCCTAACCCGGGCGAGCCTTGGGTCCTCTGTCTCGATTGCGATCTCGTCGTCGCCGCGCACCGGGCTGAGGGCGACGAACGCCTGCAGTGTCCGCGGTGCGGCGCGCGCCTGGAGTCGCGCCGCTACGCAAGTCTCGCCGTCACCGCCGCGCTCAGCCTCGCCGGGTTTATTCTTTACCTGCCCGCCAACCTCTTCCCGGTGCTGACGATCACCCGCTTCGGGCACACCGAAGCCTATACGATCGTGGGCGGCGTGCGCGACCTCGCCGAGGCTGGCCTGTGGCCGTTGGCGCTGCTCGTGCTGCTCGCTTCGATCGTGGTGCCGTTGACCAAGCTCATCGGCCTGACCTGGTGTCTGATATCGATCCGCCTGCGATCGGCCTGGCTGCTGCGCCAGCGCACCGCTCTCTACCGCTTTGTCAACTACGTCGGCCGCTGGTCGAACATCGACGTGTTCATGGTGGCGATCGTCGCGGCGCTGGTGCAGTTCGGCAATGTCACGACGGTCGAGCCGGGACCGGGGATCGCCAGCTTTGCCGGGGTTGTCGTGCTGACGATGATCGCCGCCGACGCCTTTGACCCGCGGCTGATGTGGGACGCGGTGGCGAGGAGGCGGGGATGAGCGGCTCCGATCCCACCATCTCCGATCCGGCCGTTTCCGATCCGATGGCTTCCGATCCGACCGGCCCGGTCCCGCCGAGCCCGCCGCCGCCGCGGGTGAGCCAATGGGGAGGGCTGCCCTGGGTGTGGGCGGTTCCGGTCGTGGCGCTGCTGATCGCCGGCTGGCTCGGCTTTCGCTCGCTGGCCGAGCGCGGGCCGACCATCACGATCAGCCTTCAGACCGCGGACGGCGTCGAAGCCGACAAAACCACGGTGCGCTACAAGGACGTCGAGTTGGGCCGGGTCGTCAAAGTCGGCCTCAGCCCCGATCATCAGCGCGCCGTCGTCACCGCGCGGATGACGCGGGAAGCCGACCCCTTGCTGCGCGCCGACACCACGTTCTGGGTAGTCCGCCCGCGGATCGGGCTCGGCGGCATCTCCGGGCTGACGACGGTTCTGTCGGGCCCCTATATCGGCATGCTGCCGGGCAAGGGGCAGCCCGACGCCCGGACCTTTACCGGGGTCGAAACCCCGCCGCCCAAGGAGGGGCTGGTCAGCGGCCAGAGCTATACCTTGATCGCCGGCCGCCTGTCCGAGGTCAGCGACGGTTCGCCGGTGTACTTTCACGGCGTGCAGGTCGGCGAGGTGACCGGCCGCGAGCTGTCCGACCGGGACGGCACGGTCGCGCTGCACGTCTTCATCTACGCGCCGCATTCGGCGCTGATCCATCCGGAAAGCCGGTTCTGGGTCGCGTCCGGGCTTGCCGTGTCGATCGGCTCGGGAGGCGTCAAGATCGCCACCTCGCCGCTGCTGACGATTTTGAGCGGCGGTATTGTGTTCGACACCCCCGACAGCGAGCTTCGCACCAAGCCGAGCCCGTCCGGTTCGCGGTTCTTTCTGTTCGCCGACCAGAAGGCTGCCGACGAAGCGGCCGAACCGGTTCACGTCTATTACCGCCTGCTGTTTCCGGGGTCGTTGCGGGGTGTCGAGGTGGGGACCCCGGTCGAGCTGCGCGGGCAGCCGGTCGGCCAGGTCAGCGCCGTGCGCCTCGAATACGACCCGGCGTCGGACGCGGTCCGCGTCCCGGTGACGATCGAGGTGGCGCCGCACCGGATCAAGGTCGCCGGCGAGCGTTTGGACGCCACCGGCAAAGACCCGGTCGCCGCCGCCAACCAGATGTTCACCGAGCTTGTCGCCAAGGGTTTGCGCGCCCGATTGGCAGCGGCCAACCTGCTGACCGGGCAACAGGTGGTCGACCTCGACTTTGTGCCCGACGCGCCGCCGGCGCAGCTGGTGCCGGCCGAGCCGTATCCCGAATTGCCGACGGTTCCCGCCAGCGGCATCGAGCAGGTCACCGGCTCGGCGAGCCGGCTCTTGGACAAGCTCGCGGCGCTTCCGTTCGGCCCGCTGGTCGAGCAGATCCGCGCCATGGTCGGGCATGCCGACAATCTCGTCGCCAACCCGGACATGAAGCGCTCGCTGCATAATCTCGACCTGACCCTGGCCAACGCGTCGCGGCTGACGCGGACCGCCGACGTGCAGGTCGGCCCGCTCTTGGACCGGCTCAACGCCGCGGCCGCCCAGATGCGCTCGACGCTGATGGTTCTCGGCAGCAATCCCGCCGCCGGCAACGACCTCGCGCGCACGCTTGGCGAGCTGAAGGACGCCGCGCGCTCGATCCGCGTCCTTGCCGACTACCTCGAACGCCACCCCGAATCGCTGATCCACGGCAAGCCGCAGGAGGCGATGCAATGAGAGGCGGGGTTTTGGCGGCATTGCTGCTCAGCGGAATTCTGGCGGCGTGCGGCTCCTCGCCGCCGAGCCGCTATTACGTGCTGAGCGCGCAGCCGGATCCGGCGGCGGTGCGGCAAATCGGCGGCTCCGGGCGGACATTGGCGCTCGGCGCGGTCAAATTGCCGGGTGCGCTCGACCGGCCGCAGATCGCGCGCCAGCTCGGACCGAACCAGCTCGAATACGCCGAAACCGACCGCTGGGCAGGGCCGCTCGACGACATGACGCGGCGCGTGCTGGCGGCCGATCTGCGCCCGTTGTTGCCGGCGGGCACGACCTTGGTTTCCGGACGATTCGTCGAACGCGGCCGAGCTGACGGTCGCGGTCGAAGTGACGCGGTTCGACGCCGACAAGACCGGACAGGTGAGGCTCGACGCAAGCTGGCAGACGCTCGATAAGAACGCCAAGGCAATCGGCGTCGCGCGCGGGGTCGAGATCGTCGAGCCCGGCGCCGGCGCCGATGCCGCCGCGGTGGCCGCGACGATGAGCCGAGCCGTCGCCGGGCTCGCCGGCAACATCGCCGCCGGCATCGGCGGGTTGGCGCCGCGGCGATGCGTTGATTGCCGCGGCCCCTGCCGTCTAAGCTTCGCTCTCGGGCAGGGAGAACGGGATGCGGCTCACGTCACAGCAAGAGGCCGAGATCGCCGCGCAGCGTGGCGACGTGCTGCAGACGCGGCGCGCCACGGTGCCGGCATTCGAGGAAATCCTTTATGAGCCGCTGCCGGTGCTGGATCACGGCTTTGTCCGCGTCGTCGACTACATGGGCGACGACGCGGCGATCGTGCAGGCGGCCCGCGTCTCCTACGGCCGCGGCACCCGGCGGGTCAGCGAGGATCAGGGGCTGATCAATTACCTGATGCGGCATCGCCACACGACCCCGTTCGAGATGTGCGAGATCAAGTACCACGTCAAACTGCCGATCTTTGTCGCGCGGCAGTGGATCCGCCACCGCACCGCCAACGTCAACGAATACTCGGCCCGCTACTCGATCCTCGACAACGAGTTCTATTTACCGGCGCCCGAGCATTTGGCGGCGCAGGCGACCGCGAACCGCCAGGGGCGCGGCGAGGTCGTGGACGGAGCGGCGGCGCGGCGGGTGCTCGACCTGCTGCGCGACGAGGCCGAACGCGCCTATGCCGGCTACGCGGAATTATTGAACGAGGACGCCTCCGGCGCACCGGTTGACCCGATTGCGGCCCAGTCTTGCCCGCGAACTCGCTCGACTAAATTTGACGCTCGGCTTTTACACGCAGTGGTATTGGAAGACCGACCTGCACAATCTGCTGCATTTTCTGTCGTTGCGCGCCGATCCCCACGCGCAATACGAGATCCGCGCCTATGCCGAGGCGATGCTCGACACCTTGAAGGCCTGGGTCCCGATGACCTATGCCGCCTTTCTCGAATATCGGATGAACGCCGCCACGATCTCCGCGACCGGTCTTCAGGTCATTCGCCGGCTCCTTGCCGGCGAGAAGGTCACGCAAGAGCACAGCGGCCTGTCGCCGCGCGAGTGGCGCGAGCTGATGTCCCGGATCGACCCCGCCGACAAGCCGCGCCCCGCGCCCCTTTAGCGCCTATCTGGCGGATGCCCTGCCCTGCCGGGAGCAGGCAGGCTGAGATAGTGGAGGCGCTTGATCTCGACCCGGGCGCGGGTCACGGTGTCGAGCACAAGCCCGCAGGCGAGGCTGAGAAACGCCAGCACCATGACGCCCATCGCCAATACGGCGGTCGGCAGGCGCGGCACTAGGCCGGTCTTGATAAAGGTCACGACAACCGGCTCCGCCAGGCCGAGCGACAGGGCGATCAGCGCCGCGCCGGTCGTCGCAAAAAACGCCAACGGGCGTTCCTCCTTGATCAGCAGGAAGATCGTCCACAGGATCCTGAACCCGTCGCGCACGGTTCGCAGCTTGCTCGGCGAGCCCTCGACGCGCGCCCCGTAGCGCGTGGGAACTTCGGCGACGGGCATGCGCAGCTGCAGGGCGTGCACTGTCAGTTCTGTTTCGATCTCGAAACCGGAGGCGAGGGCGGGAAAGGATTTGACGAAGCGGCGCGAGAACACCTTGTAGCCGGACAGCATGTCCGAAAAGCGAGCGCCAAAAATTGCCTTGACGACGGAAGTGAGGACGAGGTTGCCGAGGCGATGGCCTGGCCGATAGGCTTCCTGCTGCTTGCTGATCCGCATGCCGTTGACAAGGTCGAGATTTTCCTCGGCCAATGCCTTGACCATCGACGGGGCGTCGGCCGCGTCATAGGTGGCGTCGCCGTCGACGACGACATAAACGTCGGCTTGGAGGTCGGCGAACATCCGCCGGACGACGTTTCCTTTTCCTTGCTGCGGTTCGCGCCTGACGATGGCGCCGGCCCGCCGCGCGCGCATTACCGATTGATCGGTCGAGTTGTTGTCGTAGACGTAGATGGCGGCGCCGGGCAATGCCGCGCGAAACTCTTCGACGACCAGTTCGATCGTGGCTTCCTCGTTGTAGCAGGGGATCAGAACCGCGACGTCCAATTCCCCTGCCGCCCAATCCTCGGAAGCGCTGTCTTGCGCCGCCCGCGAATGGTCTTGGACCGAGATTGTCGAGTTCATCCGCCGTCACCGGATACCGGGTTTGATCTCGTAGAGGGCATAGGGCCCGCTTTCGTGCACGGGTTCAAAATCGCCGACATGATCGCGCAGGTAATCGCGAACATATTCCGCCCGCGGCTGGCCGCCCTCCCATGGGTCGTAGAACAGAATATAGCGCGCCCCGATCTTTCGCATGTAAGAGATCAATTCATCGCCTTTTCGGGTGCCGTAAATCGCGGCGGCGCGACGGTTAGTATACAAGGCCAAGGTTCTCGGCTTGTCGAAAATGAAGGTGCTGTCCGCCGGCGTGTGGTTGACGATATAGTCGAACATATCCGCATACCGGGAAGACTCGATGCCGTCGAGCGGCGCACCAAAATCGACATGTCGATACGACGCCCCGTAAGACGCGACGCCGAGCACGACAACCAATGCCAACCCCTATCGGCCTGAGCGCGCGGAACCGCGGGAATCTGCGCCCTACCGCCATCGCCACGTACAGATAAAACAGCGGCATCAGCGGCATTTCCATGCGCGCGCTGGCCATTCGCGGCGGCAAGATCAGCAAGGCAGCCGCATAGCACGCGGCGAATGCGTTGCAATACAGAAACTCCCGCCTGCCGATCGAAATAAAGCCGAAGACCGCCAGTATTCTGAAAACCACACTCGCGATCCGCGGCGCCGGATGTCCCCCGGCCCCTTCGCCCCAGGCACGCGAGAACTCGGTTGCCAGCGCGCTCCCTCGCTCCTTGGCGATCGACAAAAGGGTCGCCAGCATCTGCCCCGGGTTGCCGCTGGTGAACGGTTAGAGACCGTCCCGACCGTCTCCTGCCGGCTGCTGACCCCGACGCTGATCAGGTAGTCATGCAGAAAGTCGACGTAGACCAATTGCAGCGCCAGGGCGAAGGCGGCGAGGGCGAGCGCGATCAGCGTGGGCGGCGCAGCCGGCGAAAGCGCACGAGGTCGTAGACGACAAAGCTCGGCAGCATGACGACGCCGACCGTGCGGGTCGCCACGCACAATGCGGTCATCAATCCCAGCCAGACGCCGGCGCGCAACGGAAGCTCGGCGTTTGACGCTCCACCCTCCAGTTTCGCGGCAACGACAAATGTGCCGTACAGCAATGCAATGAACAAGGTTTCGGAAAAGATAAGATCCTTGAAATAAAAGAAATACGGGCTCAATCCGACCCCGACGACGACGAGCAGCGCGAGCGGAAAGCTCAGTCGTATTCTTGCCAGGATATAAAGAAAGATCAGAAAGGCGGCCCAGAAGATCAGCTCAAACCGGCGAATCGCGTCAAAGTCGATGCCCCACAGCGCAATCGGCAGGGTCAGGGTCAGCGGAAACAAGGGCGGATAGGCGGTCGGGCCAATGTCGAGCTGCGGGTTTACAATGTACCCGGTTTAGCGCTGTAACGCCTACCGGCAATGATGTTCAACAATCTTGAATATAGGTTGCCCAATCATCCGCCTATATCGTTCCGGGCCTGATGAACAGCCTATAAAATATGATTATGGCCAGCACCGGCTCGCGCGGCCGATGTGGCTGCGACCATTCCTGTTGGCATGCGACGGATCGCCCGCCGATTTTCTGGCAGCTGGGTGAGGGGGAGGCTCCCGGCTATTCGACGACGATGCGGGGCGGCGGGCGCAGGGCGCCTTCGCCGGACACCTTTTCCCATACCCGCGCGGCGATCTGGCGGAAGACCGCCGCGTGCGGGTTGCCGGGGTCGGAGACCGTGATCGGATGGCCGCTGTCGGAGGTTTCGCGGATCGCGAGATCGAGCGGCACTTCGCCGAGAAACTCCACGCCGAGCAATTCGGCCTCGCGGCGGGCGCCGCCATGCGAAAAGATCTCGCTGCGGCCGCCGCAATGCGGACACAGAAAATAGCTCATGTTCTCGACGATGCCGAGCACCGGCACGTCGACCTTGCGGAACATGTTGAGCCCTTTGCGCGCGTCGAGCAGCGCGATGTCCTGCGGCGTCGAGACGATCACGGCGCCGGCCAGCGGCACCTGCTGCGCCATCGTCAATTGCGCGTCGCCGGTGCCGGGCGGCAGGTCTACGACCATGATGTCGAGCTCGCCCCATTCGACCTCGCGCAGCATCTGCTGCAAGGCGCTCATCACCATCGGCCCGCGCCAGATCATCGGTGTGTCCTCAGGCACCAGAAAGCCCATCGACATCACGCTCAGCCCGTAATTCTCCATCGGCTGCAAGGTCTTGCCGTCGCGCGAGCGGGGCCGTCCGGATATCCCAGCATGCGCGGCATCGACGGCCCGTAGATGTCGGCGTCGAGCACCCCGACGCGCAGCCCGTTGGCCTTTAGGCCGAGCGCGAGGTTGGCGGCGACCGTCGACTTGCCGACCCCGCCCTTGCCCGAGGCGACGGCGACGATCGCGCCGACACCGGGGATGGCGCCGCGCTGGGTTCGCGGCACCGCCGCATGCGCCGCCGGCCGGCCGCCACCGGGAGCGCCGGCCGCCGCTCCCGGCTGCGGCGCCACACGGGTGCGCCGGGCTGTCTGCGCGGTCAACACCGCGGTCACCGAGAGCACGCCGGGCACCGCGTCGACCGCCCGCTCGGCGGCCTCGCGCAACGGCTCCAGCCGCGGGCCGCGCTCGGGCTCGACCTCGATCGAGAAGGCGACGTTGCCGTCGCGGATCGCGATCCCCGACACCATGCCGAGCGCCACGATGTCGGCGCCGCGGTCGGGGTCGGCGACGGTCGAGAGGGCGTCGAGAACCTGCTGTTCGATGACCGCCATTTCATTCCCCAATCCGCCGGGCATACACTCGCAGGCGCGAGCAATCCGCCCGGCCGCAATCCACCGCGTCGGCGAGACGCGGAACCGGCCGCGGGGATCGCTCCGCGCGAGAAGCGGGCGCTGTTCTTGAAACCGTCCCGCGGGCCGCGCCGGCTCGAAGGAATCTGGGTCTGCGGGCTCTGCTTGACAACACCCGTACCCGCCCTCTATCGGGTCGCTGGTCTTGTGCGTCGCGCTTTTGAAGACCGCAGCCCGAGTGCGCCTCGACCCCGACCCAGCGCCGCGGAAAGGTTCAGGCTCGATGATCTGGAAAAGTCAGGGGGGTGGCCCGTGGGGCAGCGGCCCGCGCGGCGGCGGCCCGTGGGGCGGCGGCCCTCGCAACAATGGCGGCGGCTCGGGTCCGCGCGGCCGCAGCCCCTATCCCCCGGATTTCGAGGAATGGCTGCGGCGCGGCCAGGACCGGGTGCGGCGCATTCTGCCGGGCGGGTTCGGGACCGGCGCCGGGATCGCCATCGTCCTGATCGCGATCCTCGTGATCTGGTTGGCGAGCGGATTTTATCGCGTCTTGCCCGACGAGGTCGGCATCGTGCTGCGCTTTGGCGCCTACAACCGCACGACCCAGCCCGGGCTCAACTACCATCTGCCGAGCCCGATCGAAACCGCGCTGACGCCGAGCGTCACCCGCGTCAACCGGACCGAAATCGGCTATCGCACCGCCGACAGCGCGAACGGCCGCGGGCTCGCCATTGGCCAGATCCCGGAAGAAGCGCTGATGCTGACCGGCGACGAGAACATCGTCGACATCAACTTTGCCGTGTTCTGGATAATCAAGGACGCCAAAGCCTACCTGTTCAACATCCGTGACCCGGAGATGACCGTCAAATCGGCCGCCGAGAGCGCCATGCGTGAGGTAATCGGCGAAACCCCGATCGCCTCGGCGCTCGCCGAGGGCCGCGGCAAGATCGAGACCGCGACGCAACAATTGCTGCAGCAGCTGTTGAACGATTACGGCTCCGGGATCGAGCTGACCGAAGTCCAATTGCAGCGGGTCGACCCGCCGGACCCGGTCATCGACGCCTTCCGCGACGTGCAGCGGGCGATTGCCGACCGGGCGCGGCTGCGCAACGAAGCCGAAGCCTACGCCAACGACATCATCCCCCGCGCGCGTGGGGACGCGGTGCGGATCACCCAGGAGGCCGAGGCCTACCGCCAGCAGGTCGATCGCCCGCGCCCAGGGTGACGCCGGCCGCTTCGACGAGGTCTTCAAGGCCTTCAACGTGGCGCGGGACGTGACCCAGAAGCGCCTGTACCTCGAAACCATGGAGGACATTCTCAAGAACGCAAACAAGGTCGTCATCGACCGGTCGGCCGGCGGCGGCAGCGGGGTGTTGCCGTTTCTGCCGCTGCCCGGCCTGACGTCGAAAGGAGCCGCGGCCAAGCCGGCGGGCGGCGCGTCGCCGGGCGGCGGACAAATTCCGGCCCCGCCGCCGCAATCGGCGATGCCGGCGCCGCCCTCGGCAGGGACACAGTGATGAACCGCCGCGTTCTGACGGTCGTCGCGGTGCTGCTGGTCGTGGCCGGCATCTTCGCGATGAGCTCGCTGTTCATCGTCGACCAGACCGAGCAGGCGCTGGTGCTGCAGCTCGGCCAGCCGCGGCGGGTGATCCGCGAGCCCGGGCTGTGGGTCAAACGCCCATTTATCGAGAACGTGATCTATTACGACAAGCGCCTGCTCGATTTCGAGCCGCCGCCGGAGGAGATCATCGCGTCGGAGCAGAAGCGGCTGGTGGTCGATACCTACACCCGCTACCGCATCATCGACCCGCTGATGTTCTACCAGACGGTCAATTCCGAAGCGGCGGTGCGCGCCCGGCTCAACGCGCTGGTCAGCGGCAGTCTGCGGCGGGTGATCGGCAATGTCACCCTGGCGGCGGTGCTGTCGGCCAAGCGCTCGGCGATCATGCGGCAGATCCGCGACGAGGTCCGCGTTCAGGCCAAGCCGTTCGGCATCGATGTCATCGATGTGCGTATTCGCCGCGCCGACCTGCCGCCCGAAAACAGCCAGGCGATTTATGCGCGCATGGAATCGGAGCGCCAGCAGCAGGCCGCTCAGTACCGCGCCGAGGGTGCGGAGGCGGCACAGACGGTGCGCGCCAAGGCCGAACGCGAGCGCACGGTCATCCTCGCCGAGGCCCAGCGCACCGCGCAGATTGCGCGCGGCCAAGGTGATGCCCAGGCAACCGCGATCTATGCCAAGGCCTATGACCAGGATAAGGATTTCTTTTCGTTCTACCGGTCGATGCAGGCGTATCGCGATGCGTTTACCGGCAGCACGACCTCGTTTGTGCTGGCGCCGGACGGCAGCTTCTTTCGCTATTTCGCCGATCCGGGCGGAGCGCCGGCGACACCCGAGCCGGCGGCGCCAAAGCCCGGCGCGCGCTGAAGCGGGCGGCGCCGGCCGACTGGCGGCTCCAAACCGGCCGGCCGATGCGCGACTTGTGGACCTCGCTGGCCCTCGTCCTGGTCATCGAGGGCTGTCTTTACGCCTTGTTTCCGGAGAGCATGAAGCGGGCCGCGGCGCGCGCGGTGGCGATCCCGCCGCAAGCGCTGCGGATGGCCGGGCTTGCCGCCGCCTGCGCCGGCGTAGCACTCGTCTGGCTGGTTCGGCATTGACTAGTGCGGCATCCTGAGCGAGTCCCCATTGCGCTCGGCCGGCCGCGGAATGCGGGCGCCGTGAAAGCGGCTGGCTTGGCGCCGGCTTCTCCCGTAATCTCGTGGCGGGCTTCAAGCAGGGATCGCGCCCCGAACAATCATTCGCCCCGAACCATCGTTCGCACCGAACGCGCGGGGGCTACCATGAGGAGTCGAGCCAGGTGCCGTTCCGCCCATCGACCTTGATGCGCCGCGCCGCCGCAGCTGCGCTTGCCGCGTTCCTTGTCGCGGCGCCGGCGATGCTCGCGACCGTAAGCCCGGCGCAGGCGCGGCCGGCGCCCGACAGCTTTGCCGATCTCGCGGCAAAGCTCCTGCCTTCGGTGGTCAACATCTCGACGACGCAGACGCTGAAAGCCGCGGGCGGCGACCAGGCCGGGCCGGACGTGCCGCAATTTCCGCCAGGCTCGCCGTTCGAGGAATTCTTTCACGACTTCCTCGAACGCAACCTGCCCAAGGGCGACCACCCTGATGTCGCGCCGCGCAAGGCGACCTCGCTCGGCTCCGGCTTCATCATCGACGCGGCGGGCTACATCGTCACCAACAACCATGTGATCGCCGACGCGGACGAGATCACCGTCATTCTCCACGACAACACCAATCTGAAGGCGAAAGTGGTCGGGCGCGACACCAAGACCGACATCGCTCTGCTCAAAGTGGCAAGCGACAAGCCGCTCGTCGCGGTGCCATGGGGCGACAGCGATGTCGCGCGGGTCGGCGACTGGGTGCTGGCGATCGGCAATCCCTTCGGGCTCGGCGGCAGCGTTACCGCGGGGATTCTCTCGGCGCGCCAGCGCGACATCAACTCCGGCCCCTACGACGACTTTCTGCAGACCGACGCGCCGATCAACCGCGGCAATTCCGGCGGGCCGATGTTCAACATGGACGGCCAGGTGATCGGCATCAACACCGCGATCTACTCGCCTTCGGGCGGCTCGATCGGGATCGGCTTCGCGATCCCCTCGGCGCTCGCCAAGGAGGTTGTCGGCGAGTTGAAGGAGGAATCCGATCACACCGTGCATCGCGGCTGGCTCGGTGTGCGCATTCAGGCGGTGACGGATGAGATCGCCGAAAGCCTGGGGCTGAACAAGGCGCGGGGCGCCCTCGTCGCGAGCGTCAGCGACAAGGGCCCGGCTCAGGTCGCCGGCATCCAGCCCGGAGACGTGATCCTGGATTTCGACAGCAAGGATGTGAACGACATGCGCCGCCTGCCGCGGCTGGTTGCCGAAACCCCGGTCAACAAATCGGTTCCGGTCACGGTGTGGCGCAAGCGCGCCGAGACGACGGTTCAGGTCAAGGTCGGCCGGCTCGAAGAGAGCGACCAGCAACAGGCGAGCGCGAAGGGAACCCAGAAAAAGACCGCAAAAAGCGACAGCAGCCTGGTCAAGACGCTGGGGATGACGCTTTCCGGCATTACCCCGGAGCTCAAGGACAAATACTCGCTCGGCGACGACGCCAAAGGCGTGGTCGTCGTCGATGTCGCCAAGGACAGCTCCGCCGCCGACAAGGGCTTTCATCCCGGCGACGTGATCATGGAGGCGGCGCAGGAAGAGCTGAAGAATCCCGAGGATCTCGCCGCCAGGATCGACGAAGCGAAAAAGTCGGGGCGCAAGTCGATCCTGCTGCTGGTCCAGCGCCAGGGTGATCTCCGCTTTGTCGCCCTGCGCGTCGACCAGGGATGAGGCGGCAGGGGTGAAGCGGTAGGGGTGAGGCGGCCCGCTCAAGCGGCGAAATTCGGTCTTGGAGTATCCCTGCGCGTAGAGCAGTCCGCTCAGGCCGGCATGGTCGAGACGCACATGCGCAGTGGCGGCGACAACCGGTTTGGCGTGGAAGGCGACGCCGAGACCGGCGGCGTTCAGCATCGGCAGGTCGTTGGCGCCGTCACCGACAGCGAGCGTCTCGTGCGGCCTAATGCCGAGTTCCGCGGCCAGGGCGAGCAACGTGCGTCTCTTGGTCTCGCCGGTGACGATCGGCCGCAGCACCTGGCCGGTCACGCGGCCGCCGATGATCTCCAGCCGATTGGCGACGACGCGGTCAAAACCGAGCTCTTGGCCGACACGATCGGCAAAGATCGTGAACCCGCCGGTGACCAGCGCCGCGACGGCGCCGTCGCGGCGCATCGTCGCGACCAGCGCGCGAGCGCCCGGGGTCAGCCGGATCCGGGCGGCGGCCTGGGCGAGCACATTTGCGCTCGCTCCCGGCCAGCAAGGCGACCCGGGCGGCGAGCGCGCCGGCGAAATCGATCTCCCCGTTCATCGCCCGGCGGGTGATCTCGGCGATGCGCGGCCCGATCCCGAGGATCAGGCCCAGCTCGTCGAGCATCTCGTTCTCGATGATCGTCGATTCGAGATCGGCGGCGAGGAGTTGCTTGCGTCTTCCGGCGGCGGGTTGAACCAGCACGTCGATCGGCGCTGCGGCGATGACCGCCCGCGCGGCGGCGGCGGTCGCTCGCGGGTCGGCGTCGTCGACGAACAGGTCGCAGGCCTCTTCGGGCGCCAGCCAGACCGGCTCGGCTGCGGCCGCCAATGCGTGGCGGACCGCGGCGGCGAGGCGGGGGAGACCGGGATCGGGAGCGGCGGCGACCAGGGTGACGGCGAGGGACATGGCTTGTCGTCCTACGCCGCGAACCGTTCGTCCGACAAGGACGAAGGCGCCCCGCCGGTGGTGGTCGTCGCCGGTCCGACCGCGAGCGGCAAGTCGGCGCTGGGGTTGGCGCTGGCGGAGCAGCTGGGCGGGACGGTCATCAATGCCGACGCCCTGCAATGTTACCGCGACCTCGAAATCCTGACCGCGCGCCCCGACGGCGCGGCGTTGGCGCGGGCGCCCCATCGCCTCTACGGCTTTCTCGACGCCGCGGAGCGCGGCTCCGCCGGCAGCTGGCGCGGGCTCGCCCTCGCCGAGATCGCCGCCGCGACGGCGGCCAAAAGGCTGCCGATCGTCGTCGGCGGGACCGGGCTCTACCTCCACGCATTGCGGCACGGGCTGGCGCCGTTCCCCGAAATTCCCGAGGCGATCAGGGACGAGGCGACAGCGCTCCATCGCGCGCTGGGCGGCGTCGCGTTTCGCGAGCGGCTGGCCGCGCTCGACCCCCCTTCGGCGGCGCGGCTGTTCGCCGGGGACACCCAGCGGCTGGTGCGCGCCTATGCGATGGTGCGCGCCACCGGCCTGCCGATCGGCATCTGGCGCGGGCGGCCGCACGGTGCGGCGCGTTGCCGCTTTGGAACGATCCTGCTGATGCCGCCGCGGGACCCTTTGTACGCCGCCTGCGATGCACGCTTTCGCGCGATGATCGAGCGCGGCGCCTTGAGCGAAGTCGCCGTGCTCGCGGCGCGCGGTCTCGACGGCGCGCTGCCGGCGATGAAGGCGTTAGGGCTGCCCGAGCTGCTGCGCCACCTGCGCGGCGAGGTGACGCTCGCCGAGGCGGTCACCGCGGCGCAGCGCTCAACCCGCCGTTATGCCAAACGTCAGGTGACCTGGTTTCGCCACCAGCTGCGCGCCGACCTCGTCTTGGACGAGCAATTTTCGGAAAGTTTGCTGCGGCGCTCACGTCAGTTTATTGACGGGTTTTTGTTGACCGGCCGGGGATAGCTGACTACGTTGCGCCCCCCGCCGAGGCCAGCGGCGCCGCGGCGGCTCCCACAAACGCGCGGCGTGCGGTGCCGCGCAAGGAGCCTGTCATGTCGGCCGAGCCGATCAGTGGAGCGGATATCGTCATCAAGGCGCTCGTCGACCAGGGCGTCGATGTCGTTTTCGGCTATCCCGGCGGCGCGGTCCTGCCGATCTACGATGCGCTGTTCAAGCAGAATTCGCTGCGCCACATCCTGGTGCGCCAGGAAGGCGGCGCGGTGCATGCCGCCGAGGGGTACGCGCGCTCGACCGGCCGGGTCGGCGTCGTGCTGGTGACGAGCGGTCCCGGTGCGACAAATGCGGTGACCGGGCTTACCGACGCGCTGATGGATTCGGTGCCGATCGTGTGCCTGACCGGACAGGTGCCGACCCACCTGATCGGCAACGACGCCTTTCAGGAGGCCGACACCACCGGCATTACCCGGCCGTGCACCAAGCACAATTATCTCGTCAAGGATGTGCGCGACATGGCGCGCGTGATTCACGAGGCGTTTTACGTCGCGAAAAGCGGGCGGCCGGGGCCGGTCGTCATCGACCTGCCAAAGGACGTGCTGTTCGCGCTCGGCCCCTACAGCGGGCCCGAAGAAGGGCGCCACAAGAGCTACCGTCCGCAGCGCACACCGGACCCGGCGCGCATCGCCCAGGCGGTCGAAATGATCGCCGCGGCCAAAAAGCCGCTGTTTTACGGCGGCGGCGGGCTGATCAATTCCGGGCCGGAGGCCTGCGCCCGCTTTGCCCAGCTGGTGCGGCTCGCCGATGCGCCGTGCACTCTGACCCTGATGGGGCTCGGCGCCTTTCCCGCCGGCGACCCGCATTTTCTCGGCATGGTCGGCATGCACGGCACCTATGAGGCGAATTTGGCGATGCACGACTGCGATCTGATGATCGCGGTGGGCGCGCGCTTTGACGACCGGGTGACCGGTCGCCTCAATGCGTTCTCGCCGGGCTCGAAGAAGATCCACATCGACATCGACCCGTCCTCGATCAACAAGAATGTGCGTGTCGACCTGCCGATCATCGGCGATGTCGGCGAGGCGGTGGCGGCGATCCTCGACCACTCGCCGCCGATCGCTCCGGTCCCGGACCGCAGCGCGTGGTGGCGCCGGATCGAGGAATGGCGGGCGCGCGACTGCCTGCGCTACGACAAGAGCGGCCACGGCGTGATGAAGCCGCAATACGCGATCGAGCGGCTCTACGCGCTGACCCGCGGCCGCGACGTCTACGTGACCACCGAAGTCGGCCAGCACCAGATGTGGGCGGCGCAGTTCTTCAAATTCGACGAGCCCTGTCATTGGATGACTTCGGGCGGGCTCGGCACGATGGGCTATGGGCTCCCGGCGGCGATCGGGGTCCAGATCGCCCATCCCGATGCGCTCGTCGTCGACATTGCCGGCGAAGCGTCGATCCTGATGAATATTCAGGAAATGTCGACGGCCTCGCAGTACCGGCTGCCGGTCAAGCTGTTCATCATCAACAACCAGTATATGGGGATGGTGCGCCAGTGGCAGGAATTGCTGCATGGCGGGCGCTATTCCGAGAGCTATACCGCGGCACTGCCCGATTTCGTCAAGCTGGCCGAAGCCTTTGGCGCCAACGGCCGGCGGGTCGAGGACCCGGCCGAGCTCGACGACGCGATCGCCTGGATGCTGAAGACGCCGGGTGCGGTCATCCTCGACATCGCCGTCGACCCCAAGGAGAACTGCTTCCCGATGATCCCGTCGGGGGCGGCGCACAACGAGATGCTGCTCGGCCCCAAGGACGAGGCCGAACGGCCGGTCTCGGAAGAAGGCATGGTGCTGGTGTGATATGGAAGGTCTCGAACGGCATGCCATCGCGGTGCTCGTCGACAACGAGCCCGGCATTTTGGCGCGCGTCGTCGGGCTCTTTTCCGGGCGCGGCTACAATATCGAGAGCCTGACCGTCGCCGAGGTCGACCGCCGCAACAGCCTGTCGCGGATCACGATCGTGACCTCGGGCACGCGGATGATCATCGAGCAGATCAAGGCGCAGCTGTCGCGGCTCGTGCCGGTGCACCGGGTCCACGATTTGACCGACGAGGGGCCGTTCGTCGAGCGCGAGATGATGCTGGTCAAGATCGTGGGCAAAGGCGAGGCGCGCATCGAAGCGCTGCGGCTCGCCGATATCTTCCGGGCCCGCGCCGTCAACTCGACGATCGACAGCTTTGTCTTCGAGCTGACCGGCTCGGCCGAAAAGCTGAACGCCTTTGTCGCGCTGATGGAGCCGTTGGGCCTGGCCGAGGTTTCGCGCACCGGCGCGGTGGCGATGTCGCGCGGCGCCGCCAGCTTTTAGGTTGCGACAGGTGAACTAGGCCCCTCTCCTCGCTTGCGGGGAGAGGGAGGGACCCGCCCAGCGGGAGGGTGAGGGGCGGTGAGCGCGGGAAGGCGCGCCGGATCGTACATAGGAGGAAGTGATGCGCGTGTATTACGACCGCGATGCGGATGTGAATTTGATCAAGTCGAAGAAGGTCGCGGTCATCGGCTACGGCAGCCAGGGCCATGCCCACGCCAACAATCTGCGCGACAGCGGGGTAAAGGACATCGTCGTGGCGTTGCGCCCCGGCTCGGCCTCGGCGCCGAAGGCCGAAAATGCCGACCTCAAGGTCGTCCATCCCGCCGAGGCGGCGAAATGGGCCGACATCGTCATGGTGCTCGCCCCCGACGAGCTGCAGGCGCAGCTCTACGCCGGCGATCTGCGCGGCAACATGCGCGAGGGCACGGCGCTCGCGGTGGCGCATGGGCTCAGCATCCATTTCCGGCTGATCGAGCCGCGCCCCGACATGGACGTGTTCATGATCGCGCCCAAGGGGCCGGGCCACACCGTGCGCTCGGAATATCTGCGCGGCGGCGGCGTCCCCTGCCTCGTCGCGGTCGACCAGAACCCGTCCGGCAACGCGCTCGAAATCGCGCTCTCCTATGCCTCGGCGATCGGCGGCGGGCGCGCCGGGGTGATCGAGACGAGCTTTCGCGAGGAATGCGAGACCGACCTCTTCGGCGAGCAGTCGGTGCTGTGCGGCGGGTTGACGTCGCTGATCCTCGCCGGCTTCGAGACCCTGGTCGAGGCCGGCTACGCGCCCGAGATGGCCTATTTCGAATGCTGTCACGAGGTCAAGCTGATCGTCGACCTGATCTATGAAGGCGGCATCGCCAACATGCGCTACTCGGTGTCGAACACCGCCGAGTATGGCGACTATTCGCGCGGCCCGCGGGTCATCGACGAGCATGTACGCGCCGAGATGAAAAAGATCCTCGGCGACATCCAATCCGGCCGCTTCGCCCGCGAATGGGTGCTCGAAAACACCGCCGGCCAGCCGAGCTTCAAGGCCCTGCGCCGCCGCGCCGCCGAGCACGAAATCGAGAAGGTCGGCGAGAAATTGCGGGCGATGATGCCGTGGATCAGCGAAAACCGCCTCGTCGACCGCACCAAGAACTGAGCCTCGGGCGGTCCGGCCGGTGGGTTGCGGTTGGCGCTTCAGTCGCGCAGGAGCTCGGCCCGCCGGTCCTCTGCCTCGACCGCCTGATCGGGTGAGCCGGCCGCACCGCCGACATGGCAGGCCGGCTCCGCCTTGATCCGGTCGCCGGCGACGCCGCGCGCTTTCAATGCGTCACGGAGTTGATTGGCGCGCAGCTCGGCAAGCGTCCTGGTTCCCTCGCGCGCCCCTTCATCCGGCGAACAATAGGTTTTGATCGTGACGGTCATCATCGGGTGGTCGTGCAGAAACGCGGCCTGCCGGTCGATCGTCGGTCCGGCGGATCGCGGCAGGACCACCTTGTCCCGCTCGAAAAACACCGGATCCCCGATCGTTCTGGACCGGGTCGCCGGAATCGCCGGATCCATGGCCGCGAGCCGATCTTCGGCAGGTTGGGACAGCGGCGAAGCCGGCGCGACCGGTCCAGGCGAATAGATCCCGCTCCACAAGACAACGACGCCGGCGGAGGCCGCGAGAAAAACAACGACCGCAAGCAAGGCACGACGGTCAAGTATTTGTTGGACAATGAGCCCAAATAAAGACTGGTCGACTTTTGGCCTTGTATCGGATGGGAATAGCGGCGCGGCGGCGGCGGAAGGGTTGTCGGGGAATGACAGCGGCGGCTGCGGTGGCGGGTTCTCGGTCAGCCACACGCGAAACGCACGCACCGGCCGAGCAATGTTTTTGAACTGCCTCTCCCCCTGGTCGACAAAGGCGATGTCCAGCTTTCCGTGTATCTGATCCCGTACGACCTGGCTGATGCAGATCCCGCCGGGCTCAGCCAGGGTTTCAAGCCGCGCCGCGACATTCACGCCGTCGCCAAAGATGTCGTCGTCGTCGATGATGATGTCGCCGAGGTTGATCCCGATCCGAAATACGATGCGGCGATCCGCCGGGACGTCCTGGTTCCCCGCAATCATTTTGCGTTGGATGTCGACCGCGCACACCACCGCATCGACGACGCTGGCAAACTCCACCAGCAGGCCGTCGCCCATGGTCTTCACGACGCGGCCGCGGCGCTCCTTGATGCTGGGGTCGGTAACTTCGCGCCATATCTCTTTCAGCGCGAGATGAGTGCCCTCCTCGTCGACGCCCATCAGGCGCGAATAGCCGACGACGTCCGCCGCCAGGATCGCCGCGAGCCTCCGTTCGGTGCGCTGTTCCCCCGCAGTCTTCATCGGCTCGACCTTAAGCCAAATCCCCTTGAGCTTGGAGTTGTCGCTTAAGCGCTCCACGATGCCGTCGTCGCGCCGCGGAATTGGGGCGTCAGAGGCGACGCCGCAATGCTATTTGCGCCGTCCTCCGCCGCCCCCAACAGCCGCCGGCCGAGCCGTCATTTGCGGCGCGGCCCGGCCCATCATGCCGCGGCTCGACGCCGCCGGGGTCTGAAAGACCTGTGGCCGGCCAAATTGCTGGGCGCCGCCGCGAAAGCCTTGCGCGACCTGCGGCCGGCCGAATTGCTGGGCGCCGCCATATGAGCCCGGGCTGACCTGCGGCCGGCCGAATTGTTGAGCGCCGCCATACGGCCCGGCCGACCTGCGGCCGGCCGAATTGTTGCGGCCCGCCGCGAAAACCTTGGGAAACCTCGGGCCGTCCGAATTGCTGCGGCGCACCGCGAAATCCCTGGGAAACCTCGGGCCGACCCACTTGCTGAGCGCCGCCGCGATATCCCGCCGTCGAGCTCTGAAAGACTTGCGGTCGGCCGGATTGGCCCGCCTGTCCGCGGACGCCCTCGGGCATGCCGTGCGCGGTTTCGGCCCGATTGCCGATAGCGCCATGCCCGGCTTCGCCGGGCTATGCCCGGCTTCCGGGCCATGCCCGGCTTCCGCTCGGCCAAATGCGGCGCCGCGTTCGCCATGTTCCGCGGCGCCGGGACCGCCTCTCGCCGAGGCGCCCGGCTCATGCTGGATTGCCGCATCCGGCCGCGCATGCAGATCGCCGGCCGCCGCTGCCGCCGGCGTCACGCCCCGTGGTTCGCCCCGTGGATCGCCGCGAAATTCGCCCGGCCCCGGCCGGGCTTCGCATGACTGCCGGCATGATGTGCGGCGCGCCGTGCATGATTTCCGCGTGCTCCAGCCGATCCGCCGAAACCTGCCGCATCATTCCGCGATCGATATGGCGGCCATCGGCAAAAGCCTCACGCGAAACCATGGTGGCAAAGCGCCGGTTGAAGTGTTCGGCATGCCCCAGTTCGCGCCCGCGCTCGTCGAGGCGGTGCTGTCCCCCGTCGTGAAAATGCCCGTGCTCCGGAGCGTTGACGCTTTCGACGTAATCGGGTCCGGCCTGGTACCACGGGGCGTAGTCGTCACCGGGAGCCAGCGGAAACCACCCGACATCGGGTCCGCCATTTGGGTCGCCGCCGGAATTGTCGGGAGCGTCGATGAAAGCGACGAGCGCCGGCGCGTAAACCGGATGGGGCTCGACCGCACCCGGCACCCATCCCCAGCGGCCGTCGACATTGACCCATCGGCCATAATGAAACGGCGCGAAACCCCACGGCTGGTCGTCGACCCAGGTCAAACCCCACGGCTCGATCCGGTCCCAATGGCCAAAGCGATACGGCGCCCAGTCGTCCGCCACGGAAGTCGGAAACCACACCGGTTCGGAATCGGGAAGGGTGTCCCAGCGCCCGTAGCGGTCGAGCGCGTCGGCCCCGGTGGTGTCGGCGGACACGTATCGGGCCGATGGTCGATCCGGCTGCTGCTGATCCTGGTCGGATTGCTCGACCCAGAGGAGGAATTCGTCCGCCGGCTTGTTTCTTAAATTGGCGGTAACGGTTCGGGATTTACTTGATGGGACCGCCGCTTCGGCGGTGGCGGGTCGAGCGGCGTCGGGCGAGCGCTTACCGGCCGAGGCAGCGGAGACCGCGCCCGAGGCCGCCGCCGACTGATCTTTCGCC
This sequence comes from uncultured Alphaproteobacteria bacterium, assembly GCA_963775525.1. Taxonomy (GTDB): domain Bacteria; phylum Pseudomonadota; class Alphaproteobacteria; order ATCC43930; family CGMCC-115725; genus AP-15. Next base: position 166,285 of record CAVZJF010000045.1, on the reverse strand, counting down.
ATTAGCGCGGTGTCGCCGGGCGCAGCGTCGCCGGGTGCAGGGGCCGGCGCCTCACCCGCTGCCGCGGAGCCCGAGGGCTCGTGCGACGGGGATGCCTGCCTGGAGGTGGCGGCGGACGCCAGCCCGGCCGGAGCGGGCTCGGTCGGATTGATGCCGGTCCAGTCGCTTTCGTTGGCGGTGATGCTGGGGTAATTGCCGGTGAGTTGAACCTGCTTGCCGGCGGCGATCGGCAGGTCGGCCGCACCCCCGACAAAACGGGCCTTCCCCTCGAACACGACAATTCGCGTCGGCTCGTCGCCGGCGCCGGTTTCGATGTCGTAGGCGCCCGGCTGCAGCAGCCACAGCGAACCGCGGGGCATTTCGAGCTCGACACTCTCACCCGGTTCGAGCTTGCTGAGCTGGAGATAGATGCGGCCGTAGCGAATACTCGCCTCGATCAGCTGATCGGTCAAATTGAGCATGTTGAGCCAGGTGTCGCCGGACATCTGGATGGCGTCGGGGCCGATCCTGACGCGCGCCCGCGCCAAGGCGCCCGTCTTCAGCGACATGTCCTGGCAAACCGGCTGGTCGAAATCGGCCTGCAGCCAATTTTCCGCATCGGACCCGCTCGGCTCGCCGGGCTCGGCGTGCAACACGTAGCTGACTTCTCCGGAAAGGTAGTTCAGGCTCCCGACGCGCCGCGGGGCGTCCTCGGCAAAGGCCGGCGCGGCGAGCGCGACGACCACGCCGAGCCAGCTTGCAAGTAGCTGGCCCGAAAGCCGCATAGCCGAAAAAAGTGCTGCTCGGGGGAAGAGCAAAGGCCGTTTCAAGGGTTAGGTTGAACGATCGTACGCAACACCGCTCGTTAATCTTTTGCAGCGTTCATTCTACTTCGAATAGGCGGAGTTGATCAATCGTTTTGTAATGGACGGCGCTACTCGCCAAAAGCCAGCAGCGCTTCCCCCCTCTTTACAGCACGCAAAGAACAAAAGAGGATCAATTAGTTAATCTTCTCTTTATGATTGCAAACGAACCTAAAACGTGTTAAAGAAATGACAAATCAGCGCTCAATAAATCGCGAGCGACTTACTCGGAATGAACAGCCGTATCGGGATTGGCGCCGACCTCGTCGGTTGCAGCGGGCGCATCCGGGGGCCGGGGCATCGCCCGCCCTTCCTGCTGCTGCTCCCCTTGGCGTCGTGCTTGGCGCTCGCGGCGCTTGGGGTTCATATGCCGCGGGCTGTCGCCGCGGAACCTGCCGCGCCCACCGGGACGGCGGCGGCTGACCTCGGCCTCGCCGGCGGTTGAGGAATGGCTGAACCAGAACGTGCGGCTGCGCGAGACGGCGCAGGCCAGAAGCCTTCCGGCGCCCGACGCCAATCCGTCAGGTGAAATCCGCGCCGGCGCCGAGGTCAAGGCGATCGGCCTCGTCGCCGGCAAGCATTGGGTCCAAATCGAGCTCCCCGATCACTCTCGGGCTTATCTTCCGCGCGAAGCGATCGAATACGAAGACGGCGGCGGGGCCCCGGCGCCCCGCCGGGCGACAAAAACGGCGCCGCATCACCGCGCTCGGCATCCACTCCGGCATCCGTGGAAAGGTCACGCGGGTGCCGAACGCGGCGACGCTGGTCGTGGGCGATCAGCGCGTCCGGCTGTCGGGCATCGACCCCGGGCCGGCGGACGTTCTCGGGCCGTTCGAGAGCTGGGTTCGCGGCCAAGGCGATCTCGCCTGCGAACCCGATGCGCAGACGGGTCGCTATCGCTGCTTCACCAGCGGCGGCGTCGATATTGCCGAAGCCGCCATCTTGAACGGCTCGGGGCGGGTCGGTGACGGCGCCATACCCGAATACCGCGACAGTGAAACCCAGGCGCGGCAGGCGCATCGCGGCCTCTGGCAGGGGCCTTGACCAGGACGGGAGAAGAACATGCGAAATTGGATTTTGCTGGCGGCTCTCGGCGCGACGACGGTTCCGCTTGTCAGCCCTGACCGGGTGTGTTCCCGCGGTTATGCAGCCAAGCGTAGCCGCGACCCCCGGGCCGGGAAAGCTGCCCGCGGACTTTGCCTCGGATCATGCCGGGTGTGCGGCGCAAGCCAATCAGCAAATGGCTTCGTCGGTACAGGCAGCCAACAACCAGGTTGCTGGAACCGCATTGCAGAACGTCTTGACCGGAACCGGCGACAACGCAGTGGACGTTAACACCCAGGCGACCTCTGCGCTGCAGCAGCAATACGACACTGCCTACACCGCCTGCATGTACGCCAGGGGCGATAACGTGCCCCCCTACTATATGCAGCCGGCCTACTACGCCGAACCGACCGAACCGACCCATCGCGGGAAGAGGCGAGTAGCGCATAAGCCGGCATCGCCTAAGCCGACGACAACCGCCGCGTCCAACTCCGGCCCGGCTGCCGGTTCGGGTTTTGTCGTTCCGGCCCCAGCTACAGCGCCCGCTTCCGGCTCGGGTTTCGTTCAACCCCCACCGGTGCAACCGGCGAGTGCGAGCAGCGGCTTCGCGGTGCCGCCGCCGGCATCGCATTAAAGGCCGGCAACGCATTAAAGGCCGGCAACCATTAATGACTGAGGCTTCTGTCGCACAGCCCGGACCGAGGAACAGCGCTAATAAAATATCAAGGTATTGCTCCTCTCCTGCCGGACGGGAGGCGGTCCGGCAATGCTGCGTTCGAAAAATTCGTGGTTTTCGCTGCGCTTGCTGCTGGTCGTCATGATCGGGGCGCCGATGCTGCCGACGATCGGATTTGCTGCGCTGGTGCTGATGAATTCGGGCCAGAACTGGCATCGGATCTTCCCTCTGGGAGAGCTGGCGCTGGTCGGAGCCGGAATTCGGCTGGTGGGCGGCGGCGTGGCGCTGGTCGCGGCCGGCTGCTTGATTCGGTCGATGGGGACGCTTTCGCGCGCCGCCAAAAAGCTGAGCTGCGGCGTCGCGCCGGCGGCGACCCGTTCCGGCATCGCCGAGATCGACGACGTCATTCTGTCGATGACCATCGCCGCGCGGTCGCTGGACAAGCGCTCGCAAGAGTACGAGAGAGCGGAGGCGGGCCGGCGAAACAGCGAAGCCCGGTTGCGCGACTTCGCCGAAAGCGGATCGGACTGGTATTGGGAAACCGATCCCGACCACCGCTTTGTCTACCTTTCCGACCACATTCGCATTTTCGGCCAGGATCCGGCGAGCCGCCTCGGCCGCGCCGGTGGGAATTGGTGTCGGATGCCGAGCGCGAAACCGGCAAATGGCGTGATCACCGAGCAGGGCTGGAGCGGCGTGAGCCGTTTCGCGATTTCAGGTATACGAGAAAGGTCGGAGATCAGCCGGAACAGACGGTTTCGGTCAGCGGCCGGCCGATCTTCGACCGCTCGGGACAATTCTCGGGCTACCGCGGGACCGCCCGGGACGTCAGCGAGGAAATGCGCGCCGAACACCTGTTGCACGAGGCCAAGGCGGAGGCGGAGGCCGCGAACCTGGCCAAATCGCGATTTCTCGCCAATATGAGCCACGAACTGCGCACCCCGCTCAACGCCGTGCTCGGCTTTTCGGAAATGCTCGAGCGCGGCGCCGCCGGATCGCTGGAACAGCGCCAGCGCGAATACGTCGGCTACATTCGCCAGAGCGGGGCGCACCTGCTCGACATCATCAACGAGATCCTCGACCTGGCGAAAATCGACGCCGGAAAGTTCGATCTCGACGAAGATCGCGGTCTGGATGCGCGCGTCCTCGCCGATTGCTGCGTCGCTTTCGTCAGCGAACGCGCGGCGGCGGCGGGGCTCACCTTGCGTTCGGAAATCGAAGCCGAGTTGCCGCGGCTTATCGCGGACGAGACCCGGCTGAAGCAGATTCTGCTCAACCTGCTCGGCAACGCGGTCAAATTCACCGATTGCGGCGGCGCCGTCACGCTGGCCGCGCGCCGCGGCGCCGATGGCGGTGCGGAATTCGAAGTAAGCGACACCGGCTTGGGCATGAGCGCTGCGGAAATCGAAATCGCGATCGAACCCTTCGGCCAAGTCGATTCCGGGCTCGCCCGACGCCGCCAGGGGACCGGCTTGGGGCTGCCGCTGGCGCGGCGGCTGACCGAACTGCATGGCGGGTCGTTTTCCATCGACAGCGAAAAAGGAAGAGGCACCAAAATCGTCGTGGCGCTTCCCGCATGCCGCTTGATGAGCGAAGCCGAACCTCGGGCGGCTGCCGGGGCGGTGGACGACACCCGCGCCGCCAAGCTGCCGGCGCTCGCCGCCGGCATCTGACCGACCGCAACACCACACCCGAGCGGACCGGCGAACCGGCGGCGCGGGATTGTTTTGCGGCATCCGGGCAAAGGGTGGCATACCGCACCCGATGCGGGTCTTGCACGTCGCTGCCGAGCTTTACCCTTGGGTCAAGTCGGGCGGGCTCGGCGATGTCGCCGCGGCGCTGCCGCCGGCATTGGCCGCACTCGGCGTTGACGCCCGTCTGGTCCTGCCCGGGTTCTCGGGGCTGCTCGATGCGCTCGTCGACATCACCGATGTCGCTCGCCTGGGGACGCCGTTTGCCGCGGAGCGGGTGCGGATCGCGCTCGGCCGGCTGCCCGGTACCGATCGTTGCGCCTACCTTGTCGACCACCCGGCCTTTTACGACCGGCCCGGCAACCCCTACGCGGCGCCCGATGGCGCCGACTGGCCCGACAATCACCGGCGGTTCGGGCTCTTCGGCTGGGCCGCCGCGGCATTGGCGCGCGGCGCCGACCGCAACTGGCGGCCCGACATCCTGCATTGCCACGACTGGCATGGCGGCCTCGCTCCGGCCTATCTCGCGGCCTCGCCGCCGGGCGAGGCTCATGCCCGCACGGTCTTCACCGATTCACAACCTCGCTTATCGCGGGCTGTTTTCCGGGGCGGTGTTCCCCGAGCTGGGTCTGCCGGCCCAATTCTTTGCGGTCGAAGGCGCCGAATTTTACGGGCAAGTGTCGTTTCTCAAGGCCGGGCTGTTCTACTCGGATCGCTTGATCACGGTCAGCCCGACCTATGCGCGCGAGATCCAGACCCCGGCTTTTGGCTGGGGGCTGGACGGGTTGCTGCGCGTTCGCGCCTCGGAGCTGACCGGGATTTTGAACGGTGTCGACCCGCAGATTTGGGATCCTCGCCACGACCCGAACCTGCCATACCCGTTCGGCGTCGACGACGCACCCGTCGGCAAGCGCGCGGCAAAGGCGGCGTTGCAAACCCGCCTCGGCCTCGCCCAAACCGACAGCGCACCGCTCTTTGGCGTGGTCAGCCGCCTCACTTGGCAAAAGGGGCTCGACCTTTTGCTTTCGGCGGTGCCGCAACTGGTCGCGGCGGGCGGCCAGCTCGCCTTGTTGGGCTCAGGCGACGCCGACCTGGAACAAGGCTTTGCCGCGGCCGCCCGGGCATCGGGCGGCCAGGTCGCGGCAGCACTCGGCTATGACGAGGCGCTGGCGCACCTGATCCTCGGCGGCAGCGACGTCGTCCTGCTGCCGTCGCGTTTCGAGCCCTGCGGTCTGACCCAGCTCTACGCGCTGCGCTACGCCACGTTGCCCTTGGTCCGGCGCGTCGGCGGGCTCGCCGACACGGTTGTCGACGCCACCGCCGTGACCCTGGCCGACGGGACCGCGACCGGCTTCGCCTTTGACGAGGAAAGCCCGGCGTCGCTGCTCGCGGCGGTCAGCCGCGCCTCGAGCCTGATGCGCGAGCCGGGGATCCGGCGGCAGATGATGCGGCAGGCGATGACCCGCGATTTTTCGTGGGACGCGGCGGCGCGGCAATATCTGGCGCTCTACCAGGTGTTGCAGCCCAATCCGCCGGCATGAAAATCGCGCGCCGCCCGCCGAGAGGGCTGGGCGCCGCGCGGCCATGCCGGAAAGCCGGCCGCGCCACCGCGCCACCGCGCCACGCCTTCGTCAGAGAAGGTCGCGCGCCCGTTCGAGCTGCTCGAATTCGCCGTAATGCGAGACCAGCAGCACCTCGTCGAAGCCCAATTGCTCCATCCGCTTGATCCGCCGCCGCGCCTCGTCCGGAGGACAGACCAGGGCGACGTCGGTGGCCGCCGCGAGCTCCGCCGATTCGGGCCGGTTGTCGAGGTCGACCGCGACGTTTGCCAAGACGGCGTTGGTGCCGCCCGCGTCGCGATAGATGCGCATGCCGGCTTCGAGATCGTCCCAGCTGCTGTAGCGGCCGGACGGCGTCCAGCCCTGGCATTCCTTGGCGGCATAGGTGATCCAGCGCGGACTGCGCCAGGCGCCCATCAGGATCGGCGGGCCGCCTTCGCATCCGGGCCATATCGACAACGCGCCGCCGTTGATCGGCTCGCCGCGCCAGATGCGGTGCATGGTTTCGAGCGCTATTCTCATCGCGCGGAAACGGTGGTCGTAATCGAGCCCGAGCAATTCGAAATCCGCGCGGGTCGAGCCGCTGCCGACGCCGAGGCGCAACCGCCCGCCCGACAACGCCTGTACCGACTGCACGCGATGAGCGAGCTCGATCGGGTGACGCAACGACAACTGCAACACCCCGATGCCGAGCTCGACCCGCTCGGTCACCGCGGACAGCACCGCCAATTCCACCAGCGGGTCGAGGGTGGGCCGCCCGCGCCCCATCGAATCCCCAACCCAGATGCCGGGAAACCCGGCGGCCTCGATGCGGCGGGCAAGATCGGCCGTGCGGCTCAACAACCGGTCATGACCCCCCGGACCGGCGCTGAACCGGATCATTGTGCTTATTTTCACCAAATCCCCCTATTTGAATAACTCACTAAGCGGAGAATGCAGCATATTCACGGCGAATGCCAATCACCGAGCCGTCAAACCGGACATGCAGCGGGCGTTATGGTATCGTCCCCGCGAAGCAGACGTGCCACAGGGAGGTGTGAACATGGATACGATCGAGGCGACCTCCGCGTCGAGAACCAAGGGTTTGCTGTCGCGGCTGCCGTCGCGCCTGCACCACAATGCGTTTGTCGTAAAGGACCACGAGGTCAACCGCCGGTTTTTCGAGGACCTGCTCGGCATTCCGCTGGTCGCGACCTGGTGCGAAAAGAATTTCAGCGCCGATCTGGGGCGCGAGGTCGAGTTCTGCCACACCTTTTTCGCCATGGAAGACGGCGGCGCACTCGCCTTTTTCCAGTTCGCCGACCCGGAAATGTACGAGCTGACCCAGGCCGAGAAGCCGGCCAGGATCGGGCGCCACTACCACATCGCCTTCAAGGCCGAGCCCGAAACCTATGACGAGCTGAAGCGCCGGCTCGAAATGGCGGGTGAAAAATACCGCGAGACCAATCACGGCTACTGCAAGTCGATCTATACCGCCTCGCCCGACGGGCTGATCGTCGAGTTCACCCAGGACCCCGACGACGTGGCCGAGATCGACGCGATCCGCCGCGCCGACGCCCACAGCGAATTGGCGCGCTGGCTTTCCGGCGACCGCCACACCAACAACGACATGCGCGGCCGCCACATCTGACCCGGCCCTCGGCCTGACCCTCTCTCCGCTCGCGGGGAGAGGGAGGGGTCCATAGACATTCTAAATGTATATTATGCCAATGCCCTCCCGGAGGCGGGGCGCAGCCGATACGTCGCGTGTCGCCATGTGACGGTCGTTCCCGCCCAACGGCAGCAGGAATGGGGTCATTCCTCGGGCACGCCGGCTTCGCGCAGCCCGACGTTCAGCGTCTTTTCACGCAATGCCAAGCCCTGCAGATTGACGGGAAATGGGAAAAAGGCACGCAACTGCGCCAGTGAGCCGGCGCTCGGTCTACCCTTCCTGGCCTCAGCTGATGCTTCCGCACCGGGTTGGCGGCGGCGTAGAGATTTGCGCATGACAAATCTGCGGATCGAGGATTACGCGCTGATCGGCGATTGCGGGACGGCGGCGCTGGTCGGACGCAACGGGTCGATCGACTGGCTGTGCCTGCCGCGTTTCGATTCTCCGGCCTGCTTTGCCGCCCTGTTGGGCAAGCCCGAGCACGGGCGCTGGCTGATCGCCCCGTGCGACCCCGAACCGCGGGTCGAACGCCGCTATATCGGCGCGTCGCTGGTGCTGGCGACAACGTTCGAAACCGCCGACGGTGCGGTGGAGTTGATCGACTTCTTCCGGCCGCGGCACGGTCCGCTCGACCTGGTTCGCCTGGTGCGCGGTCTGCGCGGCCGGGTCAAGATGCAGGTCGAGCTGATCCTACGCTTCGACTACGGCTATCTGGTGCCGTGGGTCGAGCAATTGCCCGAGGGTGGGATTTCGGCGATCGCCGGGCCGGAGCGGGTCGCGCTGCGCACGCCGGTACGGCTCTCGGGCGAGGATTTGAAGACAGTCGCCGAATTCGAGATTTCCGGCGGCGAAACCATCCCGTTCGTGCTGACCTACGGCGCGTCGCACCTGCCGCCGCCGCGACCGATCGATGCCGAACACGCTTTGGAGAGCGCGCTCGCCTTCTGGCGGCGATGGGGCGCCCGGTGCGCCTCGGCGGGGCCGTGGAGCGACACCGTCAAGGGGTCGCTGACGGTGTTGAAGGGTCTGACCTACGCGCCGACCGGCGGCATCGTCGCCGCGCCGACGACCTCGCTGCCCGAACGGCTCGGAGGCGCGCGCAACTGGGATTACCGGTATTGCTGGCTGCGCGACGCGACCTTTACCTTGCTGGCGCTGATGCATGCGGGGTGTTCCGACGAGGCGCGGTCGTGGCGCGACTGGCTGTTTCGCGCGGTCGCCGGCAGCCCGGATCAGATCCAGATCATGTACGCGCTCGGCGGCGAGCGCCGTCTGACCGAATGGGAGGTGCCGTGGCTGCCGGGTCACGAGGGCTCGCGACCGGTGCGCATCGGCAATGCCGCGTCAAACCAGACCCAGCTCGACATCTACGGCGAGATCCTCGACGCGTTCTACCACACCCATTTGAACGGCCTGCCGCCGGCCGCACGCGCGACGCCGATCGTGCGCGCCGTGCTCGACCATCTGGCCGGCATCTGGGACAAACCCGACGAGGGGATTTGGGAGGTGCGCGGACCGCCGCAGCATTTCACCCATTCCAAGGTCATGTGCTGGGTTGCCTTCGACCGCGCGATCAAGATCTCCGAGCGGCTCGACGGCCACGACCTCGCCGCCTGGCGCAAGATCCGCGACACGATCCATGCCGATGTCTGCGCCAACGCGTTTGATCCTGAGCTCGGCAGCTTCGTCCAGGCCTACGGATCGAAATCGCTCGACGCGTCGCTGTTGCTGGTGCCGCTGGTCGGCTTTCTGCCGCCGACCGATCCCCGCATAATGGGCACGGTCAGCGCCATCGAAAAGCGGCTCCTCCTCGACGGGCTGGTCTTCCGCTACGACACCGGCGAAGGGATGGACGGGCTGCCTCCCGGCGAGGGCGCGTTTCTCGCCTGCAGCTTTTGGCTCGCCGACAACTACATCCTGCAAGGCCGCGTGCGCGAGGCGCGCGAGCTGTTCGAGCGCCTGTTGGCGCTGCGCAACGATGTCGGCCTGCTGGCCGAGGAATACGATCCGCGCGCCAAGCGCCAGCTCGGCAACTTCCCGCAGGCGTTTTCGCATGTCGCCCTCGTCAACACCGCGTTCAACCTGACCCGCAGCGAAGGCCCAGCCGACCAGCGCTCGGCCCGCGGTCGACCCGAGTAACCCCGATCGTCGGTTATCGACTGAGGCGACAGGCCGCGGCGTGAGCATCCTCGCCTGGGCCGGGCTGGCGGCGACGACGTTCGGCGCGGCGTTGCTGCAGGCCGCCGGCGGCTTTGGCTTCGCCGTCGTCGCGACGCCGCTTTACCTGATGTTCGTGGCGCCGGCGCAGGCGGTGCAGCTGGTCATCATCATCGCCACGGCGCTGTCGCTGGCCGTGCTGCCGGGGCTGCGGCGGGCGATCGAGCCGGCCTTGCTGCTGCGCCTCGTGGCCGGCAGCGTTGCCGGACTGCCGCTCGGTCTCATTGCCTTCCGCCACAGCGACCCGACGATGGTGCGGTCCGTCGGCCGGCATGATGGTCCTCGGCTTTGCGCTGCTGCTGGCGCTTCTGCGCCGCCGCGGCAGGGACAGCGACAGCGGCCGGCCGGCTCCGCTTGCGATGGGACGCAACCGCGACCTCGCCGCCGGCGCGGTCTCGGGCGTCGCGGCGGCGCTCGTCGGCATGGCGGGGCCGCCGGTGCTGATCTATTTGCTGCTGACGGGTGCGGCGTCGCAGACGATCCGCGCGACGTTGCTGGCGTTTTTTGCGCTCGTCTACGCCGCGACGTTGGCAGCGCATGCCGCGACCATCGGGGTGCCGGCACACACCTGGCTGACAGCCGCGATCCTGCTGCCGTTCGCGGTTCTGGGCGGGCTTGTCGGGCGGCCGCTCGGCGACCGTCTCGGCGCCGGCGCCTTTGCCCTGCTCGCGATCGGGCTGCTCGCCGTCGCCGGCCTCTTCACCCTCGCCGCGGCCGCCGGGCTCGGCGGCGGCGGGCGATGACCGTTGCGTCGCAATTGGTTAACGCCAGACCGGCGACATCGGATGGTGACGGCGCCGACAACACAGAGTATGGTTGGTGGACAGCACCCCGATTTGCAACGGAACGCTTCGCCGATTTGCAAGGATGGCGCAACCGGGTCAAGCCTATCACTGCCGGCAACATTGTAAATACCCAGGTGAGATCATGATCGGGCCACCGGGATTGCCAAAATACGGACGCCGAGTCTTTTCCTTTGCCGCGGGAAAGCCGAAACAACCGCGACAACCAGTCACGCTTTGAAATTGGCGACCGGGCTTTATCTGGCCGGCGTGCTGGCGCATTTCAGCCACCATCTGGCGTTTAACTTTGCCCAAGGCGACCCGTCATTCGGCCGGGCGCTGATTTCGCGCTCCGGTCAGCCTGGTGTGGCCTGCCGACCTGATCGGGACGCTGATCTCGCTGACCTGATCCGGACCCCGCGCCGCCTCTCTTCCCGGGCTTGCCGGCGTCTGCGAGCCGACACAATCGCCGCCGCCGAGCGGAAGCCGGCGCCAGGGGAAGCCGGCGCCGAGGGGAAGGATGTGCATGGAGCGGATTTCGCAGTCGCCGCTGGCGGTCTATCAGGCAGCATCTCGACCGGGGCGAGCTGGCCTATCAGTGGAGCCCGCGAGGCGAACCGGGCGGTGTTCTACCCGCGCGTCATCTGTCCCTTTACCGGCAGCGACCGGCTCGAATGGCGGGTCAGCGCCGGGCTCGGCACGGTCTACGCGACGACCGTCACCCATCCGCGCGACGGCGCCCCCTACAACGTCGCGCTGATCGATTTCGACGAGGGCTTTCGGCTGATGAGCCGGGTCGAGGACATCGCCCCCGAGGCGGTCAGGATCGGCATGCGGGTCAAATTCCGCGTCCACCGGCCTGAGGGCGACGAGCCGGCCTATCCGGTCTTCGTCCCGTGCCGGCGGAGCGCGTGATGGACGGGCTTGCAGCGCGGCGCGGCCGCGATCGTCGGCGTCGCCGAATCCGATCTCGGCGCCGTCGCCGCGGAGATGAGCGCCGATCGACCTGATGGCGCAGGGCATCCACCGCGCGCTCGCCGATTGCGGGCTCGCGCTCAAGGATGTCGACGGGCTGATCTGCGCCACCGCGCAGAGCCGCACCTCGGGCCTCAACCTCGCCGAATATCTCGGCATTTCGCCGGCCTTTGTCGACACGACGATCCTCGGCGGCTCGTCCTTCATGTTCCATGTCGCGCACGCCCAGGCGGCGCTTGCAGCTCGGGCTGTGCCAGGTCGCGGTCATCGCCTACGGCTCGACCCAGCGCACGATCGGCCGCCGCCACGCCTCGGTGCGCGAATACAACCCCTACGAGACCCCGTTCCGGCCGTTCCTGCCGTCGACCGCCTATGCGCTCGCCGCCTCGCGCCACATGCACCAATTCGGCACGACCCGCGAGCAGCTGGCCGCGGTCGCGGTGGCGGCGCGGCAATGGGCGCTGCTGAACCCGGTCGCCTGGGAAAAAAAGCCGCTGACGATCGCCGAGGTGTTGGCGGCGCGGATGGTCAGCTACCCGTTCACGGTGCGCGACATCTGCCTCGTGACCGACGGCGGCGGCGCCGTCGTCATGACCACCGCCGAGCGCGCCCGCTCGCTGAAAAAGCCGCCGGCCTATGTGCTGGGCTGCGGCCAGGCGATCACCCACGCCAATATTTCGAGCATGCCCGACCTGACCGTGACCGGGGCGCTGGCCATCGGGCCGCGCCGCCTACGAGATGGCCGGGCTCGGCGCCGTCCGACATCGACGTGCTCGAGCTCTACGACGCGTTCACGATCAACCCGATCCTGTTCCTCGAAGATCTCGGCTTCTGCAAGAAGGGCGAAGGCGGCGCTTTTGTCGAGGGCGGCCGCATCGCCCCCGGCGGCGCGCTCCCGGTCAACACCAATGGCGGCGGCCTCTCCTATTGCCACCCCGGCATGTACGGCCTCTTCCTGCTGATCGAGGCGACCCGCCAGTTGCGCGGCGAATGCGGCGCCCGCCAAGTCGCCGATTGCGAAGTGGCCCTCGCCCACGGCAATGGCGGCGTCCTCTCGTCGCAAGCCACCGTGATCCTCGGCACCGCAAGCGACGGTATAGTTTGAACAATGAGGCAGTGAGACAGCGAGAGGCCGAAATGGTGGCAACGCCGCGCGACAACGATCTGCTGACCGAAAAGATTATTGGCTTCGCCATAGAGGTGCACCGGCAACTTGGCCCGGGCTTGTTGGAATCGGCGTACGAAGAATGCTTGTGCTTCGAGCTTAAACAAAACCGCCTCGATGTCCGACGGCAAGTGCCGTTGCCGGTTATCTATAAATCGATACGTCTCGACTGCGGTTACCGGCTCGATCTCGTTATCGAGAACCAGATTATCATTGAATTGAAGACAGTCGAACGCCTGCTGCCGCTCCATGAAGCGCAACTGCTAACCTATATGAAGCTGAGCGGCATTCGCATCGGGGCTGTTGCTGAATTTCAATACCGCCGGTGCTCAAAGACGGCATCCGACGGCTCATGCTATAGACATCTCACTGCCTCACCGCCTCATCGTGATTCTACATCCCTGGAGGGACGCGACATGGCCGAAAACAATCTGGTCCGCTTCGAGAATGTGGACGGGATCGGGGTCATCACGATCGACAACCCGCCGGTCAACGCGCTGTCGCCGGGGGTGCCCGAGGGCATCGTCGAGAGTGTCGAGCGCGGCAATGCCGACCCGGCGATCAGGGCGATGGTGCTGATCGGCGCCGGGCGCAGCTTTATCGCCGGCGCCGACATCCGCACGTTCGGCAACCGGCCGCCGCCGGTCCAGGGCCGCCGCCCGCACGAGATCCTCGACGCCAGCCAAAAGCCGGTGGTCGCCGCGATCCACGGCTATGCCTTGGGCGGCGGGTTCGAGATCGCGCTCGCCTCGAACTACCGCATCGCGGTGCCGAGCGCCAAGGTCGGGCTGCCCGAAGTGCTGATCGGCATCCTCCCGGGCAGCGGCGGGACCCAGCGCCTGCCGCGGCTGATCGGCCCGAAGGCGGCGCTCGACATGATCGTCTCCGGCCGCCACGTCCCGGCCGAGGAGGCACACCGGCTCGGCATCATCGACGAGCTGGTGCCGGAGGGCGGCGATCTGCGCGCAGGCGGCGATCGCCTTCGCCCGCCGCGTCGCCGACACCCGGCCATTGCCGCGCATCCGCGACCATGACGACAAGCTCGCCGAGGCCAAGGCCGATCCCGGCATGTTCGACGGCGATGCGCAAGTCGATCGCGCGCCGCGCCCGCAACCAGAAGGCGCCCTATCACTGCATCCAGTCGGTCGAGAACGCCTGCACGATGCCGTTCGACGACGGCGTCGTGCGCGAGCGCGAACTGTTCGACGAGCTCGAAAACTCGGCCGAGGCGCGCGCGCTGCGCTATGCCTTCTTCGCCGAGCGCGAGGTGGCGAGGCTCCCCGACATCCCGCGCGACACGCCGTTGCGCCCGATCAAGACCGCCGCGATCGTCGGCGCCGGCACGATGGGCGGCGGCATCGCGATGAGCTTTGCCGAGTTCGGCTTTCCGGTGAAATTGCTGGAAGCGAGCCGGGAGGCGCTCGACCGCGGCATCGCCCGCATCCGCGCCAATTACGAGACCAGCGTCAAGCGCGGCAGCCTGACCGAGGCCGAGATGAACCGCCGCCTGGCGCTGATCGAGCCGGTCACCAGCTACGACGACATCAACGATTGCGACGTCGTGATCGAGGCGGTGTTCGAGCGCATCCCGGTCAAGGAGGAGGTCTTCAAAAAGCTCGACGAGGTCATGAAGCCGGGCGCGCTGCTCTACACCAACACCTCGGGCATCGACATCGACATCATGGCCAACGCGACCAAGCGGCCGCAGGACGTCGCCGGCACGCATTTCTTCGCGCCGGCCAACGTCATGAAACTGTTCGAGGTCGTCAAGGGCGCCAAGAGCGCCCCCGACACCCTGGCGACGGCGATGGATCTCGGCCGCAAGATCGGCAAGATCAGCGCCATGGCCGGCAATGGCGACGGCTTTGTCGCCAACCGCAGCCGCACGCCGTTCGGCACCGAGATGAACATCATGCTCGAGGAGGGCGCGCTGCCCGAGCAGGTCGACAAGGTCATGGTCGATTTCGGCTATCCGATCGGGCCGTTCGCGACCGCCGACCTGTCGGGGCTCGACATCGGCTATGACAGCCGCCAGCGCCGCGCCGCGCAAAACCCGAACTACCGCAAAATGCCGATCGCCGACGCGATCGTCGAAATGGGCCGGCTCGGGCAAAAGACCGGCGCGGGCTGGTTCAACTACGAACCGGGCGACCGCACCCCGCACCCCGACCCCGAAGTCGCCCGCATCATCAAGGAAAAGGCGGCCGAGATGGGCGTCGAGCAGCGCGACTTCACCGACGAGGAGATCCTGCGCCGGCTGCTGTTCGCCTCGGTCAACGAGGCCTGCAAGATCCTCGACGAGGGCAAGGCCTACCGCGCCAGCGACATCGACGTGATGTGGCTGAACGGCTTCGGCTTTCCGCGCTACCGCGGCGGGCTGATGTACTGGGCCGACGGCATCGGCGTCGCCGAGGTCTACCGCCAGATCGCCGCCTGGCACCAGCGCTACGGCGAACGCTGGGCCCCCTCGCCGCTACCTGCGCCGCCTCGCCGAAACCAACACCCCGTTCCGCGACGCCAAACCCGCCGGCCGATGTAGACCGGCGCGCGGCGTAGGGTGGGTTAAGCGGCAGGCCAAACCCACCATCACCCCTGGAGGATGATGGCTTCCCTCCGGCTCGCTGGCTTAGCCAATGCCGCGCGTTACGCCGGCATTCGGGGCGGTGCACTGTCGGTTAAGGCGTCTCCGACCTGTCGACGTTAGCCTTCACACGTTGATCGCTACTCGGTATTTTCGAGCCCGGTGATCAAGTCTTGGGCCAACCGGGCGACGCAGCGCTTTGCCGAGGACGCAAAGAGCCGCTTTTCTGGTCTCGACGAGGCCTTGGTGAGGCGCCGACTGCGGCTATTGGACGAGGCCGATCGTCTGGAAGATTTGACCGGCCTCAAATCCGTCGGCCTTCATCGTTTGCGCGGCGAGCGCAGCGGCCAGTGGGCGATTTCAGCCGGCGGACCGTGGCGAATTACCTTCACGTTCCGGGACGGCCATGCCTGGGATGTCGAGATCGTCGATTACCACTGACGAGGAGCAAACGATGGCAATCATCCGCACGCGGCCGCTCGCCCGACCGGCGCCTCATCCGGGCGAATTGTTGCGCGACGAGATCGAAGCGCGCGGGCTATCCGCTCACGCCCTCTCGCTGGCGCTTCGACTGCCGGCATCGCGCATCAGCCAAATCTTGCGCGGCGAGAGGGCGGTCACGCCCGAGACCGCGCTGCGTCTAGCTCGCTATTTCGGGGGTTCGGCCGCTATCTGGCTGCGTTTGCAGATGGCCTATGATCTATCCCGTGCCGAAGCCGAACTTGGTGACCGGATCGCGTCCGAGGTCCCGCCGGCAGCCTGCTAGTCTAGCGCGTAGGATGGGCTGAGCGAGAGCGAAGCCCATCATTTCGGGTCTCCTGCCGAGCGATGGGTTTCGCTCTTTGCGGGGGGATGGACGGGGCGGGGCGGGGCGAGTAGCGTCGCGGCCCCCGAACCTGTGGCGGAGACGACGATGCGACCCTCGGGACGCGCCCCCGACATGATGCGCCCGGTGAGCCTCGAACCCGGCGTCGCCAAATACGCCGAGGGCTCGTGCCTCGCCAAATTCGGCGACACCCATGTCTTGTGCACCGCCACCGTCGAGGAGCGCGTGCCGCCGTTTTTGCGCAACACCGGCAAGGGCTGGGTCACCGCCGAATACGGCATGCTGCCGCGCTCGACCCACACCCGCACCGACCGCGAGGCGGCGCGCGGCCGGCAGAGCGGGCGCACCCAGGAGATCCAGCGGCTGATCGGCCGCAGCCTGCGCGCGGTCACCGACCTCGTAAAGCTCGGCGAGCGCCAAATCCGCATCGACTGCGACGTGTTGCAGGCCGATGGCGGGACCCGCACCGCCGCCGTCACCGGCAGCTATGTGGCGTTGCACCAGGCATTGCAAAAGCTCGTCGCCGCCGGGCAATTGCCGGCCCTGCCGTTGTCCGACAGCGTCGCCGCGGTGTCGTGCGGCGTCGTCGGCGCGGGTGCCGTGCTCGACCTCGACTACGCCGAGGATTCGCAGGCTGAGACCGACGCCAATTTCGTGCTGACCGGAACGGGCGGCATCGTCGAGATCCAGGCGACCGCCGAGGGCGCGCCGTTCGACGAGGCCTTGTTCGCCGAGATGCTGCGGCTGGCGCGCGCCGGCATCGCCGAGTTGGCCCGCCATCAGCGCGCCGCGCTCGGCCTCGACGCCGGCTGATGGCGCGGCGTTTCGCCGGCGGGCGGCTGGTCATCGCCAGCCACAACCCGGGCAAGGTCGAGGAGATCGCGGCATTGCTGGCGCCGTTCGGGGTCGAGGCGGTTGCGGCCGGGTCGCTCGGTCTGCCCGAGCCCGAGGAGACCGGCGACAGCTTCGAGGCCAACGCCGCGCTGAAGGCGCATGCCGCGGCCACGGCCAGCGGCTTGCCGGCGCTCGCCGACGATTCGGGGCTGGTCGTGCCGGCATTGGACGGCGCCCCCGGCATCTATTCGGCGCGCTGGGCCGGCCCGGCCAAGGATTTCGCGCGTCGCGATGGCGCGGGTCGAGCGCGAGCTCGGCGACCGGGACCGCGGCGCGTCGTTTGTCGCGGTATTGGCCTTGGCGTGGCCCGACGGCCGGGCCGAGCTGTTTCGCGGCGAGGCGCCGGGCCGGCTCGTCTGGCCGCCGCGCGGCGAGCGCGGCTTCGGCTACGACCCGATGTTCGTGCCCGCCGGCGACACCCGCACCTTTGGCGAGATCGAACCCGGCGAAAAGCACCAGGTCAGCCACCGCGCCCGCGCCTTCGCCAAGCTCGTCGCGGCGTGTTTTCGCGATGGCGAATGAGGTGGCGAATAGAGCAGATTTCGACCAAGTCGCCACGCTGTCATTGCGAGGAGCGGAGCGACGAAGCAATCTCGATCCGATTGCGGAGCGTCGGCCCGCTATTCGCTCGCGACGTCGCAAGCGCGACGCGTGACGAGATTCCTCGGTTGTCGGCCAATGGCTGGGCACGCAGTCATCAGCCCTGAACAACGCCGTCTCGCGCCTCTCCCGAAGGGCGGAGAGGGAGGGGAAGCGCCGCTCGCGGTCTACATCCACTGGCCGTTCTGCCGGTCGAAATGCCCCTATTGCGACTTCAACAGCCATGTCCGCGACGGCGTCGACGCGGCGCGCTGGACGCGGGCGTTGCTCGCCGATCTCGACCATCACGCCGGGCTGGCTCCGGACCGCACGGGTCGGCTCGGTGTTTTTTGGCGGCGGCACGCCGTCGCTGATGCCGCCTGAGACGGTTGCGGCGCTGCTCGACCGGGTGCGGGCGCGCTGGCCGGTCGCCGCCGATGTCGAAATCACCCTCGAAGCCAACCCGAACTCGGCCGAGGCCGACCGTTTCCGCGCCTTTGCCGCGGCCGGCGTCAACCGCCTGTCGCTCGGCGTCCAGGCGCTCGACCCGGAAGCGCTGCGCTTTCTCGGCCGCGCCCATGACCGCGCCGAGGCGCTCGCCGCGATCGAGCATGCCCGCGACTGCTTCGCCCGGTTCTCGTTCGACCTGATCTACGCTCGGCCCGGCCAGACCGTCGCCGCCTGGCGCCATGAGCTCGACGCGGCGCTGGCGCTTGGCCGGCGATCACATCTCGCTCTACCAGCTGACGATCGAGCCCGGCACCGCGTTTGCGACACTGGCGCGGCGCGGCGACCTCGTCCCGACCGAAGACGACACCGCCGCCGCCCTCTATGAAGCGACCCAGGATCGTCTCGCCGCCGCCGGTCTGCCGGCCTACGAGATTTCCAACCACGCGCGCCCGGGGGGCGAGTGCCGGCACAACCTCGCCTACTGGCGCTATCAGGACTATGTCGGGATCGGCCCCGGCGCGCATGGCCGGCTGACCCGTACCGGCGCCAAATTCGCGACCCGTCAGCGCCGCGCGCCCGAAGCATGGCTTGCCGCGGTCGAAGCCGCCGGGACCGGGCTCGAAGAGGCGACGCCGGTCGACCGCGACGCGGCGGTCGAGGAAATGCTGATGATGGGGTTGCGCCTGACCGAAGGTGTCGGCCGCGCCGGCCTCGAGCACGCGCTCGGCGAAACCGTCGAAACCCGGTTCGCCGGGACCTTGCCGCTCTTGGTCGAAGGCGGTTTTCTGACCCTCGACCCGACCCATATCGCCGCCACTCCCGCCGGGCGCCAGCGTCTCAACGCCGTGTTGGCGGCATTGTTGGGTTAGACGGGCTCCGGCCGCGACTAAGCGAATATCTCAGCTCGCCTTGCCCGGTGGTGGCGGCGGGGGCTTTGATTCCGACAATTGGTGGTAGACGGTCTCGGCCAGCTTGAGCAGCTGCGGGCGGTCCCCCTTGGCGGTAAGCGCATAGCCAAAGTCCTGATCGGACCAGTAAAACACCCCGACGCCCTTTTCCTCGCTGTAGCGAAACGCGGTTTCCCCGGCGGTGTCGGCGCGCTCGTACAAGGTCAGGCGATCGGCGCCGTTCTGGTACATGAATTGCGCCGCCGGGCCGTCTTCGGAGGGCAGCAGCCTGCCGCCCATCAGCTGGAAGCCGGCCGAGGTCAGGTCGGGCACGACGAGCGGACGCCCGAGGCGCTTCGACAGCCACTGCACGAGATGCGCCTCCTGAGCGGCGTCGACTTCGACCGGATGGCGAACATCGACCGAGAACACCTGGTGCGCCGCGAGCGCGTCCGCGGTAATCGCCCGTTCGGTCGCCGCTGCCCGCGCGCCTTGGCTCGACGCCAGCAGCCCCGCGCCCCAGTCGCGCGCCGTCCAGCCGCCGATTCCACCCGCGATCAGCAGCACCGCCGCCGCCGCGGCCGCGCCGAATTGCCAGTGGCGGCGCCGGCGTTGCCCGGCAACCAGCTGTGCCACGCGCAGCCGGGCCGGCAACGGCTCGTCGGCCTCTTCCAGAAAAGCGGCGCGCAGCCCCTGCTGCTGCCCGGCATAGTCCTGCAGCCGAGCTTGTTCCTCGGGATGTGCCGCGAGATAGGCGTCGACCGCGGCGGCGCGCTCCGCCGGCAGGCGCCCGTCGACACGAGCGTTCAGCTCGCGCTCCTCGACGCCGCCCGGGACCGCGCTCATTTGGCCCTCCTCGGCGCGTTGTCCGGCGCCTCGAGACCGCGGTTCATAAATTGCCGCAAGCGCTCGCGTCCGCGCGACAGCCGCGACATTACCGTGCCGATCGGCACGCCGAGGACCCGCGCCGCCTCTTCGTAGGAAAGATCTTCGACGCCGACGAGAAGCAGGACCGAGCGCTGCTCTTCGGGGAGCACGGCAAAGGCGCGCAACAGGTCGCGGTGCTCGAGCGCCTCGTCCTGGCCGCCCTTTATCTGTGGCAACTCGGATTCGACGGCGTCGGTCAACGCGCCGTGAACTCCGCGCCGCTTTTGGCGGTGCTGTTCACTAAGAAACCGGTTGTAAAGAATCGTGTAAAGCCAGCCACGTAAATCGCCTTCGGCGCGGCGCAGGTGCCAGCGCGACAGGGCCCGCTCAAGACAGTCTTGAACGAGGTCGTCGGCACGCTCCCGGTCACCGCGCGACAGCGCCCGGGCGAAACGCCGCAATCCCGGTATGTGCGCTTCGATCGAGGCGGCGTCTACTGCCATTGCGCCCCTTAAAGACCAAAGGCTGACGATGCAGAACAGCGCTAACCGCCCACTTCACGGCAATCCGTCGCCGCGGGCCGAGGGCAAGGTGGTTAACCACCCCATCATCGAAGGGTTCGTGCCGGTTTTCCATCAAATTCTCGCTGATCCTCGGAGCCCTTTAGGCCAGGGCGGCCAGGGCTTACGGCCCGCAGGCGATTTCGACCCTACTTTGTCACATACTCTCTACGACAGGGCGGCACCGCGGATTATTCCAGCGCCGCCGACGACATCAGGGCGATTTTAGCCGGCGCGCCGCCGCGCGCCGCCGCTTTTACAACCCGACGAGGCGCGCGCTTTCCTCCCACAGCCGGCGCGCCACAGTGTCGTCGAGCGCGGCGGGGTCGGGGCGCGCCAACGTCTTGCCGACGACGTAGCCGCCGTTGAACGGCTCCGGGTCGGGCACCGTCGCCACGAAACAGCGATGTCTCGGCCCCTTGTCGATGCTGATCATGAACGGCTTCAGCAGCCGCCAGCCGAGCTCGACGACGCCGCCGCGCTGGGCGATCCCGGTCGCGACGACGCCGGGATGCAGGCAGATCGCGGCCACGCCGCGCGCCGTCGAGCCGCCGCGCCAGCTCGCGGGTGAACAGGATGTTGCACAGCTTGGAGCGGCCATAGGCCTTTATCATCGACCAGTCGCGCGGCCCGGCGATCGTGCGCGAGGTCGATCCGCTGGCCGCGATGCGCCCGCGAGGCGACGGTGACGATCCGCGCCGGCGCGGAGGCTTTCAGCCGGTCGAGCAGCAGATTGGTCAGCAGAAACGGTGCGAGATGATTGACCGCGAACGTCATCTCGTAGCCGTCCTCCGACACGCCGGTATTTCGGCGAAAACAACCCGGCATTGTTGACCAGCAGGTCGAGCCGGCCGTGGCGGGCCAAAAGCTCGCCGGCGAGGCGGCGCACCGCCGACGAGCGACGCGAAATCGGCGAGTGCGGTCTCGACCTGCGCGCCCCCTCTCTGCCCCGCTACCCGCTCGGCGACAAACCGGCGCGCCGCCTCGGTGCGGCCGGGGTCGCGGCCGGTCATGACCACCCGCATCCCGGTGCGGGCGAGGCCCAGCGCCGTGTAAAGCCCGATCCCGGCGCTCGCCCCGGTGACGACGCCGACGCGCTCCGCGGTATCGTGTTCGACCATCCGCCTCGCCCCTCAAGACCGCGAATGCGGCATCGCCAGCTTCGCCACACTCGGCGACACGACAAAGAGGACCACACGAACCGAGGCGCTAGATGTCGTCCACCCCGAACGCCCAGCGGCGCGCCAGCTGGTGGCCGATCGCGAGCGGCGGCGGCAGGGTTGCCACCCCGGGATCGGTTCGTCGGTGCGCGAGCGCTCGACCATCGCGCGCACCTCGTCGCGCTCGAACCAGCGCGCCTCGGCCAGCTCCTCCGGGTCGATGCGGATCTCCTCGCTGACCGCCTCGGCCAGCAGCCCCATCATCAGGGTCGACGGAAACGGCCAGGGCTGCGAGGCGAGATAGCGCACCCGGCCGACACGGACGCCCGATTCCTCCAGTACCTCGCGCCGCACCGCCTCCTCGATGGTTTCGCCCGGCTCCATAAACCCGGCGAGGCACGAGTAGCGGGTGCCGACCCGCCGGCGGTTGCGGCCGAGCAGGCAGCGCTCGCCCCTGACCGCGAGCATGATCACGACCGGGTCGACGCGCGGATAATGATGCGCCCGGCAATTCGGGCAGCGCCGGCCCCAGCCGCCCGACGAGACGGTGCTCGCCGTCCCGCATTGCGCGCAAAAGCCGTGGCGGGCGTGCCAGTCGAGCACCGAGCGCGCCTCGGCGAGGATCGCCGCTTCGCGGGCCCGGAATGCGCGGTCGCCAGACTGCGGACGTCGACGGTTGCGCCCTCGGCCGCATCCGCTCCCGGCGCGCTGCCGGCGTCGAGCGCGAAATGTGCCCGACCCTCGCCGATCCCGAGCAGGACCAGGGGGGCGCCATCGTCGATTGCCGCCCGCCAGGGCGCCACCGGCTGCCAGTCGAGTCGCGTCGCCGAGGATCGCGAATGATGGGCTTCAATTCGCGGAACGGCAGCAGCCGGGTTTCGGGGTCGTCGAGCAGCGTGGCGATCCAGGCGGCGTCCTGCCGGCGCTGGCTGACGCGGTCGAGCGGGTTGCCCGCAAAGGTGTAGATTTCTTCCATCGCCGCCTCTTTCCCTTGCTCCTGGCCGCCGTCGAACCCGGCGAGCGGTCCTATCATAACTTCGTCCGCGCCCGAAGCGTTTGCGCGGCACACCGGCGGCGGCTGCGTGATATGCTCCCCCCATGAACAACGGACCCTACATCGCCGAGATCGCGGCATTGGTCGGCGACCCGGCGCGCGCGAACATGCTGTCGGCGCTGATGGACGGCCGCGCGCTGAGCGCCGGCGACCTCGCCTTTGCCGCGCATGTGACCGCGCAAACCGCGAGCGCGCATCTGGCAAAGCTCGTCGAGGCGCGGCTGCTCGCCGGCGAAAAGCAAGGCCGGCACCGTTATTTCCGGCTGGCTTCGGCGGAGGTCGCGCGCATGCTCGAAGAGATCATGTCGGTCGCGGTGGCGCGCACGCCGCGCTATCGCCCGGCCTGGATGCGCGACGAGGCGCTGCGCTCGGCGCGGACCTGCTACGACCACCTCGCCGGCCGGCTCGGCGTGGCGCTCGCCGATAGCCTCGCCGACCGCCGCCATGTCCTGCTCGACGAGGACGGCGGCGAGGTCACCGAAGAAGGTGCGCGGTTTTTCGACGAATTGGGGCTCGACCTCGCCGGCGCCGCCGGCAAGCGCCGCCGCTTTTGCCGGCCGTGCGTCGACTGGAGCGAGCGCCGGCCGCATCTCGGCGGCGCCGTCGGCGCGGCGCTGGCGCAGCGCTGCTTTGCCCTCGGCTGGATCGAGCGGGTCAAGGACAGCCGTGCCGTCGCGATCACGCCCTCGGCCGTGACGGCTTTCTCGCAAATTTCGGCGTCGAAATCCCGACCGCCGCCAAACCCGCCCGACCGGGCGTCAGTGCGTCGTAATCCAACCCCAGCAATCGGCGCGCCAGCGGATTGAGCCCTCCCGAGGGCGAGAAGGGATTGTGAATCCGGACCCCGCCGAAATCCGTCTCGTCCGACAAATCCTCGGTCAGTAGGACGGCGCACCCCGCTTCTCTCGCGGTCGCCACCAGGAGCGCGTCCCAGTAGGACGCCCGTCCCGCGGTCGCTTCCGCGAGCGCGCTTCGAACCGACACTCGCAGACGCCGCGGCACATGGAAACAGCGCCAGCCAGTCGCTGCCTGCGCGGCAGCCTCCTGGCGTGGGAGCACGCGTTTTCGGGTGACGGCCGCGTAGAATTCGGACACGGCCTGCAAAGTCAGAGCAGCAATTGCAGCGGACGGCGCGCTCGATGATCTGTTTCGCAAGCTCATGCCTGATTCCGCCCTGGCCGTCGATCGCGTAAACGAGCAAATTCGTATCGAGCGAAAACCGCTCGCTATCAGCGTTCATGGAACGCGTCGCGGTCGAGCGGTCCGGCGCCGATCGGCCAGCCCTCTCTCCATGCGAGCGCGGGTCGGGCGAGGGCTGCCTCCTGCTCGGGGGTAAGAACACGGCGCCCGGCAATCGGGACGAGGCGCGCGACCGGCTCGCCCTTGCGGGTGATCACATACTCCTCGCCGGCTTCGACCTCGCGGATGCAGCGGGCAAAAGCCTGATTGGCTTCACGCAAGCTTATCGTCTTGCTCATCGACAACCGTCGATCGCTGGAGGACGTACATGTAGCGCTATACGTGCTACAGGCAAGCGGCCTGTAAGCGGCCCTCCCGTCCGCTGTCGGCCGCTGCGCATGGCTCGCCTTTTCGCATGGCCCGCCTTTTGCACTGTGACCGGGCGCGGCAAATCGCGTAAGGTTGTCGGCACAACAGATGGGCGAACAGGGTAGCCGATGAACTTTTTTGTCCCGGCTCGGGCGCGCGGCGATGGCGGTCGCGGCGCTTGTTGTCTCTTCGCCTGCCGGCCCGGGCAGAACCGGCGCAGACGACGCTTCGCTTTATCCCGCAAGCCGACCTCAGAAGCATCGATCCGATCTGGACGACTGCCTATATCACGCGCAATTTCGGCTACCTCGTCTTCGACACGCTGTTTGCGCTCGACAAGAATTTCAAGCCGCAGCCGCAGATGGTCGATCACTGGACCGTCAGCGACGACAAGCTGACCTATACCTTCACCTTGCGCGACGGCCTGAAATGGCATGACGGGCAGCCGGTGCGCGCCGCCGATTGCGTCGCCTCGATCGAACGCTGGGGCAAGCGCGACCCGTTCGGCCAAAAGCTGATGGAAGCGGTCGGCGAGATCAAACCGGTCGACGACCAGACCTTTACGATCGCTCTGAAAACGCCGTTCCCGCTGCTGCTCAACGCGCTCGGCAAATTGTCGAGCAACGTGCCGTTCATGATGCCCGAGCGGCTCGCCAAGACCGACCCGTTCAAGCAGATCGCCGAGGCGATCGGGATCGGGCCCGTTCAAATTCGTCAAGTCTGAATGGGTGCCCGGAAACAAGGCGGTATTTGTCAAGAACACCGATTATGTGCCGCGCAAGGAGCCGCCGAGCTTTGCCTCGGGCGGCAAGGTCGCCAAGGTCGACCGGGTCGAATGGCTTTACATTCCCGACCCGGCGACCGCGTCGGCGGCGCTGAATGGCGGCGAGGCCGACTGGTACGAGCAGCCGCCGGCCGATCTGGTGCCGGTTTTCGCCGGCAATCCCGACGTGGTCGTCGCCACCGTCGACCCGCTCGGCAACCAGGGCATCCTGCGCTTCAACCATTTGCAGCCGCCCTTCGACAATCTCGAGCTGCGCCAGGCGGTGCTGAACCTCGTCGACCAGAAGGACTACATGCAGGCCGCCGCCGGCGACCCGAAATACTGGAAGACCTGCGTCGCCTTGTTCGGATGCGGCACGCCGCTCGAAACCGATGCCGGCGCCGATGCGCTGCTGAACAGGCCCGAACCCGGCCAAGGCGAAACAGCTGATCGCCCATTTCGGGGTACAAGGGCGAAAAGATCGTGCTGCTCGACGCGACCGACCAGCCGATCGTGCACGCGCAGGCATTGGTCACTTTGGCGATGCTGCGCGCAGGCCGGGCTCAATGTCGAATTGCAGGCGCTCGACTGGGGCACCTTGATCACGCGGCGGGCGTCGAAGGCGCCGGTCGACCAGGGCGGCTGGAGCATCTTCCACACCTGGACGTCCGCGCCCGACCTGGCCTCGCCGGCGGTCAACGCGGCACTGCGCGGCAATGACGGCAAGGCGTGGTTTGGCTGGCCCGCCGACCCCAGGCTCGAGGGGCTGATCGACCAGTGGTTCAAGGCGTCGGATTTCGCGGCGCAGAAAAAGCTCGCGGCCGACATCCAGGCCGAAGCCTACCACGACGACGTCCCCTACGTGCCGACCGGCCAGTTCGTGGTTCCGACCGCCTACCGCAGAAATCTTCACGGGATCATCATCGCCCCGGTCGTCTTCTTCTGGAATGTCGAGAAGGACTGAGCAGCGGTTTAATGACGCACCTCGTGGAAAGCCTCTCACCCCGGCCCTCTCCTCGCATGCGGGGAGAGGGAGGGACCCGCGCAGCGGGTGGGTGAGGGGCATCGCGCACGCCGAAAAGCCCGATGCTCGCCTATATCGTCCGGCGCATTCTCTCGACCATCCCGGTCATGGCGGTCGTCGCCTTGTTTGTCTTTGGTCTGTTGCATCTGAGCCCCGGCGACCCGGCGGCGATCATCGCCGGCGACACCGCGACCCCGGCCGACATCGCCCGCATCCACCAGGCGCTCGGGCTCGACGAGCCGCTCTACCTCCAGTTCGGGTCGTGGGTGTGGCGCTTGCTGCACGGCGATCTCGGCATCTCGATCTTCACCAACCTCCCGGTCACGACCCTGATCGCGCAGCGGGTCGAGCCGACCGTCACCCTGACGATCTCGACCCTGGTGGTCTCGGTGGTCGTGGCGATCCCGATGGGCGTGCTGGCGGCGTGGAAGGCCGGATCGTGGATCGACCGGACGGTCATGGTGTTTGCCGTTCTCGGGTTTTCGGTGCCGGTCTTCGTCCTCGCTTATGTGCTGATCTATCTGTTGGCGGTGCGCACCGACCTGTTGCCGGTGCAGGGTTTCGTCCCCCTCGAACCGCGGTCTGGGGCCGTTCCTGTCGCACCTCGTCATGCCGACCCTGGCGCTGGCCATGGTCTACACCGCGCTGATCGCGCGCATGACCCGGGCGAGCATGCTCGATGTGCTCGCACAGGACTATATCCGCACCGCCCAGGCCAAGGGGTTGCCAAACGACAAGGTGCTGATCGGCCATGCGCTGAAAAACGCGGCGGTGCCGATCGCCACGATCATCGGCATCGGCGTCGCCTTGCTGATATCGGGCGTCGTCGTCACCGAGACCGTGTTCGCGATCCCCGGCCTCGGCCGGCTGACCGTCGACGCGATCCTGCGCCGCGACTACCCGATCATCCAGGGGATCATCCTGATCTTTTCCGCCGCCTATGTGCTGGTCAACCTGTTGGTCGACCTCAGCTACACCTTTCTCGACCCGCGCATCCGGTATTGAGAGGCGGACGCAAATGACGGCTGCGTTGCAGATAGAAACGTCTTGGCCGGGACAAGCCCGGTGAAGACGAATACAGGGCCGATCTGAGAAGGCATCGGCAACATGACCGTAGCCCCCGCGGATCTCGCCCTCGCCGCCGCGCCGAGCGAGCGTCGGCGCGGCCTCCGCGACCATGTCCGCCGGCACCCGACGATCGTCGTCGGCGGCGCCCTGCTCGCCGCTATGGTGCTGACGGCGATATTCGCACCTTATCTCGGCACCACCGACCCACAGGCGTTGTCGCCGATCAAACGGCTGCGCTGGCCGTCGGCGGAATACTGGTTCGGCACCGACATGCTGGGCCGCGACGTCTACAGCCGAACGATATTCGGCGCGCGGGTGTCGCTGACGGTCGGGATCAGCGTCGCGCTGGCAAGCACAACGCTCGGTCTCTTGATCGGCCTCGTGACCGGCTTCAGCCGTTGGGCCGACGCGATCCTGATGCGGGTCATGGACGGGCTGATGTCGATCCCGGCGGTGCTGATCGCGATCGCGCTGATGGCGCTGACCCGCGCCAGCCTCGAAAACGTCGTCTTCGCGATCACCGTCGCCGAGGTGCCGCGCGTCAGCCGGCTGGTCCGCGGGGTCGTCTTGACGTTGCGCGACCTGCCGTTTGTCGAGGCCGCCATCGCCAGCGGCACCAGCCTGCCGCGCATCCTGTGGCGGCATATCGTGCCGAACACATTGCCGGCCGCTGATGGTGCAGGCCACCTATGTCGCCGCCTCGGCGATGATCACCGAGGCGATCCTGTCGTTTCTCGGCGCCGGCACTCCGCCCAACATCCCGAGCTGGGGCAACATCATGGCCGAGGGGCGCAGCCTGTTTCAGGTCGCCTACTACATCGTGCTGTTCCCCGGCGCGTTTTTGTCGGTGACCGTGCTGGCGATCAATTTGTTGGGCGACGGGCTGCGCGACGCGCTCGACCCGCGTCTCGCCCGGCGGATGTAGAAACCGGGCATGGACGACGTCGCGGCGGCCTCTGCTGGCGACCCTCGCGGCAGGCGCCCGGCGCCGCGGTCGAGCCGATCCTCGACATCGCCGACCTCAAGACCTGGTTCTACACCCGCGACGGGATCGTGCGCGCCGTCGACGGCGTCTCGTTTCACGTGGTCCCCGGCGAAACCCTCGCCATCGTCGGCGAAAGCGGCTGCGGCAAGAGTGTGACGGCGTTGTCGATCCTGCGGCTGATCGCGGCGCCTGCCGGGCCGGATCGTCGCCGGCTCGATCCGTTTTGCCGGCCGCGACCTTCTCGGCCTCAGCGAGGCCGAGATGCGCCGGGTCCGCGGCAACGACATCTCGATGATCTTCCAGGAGCCGATGACCTCGCTGAACCCGGTGCTGACGGTCGGCCGGCAGATCGCCGAGACCCTGGTCCTGCATCAGGGGCTGGCCTATCGGACGGCGCTTGGGAAGGCGGTCGACATGCTGCGGCTCGTGCACATCCCCGAGGCCGAGCGCCGGGTCGGCGAATACCCGCATCAGCTGTCGGGCGGGATGCGCCAGCGGGTGATGATCGCGATGGCGCTCGCCTGCAACCCGAAATTGCTGATCGCCGACGAGCCGACGACCGCGCTCGACGTGACGATCCAGGCCCAGATCCTCGATCTGATGCGCGAGCTGAAGCAAAAGATCGACGCCGCGATCGTGCTGATCACCCACGACCTTGGCGTCGTCGCCGAAATGGCGCAGCGCGTCGTCGTCATGTATGCCGGCCGCCGGGCCGAGGAGGCGACGGTCGGCGCGCTGTTCCGCCGCCCGCTGCATCCCTACACCAAGGGATTGCTCAATTCGACGCCGCGGCTCGGCGCCTCGCTCGACCTCGCCCACGCCCCGCGGCTGGCCGAGATACCGGGCACGGTGCCGTCCTTGCGGGAAGAGATCCGCGGCTGCCCCTTCGCCCCGCGCTGCGGCTTTGCGACCGACATCTGCCATCGCGAGACGCCGGTCTTCGAGGAAAAGGAAAGCGGCCATTTCGCCGCGTGTTTTCACGCCGGCCGGGTCGCGGCGGCGGCGTGAACCCGACCGCCGCCATCCGTCGCCTGCCGCCACCCCGTTGCCCGCGGTCCCGCTATTGTCGGTTCGCCGCCTGGTCAAGCATTTCCCGGTCAAAAAGGGGCTGCTGCAGCGCACGGTTGGCCAGGTGCATGCGGTCGACGGCATCTCGTTCGACATCGGCGAGGGCGAGACCTTGGGCCTCGTCGGCGAAAGCGGCTGCGGCAAGTCGACCGCGGGCAAGGCGATCCTCAAGCTCGTCGAGCCGACCTCGGGCGAGATCCGGGTCCACGGCAAACGCATCGACGGGCTGTCGCGCCGCGCGATGCGGCCGTGGCGCCGGCAATTGCAGGTCGTCTTCCAGGATCCGTATTCGTCGCTGAACCCGCGGCTTTCGGTCCGCGACATCATCGCCGAGCCGCTCGTCAACTACGGCGTCGCGGCCGGGCGGGCGCTCGACGACCGGGTCGCCGACCTCGCGCTCAAGGTCGGCCTGCGCGGCGACGCGCTCGCCCGCTTCCCGCACGAATTTTCGGGCGGCCAGCGCCAGCGCATCGGCATCGCCCGCGCCTTGGCGTTGCAGCCGAGCCTGATCGTCTGCGACGAGCCGGTCTCGGCACTCGACGTGTCGGTGCAGGCGCAGGTCATCAACCTCTTGGGCGACCTGCAGCGGGAGTTCGGGCTGTCCTACCTGTTCGTCGCCCACGACCTCGCGGTGGTCGAGCACATCAGCCACCGCATCGCGGTCATGTATCTCGGCAAGATCGTCGAGCTCGCCGACAAGGCGGCACTCTTCACCCGCCCGCAGCATCCCTATACCGAAGCGCTGCTGTCGGCGGTGCCGGTCCCCGACCCGCAGGCGGCCAGACAGCGCATGATCCTCAAAGGCGACGTGCCGAGCCCGGTCGACCCGCCTTCGGGCTGCCGCTTTCACACCCGCTGCCCCTACGCCTTTGCCCGCTGCTCCGCGGAAGAGCCGGAAATGCGCGAGACCCATCCCGGCCATCACGTCGCCTGCCACCTGCGCGAGACCCCGGTGCTCGCTAAAGCCACCGCGGCTCCAGCCTAGAGAGAAGCGATGGCGCGCTTGCTGTCGGTCAATGTCGGTCTGCCGCGCGAAATCCCCTGGCAGGGAAAGACCGTCCACACCGCGGTCTGGAAGCAGCCCATAGAAGGCCGGCGGATGGTACGTCGGCTCAACATCGACGGTGACGGCCAGGGAGATTTGCAAGGGCATGGCGGCGAGCATCGCGCCGTCTTTGTTTACCAAATCGATTCCTACGGCTATTGGAAAAGCCGGCTCGGCCGGACTGATTTTGTTTACGGACAGTTTGGCGAAAACTTCACCGTCGACGGTTTGTCCGACAACGAGGTGTGCATCGGCGATCGCTATCGGATCGGTGGCGCGGTGTTTGAAGTGACGCAGCCGCGCGTCACCTGCTATCGGGTCGGCATCCGGATGAACGAGCCGCGGATGGCCGCCCTGCTCGTGGCCGAAGGCAAACCCGGCTTCTACTTTCGCGTTCTGCGAGGAAGGGGAGGTGGGAGCCGGCGACGAGATCGAGCAGGTCGAAGCGGGCCCGGAGCGCATGACCGTCGCCGAGGTCAACGCGCTGTTGTACCTGCCGGGTCACCCCGCCGGCGCACTGGAGCGGGCATTGCGCATCCCGGCGATGAGCACCGGCTGGCGGACCTCCCTCCAGAGGCTGCTCGAGGGCGTGCGCAGTGGCGGGTCGATCGCGGGCAACCCGGGGCTCAGCCCGATGGCTGGCCCGCGTGCGGCCTGGGTCGGGTTCCGCTCGTTGCGGGTGTCGCAGAGGACCCGCGAGAGCCGCAACGTGACCTCGCTGGTGCTCGATCCTGCCGACGGCCAGATTCTAAAAGCCGGCCTGCCGGGACAGTTTGTCGTCGTCCGGCTGCGGCCGGCCTCCGACGGCCCGGTTTTGCTCCGCAGCTATTCGTTGTCGGGGACGCCAAGCGACCAAAGCTATCGCATCAGCGTCAAGCGGAACCCCGACGGCGCGGCCGGCGCCTACATCGACACTCAGGTGCAAATCGGCGACGTGGTTGAAGTCAGCGCGCCACGCGGCGGGTTCACCTTGAGGCCGGGTGAGGGACCCGTCGTGCTGTTGAGCGCCGGCGTCGGCGCGACCCCGGTTCTCGCCATGCTCCACGCGCTGGCTGCCGCGGCGTCAACGCGAGAGGTTTGGTGGATCTACGGGGCTCATGACGGCAGCGAGCATCCGTTCGCCGCAGAGACAGGCGCTCTTCTTCGGGCGCTGGCGCATGGCCGCAGCCATGTCCGCTACAGCTCCCCAGGTTCGGATGACCGGCTGGGCGTCGATTTCGACGCTCCTGGGCGGTTGAACCTGCGCGTGCTCCAGGAGCTTGGCGTGCCGCGCGATGCCGAGTACTATTTGTGCGGCCCGCCTGTCTTGATGACCGATTTCGCCACGGACCTCGCGGCTTGGGGCGTCAGCGCCGGCAATATCCATACCGAGGTTTTTGGCTCGGGACCGTCAAAGACCCCCGGTATCGCTCGGGGGGCGCCGCTTCCGCCGCCGCACCCGCCGGAGGGACCGGCCGGCGCAGGGCCGCTGGTGTCGTTCGCGCGCAGCGGCCTCAGTGTCCGCTGGGCTGCGGCTTTTCACAGTATCCTCGAATTTGCCGAGGCCTGCGACGTACCGGTGCGATGGGCGTGCCGGACGGGGGTCTGCCACACTTGCGAGACCGGGTTGATCAACGGCGCGGTCGGCTATCGGCCCGACCCTGTGGAGCCGCCGCCCGACGGCGATGTGCTGATCTGCTGCAGCGAGCCCCAGGGCGACATCGTCATCGACCTGTGACGCCGGCTGCGTCCCGCGAGGTTCCGCAGCCCGATCGGCCCTGAGTTCAGCCCGATCGGCCCTGAAGAATTCAGCCCGGCCCTAATTCAGCCCGGCCCTAATTCAGACTGTCACGATATCGACTTCGAACTCTCGTCAGGTTCCAGCGTTATCGGTCGTCAGGGAACGCTAACAGGGAGAGTGGCGATGGCTAACCCGTTTGTGCATGTCGAGCTCGGCACCACCGACATCGGCAAGGCAAAGTCCTTCTATCGCTCGCTGTTCGACTGGCAGCTCGACGACATGGAGATGGGCGGCGGCATGACCTACACCTTGATCCGCGTCGGCGAGGGCACCGGCGGCGGCATGATGAAGCAGATGGTCCCCAACGCGCCGTCTTCCTGGCTGCCTTACGTCCAGGTCGACGACATCAGGGCGGCGACCGACAAGGCGAAATCGCTCGGCGCCACAATCATGCGCGACGTGACCGCGGTCGCCGAGGAAGGCTCGTTCTCGATCATCGTCGACCCGACCGGGGCGGTGCTCGGGCTGTGGCAGCAAAAGTCAAAATAACGGCGCCGGCCCCGAGCTTTTGCGCCGGCCCCCAGCTTTTCCTGGAGCCCGTTCGGGCCCGGTCTCAGGGGCGGGGTCTCAGGGTGGGGCGAGGTTGAAGCCGGCGAGGCCGTCGGCGGCGACCTGCTCGGGAAGCTCGGTCTCCCAGCGCAGATAAGCCTGCATCGCGGCGCGATTGCCGGCATGGCGGTCGTGGTTCCAAAAGAGATAGTCGATCCGCTCGGCGTCGGCCGGGGCGTCCGGCGACGCCGCCAATGGCAGGCCGCTGTCCCGCCATGCGGCTGTGCCGCCGCGCGCGAGGGCGAGCCGGGCGCTGGTGATCTCGCCGAGGTCGATCGCCGCGAGCCGGGCGGCGAGCGGGTCGTCGGCAAACAGCACGATCCGCGTCGCCGCCCGCACCGCGGCGGGCAGCCGGTCGAGCCGCGCCCGCGTCGCCCACACCGCACCCGCGGGGTGACCGGCGCGGTAAGCGGCGCTCGAACCGAGCGAAATCGCGGCCGCACCTCCCGCCAGCCACTCGGCCGCCTCGGCGGGCGCGATTTCCGGCACTGGCGGAAGACCGGGCGGCGGTTGCGGGCCGGCCGAGCCGGTCTCCAGCGCGGCGCCGTCGAGCGCGCGGTCGAGGACCTGCACGTCCCAGCCCATCTGCTTTAGCCAATGCGCGGTCATCACCGCGCGCGCCCCGGTGTCGTCGACCAGGACGAGCCGGGCGCCGCGGGCGCCGACCCAGCGGTCGATCGCCTGCACCAGCTGACCGCCGGGCGCCGACACCGAGCCCCTCAGGTGGCCGGCGGCGAATTCCTCGGGGGTGCGCACGTCGAGCACATGGGTGGTGCGCCGGCCGGCCTCGCCCTGCCACTGGGCGAGGGTCGCATGGTCGATGCGGCGAACGCCAAAGCGCGCCTCCACCTCGGCCGCCCGCCGCCCGGCCGTTGCCGCCGCCGCCGCGCTGACCGGGGCGAGGCCGGCGCCGAGACCATTTTCCAAATCGAGCCCGGCGAGCCGCCAGCCCTGGGTCCCGCCGGCCAACGACATGACCTCGTTGGGCACCCCGGCGTTGATCAGCGACTGCGCGCCGATGATCCCGCGGGTGCGCCCGGCGCAGGACACCACCACCAGGGTCTCGGGTGTGGTCACCGCGTCGGCAAAGCGGTGGACGAGCTCGGCGCCGGGGCAGGGGAGGGCGCCCGGCACGTGAAAGCGCTCGTACTCGTCGAGCGGGCGGCTGTCGAGGATCGTGACCTGCCGCCCCGATCGGCGCAGCCGGTCGAGCTCCTCGGCCGCAATCGCCGGTGTCGCGCATTGGTGCTCGACGATCTCGGCAAAGGCCTTGCTGGGCACGTTGCTGCTCGGGAACAGCCGATGCCCGGCCGCCGCCCAGGCCGCCGCACCACCCGCCAGCACATGCACGTCCTCATAGCCGAGCCCGCCGAGCCGGCGCGCCGCGCGTTGGGCGACGCCATCGGCGTCGTCGACGAGGACGACGCGGCAGGAGAGCCGCGGCACCAGCCTTGCGATCTCGATTTCGAGCCGGCTGTAGGGCAGGTTCACCGCCAGCAGCGGATGGCCTTCGCCATGCTGGCCCTCCTCGCGGACATCGAGAAGGGCGAGCTCGCCGCTGTCGGCGAGCCACGCTCTAAGGCTCGCGACATCGACGGTCGCAACATCGACGGTCGCACATCGACGGATTTGGCTGTATCGCTCATTTATCTCACCCTCGCCGAACACGCTGATCCGCGCCGCCCCATTCCGCGCCGCCCCTGCTGCGCATTGCGACCGTCACAGCGTGCTCCCCATTCGGGTCTCGTCGACAAATTGCTCGGTCTCGGCGTCGATCGCGCGCCCACGGCGCCCGCGCGGCGGATGAACATAGAGCGACGCCGGGTTCAGGCGGCGCTCCGGCGTCTGCGGCGGCAGCGGGATCTGATAGGACACCGGCGCGTCGTGGTCGGCGAGCAGCAATTCGGGGCGGTAGACCTTGTTCAGCTGGAACAGGCTGCGGACGAAATTGGTCTGGCCGCGCAACAACAGCCGCGCGACGATGTTGCCCGCACCCCACAGCTGACGCCAGTCGAGGTGCTTTCTCATGATCGCGCGCTGGGTCGTCACCAGCTCGTCGTAGAACTCGGCGAGCGGCAGCCGCGTCGGCAATACCGCGTGCTGGATGTCGAACAGCCGGTAGTCGCGGGTTTCGAGCCGGCGGCCGTCGGTAACCCAGCTTTCGGTGCCCGGATAGGGGGTGTTGACGCTGATGTTGATGACATCCGGCATCTCCAGGCACCATTCGCGCACGACGCGAAAGCGCTCGTGGTCCCAATCGGGGTCGGCGATCAAATTGACCGCGACGTTGAGCCCGAGCGAGCGGGCGAATTCGACCGCCTCTAAATTGCGGTCGAGCGTCACTCGCTTGCGGTATTTCTTGAGCCCCTCCTCGTCGATCGCTTCAAGCCCGAGAAACATCGTCCGCAGCCCGAGCCGCGCCCACAGCCGAAACGCCTCCTTGTTGCGCAGCAGCACGTCGCCGCGGGTCTCCAGGTAGTATTTCTTTTTGATGCCGGCGCGGGCGATCGCCTCGCCGATCTCGATGCCGTGGCGCTCGTGGATAAAGGCCACGTCGTCGACGATGAAGATGCCGGGCTCGCGAATCGAGCGCAAATCCTCGATCACCCGCTCGGTGCTGACGAGGCGGTAGCTGCGGCCGTAAAACGTCCAGGCGCTGCAAAACGAGCAGTCCCACGGGCAGCCGCGAGAAAACTCGATCGAGGCGCAGGGGTCCAAGGTGCCGATGAAGTACTTGCGGCGATGGCGCAACAGGTCGCGCGCCGGGGTCAGCTCGTCGAGCGAATGGACAAAAGTGGGCGGTGGCCCTTCGCCCGCGGCGGTGACCGTGCCGGGCACGGCGAGCAGGTCGCTGCCGGCTTCGACCGCGGCCAGCAGCAACGGCATCGCCGCTTCGCCCTCGCCCTTGAGAACACAGTCGATCGCCCCCGCGCCATGGGCCATGACGGCGCCCGCGGTGAACGAGGCGCTGTGCCCGCCGACGCAGACAAAGACGTTCGGAAACCGCGTCTTCGTGGCCTTGGCGAGATCGACGATCTCGGGAACGTTCGCCAGGTAATTGCAGGAAAACGCGACGACATCAGGCCGCCAGCGCTCGATCGTCCGGAAATAGGCGCGGTGGTCCTCGACCTGCAGGTCGAGCAGCCGAACCGCGTGGCCGGCGCGGCGCACCGCCTGGGTGACGAGCTCGAGACCGAGCGGCTCCAGCCGCAGAAACACTTTCGTATAAAGCAGAGGACCGGGATGGACCCCGAGAAACCGCATCGAACCTTCCCCCTTAGCCGGCGCTGCGGCATATCATAGCCCGTCGCGGCGGCGCCGAGGCAAGCGGGGCGATCCGACGGGTTCGTGCACCGGCGCCTGGTTTTGCCGCGGCCCGTGCCAGGAAAGGTTCAGGGTGTGCTGCCGGCACGGGTCAGGTGCCGCCGGCTCGGGTCAGGGCGTGCCGCCGGCTCGGGTCGCGTCGACGAAACTCTCGGTCGCCGCGTCGATCGCGCGGCCTTTGCGCCCGCGCGGCGGGTGAATGTAGAGCTGCGCAGCGCTCGGCACGCGGATCGCGTGTCCCTCGGGCAGCGCGATTTGATAGGCGGAGGGCTTGGCATGGTCGGCGAGCAGCAATTCCGGCCGATAGAGCTTGTCGAGCAGGTAGAGGCTCTTCAGGAAATTCGGGTGGCCGCGCAGCAATTGGCGGGCGACGACGCCGGCCGTCGCGTAGGCCGCCCGCCAGCCGGCGAATTTGCGGTAAAACGCCCGCTGCGTCGTCACCATCTCCGCGTAGAACTCGGCGAGCGGCAATTTGGTCGGCATGACCGCGTGTGCTATGTCGTAAAGCCGGTAGTCGCGGCTGGTCAAAGCCCGCTCCTCGGTGAGCCAGCTTTCCGTTCCCGGATAAGGCGTGTTGACGCTGAGATTGACGACTTCCGGGATTTCGAGCCCCCATTCGCGCACGACCCGAAAGCGCTCGTGGTCCCAATCGGGGTCGGCGATCAGGTTGATCGCGACGATCAGCCCGAGCGAGCGGGCGAATTCGAGCGCCTCGAAATTGCGGCCGGGGGAGGTGCGCTTGCGATAGCGCTTGAGGCCGTCCTCGTCGATCGCTTCGAGGCCGATGAAGATGTACTGGAGCCCCAGCGTCTTCCAAAAGCGGAACACCTCCTTGTTGCGCAGCAGCACGTCGCCGCGGGTTTCGAGGTAATAGCGCTTTTTGATGCCGGCGCGGGCGACCGCCTCGCCCAATTCCATCGCATGGCTCTGGTGGACAAAGGCCACGTCGTCGACGACAAAGATGCCGGGCTCGCGGATCCGCCGCAGATCCTCGACGACCTGCGCCGGGCTGACCAGGCGATAGCTGCGGCCGTAAAACGTCCAGGCGCTGCAGAACGAGCAATCCCACGGACAGCCGCGGGAAAACTCGACCGAAGCGCAAGGGTCGAGGATGCCGACAAAATACTTGCGGCGATGGCGCAACAGGTCGCGCGCCGGCATCACCTCGTCGAGCGAATGGGCAAAGACCGGCGCCGGCCCCACGCCCTCGGCGGTGACCGCGCCCGGGACCCCGGTGATCGCGGTACCGGCTTCAATCGCGGCGAGCAGCAGCGGCATTGTCGCCTCGCCCTCGCCCTTGAGCACGCAATCGATGGCGCCGGCGCCGTGCTCGATCATCGCCTCGGCGGTAAAGGACGCGCTGTGCCCGCCGACGCAGACGAAAACATCGGGGAACCGCGTCTTCGTCGCCTTGGCGAGATCGACGATCTCCGGCACGTTCGCCAGGTAATTGCAGCCAAACGCGACGACATCCGGCCGCCAGCGCTCGATCGTGCGGAAATAGGCGCGCTCGCTCTCGACCTGCAGGTCGAGCAGGCGCACCGCATGGCCGGCTTGCCGCGCCGCCGCGGCGACGAGCTCGAGACCGATCGGTTCGAGCCGCAAAAAAATCTGCGCATAGGTCAACGGTCCGGGATGGACGCAGAACACCCGCATTGCAGTCCCCTCCATTCGCCGCGCGCATCCGGCCTTTCGCGCGAGCCGGCGGCTTTTACCGTTCACACTTGAGGCCGAACCCCGAGAATTCCTACCGGTTCCGTCAGATATGATAAATGTTGCGCGAAACGCGATGCGGCGCTGGCCGCGCCGGCGCCGGCCTGCGCTGCCGGCTTTTGTTGGGAACTCCCGAAATGAGCCCTGATTGGAGCAAGCTCGCCGCCGATCTGGAGCAGCTGCTAAAGCTGCGCTCGATCCCGTTCGGCATGAAACTCTTCGAGCGCCGCGCGGAGATGGAGGCGATCCCCAGGATCCGCCGCCCGAAATCGATCCACACGCTCGACCAGATCGTGGCGCAGGCCGCACGCCTCGGCTGGACCGTCGGATTGACCGCCGACGATCTCGTCGGCGCGCAATGCCGGGCGGTGGTCGGGCTCGGCGGCGCCAAGGACGCGGCGTGGCGCTCCGGCCAGCACATGGTCGGGGTGTGGTACAGCTCGCCCGAGGACGCCGGCGCCCATCAGGCGGCGATGGAATGCGTGCCCGACGGCCGTTACGAGGCGCTGGCGGTGGCGCCGCTCGCCGGCGGCCGGCTCGACCCGCCCGACATCGCCCTCTTCTATGCGACGCCGGGGGCGATGATCTATTTCATCAACGGCCTGCAATGGTCCGGCTACAAGCGCTTCGACTGGAGCGTGGTCGGCGAATTCGGCCTGCGCCAATTCGTGGGGCCGGGCGCTGAAGACCCGCGAGCCGAGCCTGTCGATCCCGTGCTTTGCCGAGCGCCGCTATGGCGGCGTGCTCGACGACGAGATGCTGATGGCGCTGCCGCCCGACTATCTGACAAGGCGATCGCCGGCATGGAGGCACTGTCGAAAAACGGCCTGCGCTACCCGTTCCCGCAATACGGCATCCAGCAGGACGCCCGCGCCGGCCTCGCCGTCAGCTACCCCGCCCGCACCGGCTGACCGGGCGCTGACAGGGGAGCGCGCGTCGCCTCGCGCCGCTCCTACCCATCTGCGCGGACGGCGAACGGCAGCCACAGCATGCGGTCGAGCCGCTGGTAATAGGGCTCGCGCAGCCGGTCGACGCCGAATTCGATCCGCTCCACGCCCTGTGCGGGTTCTCGGCGATAGGTGCCGAACAGCCGGTCCCACAGCGAAAAAACCAAGCCGTAATTGCTGGCGACATCGGCCGCCTGCCGGGAGTGGTGGACCCGATGCAGGGGCGGTGTGATCACCACCCATCCCAATATGGTCGCGAGACCGGCCGGCAGGCCGACATTCGCGTGCGCGAAGAACTGCACGGCGAGATTGAGCGAGGCGTAAAGCCCGATCACGTAAGGCGACAGGCCGATGGCACTGCCGAGGACGCCGACGGCGACCGTCATCACCAGCGCTTCGCCCGGGTGATGGCGCACCGCGGTGGAGACGTCGAGCTCCGGGTCGGAATGGTGCAGAGCATGCAGCCGCCACAGAACGGGTCTGGCGTGGAACGCGCGATGCAGCGCATAGCTCAACCCGTCGAGAGCCGGGACGCCGGCCATCAACTGCGCCCACAACGGCAAGCGAGCGGTCAGCCCGGGTATTGCCGACGCGGCGATAACCGGCGCCATCAGAAAGCCGATACCCGAGGTCAGCAACAAGAGGGCAATGTTGCCGGCCCACCGCCCGACCGCGAAGCTCGAAACCGACCGCCATGGGCGGGCGGTTTCAACACCGGCGGCCAACAGGAAGGCGCCGAGCACGGCAAGGGTGCTGCTCAAGAACTCGATGCTCCCGGCAGCAGCGCAGACAGCGCCGGCTTACTTCCGCTTAAGGTATTTCGCGACGGCGGCACCGCCAAAGCCGACAGCCAGCAGGGCCAGAGTGGTCGGCTCCGGCACCGCGGCGGCGCCGGCAAATGCAGTTCCAGTCAGGCCGACAAAGACCGATGCCGCCGCCACAACGGTTGACAGTAGGTAGCTCATCGCGCATCCCCTTTAATGTCCTCAGAGCGAGCCGCAAATTTTATGCCATTCATGGATTTCAATGGCCTGCCTGGGTGTCGTCAACCGGGTCGTAAGTTTTTCCGACAGAAAAAGGCGCCGTAGCCAACCAGTCCCCAATCCGACGGTGGTCCGAATTTAACGCTTGATACCCACTCTCTTGCCGTCATGCCCGCGAAAGCGGGCGCTCAGGGCGGCGAATACTGTGCCTAACGACCCCTGGACCCCCGCTTTCGCGGGGGCGACGAGGAAGGGAAAATGGGAACCGTCTGTTCGGGTCGCACCACTTGTCTGACGCCTTACCCGGCTGTTATCCACCACCCGACCGATGTCGTAT
The DNA here is from genome assembly GCA_963775525.1 of uncultured Alphaproteobacteria bacterium. Classification (GTDB taxonomy): domain Bacteria; phylum Pseudomonadota; class Alphaproteobacteria; order ATCC43930; family CGMCC-115725; genus AP-15. Next base: position 126,691 of record CAVZJF010000045.1, on the reverse strand, counting down.
TAACGTTCATGTTATTCAAACGGCGCGCGAGTGAAGTGTCTCCGCCCGCCCGCGATGATCTGTAAATTTTTCCGACGCCTCTCGGATGCCGAGGTGAAGGCCTTCCGTCCCAACGGCCTTCTGCCCCGACGACGCAATTTCGCCGTGCTTTGTTGCTATGATCCGCTGGTCACGGCAATCATATACGGCGTCGATGCGCGAGGTTTCGGATTTCCCGTTGAGCGGAAAGAATTCCCGGTTCGGCGAAAGCAATTCCCGATTGAGACGGCAAGAATTCCCGATTGCACAAACGACGGGAATTCGCTCGCAAGCTTTTGATCTGAACGCTTCGATTTGGGTAGTTTTGGGGCCTGTCCCGGTCGGATACGCGGTTTTTTCCGGTCGAACCGGGAATTTGCCGCAAGCCCTCCTTGCGACGAGAGGGGATCGGGGTTGCGGGGCGGTCGGGCGGCGGGGTTAAATCGGCACAGACGTTAAATCGGCGCGGGCAAAGATCGGGAGAAAAGCGATGAGCGACGCTAAACCGTGGGTCGACCCGGAGCTGTTGGCGGCGGGGCGCTGCTGCAGCGCAACGGCTACGTGGTGCCCGACCGCACCAAGGCGCCGCTTTCCGAGGTGCGCGCGGCGCAGGACCGGGTCGGCGCCTTTCTCGGCGAAGGCTCGCTGCCGCTGAAAGAGGAGCGCGACCTCAGCCTGCCCGGCCCGCACGGGCAGGTTCCGTGCCGGCTCTATCTGCCCGACGGTGTCGCGCGCCCGCCCGTCATCGTCTACGCCCATGGCGGCGGCTTTATGCAGGGCAGCCTCGCCTCGTGGGACGCGATGCTGCGCGAGCTGGTGCGCCAGTCGGGGGTGGCGGCGCTGTCGGTCGACTACAAGCTCTCGCCCGAGCACCGCTTTCCAAAGGCGTTCGACGAGATGGTGGCGGTGACCCGGCTCGCCGCGCGCGAGGGCGCCGGTCTCGGCATCGACCCCTCCCGGATCGCGGTCGGCGGCGATTCCGCCGGCGGCAACCTGGCGCTCGCCGCGGCCATGGCGGTGCGCGACGAGGGGGTCCGCGCCGTCCGCTTTATGCTGTTGATCTACGGCGTCTATTCGACCGACAGCGAGAGCCCGTCATGGCGGCAATTCGGCCAGGGCGCCGGGCTGTCGCAGACCCAGATGCGGTGGATCTGGGAGACCTATCTCGAAAACCCGGAGCAGCAGCAGGATTGGCGCGCGGCGCCGATCCTCGGCAATCTCGCGGGGCTGCCGCCGGCCCGTCTGATCGTCGGCAGCCTCGACCCGTTGCAGGACGACAGCCGGCGGCTCGCCGCGGCGCTGCAGGCCGCCGGGGTGGCGCACACCTTCGAGGTCTATGACGGCATCAACCACGGCTTTATCCGCTACGGCCGGCTGATCGGCGCCGCGCGGCGCGCGCTCGGCGAATGCGCCACAGCCCTGCGCGACGCGATGGCGGCGGCCTAGCCCCGCCGGCTCGGGCCGCTCGCCTAGTCGGAGAGTTCGACCGAGGGCGGCCGAGCGCGGGACTTCTTCGCTCTTGACCGCCGCTCGCCGCGGCCTAGGCTCGGCGCCGCAACACCAAACCGCTTGGGGAAAACCGGATCATGATCGTCGACGTGCACGCGCATTATTTGCCGAAGAACTTCAGCGACTTCATGGGCGACCGCTTTGCCTCGCGCGTCGGCTTGCCGGTAAAGCGCGGGATCGCCAAGCATCCGGTCTCGGATTCGGCGGACGACATCCAGGGCCGGTTCGAGCTGATGGATGCGGCCGGGGTCGAAAAGCAGGTGCTGTCGCCGAACCACCCGCCCTATCTGCCGGACGAAGCGGAGTGCGTCACCGCGGTCAGATGCTGAACGACGGCTACGCCGACCTCGCCCACCGCTATCCCCGGCGGATCGCCTCCTACGTGATGCTGCCGTTGCCGCATATCGACGCCGCACTGCGCGAGATGGAGCGCGGCTTCGACCAGCTGGGCTGCGTCGGCGTCAACATGAACATCATCTGCCTCAACCGCTCGGTCGCCGAGACCGAGTTCGAGCCGATCTACCAGGAGATGAACCGCCGCGGCGCGATCCTGTTTGTGCACCCGGCCGGCACCGGCGCCTGCTCGCCGTTCATCAACGACTACCGATTTCGCGCCTCGGTCGGGACCTCATTGGAAGACGCGACGTTTGTCTTGCACATGATCGCCAAGCAGATCCCTCACCGCTACCCGAACATCAAGTTCATCGTCCCGCATCTGGGCGGGCCGATCCCGATGCTGCTGAACCGGCTCGACCAGCAGGGCCAAAGCGAGAGCGGCCATCCCCACCTGGCCGAGGCGCCGTCGGTCACCGCCAAGAAATTCTATTACGACACCGTGTGCTACGGCTCGAAGGCGGCCTTCACCTGCGCCCTCGAAGCGTTTGGCGCCGACCATCTCGTCACCGGCAGCGACTACCCGGTATTGCAGGATTACGAAGCCTACAAGGAGACGTTCGCCTATATCGAGCGGCTCGGCCTGCCCCCGGCCGATCTCGACAAGATCCTGCACCACAACGCGCAGCGCCTGTTCGGCTTCGCCCACTAGCGATGCAGGAAAGCCGTCGATGAGCGCGCCAGACGCCGATTTGGGGTTCGCCGGCGACGACGACACGCCGATCCCCTATCTGCGGCGGATCTGCGACTATTATCAGGGGCTCGGCTACGGCGAACCCTACCGCTGGGCGCACTATGCCGAGGTGCCGTTTCAGCCTTTGGCCAAACCACTGGCCGAATGCCGGGTGGCGCTGATCACCACCGCGGCACCCTCTCAACCCGGCAAAGGCGACCAGGGGCCGGGCGCCCCCTACAACGGCGCCGCCAAGTTCTACAAGGTCTATTCCCGCGACGCCGCGAGCGACCACGATTTGCGGATTTCCCATGTCGCCTATGACCGGGCGCACACCACCGCCGAGGACGCCAACACCTGGTTTCCGCTGGCGCAATTGCGGCTGAAGGCGGCCGCCGGCCGGGTCGGCGCCGTGGCGCCGCGGTTTCACGGCGCGCCGACCAACCGCAGCCAGCGCACCAGCCTCGACCGGGACTGCCCCGAATTGCTGGCGCGCTGCCGCGAAGACCGGGCCGACGCCGCGATTCTCGTGCCCAATTGTCCGGTCTGCCATCAGACGGTGAGCCTGGCCGCCCGCCATTTGGAGGCAGACGGCATTGCGACGGTGGTGATGGGCTGCGCCAAGGACATCGTCGAGCATGTCGGCGTCCCGCGCTTTTTGTTCAGCGATTTTCCGCTCGGCAACTCGGCCGGGCGGCCGCACGATCCCGCGTCCCAGTCGTTCACCCTGGAGTTGGCGCTCCAAATCCTCGAAGCGGCGCCGGCGCCGCGCACGACCGTGCAGTCGCCGCTGCGTTGGAGCGACGACCCGTCGTGGAAGCTCGACTACTCGAACATCGACCGGCTGTCGTCGGAGGAGATTCGCCGCCTTCGGGCGGAGTTCGACCGGCAAAAGGAGATTGCCAGAACCGTCCGCGATGTGCCCGCCGCCGCGCAGTGACGCCGCTGGCGCCGGGGCGCCCGATTAAAGTCGGCCTGCCCGCGAGGGTAAAGCCGCGGCCGGCGGAAATCAGCGCCGCGAACAAAGCGTCGCGGGGCAGAGAATGGAGATCAGTCCTGAATACTCGCCAACATAATTCATCAAAGTGTCAGATTTCGACGCGCTTCGTGTCTGTATGCCGGGCGCTAATACGGTCGTCCAGGGTTTGCGACGACAGGTTCGGATCAGGCCGAAATAAGCGCCCGGCTCGATTTTTCTTTGAAGAACCGTTTGACCGGCGTTACGCTATTCCTGTCTGCCCGCTTGCCGGCGGATCGACGGGTGTCAGGCTGGGGGGAGAGAAGCCATGACCAAGGACGCTATCGGCACGCGACTCGGGGAATGGGTCCGTAGCGCCCGAGCAAGACGGCTCGGCGCCTTCGCGGGCATCCTCGCGCTGGGGCTTTGCTTGACCGCCGAGGCGGCGGTGCCGATGCAGCTGACCTATCGGGTCACGCATTCGGTGTTCGGCAATATTGGCACCTATGTCAACACCGTCGAACCAAGCGGCGGCGGCACCACCGTCCAGACCCGGGCGCATTTCGAAGTCAAAATGCTCGGCGTCAACATGTACCGCGAAGACGCCCAGCGAACCGAGCGCTGGCAGGGCAACCGCCTGATCTCGTTTAACGGGGTTACCAGCAAAGGCAGCGGCTCGACGGTCGTCAAGGGCGAGGCGCGGGGCAACAATTTTATCATCAGCTCGCCGCAAGGGACCATCACCGCACCGGCAACGGTTCACCCGGCAAACCCGTGGTCCGCGAATTTCTTGAACTCCAACACGATGATGCGGCCGGACGACGGCAAGATCGAGCAGGTGCGGGTCAGCGGTGGTGGAGAAACCGTCCTCAACATCGACGGGAGGTCGGTTCGCGCTCAAAAATACGAGGTCAACGGCACCACCCGCTATGACGTTTGGCTCGACGGGCATGGCGTGCCGGTGATGTTCGTCGTCGACGACGACAGCGGCAAGGTGACGTTTACATTGGCCAGCTGCACCAGTTGCAATGCTTCCGCACCCGAGCAGGTCGGGATGAAATAGGCTCCTCGTTCTGCAAGCGTCGGCCGGCAAGCTGCGGGCCTGCCGATCCATTTTAACTGACGGCTTGAGCCGGACCCGGCTTTTCCGATCCGGCGATAAAGGGCACACTGCCCTCGTATGGACAGCTTGGGCATAGACGCGACGGTCGCCGATCCCGCGACGCGTGACCGGGCCGCTCGCTGGCTTGCTCGCGGCGGCGTCAGACTGCCGAGCTTCACCGAGCTTGCCGACCCCTGCGGCGCAGCGGCGCGCCGCCCGGCCGCGCTGTCGTCGGTCGACCCCGAACTTGCCGACCCGGCCAATCTGTTTCGCATGCATTGGCATAACGACCGCGCGCGGAATGGGTTTGCGGCGGTTCCGGCGCATCTGGTGCTGCCCATGGCGCTGACCGGCGTCAGGGCCCCGATCGCGGTGGCGCTCGGCTGCTTTTTTCCGATGATCGGCGCACACAAGGTGCTGGCGGCCTATGGCTGCCTGATCCCGAAGCTCGTCACCGGCCGCTTCGACCCCGAGCGCCACAAGGCGATATGGCCGTCGACCGGCAATTACTGCCGCGGCGGGGTGGCGATCTCGCGCATCCTCGGCTGCCGCGGCGTCGCCGTGCTGCCCGAAGGCATGAGCGCCGAACGTTTCGAGTGGCTGCGCCGGTGGGTCGGCCGCCCCGAGGACGTTGTCCGCACCCCAGGCTCGGAAAGCAACGTCAAGGAAATCTACGACAAATGCGCCGAGCTGGCGCGCGACCCGGCCAATATCGTCCTCAACCAATTCGCCGAATTCGGCAACTACCTCGCCCATTGGGCCTGCACCGGGCCGGCGCTGGCGCGGGTATACGAAGCGATGCGCGCCGGCCGCCCGGATCTGCGCCTGGCGGCGTTTGTCGCGGCGTCCGGGTCGGCCGGAACCCTGGCCGCCGGCGACTACCTCAAGGAGCGGCACGGCGCCGGCATTGTCGCGGTCGAGGCGAGCGAATGCCCGACTTTGCTGCGCAACGGCTTTGGCGAGCACAACATCCAGGGCATCGGCGACAAGCACGTGCCGTTGATCCACAACGTCATGAACACCGATGTCGTGGTCGGCGTGGCGCAGGACAGCGCCGGGGCGCTCGACCTGTTGTTCAACAGCGAGACCGGCCTCGCCTATCTCGCGGGCCGCCGGCGGGTCGACCCGGCGCTCGCGGCGGATTTGAAGCTCCTCGGACTGTCCGGCATCGCCAATCTCGTCGCCGCGGTCAAGCTCGCCAAACGGCTCGATCTCGGCGAGGACGACCTTGTCGTCACCGTGGCGACCGACAGCGCCGCCCTCTACGCCAGCGAGCGCCTAAAATTTCTCGCCGCCCATTATCCCGCGGGCTTCGACGAAGTGAACGCCGGCGAGGTGTTCGGCCAGCATCTGCTCGGCGCCGCCGACAACGATTTGCTGGAATTGACCCACCACGAGCGTTCGCGGATCTTCAACCTCGGCTATTATACCTGGGTCGAGCAGCAAGGCGTGGCGCTCGACGCGTTCGAGGAGCGCCGGCGGCAAAGCTTTTGGGCCGGGCTGCGGCAGACGCTCCCCGTCCTCGATGCGCTGATCGTCGAGTTCAACAGCCGGGCCGGTTTCGGGGAGTAGCCATTGCCCCTCGCCTATGACGAGCTCAGCCGCCGCACCCGCGAGCGCGACCGCAGCCTGCGCGAGAAAGTCATGTCGCTCGACGAGGCGGCGGCGCTGGTGCCGGACGGCGCCTGGGTCGGCATCGGCGGCAGCACCCTGTCGCGCACCCCGATGGCGATGGTCTGGGCCTTGATCCGCGCCGGCCGCCGCGACCTCGTCTGCGCGCGCGGCATCAGCTCGGCGGAGGGCGAGTTGTTGTTCGCATCGGGCGCCAGCCGGCATCTGATCACGAGCTGGTTCAGCCTCGGCATCGTCTGGGGCGTCTCGCGGATCATGCGCGCCTATACCGAAAGCAATCGCGCCCGCTTCGAGGAATGGAGCCATATGGCGATGGGGATGCGCTTTCGCGCCGGGGCCATGGGCGTCCCGTTTCTGCCGATGCGCGCGATGATGGGCTCGGATTTGATCGCGCAGCTGCCCGAGGCCAGGGTCATCGACTGCCCGTTCACCGGCGAGAAGCTGGTGCTGGTGCCGGCGCTCAACCCCGATGTCGCGTTGATCCACGTCCAACGCTGCGACGCCTACGGCAACGCCCAGATCGACGGGCTGCCGTTTATGGATCTCGACCTGGCGCTGGCGGCGAACCGGGTGATCCTGACCACCGAGCGCATCGTCTCGAACGACCAGATCCGCCGCCGCCCCGACCGTACCAAGATCCCATTTTTCGCCGTCGACGCCGTCGTCGAGGCGCCGTTCGGCTGCGCGCCGCATGAATGCTACGGTGTGTACGAGCCCTTGTTCGACCATCTCGACGGTTACGCCGCGGCGCTCAAACCCGACGCCGAAAAGGGCATCCGCGACTATCTCGATCGCTATTTCTACGAGCCCAAATCGTGGACCGGGTATCTCGACCGCATCGGCCTTGCCGAATTGCTCGACGCCGCCCGTCGCGGAAAGAGCATCTATGACGACTGACGCCGCGTCCTACACCGCGAGCGAATTGCTCGCCGTGATGAGCGCCCGGCTGCTGCGCGACGGGCAGGTGGTGTTCGCCGGGGTCGGCATCCCGTTATTGGCCGCGACCCTGGCGCAGCGGCTGCACGGGCCGGGGCTGACCATCCTCTTCGAGGGCGGCACGATCGGCGCCTATGTCGAGCCCGGCCAATTGCCGCCGTCGACCAACGAGCAGCGCTGCACCCGCCGCGCCAACATGGTGCTGGGCAGCACCGATGTGCTGCTGCTGTTGCAGCGCGGCTATGTCGATGTCGGGTTTATGGGCGGCGCCCAGATCGACCGGTACGGCAACCTCAACAGCTCGTTCATCGGCGACGCAAACAGCGCCTCCGGGCGACCGGCGACGCGGCTGCCCGGCACCGGCGGCGGCAACGACATCGCCAGCCTGACGCAGATGATCGTGGCGATGAAGCACGAGAAGCGGCGCTTTGTCGAACATGTGGATTTCATCACCAGCCCCGGCTTTCTGTCGGGCGGCACCAGCCGCCGTGACGCCGGGCTCGTCGCCGGCGGCATGTTCCGGGTCGTGACCGATCTCGGGCTCCTCGGCTTTGACGAGCGCTCGAGGCATATGACGTTGCTGGCGTTGCATCCCGGCGTCACTGCCGCGGAAGTGCAGGCCAACACCGGGTTCGAGCTGCTGGTCGCCCCCGATATGGCGGTCACCGACCCGCCGAGCGACAACGAACTGGCGGTCCTGCGCCATCTCGACCCCGACCGCCTCTACACCGCTTGATGCGTGAGGCGCCTGCCAGCGCCCGGTGCGCTGAGATGCCGGTTTCGATTCTGTGGTCGAGGAAGGCAAAGCGATGACGATTTTTTCGAACACCTTCGGCCTCGCGATGCGCAACTTCACGACCTGGCCGGACATGCCGGACCCGCGGGCGCTGATCGACTACGCCGTAAAAGCCGAAGCGCTGGGCTTCGACTCGGTCTGGGTGTGGGACCACATCCTGCTCGGCGTCGACCCGCCGTTCCCGGTCGTCGACTCGCTGACGTTGCTCGCCGCCGTCGCCGCCCGCACCAGCAAAATCAAGCTCGGCACCGGCGTCTTGGTGCTGCCATTGCGCAACCCGGTGGTGCTGGCCAAGGAATTGTCGAGCCTCGACCTGATCGCCGGCGGCCGGCTGCTGCTCGGCATGGCCTCAGGCTGGTACAAGCGCGAGTTCGACGCGGTCGGCGTGCCGTTCCGCGAACGCGGCCGGATCATGGACCGCAATCTCGAAATCCTGCGCCGGCTGTGGACCGAGGACCAGGTCAACGGCGAATACCCGCCGCATGTGCTGCGCGGCTCGAACATGGCGCCGAAACCGCCCCAACTGCCGCCGATGCTGATCGGCGGCTATGTCGACCGCGTCTTGAAACGCGCCGCGCTGACCGGCGGCTGGCTGACCTATTTCTACACGCCCGAAAGCTTTGCCCAATCCTGGGCCAAGGTCCGCGGCTTTGCCGAGGCGGCGGGAAAAGACCCGGCGACGCTGCTCAACGCCAACCAATTGGCGATCTACGTCGGCCCGTCGCGCGACGCGGTCGAGCCGGCGATGACGGAATGGCTCGGCCAGGAATGGGATTACGCCGCCTGGAGCCAGTCGACCAAGGATTCGGCAATCATCGGCACCGCCGACGAGTGCGTCGCGCAGTTGCGCGCCCAGCTCGCCGCCGGCGTGCAAAAGCTGATCCTGATCCCTTACCGCTACCAGCCCGACCAGGTCGAGATCATCGCCCGCGACATCATCCCCCGCCTGCGCGGCTGATTACCGGTGCATGTTTGCCTCATCGGCGTTCTGTTCGCGTCGGTGGCGAATGAATTGTTTAATCGCCTGAAACTCTTCAGCGGTCACCGGCAACAGAACTTCCGCGTCCTCCCAGTCGGCCGCCGTGGTCGGCGGGACTTCGGAGTAGTCGATCTCCTGATCAGGAGTGTCGAGGAGCCGCCTGAAGTAATCCTCAGGCTTATCCGGACGTGTGTTCATAGTAAACCTGTCGCTCCACAGCGTTGGCCGGTCGCATCGAAATGATCCGGCATTTCCGGTTGCGCGGCGTGTAAATAATTACGATCACCCGTCCGTACAACTCACCGAGCACAATGAAGCGTGGCTCTTTGGAGCGCCGGCGCCTCGTATCCGGCCGACGGACGAGGGGACCGCGGAATACGATACGGGCCGCCTCAAAGACGAAATCGCGGTCGGCAAAGGTATCGTAGCTCTTTTTGCGGTTCCACTCGAAATCGTCGTCGCGGTAGGGCGAAACCCATGGCCTGTAGACGGCCGGCATCCAGCAAGCTTACGTCAGCCGCATTTCCGGCAGGGTGACGATGTCGACGCCGGCGGCTTCGAGGCCGTGGCGCACGGCGCGGGCGGCGATCACCGCCGAGGGCTCGTCGCCGTGCAGGCACAGGGTGTCGAGGCGGACCTTCAGCCGCTTGCCGGTGCGCGAGACGATCTCGTCGTCGACCACCATCCTGACGACGCGGTCGCGGATCTCGCCGGCGTCGTGCAATACCGCCCCCGGCACCTTGCGCGAGGTCAGGTTGCCGTCGTCGTCATAAAGCCGGTCGCAAAAGCCCTCGCGCGCCAATGGCAGGCTCAGCTCCTGCGCGGCTTTTTCCATCTGCGAGCCGGCGAGCGCCACATAGATCAGGTCGCGGTCGACCGTCTTCATGGCGCGCCCGATCGCCAGCGCCAATTCGATGTCCTCGGCCGCCATGTTGTTGAGCGCACCGTGCACTTTGACGTGGGTGACCTTGGCGCCGACATAGGCCGCCATCGCCTGCAATGCGCCGATCTGGTAGGCGATCATGTATTCGAGCTCGCGCGGGCTGGTGTCGATCCGGCGCCGGCCAAAGCCCCACAGATCGTTGAAGCCGGGATGGGCGCCGATGCTGACCCCCTCGGCGGCGGCGAGGCCGACCAGCCGGTGCATCGTCACCGGGTCGCCGGCGTGAAAGCCGCAGGCGATGCTGGCCGAGCGGATGATCTTCATCAGGGACGCGTCGTCGCCGATGTCCCAGGCGCCGAAACCCTCGCCCATATCGGCGTTGAGGTTGATCGCTTTTGCCATGTCCGGCTCCTCGCTCTATCGTCCCGCATCATGTGAGATCGGCAATAGTAGCAAGGAATTCGATGCCGGTGCGTTTCCTGTCGGTCGGCGACCGTGCGCTGACGGTCGAATTCGGCGACGGCATCGACCGCGGGTTGAGCCGGCGAAGTCTTGCGCCTCGACCGGGTGATCCGCGCGGCGCCGCCGACGGGCGTGGTCGAGACCGTGCCGACCTTTCGCTCGCTGATGGTGCATTACGATCCGCTCGCAACCTCGCGCGCGCGATCTCGAAGGCGCCATCACCGCACTGCTCGACCGCGACGCGGGCGCCGGCGGCGTCGCCAGGTTGTGGCGGATCCCGGTGTGCTATGCGGGCGAATTCGCTCCCGATCTCGCCGCGGTGGCGCGGCTCACCGGCCGCACTCCGAACGACGTCATCCGATTGCACAGCGCTGTCCGCTACCACGTCTACATGCTGGGGTTTTTGCCGGGGTTTCCCTATCTCGGCGACCTGCCGGCGGAATTGGCCCTGCCGCGGCGCGCCGACCCGCGGGTTCGGGTTCCGGCCGGGTCGATCTCGATCGCCACGACCCTGACCGCGATCTATCCCTATCAGAGCCCCGGCGGCTGGCATCTGATCGGCGCGACGCCGATCCGCTTTTTCGATCCCTCCCGCAACCCGCCCTCGTTGCTCGCCGCCGGCGACGCGGTAAGCTTCGAGCCGATCGACCCGGACGCGTTTGCCGCGATCCGCTGCACTGTCGAAAGCGGCGGCTACGAGACAGAAAGCGAACCGATTGCGCCATGAGCGCTGGCCTGATGGTGCTGAACCCCGGCTTGCACACGACGGTGCAGGATCTCGGCCGGGTCGGCTATCAGGCGCAGGGCGTCCCGGTGTCGGGCGCGCTCGACCGCATCGCCTTGCGGCTCGGCAACGCGCTCGTCGGCAATCCGCCGGGAGCAGCCGCCCTCGAAATCCTGGCGAGCGGGCCGAGCCTGGAGGTCGCCGCCGACACCGCGCGGGTCGCAATCGCCGGGCGGCGGCGCGAGCCTGGCGATCGGTGGCGATGCTCGCGGGTCGTGCCTGGCTTGGCAAAGCGTGACACTGACGCGCGGCGAAACCCTCCAGGTCAACCTCGGCCGGGAGGCGGTCTGCGCCTATCTTGCCGCCGAGGGCGGGATCGCGGTCCCGCTGGTCCTCGGCAGCGCCTCGACCTATGTGCGCGCGGCACTCGGCGGCTTCGAGGGGCGCGCCATGCGGCGCGGCGACCTGGTCCCTTTGGCGATCGAGCGGGCCCCCGAGCGCGAGGAACGTCGCATCGCCTCCTTGCCTCCCGCCGCCTCTCTTCAGCCGATCCGCGTCGTCCTCGGGCCGCAGCATGATCATTTCACCGATGAGGCGCTGGCGGCCCTGCTCGACGCGGAGTTTCGCATCTCGAAGGACGCCGACCGCATGGGCATGCGTCTCGACGGGCCAGTGCTGCAACATCGCCAGGGCTGGGACATCGTGTCCGACGCGATCGCGACCGGTGCGATCCAGGTGCCGGGCTCGGGCCGGCCGATCCTGCTGCTCGCCGACCACCAGACGACCGGCGGCTATCCCAAGATCGCCACGATCATCTCGGCCGACCTCCCGGTTGTCGGCCGCCGCCGCCCCGGCGACGCCGTGCGCTTTGCCGCGGTGTCGGTCGACGAGGCCGAACATCTCGCCCGCGACGCCGACCGCCGTCTCGCCGCACTGACCGCGTCGATCGCGCCGGTGGCGGACGAGGGCGGCATCGATCTCGCGACACTCTACGCCGGCAACCTCATCAGCGGCGTCGTCACCGCGACCGAATAAGCAAGCCGGTGTTTTTCCCGTGCCGCGCCGGGCGGCGTGGTGCATGTTCGCCGCGCGAGGAGTGACGATGCAGGTTCCGAACAGTTTCCGCCGGGGCCCCGACGAGCACGGCCATTTCGGCGTCTACGGCGGCCGCTTTGTCGCCGAGACCTTGATGCCGTTGGTATTGGCGGTCGAGGCGGCCTATGCCGAGGCGCGCCGCGACCCGGGCTTTCAGCGCGAGCTCGACTATTACCTCGAGGATTATGTCGGGCGGCCGAGCCCTCTCTACTTCGCCGAGCGGCTGACCCGCCATTTCGGCGGCGCCAAGCTTTACCTGAAGCGCGACGAGCTCAACCATACCGGCGCGCACAAGATCAACAACGTGCTCGGCCAGGTCTTGCTGGCGCGGCGGATGAAAAAGCCGCGCATCATCGCCGAGACCGGCGCCGGCCAGCACGGCGTCGCGACGGCGACGGCCTGCGCCCTTTTCGACCTGCCTTGCGTCGTCTACATGGGCGCCACCGACATCGAGCGGCAAAAGCCCAACGTCTTCCGCATGAAATTGCTCGGCGCCGAGGTGGTGCCGGTGCATTCGGGCACCGCGACCCTGAAGGACGCGATGAACGAGGCGCTGCGCGACTGGGTGGCGCATGTCGACGACACGTTTTACGTGATCGGGACGGTGGCGGGCCCGCACCCTTATCCGGCGATGGTGCGCGACTTCCAATCGGTGATCGGCAACGAGACGCGCGAACAGCTCCACAAGGCCGAGGGGCGGCTGCCCGACACGCTTATTGCCTGCATCGGCGGCGGGTCGAACGCGATGGGGCTGTTCCACCCGTTTCTCGACGAGCCCGACGTGGCGATGATCGGCGTCGAAGCCGGCGGCCACGGCGTCGAGACCGGGCTGCACGCGGCCTCGCTCAACGGCGGCGAGCCCGGCGTTCTGCACGGCAACCGTACCTATCTCTTGCAGGACGCGGACGGACAGATCCGCGACGCGCATTCGATTTCGGCCGGGCTCGACTATCCCGGCATCGGCCCCGAGCACGCCTGGCTGCACGATCTGGGACGCGTGCAATACGTCTCGATCACCGATCGCGAGGCGCTTGACGCGTTTCAATTGTCGAGCCGGCTCGAAGGCATCATCCCGGCGCTCGAGCCCGCCCATGCGCTGGCCCATGTCGCCAAGATCGCGCCCAACCTGCCGCCCGACCATCTGATCGTGATGAACATGTGCGGCCGCGGCGACAAGGACATCTTCGCCGTCGCCGACCATCTCGGGGTGGCATTGTGAGCCGTATCAGGGCCACGATCGGGAAGCGCTGTCTGAGAAGGCACAGGGAAAGACTTATGACGAAGGTGAAGACCCGTATCCGCGTGGCATCCGATGGGAGGCTCACCGGTCGTGCGCCGGGTTTTCCGGCGGGTGAACCCGATGCGGAGATTACCGTGTTGGATGACGGCGAGCCGGTGACGAACCCGCCGATGGAGACCCTGCTTGCCCGCGTGCGTGCGATCCAAGAGCAGGTGGCGCGATTGCCGGTGCTCGATGCCCGCGATCCGGACGAGATCATTGGCTATAACAAACGCGGTCATTTCGGCTGATGGTTATTTCCATATTGCCGATAGGCGAGAATAGCCACCTCCCCCCGGTCACGCGTAAATGGAACGACTTCGTTCGCCAGGCCTTTGAGAATGCGATCGAGCTTCTCCTTTGCGTCCCAACCCAAACGGGCAACGATTACGGTGATGGTCACGCGGCGGGATTGAATTTTGGCGACTGTTTCACCTACGCGCTCGCCAAGCTGAGAGACGAGCCCGTGCTGTTCAAAGGCAACGACTTTGCCCACACCGATCTGCAAATCGCTTCCTAGGCTCGGCGGCACCGGCATCTTCGCCGTGGCCGAGCATATCGGGGTCGCGCTGTGAGCCGTATCGAGAAGCGTTTCGCCGCATTGCGCGCCGAGGGGCGGGCGGGGCTCGTCGCCTATCTGACCGCGGGCGACCCCGATCCCGGCACCTCGGCGCGGCTGTTTTCCGGCGATCGCCGGCGCCGGCGCCGACCTGATCGAGATCGGCATGCCGTTCTCCGACCCGATGGCCGACGGCCCGGCGATCCAGGATGCCGGCCAGCGGGCGCTGAAGGCCGGCATGACCCTGCGCGGCACGCTTGGCGATGGTCCGCGACTTGCGCCGCCACGACGATGCGACGCCGATCGTGCTGATGGGCTACTACAACCCGATCTACCGCTATGGCGCGAATGCGTTCGCGCGCGACGCGGTAAACGCCGGGGTCGACGGGGTCATCGTCGTCGACCTGCCGCCCGAAGAGGATGCCGAGCTGAGCGAACCGGCGCGCGCCGCGGGTCTCGACGTGATCCGCCTGGCGACGCCGACCAGCGACGACGATCGTCTGCCGCGGATCGTCGAGCGCGCCAGCGGCTTTATCTATTATGTCGCGATCGCCGGCATCACCGGCACGCGCTCCGCCGACTCCACGGAGGTCGGGGCCGCGGTGGCGCGGTTGCGGCGGTTCACCGATCTGCCGGTAGCGGTCGGCTTCGGCATCAAGAACCCGGAGCAGGCCGCCGCGGTGGCGCGCGCCGCCGACGCCGCGGTCGTCGGCTCGGCGCTGGTCGCGCGGCTCGCGGCGAACCTCGATCCGAGCGGCCGCCCCAGGCCCGGCCTCGTCGATGCCGTGCTCGCCGACATCAGCGCACTGGCGGCGGGCATCAGGCGCGCGCGATCGTCGGGGACGCCTTAACCGAGCACGATCAACGCCAAAAGCATGACGAGGCCGGCGATCGCAAACCCGGCATGAGCGCCGACGAGCGCGCCCGCCGGCCGCCGTCCGCGCCAGGCGGACCAGGCGATCGCGAGGCCGAGCAGCAGGGCGAGCGCGAGCAGCGCGACGCCCGCGCTGCGGAACCCGGCCGTGCCCATCGCGTTGTTCGTCCGCATGTGATCGCGGGCGGCGACCAGAACGAGAAGGCTCGCGACGCCGACCGCACCATGCAGCGCCGGCACCGCCGGATGCGGGCGCCGCGCCGGCGGTCCGCGCAAATAAAGGAATGCGAGGCCAAGCCCGAGCAGCGCCGCAGCGCACAGAATGCCAAACGCAAGCTCGATCACGGATCGCGCAGCCGAAGGGTCAACTGGCTTCAGTCCCTGGCTCAGCACCTCGCTTAAGGCAAGGTTACCCTAACAACCAAAGGGAATAGCGGGTTTTGGAATTGCGGGCCGAATTCCGGGCTGTATTTCTCGACCAGGTAGCGTTGCACGCCCGCCGCATCTTGAGGCAGGACCGAGGTCCAGGTCACGCGCAGCGCATCGACACCACGGTAATCGAGCGACCCGAGCAGGTTCCGCATTTTCCCCAATTCCTGGTAGATGTCGCCGCCGCCGCCGATACTGACCACATTGCTGCCCGTCTTTCCGACATTCCACACAATGTAAACCCCGTAACCCCCGCCTGTGCTGGGAAAGCTGACGGTCTGCAGATTGCACCAATGAGAAAAGGGCTTGTCGGGGTAGGGCGGGCATTGATACCACTGTAAAGTCCTAATATTCGGGCTGGGGGACAATGTCTTTTGGTTGAGATCGCTCAGCCAGTCGCTAAGCTTGCCTCGGCAGGGCGCCGTCAGCGCGCAGGCTGTCGCCCCACCGATCGCGGGGGTTGTCCCGGTGGGAAACGGAATTTTCTCCAGCTTCACTTCGCACCATGGGTTGGTGCACAGCACAATCGGCTTTGAGAGCTTCACGTCACCGCTGCCGATGTCGAGCGACAGCAGCGGTTTTTCCAGTGTCGCGGCGGCCGGCAATGGCGGCTGATGTAAAATCGCGGCCAACGTGTCGTGCGTGGACGCCAGACGGTAGGAATTGATCGCCGCCGTCAGATCTTCGTATTTCTTGAAATTCGGCGAGGTTATGCTTTCGACCGCCAAATTGGTGCGAAACGTCTGCTGGACAAGGCTCGCCGCCGAATTGCTCAACAGCATCGCCTCGCCCTGCTGGCGGGCGGTATAGCTCCCGAAGAGGCTGGCCGCTTCGGCATTCGAGGGCGCTGCGACGCCCAATTCGGTGAGGACTTGGCGCGCCAATGCGCTGTTGCCGGCGATTTCCCCGATGACCTGCTGTCCGGTTCTGCTGCCGGCAAGCTCTTCGACGAACCGAAAGAGGACAGGCCCCTCTTGAGCACGGCTCGGGTTGGACGGCGAAAGCGCTGCCAGCGCGGCGAGCATTGCCAAGAGACAGCCGATGGTAAAGCGGCCCATATCAGCCTCCGCCCGGCCCGGGCTGTGGTGCCGGCCCGGTTCATCCCCTTGCCAAATAGTTGCGTACCACATCGGCGATATCTTGGCGCGGCGCAATCCAGCGTTGCCGGGTCGGCATAACGGAGGCGGTCGATCGGGTGCATTCTACCGGTCGATCGGTCGGACACAGCGGGGTCGAGCCATGCACGACATCGTCATTCGCGGCGGCGCTATCGTTGACGGCACCGGGGCGCCGTCGTTTACCGGCGATGTCGCGATCGACGGCGGACATATCGCCGCGGTCGGCGGCAAGGCCGGTCCGGCGCGGCGGGTCGTCGACGCCGAAGGGCTGCTGGTCACGCCGGGCTGGGTCGACGTCCACACTCACTATGACGGCCAGGCGACCTGGGACCCGATTTTGGCGCCGTCGTCCTGGCACGGCGTCACGACGATCCTGTTCGGCAATTGCGGCGTCGGTTTCGCCCCGGTCAGGCCGCACCATCGCGACGCGCTGATCGACCTGATGGAAGGGGTCGAGGACATACCCGGCCCGGTCCTGGCCGAGGGGCTCAAATGGGACTGGGAAAGCTTTCCCGACTTCCTCGACGCGCTCGAACGCATGCCGCGGACGATCGACGTGGCGGCGCAGGTCCCGCACCACCCGCTGCGCGTCTACGCGATGGGCGACCGCGCGATCCGCCGTGAGCCGGCGGTCGCCGCAGACATTGCGCTGATGCGCAAGCTGACGGAAGAGGCGATCCGCGCGGGCGCCTTCGGATTCACCACCTCGCGCACCAACGCCCACAAGACGACGCAAGGCGAGATGGTGCCGGGCCGCTTTGCCGAGATCGACGAGCTGGACGGGATTGGCGCCGCGCTGGGTGCGGCCGGCGCCGGGACCTTTGGCATGAACAGCGATTTCGAGGACGAAACGGCCGAGTTCGAATGGATCACCCGGCTCGGCCGGCAAACCGGCCGGCCGGTGTGGTTCCTGTTGACCGACCGGCCGACCGACCCGCAGCGCTGGCGGCGGATCATGGCCGGCGTCCGCCAGGCGCGCGCCGAGGGAGCGTCGGTCACCGCGCAGATCGCCGGACGCCCGGTCGGCGTCATCCTCGGCGTCGCCACCTCGCTGAACCCGTTCTCGATCCGCGAGCGCTACAAGGAGTTCGAGAGCCTGGCTTTGGCCGAGCGGCTGGCGCGGCTGCGCGACCCGGCGGTGCGCCGGGCGATCCTCGACGACCGGCCGTCGGCAGCGCTCCTGAACCGGCTCGGCCCGCTGGTCCAGCTCGTCGCCGCGCGCTGGGACCGCATGTATGTGATGGGCAACCCACCCGACTACGAACCGCGGGCCGAGACGAGCGTGGCCGCGATCGCGGCGCGCACCAACCATTCGCCGGACGAGGTCGCCTACGACTATTTGACCGAGGACGCCGGGAACCTGCTGTTCTTCCCGGTCACCGGCTACGCCCAGGATGACCACGAGCCGATCCGCGAGATGCTGACCGACCCCGCGACCCTGCTCGGGCTCGGCGACGGCGGCGCCCATGTCGCCCAGATCGTCGATGCCAGCATGCCGAGCTACATGCTGACCCACTGGGCGCGCGACCGGGAACGCGGCCCCGGCCTGCCGCTCGAATTCGTCGTCAAGCGGCTGACCAGCGAAACCGCCGATTTCTTCGGGTTTGGCGACCGCGGCCGGCTGCAGCCGGGCAAGCGCGCCGATGTCAACGTGATCGACCACAACAGGTTGCAGCTGCGCTCACCCGAGATCGTTAACGACCTTCCCGCCGGCGGCAAGCGGCTGGTCCAGCGCGCCGACGGCTATGCCGTAACCTTTGTCGCCGGGACCGCGGTGTTCGAACAGGGCGAGCACACGGGCGCGCTGCCCGGCCGGCTCGTGCGCCGCGGCAGGTTTTAGACCGCATCGGAAAGACCGCGAGGCCGGGCTGTTCTTTAACCGCCCGCCGTTCGGCCGGTTGCTTGCCGGCGGGTGCGAGGCGGGCACGGCGCTGCAGGCGGCTTCGTCCCGGTCGCGCGCGGTTCGCACTTGCGCATTCGCTTCGGCGGAATGACTCCTAATCCTGCCGTGCCTACCGGATTGGACAAGCTCGCCTTCGAGACCGCGCAGATGGCGCGGGTCGGCTGGTATTTCGGACAAAAGCTGCTGGCGGCCCGGCTGAGCCGCCCGCTGCGGATGCCCGAGCGCCTGCGCGCTCGCGCGATGCCGGACCGGCGCCGCATCCTCGCCGATTTGCGCGCCTTGCTCGAGCAGGACTGGCGCAATGTCGAGGCTGGCCTCTATGCACCCCCGGCCGACACGCTGGGAAGCCCGGTCGCGGCATTGCGCCGCGCCGTCGACTTCTTCGCCGACCTCGCCGCGGTCGACGAGCGCCGGCATGGGGAGCCAACGGAACGGCTGCTGCGCGACCCGCCGCCCGGCGCCTACCCGCCCTATTACCTGCAGAAATTCCATTTCCAGAGCGACGGCTATCTGAGCGACGCCTCGGCCGAGCGTTACGACCACCAGGTCGAGGTCCTGTTCGGCGGCGGCGCCGCGGCGATGCGGCGCCAGGCATTGGTCCCGCTGAAGAAGGCGCTCGCCCGGTGCCGGCCGAACGGGTGCGGCGCGCCGCGGCTGCTCGACCTCGGCTGCGGCACCGGCGGCTTTCTGCGCGAGGTCAAGGCGAACTGGCCGCGGCTTTCGGTCACCGGCCTCGACCTGTCGCCCTATTACCTCGCCGTCGCCGGGCGCCGCCTGGCCCGGTGGTCGCGCACCCGGCTGGTCGAGGGTGCCGCCGAAGCGACGCCCTTTGCCGAGGGCGAGTTCGACCTCGTCACCTGCATCTATTTGTTTCACGAATTGCCGCCGCCGGTGCGCCGCGCGGTGGCGGCCGAAATCGCGCCGCGTGCTGCGGCCGGGCGGAACCCTGGTCCTGCGTCGACTCGCTGCAGATCGGCGACGAGCCCGATTACGACGCGATGCTCGATTCGTTCCCCGCCGCGTTTCACGAGCCCTATTACGCGAGCTATCTGCGCGAGGACCTCGACCGGTTGATGAGCCCCGGCTTTACCGCGGCCGGACATTTCCCGGCATATTTTTCAAAAGTGGCGAGCTACCGCCGCGATGGCGAGGCCGTCGTCACCTTAGCAACCGGTGTTTTCGGCAGCCGGCCGTAAGCCGCGGCCAACAGCGCCAATCTTTTGCCGTTATTCGGTCGCAGCGATGATTCGCTGACGCGGGTTCACCGCCGGCCGATCGCACGGGGGTGCAAAAGGTCCCGGCGCCGCATCAGCCACTACTAATAGATACCCATTGCGGTGCGACCGCAAGGCTGGTACTCTATTTTGTGGGGGTGGATCGATGGTCCACAGCATACGGGGGAATCAATGGACGTCACCTGGACTCAGGAGCGAGTCGAGCGGCTGACCCAGCTGTTCGAAGAGGGATTGCCGACCGCCGAGATCGGCCGGCGCCTTGGTCTGACCAAAAATGCCGTGATCGGCCGGCTTTACCGCAGTGCGATGACCAGGCGCGAAGCGACGCCGACGGCGCCGCCGCGGCGCAACGTCTTCGAATTCAGCGGGCCGAGCTGCCTGTGGCCCCACGGCCACCCGAACGACCCGAATTTCCATTTTTGCGGGGCGCGCCCGGTTGGCGGCAAACCCTATTGCCCCGAGCACGCCGCGATGGCCTACATCCGTCCCAAGGACTCGAACGCCGCCTGATCAGCCGCGCCGCCTGAGGCGGCGCATGGCGCGGTCGAGGCCGTCGAGGGTCAACGGGAACATGCGGTCCTCGGCGATCCGCCGGATCATCCCGATGCTGGCGGTGCCGCTCCAGTATTTCTCCGGCACCGGGTTCAGCCACACCGCGTGCGGATAGGTCTCAAAGAGGCGGCGCAGCCACGTTTCGCCCGGCTCGTCGTTCCAGCGCTCGACGCTGCCGCCCTCTTTTTCGATCTCGTAGGGGCTCATGCTGGCGTCGCCGACCAGGACGACTTTATAGCCGCGGTCGTAGGTGCGGATCAGCTCCATGACCGGCAATTGCTCGACATGGCGGCGGCGCGAATTGCGCCACACCCAATCGTAGATGCAGTTGTGAAAATAAAAGTGGACCAGGTGCTTGAATTCGGAGCGGGCGGCCGAAAACAATTCCTCGCAAACCCGAACATGGTCTTCCATCGAGCCGCCGACATCGATAAACAGCAACAGCTTGATCGCGTTGCGCCGTTCCGGCACCAGCCGCAGGTCGAGCCAGCCGGCGTTGTGCGCGGTCGATTGGATGGTGCCGTCGAGGTCGAGCTCTTCGGCGGCACCCTCGCGCGCGAACTGCCGCAACCGGCGCAACGCCAGCTTGATGTTGCGGGTGCCGAGCTCGACCGTGTCGTCGAGGTTGCGGAACTCGCGCCGGTCCCACACCTTGACCGCACTGCGGTTCCTGCCTTCTTCCTGGCCGATGCGCACTCCCTCGGGGTTGTAGCCGTGGGCGCCGAAGGGCGAGGTCCCGGCGGTGCCGATCCACTTGCTGCCGCCCTGGTGCCGCGCTTTTTGCTCGGCTAGGCGTTGGCGCAGGGTTTCCATCAGCTTTTCCCAACCGCCGAGGGCCTCGACGAGCTTTTTCTCCTCCTCGGTCAAAAACCGCTCGGCGAGCTTCCTCAGCCATTCGTCGGGGAGTTCGGCCTTGGGGTCGGCCAAGGTCTCGATGCCCTTGAAGCACTGCCCGAAGACGCGGTCGAAGCGGTCGAGATGGCGCTCGTCCTTGACCAGCGCCGCGCGGGAAACAAAGTAGAAATCCTCGATCGCAAACGCCGCGACCCGCCGCTGCATCGCCTCCATCAGGGTCAGGTATTCGCGCAACGACACCGGGATCCGGGCCGCGCGCAACTCGGTGAAGAACGAGAAAAACATCGTCTAGCCTCGGTCTAGGCCTCGCCCCTCACCCAGCCCTCTCCCCGCAAGCGGGGCGAGGAGGAGGACCCCGCAAGCCCATGCCGGTTCCCTCCCCCGCTGGCGGGGGAGGGGTGGGGTGGGGGTGAGCGGCCGCCGCCGACGGGCTTCGCCATGTGGCGCTACCCGCGCTCGCCGCGGCGGTGCAGAAACGCCAGCCGTTCGAACAGATGCACGTCCTCCTCGTTCTTCAGCAAGGCGCCGTGCAGGGGCGGGATCAGCTTGGCCGGGTCGCGGGCGCGCAAGGTTTCGGGCGAGATGTCCTCGACCAGCAGCAATTTGATCCAGTCGAGCAATTCCGAGGTCGACGGCTTTTTCTTCAGTCCCGGCGCCTGGCGCACGTCGAAAAAGACTGTCAGCGCCTCGTGCACCAATTCATGTTTAAGCTCGGGAAAATGGACGTCGACGATCTTCTCCATCGTCTCGCGGTCGGGAAAGCGAATGTAATGAAAAAAGCAGCGGCGCAGAAACGCGTCGGGCAGTTCCTTTTCGTTGTTCGAGGTAATGATCACCACCGGGCGCTGGCGGGCGCGGATCGTCTGCCGCGTCTCGTAGACAAAAAACTCCATCCGGTCGAGCTCGAGCAACAGGTCATTGGGAAATTCGATGTCGCCCTTGTCGATCTCGTCGATCAGCAACACCGGGGCTTCGTCGGCCTCGAACGCCTCCCACAATTTGCCCGGCACGATGTAGTTCCCGATGTCGCGGACCCGCTCGTCGCCGAGCTGGCCGTCGCGCAGGCGCGCCACCGCGTCGTATTCGTAGAGGCCCTGCTGCGCCTTGGTCGTCGACTTGATGTGCCAGGTGATCAGATCCCTGCCGACGCCGCGGGCGATCTCGTGGGCGAGGATGGTCTTGCCGGTGCCGGGCTCGCCCTTGACCAGCAGCGGGCGTTCGAGCGCGATCGCGGCGTTGACCGCGACCTGCAGATCCGCTGTCGCCACATAGCTGTCGGTGCCCTCGAAACGTCGCATGCCGGCGGAACCTTTTGTTATTCGCGCGATCACATAACCCGCAGCGCCGCACGACGCCAGCGCAAGTGTCGTCCGGCAAGGCCGACGCAGCGCGCATCCATGACCGCTCGACCGGCTCGCGATAACCGGCTATCCCGTCAGCAGCGCCGAGACCCTGACCTACGACGCCAACAAAGGTCCCGACTGGCGGTGGCAAAATGACTCTGACCCCTTTTCCGACTTTTCCTAAATGACTTCTGACCCCTTTTCCTCTCTATTTCGCGAAGGCCGAGCGCGGTAGCGGTGTCCGCGGGCTAGACAGCTGCGCACCAGCCGCGCGCAGGCCGCCCTCTCATGTTGCAGATTGGACACTATGCGAGTTTGACAGAGCTTCGCGGCCGAAGCAGACATCCAAGATTTGGAGGAGAAAATTTAGCAAGCATTGCCGCAGCTGACGAAAAGTCCGAAGATATCAAGCTGTCCCCAGCTCGCGACAAACACGCGGCCGTCGGCAACGACCGGAATTAGGTTAGCTTTGCCGCCGGTTGCGGGGTCCCAAATGCCCGCTTGCGCGCTGAAGATCTGTGGGAGCGCTTTAACTTTCGTGTTGTTAACCTGCGTGGCGTCGAAAGCGTAGAGCCACACTTCGCTGCAAGTATAGCTTCCAGAGGAATTCTCACACTCTTTGTTCAAAATTATACTATTTGTTTTTGCTTCAGAGTCGCACGCGTATATAAAATGGTGCATTTGAAGAGTTGCCCAAATAATTGTATCTGTGTGTTCTTTAGTCGATGAAATGCTCGTAAAGAACCCAGCTTGACCCAAGCTTGCATCCGGTGGAGGGCATGTCTTAGTTCCACTCCCTTGGTTAGGCGGGGTCAAATGATTTGAAGCTTCCTGAATGAGTTGTGCGCCGAGAGGAGGCACCTGCCACACCATGGGGGTTATACCGCCGCTGCTCACGATGTGCCCTGCGCCGCTAGCGTCTTGGAAGTACGATGGTGCACAAAAGCAAGGCCCAATCGTGTTCCCCTTACTGACGACCGGGCCGCCGCCGGACGGGTTTATTGCGGTGCGGTCAAGGACGTACATCCCTCCGTTTGTTCCATCCCAATCGTACTTGCCAGCCGCGACCGCAAGCGTTGATCCGGGCAAGAGCATCACGCCGCCGGCACCAAAGTCCAAGTCGCCTGAATCGAGAGCGGCTTGGTTCGACGGGGTGAAGATGCTCTTGATCGTTGTCAGATCAAAGGACACTCCCACGACGCTCTCCTGGAGGCTACCGGGGATGTTGGGAAAGTCAGCGAAGTCGTAGGGTGAATCAGAAAGTCTCACCCCTGAATTGCCCGTGACGAAGTATAGACCGTTAGCATCTGCCGCAGGGCCGGCGTTCGACATCCAGATAGACGCTAGGGGGAGTTCGGCCGTGGGGACAAGGTTGTTTAATTGAACATCGTTAAGCGGTTTCAGCGATCCCGCTTCCCAGCCGATTAGCCACCCGCGGGAGCCTTGGGTGACAAATCCACCGTTTGGGCCAATTGTTGCGTCGGTGTCTCCTGGGTCGTCGCAAAAGCTGCTGAAGCCCGCGTAGACGGTTCCGTTTGCCAGGACGAGTGCCGCACTCTGTTGCTGGTACTGCGCATTAAATTCAAACGTCGTCGTCATCTTGCCCGCTTCGGTGGTAGCGGTACGCGAGGCCTGGACGAGGACAGGCGTTATGACGTCATTCAGGGTGCTCAAATTGAGCTCGTGGATATAATAGTGAAAGCTTTTCGTTGTCGAATTGTACGAAAAGGCGATCACATACATCAGCCCGGCGGCGGGATCGATAACTGGCGTGCTATTGATACCGACCACATTCCCGGTGAAACAATCGAGCACCGTGGCGTTCGACCCCCTGCTCGGTACTGCAGATTCCCCCGGAGGGCTGAGATTCCGACGCAACAGTATGTTTCCGGTCTTTACATCGATAGCATAGATTGAGTTGTTTTCAGTAGCGACATACACGACGTCATAACAATTACCCAGTGCACCCAGCGGGCTCAGTGCACCCAGTGGGATCCTGATCGGCAACAAAAAGTTATTACAGTTGAAGTTGAAGAAGGATCTAGTGGTGCGAACGTAACAGATGGTACCGCGAACAAGCTAGCGTTTCCGCGGGTTTTGACTGTGTCGTGAGGGTATCAAGTGTCAGATTCTCACCACTAGGAGGGATCTTTACATTGGGGACGAAGAGAGGCTGCGCCTTGACCAAGTCGTTTACCGGGTCGTCCAGCGTCACTATCTGAATCAACCCAAATCCCGTCTCTGCTAATATGGCGGCCGGGTTGGTGACCGTTGCAGGCCGGGTGGCGACGTTTGCAGGCGTGAGCGTCGTCTCATTGCAATTCCAACCCGTCCGGAAGTTGTCGTAGTGATAGGTGTTCACGGCGAAAGGAACGCCAGCCGGCAAGGTGGTTGGACATTGAGGGTCCGACTGAGCAATCGCGGTCCCCACCATAGTGACGACCACAAAGGACGCAGCAATCAGCAGTTCAGCTATCCGGCCTATCACAGCAATCCCTCCCGATCATTATTTTCGGTTGAGCCGGCGTTGCACGGACAACCAGCCTCTTTTCCAAGTGCCTCGCCCTTTATGTCTTTTTTATGGCATTTACTTTTCCTCGCTTCTGAGCCCTTTTCCTCGCTGATCTCAGGCTAACAAAACGCGCGCTGCGCCTTCACTTCCTAATTAACCGTGCGCCGGGGATCTGTCGCAAAAACAGCGGAAAAGGGGTCCGCTGCGCGCCGGGATGGTCGCCCGGCCACAAGACCACGCCTGGTCGAGCTATCGGCATAATGCCTTGGGGCGCGGCGATCCGCTGCTCGGCGACCACGCGACCTACCACGCCCTCGCCGCCACCGCAGCCGGGCGATGCGCCGCCTATCGCGCGCTGTTTGCCGAAGGGCTCGACGAGACCATGCTGACAACCTTGCGCGACGCCACCCAGCGCGGCTGGGTTCCGGGCAGCGACCGTTTCCGGCGCGAGATCGAGCACACCCTTGGGCGCCGCACCGACCCGGCGCGCCGCGGCCGCCCGCCCAACCCCAAGACCCCCGACCAGCCGCCATCCCCGCCGGCGGCGGATAAATAGACTCTGACCCCTTTTCCCCTTTCCCCCTTTTCCCCCCGACCCCTTTTCCCCCCTTTCCCTGACCCCTTTTTCCTCCTTTCCCTTTTCCTTTCTTTTTCCTCTGCTGAGCCCTTTTTCTCGGCTTTTTAATTAACCGTGGGCCGGGGATTTGTCGCAAAAACAGGGTAAGATAGGCCCGATCGGTCAACTTTTGGGGGAAGCCATGTTCTATCGTACTGTGATCGTCGCCAGCCTGCTGGCGCCGGCGATGATCCTCGCCGGCCTCTTTGTGTCGGCTGTGATCAGCGTTTCCGCCCACGCAGCTGATCCCGCAACCAAGCCGGCGCCAAGCTATGACCAGTCGGCAATCGCCCGTCGGGGGTTTTTCTACGTCGGCGGCTCCTATGTGGGTAAGCCCGGCAAGCAATTGATGCACGACCAGATGTATGTCGAGGTGCTGACGCCGCGCCATCCGCGCCAGCGCTATCCGTTGGTGCTGATCCACGGCGCGGCGCAAACGGCGACCAACTGGATGGGCACCCCCGATGGCCGGCCCGGCTGGGCGGATTATTTTGTCGGACAGGGCTATACCGTCTACATGGTCGACCAGCCTGCCCGTGGCCGCTCGCCATGGCTGCCGGATGTCGACGGCAAGCTGGCTACCTTCGCGGCCGAGGCGATCGAATCCCGGTTCACCGCGCCGCAAGTCTTCAATTTGTGGCCGCAGGCCAAGCTGCATTCGCAATGGCCGGGTACCGGACGCATCGGCGACCCCGTATTTGATGCCTTCTATGCGACGCAGGTGCCGTATCTGGCCGACAATGCCCAGACCCAGCGGCTCAACCAGCAAGGGGTAGCCGCATTGCTCGACCGCATTGGCCCCGCGATCATCCTGACCCATTCGCAATCCGGTCCGTTCGGCTGGCTGATCGCCGACGCCCGGCCGAAACTGGTCAAGGCGGTCGTCGCGGTCGAGCCCGCCGGACCGCCGTTCCAGAACGCGGTCCTCGGCACCGACAAGGCGCGCGCCTGGGGGGTCACCGACATCCCGATCGCTTACGATCCGCCGGTGAACGATCCCGCGGAGCTGAAGATCGAGCAGCAGCCACAGCCCGATGGGCCCGATCTCGTGCGCTGCTGGCAGCAGCAGGCGCCGGCGCGGCATTTGGCCAACCTCGCCGATATCCCGGTGGTCGTCATCACCACCGAGGCGTCCTATCATGCGGCTTACGACCACTGCACCGCCAAATATCTGGCGCAGGCCGGGGTCAAGGTCACTGCGTTGCGCCTCGGCGATCACGGCATCCACGGCAACGGGCACATGGTCATGCTGGAAAAGAACAACCTGCAGGTTGCCGGCCTTATCGTCGGCTGGCTTGCCCACGCCGTCCCGGCGCATTGAAGCCGCCCGCAGACAGCCCGCCCGAGTGAATACCGGCAACTATGGAAGACACACGCAATGGCATGAAATCGCGCAATGGCATGAAACCGCGCAGGCACAGAGCGGGTTTACCCGTGCCGCCTTAGACGGCAGGGTTCGGCCAGGCGCCCGCGGACCATCGTCGGGGGATCGCCTGATCCGAGAAACGCAAAATCGGGGAGGAACCGCAGATGCAGACAAACCGCCGGGAATTTCTCGGCCATGCCGCCGGTACGGTCGCGGGCCTCGCCTTTGTCGGCTGTGCGATGACGGGTGCGGCGCGGGCGCAGGCGCCCCTACCCGAACGGCGGCGAGCGGTGGTTGTCAATGGCAAACGGGTCAAGACCATCGACGTGCACGCCCATTGCGAGGTGCCCGAGGCAATGGCGCTGATGGGGCGCAAGGTGCCGCTCGAAACGCTGGTCGTTACCGAAGACCGCATCAAGGTGATGGACGAGCAAGGCATCGACATGGAAGCCCTGAGCCTCAACCCGGTCTTCTGGTACAAGGCCGATCCCGACCTCGCCCGGCAAATCGTCAAGCTCCAGAACGAAAAGCTCGCCGAGACCTGCGCCGCGCATCCCGACCGCTTTGTCGGGCTGGCGTCGGTGGCGTTGCAGCATCCCGACCTCGCCGCCGAGCAACTCGAAGATGCGGTCAAGCGGCTTGGCATGCGCGGCGCCCTGGTCGGCGGCAGCGTCAACGGCATGGAACTGTCCGACCCGAAACTGCACCCGTTCTGGGCAAAAGCGGAGCAGCTCGGGGTGCTGATCTTTATCCACCCGCAAGGGACGCCCGAGATCGCCGCAACCGGCCGGCTCAAAGGAAATGGGGTGCTCGACAACGTGATCGGCAACCCGCTCGAGACCACGATAGCGTTGTCGCATTTGATCTTTGAGGGCACGCTCGACGCCTATCCAGGTTTGAAGATCTGCGCTGCGCACGGCGGCGGTTATCTGCCGTCATATGCCGCGCGCTCGGATCAAGGCTGTCTGACGTTTCCCGCCCGCTGCACCCAGGCGCTGAAGAAGAAACCGACCGAGTACCTCAAGGACCTCTACTATGATTCAATGGTGTTCACCTCGGAGGGGCTGCGCCATCTGATCGCTGAAGTAGGCGTCGGCCAGATCGTGATGGGCACGGACTATCCGTTCCCCTGGACCAAGGTGGCGGTCGACCACATCCTCAACACCCCGGGGCTCGGCGATGCCGATCGTGTCGCAATGCTCGGTGGAACCGCCGCGAAATTGCTCGGTGTCAAACCGTCCTAAAAAGGGGAACATGGGGTCAAAAGGGGGTGGGGGTAGGCGCTCCGATTTTTGACGGTGGGAGCGTGATCAAGGTTTTGGCCGGAAGGATCAAATCGCGCCGGCTTGAACGCTTCCGTAGTCTTCCGTATGTCTACTGCCTATGGCGAGCTCACCAAAAAACGCGGCGACCGGCCGCATCCCCGACCGCGGGATCCCGCTCGCCCTGATCGACGCGATCGAGGCTTGGCGGCTGGCGCAGCCGGTTCCCCCCAACAAGACGCAGGCGCTGATCTATCTCGTCGAGCGTGGGCTCGCCGCGACGCGCCCCGACCGCGTGCCGGAAAAATGAGCGACCGCCTGACCCTGACCCGCGCCTTTGAGGGCGCCGGCCTCAAAAGCGGCGACGCCGAGCGCATCGCCACCGAGATCTATGACGCCATTCACGACAACGTCGCGACCAAAGCCGATGTCGTCGAGGTCAACACCTCCATCACAGCCCTGCGCGCCGAGGTCAAAGCCGAAATCGCCGAATTGCGCGCCGAGGTCAAAGCCGAAATCGCCGAGGTTAAGACCGAAATCGCCGAGTTGCGCGCCGCGACCAAGGCCGATCTGCGCGACCTCGAGCAGCGGCTGAAAATCTGGCTTGGGTCGCTGATCGTCGCGGCCGTGGGGCTCTGTTCGCCGCCCTGCATTACTGGCCGCCTCATTGAGTTGCTGGAAACAACCAATGCTGCGCGTTCCTGTCGCGCTGCTGATCCTGGCCGTCCTGGTGGTGCGATGCCAACGGATGGTTCCCATCCGTTGGCATCGCACCACCAACCTATTAATCTGGTAGGCCGATTTACGGAACGCTTGGGAACCAAGCATTCCGACCGGACCACTGGTGTCAATCCCGGCGGGACGCATCATCGTCGCCGCCACTGCCGGGGGAAGGGGTCGGAGTGATTTTCGGATGATCAGCAGGGCATCCGTCGACAGCGCCGCGCCTGCCATTGCCGCAAGCCGGAGCGAGGAACCACCCGCGGGCCAATCCGGCGTGTGGACGGCCTCGCGCCGGGCGAATTGACAAGGCCGGGCGAATTGATAGGGCCGGGCGAATTGACAGCGTTGTTCACCATCCCCATACTCCGCCGCTTTCCTGCCTGACGGCGAGCCGGGACCTACCCGGACCCGCCGCGACGAGGAGAGTGGCGATGACGCGCGATCCCGGCGACCCGCGCCGGCTTGGGGAACAGGTGCGCAGGAGCCGGCCGGCGAACCTGCGACGACGACGATAACTCGCCGCCGAAGACCCTCCCTATCCTATTTGACGCGCAGGAGAATACCGTGATCACACCCGTTATGCCGACCTATGGCCGGTGGGACGTCGCCGTCGACCATGGCGAGGGCTGCTGGCTCTACGCCGAGGACGGCCGCAAATTCCTCGACTTCACCAGCGGCATTGCCGTCACCGGTCTTGGCCACTGCCATCCCCATCTGGTCGAAGCGGTCCAGCAGCAGGCCGCGCGCCTGTGGCACACCTCGAACCTGTTCCGGATTCCGGGGCAGGAGCGGCTGGCCCAGCGGCTCGTCGACAACAGCTTTGCCGACACCGTGTTCTTCGGCAATTCGGGAGCCGAGGCGTGCGAGCTGGCGCTGAAGGTCGCCCGCAAATACCAGCATGACACCGGCCACCCCGAGCGCTATCGCATCATCGGCTGCGAGGGCTCGTTTCACGGCCGCACCTTTGCCACGCTTGCCGCCGCCGGCAACGAGAAGTACCTCGAAGGCTTCGGCCCGCCGATGGAGGGCTTCGACCATGTCGCCTTTGGCAATTTGAACGAGATGCGCGCCGCGATCGGCGGCGAGACCGCCGCGATCATCGTCGAGCCGGTGCAGGGCGAGGGCGGCGTGCGGCCGGGTTCGGACGAATACCTGCGCGGCTTGCGGGCGATCGCCGACGAGTTCGGCCTGCTGTTGATCTTTGACGAGGTGCAATCCGGCATGGGGCGAACCGGCAAATTGTTCGCCTATCAGTGGTCGGGCGTCGCCCCGGACGTGATGTCGATCGCCAAGGCGTTGGGCGGCGGCTTCCCGATCGGCGCTTGTCTCGCGACCGAGCGCGCCGCGGTCGGGATGGTCCCGGGCACCCACGGCTCGACCTTTGGCGGCAACCCGATGGCGGTCGCGGCCGGCAACGCGGTGCTCGACGTGATGCTCGAACCCGGCTTTTTCGACCGCGTCGAGGCCACCGCACGGCTCATCCGCGGCCGGCTCGGCGAATTGGTCAAGGCCTATCCCAAGCTCTTTGCCGAACTGCGCGGCTCGGGATTGCTGCTCGGCATTCGCTGCGTCGTGCCGGCGGGCGACGTCGTCACCCGGCTGCGCGAGAACGGGCTCCTGGCGCTGACCGCCGGCGACAACGTGCTGCGGCTGCTGCCGCCGCTAATTGTCAGCGAGACCGAGATCCGCCACGCAATGGACATCTTGCACAAGGTCGCGCGGGAATGGCCGGCGTAAGACGGGTCGCGCGCAAGCCCGCTCTGGTCGACGGCAGCCGTCCCGGCCCGCGCCATTTTCTCGACATCGACCAGCTCGACAACGCCGAACTGCGCGGCATCATCGAGGTCGGGGTCGCCTACAAGAACGGCCGCCGCGACCGGCCGCTCGCCGGCAAGACCCTGGCGATGATCTTCGAAAAGCCGTCGACCCGCACCCGGGTCTCGTTCGAAGTGGCGACGCGCCAGCTCGGCGGCGACACGATCTATTTGAACACCGCCGACAGCCAGCTCGGCCGCGGCGAGACCGTCGCCGACACCGCGCGCGTGCTGTCGCGCTATGTCGACGCGATCATGATCCGCACCAACCGGCCGCAAAAGCTCGCCGAGCTGGCGCGCCATGCGACGGTGCCGGTCATCAACGGGCTGACCGACGCGTCGCACCCGTGCCAGATCATGGCCGACGTGATGACGTTGCAGGAAAAAAAGGGAGCGCTCGCCGGCCGAACCGTGGCGTGGAGCGGCGACGGCAACAATGTCGCGACGAGCTGGGTTCACGCCGCCGTGCGCTTTGGCTTTGCGTTGCGGCTCGCCTGCCCCGAGCAGCTGTCGCCGAAGCCCGAATTGCTCGACTGGGCGCGACGCGAGGGCGGCCGCGTCAGCCTGACGAGCGAGCCGCGCGAGGCGGTCGCCGGCGCCGACTGCGTCGTCACCGACACCTGGGTGTCGATGGGCGACGAGGCGGGCGGCACGCGCCACAATCTGCTGGCCCCGTACCGCGTCGACGAGCCGCTGATGGCTTGCGCCAAGCCCGACGCGATCTTTATGCACTGCCTGCCGGTAAAGCGCGGCGAGGAAGTCACCGCCGGTGTCGTCGACGGCCCGCAATCGGTCGTCTGGGACGAGGCCGAAAACCGCCTGCACGCGCAAAAGGGGATTTTGACCTGGTGCCTCGACTGAACTGCCGACCGACCCGTGCCGGTGCCGCCGGACGCGGTCAAGGAGGGGGCGTGCGGCCTTGACCGCGCCCGCCGCCGGCGTGACCGACGATCTCGTCCAGCCTTTTCGCATCGACCCGTTCGCGCTGCGCGGACGGCTTGTCCGGCTCGGCCCGGCGATCGACCTCATCCTGTCCCAGCACGCCTATCCCGAGCGGGTGGCGGCGATGCTGGGCGAGGCGATCACCCTCGCGGTGCTGTTGGCCGGCGCGCTCAAATATGACGGCATCTTCACCCTCCAGACCAAAGGCGACGGCCCGATCCGGATGGTCGTCGCCGACGTGTCGACCGACGGGGCGGTGCGCGGCTATGCCCAGTACGACCAGGCAAAGCTCGATGCCGCGACCGCCGACGGCGACACCGCGCTGTCGGTGCCGCGCCTGTTGGGTTCGGGCTACATCGCCTTTACCGTCGACCAGGGGGAGGAGACCGACCGCTACCAGGGCATCGTCGAGCTGGCGGGCGTGACCTTGGCCGACTGCGCCCAGCATTATTTCCGGCAGTCGGAGCAGATCCAGGCCGGCATCAAGCTCGCCGTTGGCCAGACCGGGCCGGGTGGCGCCTGGCGCGCCGGCGGTCTGATGCTGCAGCGCGTCCCGCCCGAGGGCGGTTACGGTGTCATCGCCGACGATGTCGAAGACGGCTGGCGCCGCACCATGGTGCTGATGAGCTCGGCCACGCCGGGCGAATTGGTCGACCCGGAATTGACGCCGCACCGGCTGTTGTTCCGCCTCTTTCATGAAGACGGGGTGCGCGTCTACGACACTCTTTCGCTCGAAGCCCGCTGCCGCTGCTCGCGCGAGCGCATCGAGACGATCCTGCGCGCTTTCCCGGCAGACGAGCTCGACGACATGCAAAAGGAGCGCGTCACCACCGTGACCTGCGAATTCTGCAGCCGCCGCTACACCTTCGATGCCGACGAAATCAACCGCCTCACCCCGGCATAAGCGCGCGATCAAACACGAACGCGGCCCATCTGATTCTTTACGAGACCAATTCCGATACCGATCAAGGCCCGGTTGATGGTCGAAGCATATGAAACCGAATGGCATGCCCGTTTTGCGAGGCGGCAGAGCCGCCGGGGAAGTCGTGGACATCCCGCGGCTGCGCCAGATATTGCTGCGCCGCACGCATCGGCGCTTTGGCCCGCGCCCGGTCCCCGAGGGATTGCTGCGCCTCTTGCTCGGCGCCGCGCTCTCGGCCTCGTCGAAGTCGGATTTTCAGCAGGCCTCGGTGATCCGGGTCGAGCAACCCGGCCGCCGCCTCCGGCTGGCGGCGCTCGTCCCCGACATGCCGTGGATCGGCTCGGCGCCGGTGTTCCTGATATTTTGCGGCGACGCGCGCCGGCTCGAAAAAATCGGCGAGCTGCGCGGGCATCGGAACGACAATAGCGGGCTCGAAGGGTTCTTCAACGCCGCGGTCGACGCCGCGCTCGTCATGCAGACCTTCATCCTCGCGGCCGAGACCGCCGGCCTCGGCTGCTGCCCGATCAGCGTCATCCGCAACCACGCCGAGGCAGTCGCCGAAATCGTGGAGTTGCCGGATAAGGTGTTCCCGGTCGCCGGGTTGTGCGTCGGCTACCCCGCCGCCGAAGGCTTTGTCAGCATGCGCCTGCCGCCCGCGGTCACCCTTCACACCGACCGTTACAACGATTCCCGCCTGGCCAAAAACATCGACGCCTACGACCGCCGCCGCGCCGCCCGCTATTCGCCGCCGCGCGAGCAGCAGCGCGCCGCCGCAACCTTTGGCTACGCCGATTTTTACGGCTGGTCGGAGGACAAGGCCCGTCAAGCCGCCGCCCAACCCGAAGGCCAAAACTTCCTGCCCTACCTGCGCGCCCGCGGCTTCCGCTTCGATTAGAGCAGCTCGCGATCTGATCGGACCATTACTTCCGGTGTCGTCATCGCGAGCAAAGCGAAGCAATCTCGGGCCGCAGGGTGACCCTCCATTCGAGATTGCTTCGTCGCCCCGCTCCTCGCAATGACAGTGCCGCCGGCGGATGCGATCGTCGTGCTCGGCTGCGCGCCTTCGCCGCGTCTCGAGCGGCGGGTCGAGCGCGGGGTACGGCTCTATCGCGAAGGGGCCGCACCGGTCCTGCTGTTGTGCGGCGGCGGCAGCGGATCCGAGCCCGAGGCCGAGATCATGCGGCGTTTGGCATCGGCGGACGGCGTCCCGGAAACCGCGCTGATGACCGAGCCCAATTCGCTCGACACGCTCGGCAACGCGCGCGAGGCCGCCGGCATGCTCCGCTCCCGAGGCTGGCGCAGGGTGGTGCTGGTCAGCGACCGCACCCATTTGCCGCGCGCCGCACTGCTGTTCCGCCTCGCCGGCGTCGAGGTCGTGGCACGCTCGGGGGTGGGCTCGCGCTCGCCGGTGGCGGAGGCCATGGCCGCGCTGCGCGAGGCGTGGCGTTGCCGCGAAGCCTGCTGTGCGCTCTCGTCACTGCGCGAGAAAGCCGCCGTCGACCGCCAGGGTGTGGCCGGTAACCATGGCCGCGGCAGGGCTTGCCAGATAAAGGATCGCGTGGGCGATCTCGTCGGGCGTCGCCAGCCGCCCGAGCGGGGTGAGCGCCGCGATGCGATCGACGACGCCCGGCTGGTCGAGCAGTGCCGCGGTCAGGCTCGTGCGCACCCAGGTCGGCGCCACCGCGTTGACCCTGATCCCGGCCGGCGCCCATTCGACCGCGAGAGCGCGGGTCATGTTGACGACCGCCCCCTTGGTCGCCTGATACGACACGTTCGGATAGATGCCGCCGCCGGAGAACCCCATGATCGAGGCGAGGTTGACGATCGCCCCGCCGCCGCGGCGCATCATCTGCCGCGCCGCCGCCCGCGAGCATAAAAAGACGCCGGTCAGGTTGACGGCGACGACCTTGTCCCATTCGGCAAGCGGCAATTCGACCGCGGCGCGGCGGATGCCGATGCCGGCGCTGTTGACGAGGATGTCGACGCCGCCATGCCGCGCCGCCGCCGCGTCCACCGCACAGTCGACCGAAGCCTCGTCGGTCACGTCGGCCTGATGGGCCGAAGCCGCCAGTCCGGCCGCCGCGATTTCGTCCGCCGCCGCCGCCGCGCGCGCCGGGTCGAGGTCGAGGATCGCGATCGCCGCCCCGGCGCTGGCGAGCAGCGCCGCCGCGGCCCGGCCGATGCCGCTGCCGCCCCCGGTTACCAGCGCCGCCTTGCCGTCGAGGCGAAAGACCGAGAAGGGATCGGGGGAGAGGGTCATTGGTATTCTCCTTCGAATGCCGTCGGCGTCAGTGCCAGGCTCGGCAACAGGCGCCAGAGCACGATCGCGACGGCAAGGGTTGCGGCGCCGGTCAACAGGAACAGGCCCGGCACGCTGACCCCGGCGGCGATCAGCGCCATCGTCGCGAATGCCGCGCCCACCATCGCCGCGGCGTTGACGATGTTGTTGGCCGCGATCGCCCGGGCGCGCTGCCGCCGCGCGCTCGCCGCCTGCAGCAGCACGTAGAGCGGCACGACAAAGACGCCGCCCGACACCGCGATGCCGAGGAGGTCGGCGAGAATGCGCCAGTGCGCCGGCATCGCGAGAAACGCGCCGAGCCCGGCGAGGGTGGCGCCGGCCGCCGCCGCTTCGGGAGCCGCCGGGCTCGCCAGCCACAAATCGACCGAGAACAACCCGATGCCGAGCGCGCCCCAGGGCACCGTCCGGGCGCTGATCCGGCCGCCGAGAATGCGGCTGCACAGTAGCGAGCCGAGCGCGATCCCGATCGTGAAGACGGCCAGGAACAGGGTCACGACCGCCTCTTCGCCGCCGAGCGAAAAGCGGACATAGCTCGGAAATTGCGACAGGTAGACCGCTCCGGCAAGCCAGAACCACGAAATCCCGAGCATCGCGCGGAACGGGATTTTTTCTTTGACGGCCTCGGCAACGACGACCGCGGTGGCGGCAACGAGGTTCCAGCGCAGCCGGCTGGGGGCCGCCGCCGGGCTCGTCGCCGGGATTTGGAAGCTCACCGCCCAGGCGGCAACCGCCACCAGCACGATCAGCAGGGCGACCAGAGCCGCACCGTGACGCCCGGCGACCAGCACCCCGGCGATCGTCCCGAGCAGGATCGCGACAAAGGTGCCGGCCTCGACCAGCGCGTTGCCGAGCAGCAGCTCGTTCGGGGCCAGCAGGTCGGGCAGGATTGCGTATTTGAGCGGGCCGAGAAAGGCCGCCTCGATCCCCATCACGCACAAGACGGCGAGCAGGAGGGCAGTGCTGCCGACCAGCACGCCCACCGCCGCAGCCAGCATCAGAGCGACCTCGGAGAGCTTGATGACGCGGATCAGCCAGGCTTTGTCGTGCTGGTCGGCGAGTTGGCCGGCGGTCGCCGAGCACAGGAAGAACGGCAGGATGAACAACCCGCCGGCGAGCGGGATCAAAAGCTCCGCCGATTTTTGCGAGCCGGCGTCGGCGCCGTAGGCGATCATCAGCACCAGCGCGTTCTTGACCGCGTTGTCGTTGAACGCCGACAAAAACATCGCCGCGAACAACGGCCCGAGCCGCCGCGAACCGAGCAACGTCAACGCATTCGGTGGCGTGGCGGGTGCAGCTTGAACCGCGGTCATGGCTGCTGTCTCGCATGTTCTGCCCCGGCACGCGAGCCTGGCGTTGACCTTCGAAAACGGGCTTGGCCCGGCCCATTCGCTAGAGATTTTCTTTCCGGTTCGGGGCCCAGCCCAACCACTGATTTTCCTCGTGCTAGGGCTCCTTCCAAATATACAGCGAATCTACACCAAAACCAGCGTTAAGGTTGAATACCCCAGCGGTAGCGCTCAAACACTCGGCTCCGATCATGTCATCCCGGCCCACGGTATGAGGGTAAGTTGGTGCTATCCGTCAGATGTTATTCACTAGCGAACGTACGCAAATCCTGCGGCGGCCTCCCGCTCCGCCACGCAATCGTCCTCGATCACTTTCAGGCGCCGCTCGAAATCGCTGGTTTCGATCGCCCGGACAAAGCTGTCGACGATCCGCGCGATGGCCTCCCCTTCGCCCGGCGTGATAATGCCGTCGGCGAGTGCTGCCGCGACCGCCTTCATCGCCGACGCGATGTCGGCCGCACTCTCTATTGGCGGCAGCGTAAATTTGACCGCGCGCTCGCGACAGGGCGGCAGGATGCGTTCGAGGCAGAGCCGCATCGCGGTCGGGTCGCCTGACAGCGCCAACTCGACTGCCTTGCGGGTCAGCGCCTCGGCTTCGCCGTCGAGCAGCATCGCCGCGGCGAGCGTTTTGCGGTTGCGCGCACCGGCCGGGCGGCCGCCGGGATTGCCCGATCGGCCCTTGACGAACGGCTGCCCGCGCCCCGTCCTCCGCCGTTGCGGCACCTCGATTTCATCATCGACATCTCCATCGCTCGCGCCCGACCCGATCGGGTACGCGTATGGCCACGAGTATGGAATGCGATTATGTCATTATTATTGTCTCTGATATCGCAATACACTCTCCCACAAAGCCGTGTGGGGCGGGGCCAGTTTCATCCCTGTACGTTCGCCGAAGAAAGGCGGAATGCGCCGCGAGGCTGGGCAAGAATCCAGACCGGGAAGGAAAATTGGCAAACTCCCTCACCGCCGTCCCGGCGAAAGCCGGGATCCATTTTTCCGGTGCTCGGAACTTTCAAGCAGAGGCAATGCCTTACCAGCTATCGTCGGCTCGCGCCGCGGAGAAATGGACCCCGGCTTTCGCCGGGGAGGCGAGAAAACGTACGGTGGTGGAGGTTCTTGCCCAGCCTCTGCGCTCCTCCTCCGGTGTCGCTACGTCGGTGGCTGGCGCGCAATCGACCCGGGGAACTCGAGTCCCAAGAATCCAATCTCGCCCGGCCGATCAGCTGGTTCGCCCGACGACTGCCGCGCTGTTCCTTTTCACTTCGGACGCTTGCTGTAAAATTGGCCGCGTTAGCAACGCGCCCCTCACCCCGACCCTCTCCGCGAGCGGGGCGAGGGGGAAAGTCGCTCGGGGAGCGTAAAGCATGACAGAGGTGGACGCGGCGGAGCTTGTGCGGTTTGGGGTCGGGCCGGGGTGGTCGTTTGCGATCCGTCACCGGGTGCGGTGGAGCGAATGCGACCCGTTCCGCCACGCCAACCACCGCGCCTATTTCGAGTGGTTCGAGGAGGCCCGCAACCGCTATCTCGAAACCGCGGGTCTGCCGGCATTGTCGGCGGCGACGCCGGGGCCGGTCATGGCCGAGACCGGCATTCGCTATCACCGCCCGCTCGCCTATGGCGACGAGGTGCTCGTGACCGCGCGCACGGTGCGGCTCGGGCATACCAGCTTTGAGATGGAATATGGGGCGTGGCGCGGGGGGTTGTGCGCCGAGGGCCGCGCCGTCTTAATCCTGGTGGTCAACGCCACCGGCGAAAAGACGCTGCTGCCCGAAACGCTGCGCCGCGCTATGCTGGCGCGCGACCCCGGCGCCCGTGAAGCCGGCCGTAACGAAAGGGCCCCCCGATGAAGCGCGCCGTCATCGTGATCTGCGACAGCCTGCGCCGCGACCTGATCTCGCCGCAAGACGCGCCGTTCCTGACCGAGCTTGGCCGGCGCTCGGCGCAGTTCGCCAACCATCGCGGGGTGTTTCCGTCGACGACGCGGACGAGCGCGGCTTCGATCGCCACCGGCTGCCTGCCGGCGCGGCACGGGCTGCTCGGCAACACGATGGCGATCGACGAAGGCGACGGGCTCGTCTGCCTGTCGGTCGGCAAGCCCGATTTTCGCGACCGGCTGCGCCGCGCCACCGGCCGCACCCTGCACATGCCGACGATGGCCGAGCGGGTGGCGCGCGCTGGCGAGACCGCGATCGCGTTTTCGAACGTGTCGCCGGGCGCGGCCTATTTCCTCGATCCCGACGGCTATGGCTGGGTCTACAACCCGGCCGGCAGCTTCGGCCCGGATCGCCGGCCGTTGCCGGAAGCGGAAGGGCTCGCGGTCGGCAAGGGTGCGGCCGGCGACGACGCCGTCACCGCGCGCTTTTGCGCCGAGGTGTTGTGCGAGCGAGGCCCGGCGCTCGCCATCCTGTGGCTGTCCGAACCCGACTACACCGGGCACCTGAATCCGCTGGGCTCGCCGGCGCATCGCCGCGCGATCGCGGCGGCCGACGCCAATGTGCGCCGCGTCGCCGAGACGGTGGCGCGGCTCGACCCCGGCGGCGAGGAGATCCTGTTCGTCACCGGTTCCGACCACGGCATGGAAACCGTCGCCGACACGATCGACCTCGACGCGATGCTGGTCGACGCCGGGCTGAAGCGCGCGGCGGGGTCGTCCGATGTCGTCGTCGCCCCGAACGGCACCGCGGCATTGATCTATTTTGCCGAACCCGAGGGCGCGCATGTCGGCGAGGTCGCGCGGTTTCTGGAGACGGCAGGAGTGGGTCGGCCGGGTGTTTGCCGGCGACCGGCCTCGCCGAGACCGGGCTGCCGACCGGTTCGGCGGCGCGCATCGCGATCACGATGACCGCCGACGACCGCGCCAACCCGTATGGCGTGCCGGGCCGCAGCCACATCGTGCGCGACTCGCTCGAACCCAAGGAGGTGACCGGCTTTGGCCAGCATGGCGGGCTCGGCGCCAACGAGCAATGCCCGTTTCTGTTTGTCTCGCGGCGGCGGGTTTATGCCCGGCATCCGCCACGACCGCTCGTCGCTCGTCGACATCGCGCCGACGGTATTGCGCCATCTCGGCCTCGCCGCCGACGGCCTCGACGGCCGCCCGCTGTCCGCGGCTTTCCCGCCGCCTAAGGATTTACCGGCGATCCCCGATCAAGGCGGTATGGGGCGCAGCGGTTTCATGGAGGAAGCGGCATGGCGCGCAAGGAGATGGCGGGCGGCAGCGTCGCCGAGGCTTATCTGACCTTGCTGGCCGAACGCGGGGTCGAATACCTGTTCGCCAATGCCGGCACCGATTTCGCGCCGCTGGTCGAGGCCTTCGCCAAGGCGGCGCGGACCGGCGCGCCGGTGCCGCAGCCGGTTCTCGCGACCCACGAAAATCTGGCGCTGTCGATGGCGCATGGCTGGGCGATGGTGACCGGCCGGGTGCCGGCGGTCATGGTCCATGTCAGCGTCGGCACCGCCAACGGGGTGTGCGCGGTGTTCAACGCGGCGCGCGACAACATCCCGATGCTGTTCACCGCCGGCCGCTCGCCATTGACCGAGGAGGGGCTGCCGGGTGCGCGCGACGTCTACATCCACTGGGCGCAGGAGATGTTCGACCAGGCCGGCATGGTGCGCGAGCTGGTCAAATGGGATTACGAGCTGAAAAACGGCCGGCAGCTCGAGACCGTCGTCGACCGCGCGCTCGCCGTCGCGACCAGCGAGCCGAAAGGGCCGGTCTACCTGTCGCTGCCGCGCGAGGTGCTGGCCGAGCCGTTGCCGGCCTTCGCCTATGACAGCCCGACGCGGCGGGTCGCGGCGACTCCGCCCGGCCCCGACCTCGCCGCGATCGATGAGGCGGCGCGCATCCTTGCCGCGGCGGAGAACCCGCTGATCATCACCGCCAGCGCCGGGCGCGAACCGGCGGCGGTGGCGGCGCTCGCCGAGCTTGCCCGAGCGGTTTGCGATCCCGGTCGTCCAGCACCGGCCGCGCCATCTGTGCCTGGCCGCCGACCATCCCTGCCATCTCGGCTACGACGCCACCCCCTATCTCGACGACGCCGACGCGATCCTGGTGCTCGAATGCGACGTGCCGTGGGTCCCGAGCCTGAAGGCGCCGCGGCCGCAGTGCCGCGTCGTCCACCTCGGCGTCGACCCGCTGTTCCAGCGTTATCCGATTCGCGGCTTTCCGTGCGACCTCGCGGTGACCGCAGCCCCGGCCGCGGCCTTGCCGGCGCTCGCGGCGGCGCTCGATCGCCACGTCGCAAAACCCGCTGTCGAGGCGCGGCGGCGGCGACTGGCGCAGCTCAAGGAAGCGCAGCAGGCGGGCTGGCGAAAGACCCTCGACACGGCGGCGGGCATGCGCCCGATCCACATGGCCTGGGCCAGCGCCTGCATCGCGCGCGTCAAGCCCGAGGATGCGATCCTGGTCAACGAGTACACCTTGATGCCCGAGCATTGCGGCTCGAATTTGCCGGGCACGTATTTTGGGTCGAGCCCGGCCTCGGGGCTCGGCTGGGGCGGGGGTGCAGCACTCGGCGCCAAGCTCGCCGCCCCGGAGCGGCTGGTCATCGCGACATTGGGTGACGGCTCGCACCTCTTCGGCAACCCGGTGGCGTTGCACCACGCCGCGGCGGCTCACGATCTGCCGGTTCTGTTCGTGATCATGAACAATTCGATGTGGGGCGCGGTGCGCCGGGCGACGATGGGGATGTACCCCGACGGCGAGGCGATGCGCAGCAACAAGCCGCCCCTGATCGACCTCGACCGGCTGCCGGCCTTCGAGCAGGTCTGCGCCGCCGCCGGCGGCTATGGCGAGCGGGTCGAGGACCCGGCCGGATTGCCGGCAGCGCTCGAACGCGCGCTCCACGCGGTCACCGTCGAAAAGCGCCAGGCGCTGCTCAACGTCGTCTGTCGCGGGCCGTGACCGATCCGCCGACCCGCGAGAGCCGGCTGCGATTTTGTATGGCGGGGCCGGGTGCATGGTAAAGTAGCGCGCCAGGGACAAGATCGAGGTCACGCCATGAGCGCTGTGCGCGAGCTTCTCGACGACGCGATTGCGCTGCACAAGGACGGGTTGAGCCCCAGCCGGATCGGGCTGGCGCTGACCGACCGCTGGGAAGCCGAACAGCCCGGCACCATCGGGGAGGTGCGCCGCA
Organism: uncultured Alphaproteobacteria bacterium; assembly: GCA_963775525.1. Classification (GTDB taxonomy): domain Bacteria; phylum Pseudomonadota; class Alphaproteobacteria; order ATCC43930; family CGMCC-115725; genus AP-15. The sequence goes on along the minus strand of CAVZJF010000045.1, from coordinate 85,450 downwards.
CCCGCTCGAAGACCGGCGCCCTCGAGCTGCGCTTTCCGAGCGGCGAGAGGATCATGTGGGACGGCGCCGCCTGGACGTACCTGCCGGCGTGACCGCTGCGGTCGCCGCCCATCAGGCGCCGCCCCGCCGGCGCCGCCAGCCGCGGATGGTCGCCGCGGCGGTCGCGTTGCTGACGGCGGCGGCGCGCGAGCGGCCCGGTGCGCGCCGACGACGTGACCGCCGTCTACAGCGCCTATTGGGCGGGTTTGCCGGCAGCCCGGATCCGGCTGACGCTGAGCAAGGCCGCGTCGGCCTATCACGACGAGATCGAGATTCGCACCGACGGGCTGCCGCACCTCGTTACCCGCTTTCGCGGCAACGCCCAGGCGGCGGGACGGCTGGTTCCGGGGCGGCCTGCCGACCCGCTCCGCTACGACGCCCGCTACGATCTGCGCAAGCGCCGGGACAGCCATATCGGCATGCGCTTTGTCATGCGCGACGGAGCCGCCGTGGCCGAACGCTCCGCCGACGACACCAGCCGCAAACCGGCGCTCGCCGAGCAATACCGGCGCGGCATCGTCGATCCGCTGACGGCGCTCGAAGCCATCCGCGCCGCCGTCGCCGCCCGCGAGGCGGCGCCCAACGGCAGCTTTACAATCCCCGTCTACGACGGCACGCGCCGGTTCGACGTTATCGGCCGGGTTCTGCCGAAGGGTCAGCAGATTCCGGGCGAGTTGAGAATCGAATTGTCGTTGCGGCCGATTGCCGGGTTCAAAGGCGAATCGAGCGACGACGGCGACCCGGACAACGCACCGCGCCCGGTGGCGCTGGTCTTGAGCGACGACGCAAGGTTGCTGCCGGTGTCGATCACGGTCCAGGTTTTCTATCTGCCATTGGTCGTGCGGCTCGACCAGGTCTGCCCGGGCTCAAAGCCTTGCCCCGGCTGAGCCGGTTTGTTTCGGCTCGTGAAATATTCGCTCTAAACTTGCAGCGCCGGGTTTTGGGGGCGGCTGCACCCGACGCCGACAACCGACCCGCTCAAGCGGCGCTCACGCACAAATCGGGTCGTCCTGATGGTCCGGTTCCGGCTGCCGGCGCCGCTGCGCGGCTTCGAGCAGCAGCTCGACGACCCGCGGGTCCATTCCCGTGCTCTTCATCACCACGCCCAGCACCGGGTGGTCGAGCAGCGCACCGAGGGAATATTCGCGTTGTTGGCGCCACATGATGGTCTCCCGCGGCGACAGCGCGCCGCGCTCTCGTCAACTGAGCTGGGATTCGCCAGCAACAACTTCAATTTCGACTAAATATACCGATAATTGCGTCAAATTCGCCGGGCCGGGATCGTGGCGGCCGGGCTCTCGGAACCGGCGCAAATTCCCTGATTGTTCGCGAGCTCCGCAGATTCGGATCGCTGGACCGGCGCACCGCTTGACCGGCGGTGGACGGCCGAGCAGGCTGCGGGCGGTTTGCCGGCCTCGCCGAACCGCTGGAGGATTTGACCGATGACCGACGCGATCCGGCCGTTTGCACGGGCCCGCGAGGGCGGCCAGCCGCCCTACCTGCACCCCGATTACGGCAGCACCGTCAAGCGCGCCCCAAAATTTCCGCCGATCCGGCTCGAACAAACCCTGACCGAGGTCACCGGCCCGGTTTTTGCCGATGGCTGGGCCGGCCCGGACGCCGCCGACTTGACGCATGGGCACGGCGGGCCGCCGCTCGGCGAGCGGATCATCGTCGCCGGCCGGGTGCTCGACGAGGATGCGCGACCGGTGCCGGGGACCCTGGTCGAGTTGTGGCAATGCAATGCCGCCGGCCGCTACCGTCACCCGGTCGACCAGCACGACGCGCCGCTCGACCCGAATTTCGACGGCGTCGGCCAGGTTACGACCAACGCGCAGGGCGAATACCGCTTTCTGACGATCAAGCCGGGCGCCTATCCGTGGCGCAACACCCATAATTCGTGGCGGCCGGCCCACATCCACTTTGGCGTTTTTGGCCCGGCTTTCGCCACCCGGCTGGTCACCCAGATGTATTTTCCGGGCGACCCGCTGCTGAATTTCGACGCGATCTATCTTGGCACCGCCGACAAGAGCGCCCGCGAACGGCTGATCTCGGCCTATGACCCGGGTCTCAGCGAGGCCGAGTTTGCGCTCGGCTACCGCTTTGACATCGTGCTGCGCGGCCGCGCAGCGACGCCGATGGAGAACGCCTGAGATGGCCCGCAGACTGACCGCGACGCCGTCGCAGACGGTCGGACCGTTTTTCCACCTGGCGCTCGACCGCGGGCAGTGGGCCGACCTGACAACCGACAACCCGCAAGGCGAGCGGGTCGTCGTCGAAGGCCGGGTCACCGACGGCGACGGCGTCCCGGTCGCCGACGCCTGTCTCGAATTGTGGCAGGCGAACGCCGCCGGGCGCTACGCCCATCCCGACGACACCCGCGCCGACAAGCCGCTCGACCCGCATTTCCGCGGCTTCGGCCGGGTTTCCACCGATGCCGAGGGCGGCTTTCGCTTTACGACGATCCGGCCGGGCGCGGTCCCCGGCCGCGGCAACGCCCTGCAGGCGCCTCACATCGCCGTGGCCGTGTTCGCCCGCGGGCTGCTGAAGCCGCTTTACACCCGCATCTATTTCGCCGGCGACCCGCTGAACGAGGCCGACCCGGTGCTATTGTCGATCGACGACCCGGTGCGCCGCCAAACCCTGGTCGCCACGCGCCGCGACAGCCCCGGTGCGCCAACCTGGAATCTCGACATCGTCATGCAAGGCGACAACGAAACCGTGTTCTTCGATATCTAGGATGGGTTCCGTCACTCTGTCGTTGCGAGGTCACGACGCAATCTCGACCGACGAACGCATATTGGCCCGAGATTGCTTCGCTTTGCTCGCAATGACAAACCGAAGACGGCGCGCCTCGATCAGATTCACACCTACGTCAGTGCCTAGACGCATTCACATGGTTTACCATTGACCCTCTTCGTCTTGCCCGGCCTTGTGCCGGGCATCCACGAAAGCCAGCGGCGTAGATAGGACAAGCGTGGTAAGGCTGCGGTCTGCGTCACTGCGCGCCGGCCGCAGCCTTACAGCATCTGGCCGCCGTCGACGGCGATGTTCTGGCCGGTGACCCAGCCCGCGAGCGGCGAGGCCAGGAACAACGCCACCCGTGCTACTTCCTCGGGCCGGCCGAGCCTGCCGAACGGAATGCCGCGGACGATCGCCGCGTAGAGGTTCGGGTTGTCGTTCTTCGCGCGCTCCCAGGTGCCGCCGGGAAATTCGATCGAGCCGGGCGCGATACAGTTGACCCGGATGCCCTTGCGCGCCACCTGCGCGGCGGTCGTCTGGGTGTATTCGAGGATCGCGGCCTTGACCGCGCCATAGGGCGGGGTGCGCGCCGAAGCGCGAAAGCCCGAAATCGACGAGATGTTGATGATGGCGCCGGCCTCGGACTTTTCGAGATACGGCAATGCCGCCCGCGTCGCCCGTACCGTCGCCATCAGGTCGACCGCGATGCTCAGCGCCCAGCCGGCCTCGTCGTCGCTGGTGCCAAAACCCGAGGCGTTGTTGACCAGGATGTCGATGCCGCCGAGCGCCGCGGCCGCTTCGTCGACGTAGCGCGGGATCGCCGCGGCGTCGGCGAGATCGCACCTCGCGGCGTGCGCCGTCTGCCCGTGCCGGGCGACGTCGTCGCGCGCCCTGGCAAGCGCTTCGGCGCCGCGCGCGCAGATCGACACGCCGGCCCCGGCCGCGGCGAAAGCGAGCGCGATCGCCCGTCCGATCCCGCGGCTGCCGCCGGCCACAATCGCTCGCTTTCCGGCCAGGTCGATGTCCATGCTCCCTCCGCTGTCGTTGGATGCCCGTCGACCCTCGTCGATGAAGGCAACACCCCGTCGCCCGTGCTCAGGCAAGCGGCGCCCGGCGCGCGGGCGCCGAGGCCTCAGTCGGCGGCGGGAGCGCGCTGGATGTTGGCGCTGCGCACCGGGATGCCGGTCTGCTCGTAGCAGACCCGCGCCAGGGTCGCGACCCCCTCGCGGATCACGTCCTTTGACGGCAGCGCAAAGCACAGCCGCAGGTGCGACTTGGTCTCGGCCGGGTTGCACGACCATTCGGGGCCGGGGTTGAAGACCAGCCCCTCCTTGGCGGCGGGCGCGACGAGTGTGGTCACGTCGATGCTGTCGGGCAATTTGATCCACAAAAAGATGCCGCCCTTCGGCCGCCACATCTTTTCGATGGTGGTGCCGAACTCGCGTTCGAGCGCGTCCACCATCGTGTCGAGCTTGTCCTTCAAGACCTGGTTCAGTTCGCCGACATGCTCCTCGAATTTGCGCGAGAAATACTCGGCGACGACCATCTGTTCGAGTGCGCCGGTGCCGCTGTCGGTCTCGCGCTTCAAGCCGACGAGCCGGCTCATGACCGCCCAGTCGGCGACGACGTAGCCGAGCCGCAGGGCCGGCGACAGGGTCTTGGAGAACGAGCCGACATGGATCACCTGGCTCGGGTCCATCGAGTAGATCGCCGCCGGCGCGCCGGGGCTCCAGGTCAGGTCGGCATAGCATTCGTCTTCAAAGATCGCGACGCGGTGCTTTTTGGCGAGAGCGAGCAACGCCTGGCGGCGCGCGACCGGAAGGATCGACCCGGTCGGGTTCTGCACGGTCGGGATCGTGTAGATGAATTTGGGCACGACCCCCTTTTGCTTAAGGTCGTCGAGGATCTGCCCGAGTGCCTCGATCTTCAGCCCGTCATCGTCGAGCGGGGCGCCGACGACGTTGACGCCCAGCCGCTGGAGCTTGGTCAAGGCGCCGCCATAGGTGAATTCTTCGAGGATGACCGTGTCGCCGCGGTTCAGCAGGGTGCGGTTGACGAGGTCGAGCCCCTGGCCCGAGCCCGAGGTGATCAGCACGTCGTCGGGCGTGCACGTGATGCCGCGTCCCGCGACCTTGTTTACGACGAACTCGCGGATCCCGCGGAAGCCCTGCGGGCCGTGCGGGTTGTAGAGCGCCAGGTCGGCGCCGTCGCGGCGCAGCACGGCCTCGGCCGCCGCCGCCAATTCCGCCGCCGGCACGTGCTCCGGGTCATTGTGGCCGCCGATGAAATTGAACTTCGGAAAGCCGGTCCAGCGCGGCGCCGGCGCCGGCAAATCCTTGGCGAACAGATGGGTGTAGGCAAATCCGTCGGCGGCCATGGTGTTTTGTCCTCTTTAAATGCAGCCGCCCAGCCGTCCTCACCGGGCTCGTCCCGGTGATCCACGTCTTCCTTCTGATGGCGTCGGAAGGCGTGGATGGCCGGAACAAGTCCGGCCACGACGCTCGAACAGCGGACTTTCTCAGGGTCAGCGCGCGCGGGGCGTGCTTGCCCGAGACCTGCGGGGTGATGTCGGGATAGGCGCCCGCGGTCTTTTGCGCGGCGCGCTCGTGCATCTGCAGGCGGGTCACCCGCTCCCATTTGCGGTTCAGCTCGTCCTTGACGTTAAACGCCAGCTTGCCGACGCCTTCGATATCGAGCTCGATCTTGTCGCCGTCCATGAACGGGTTGAGGCCGCGATGGTTGGTCCCGGTGGCGACGATGTCGCCCGGCTCCAGGGCGTGGATCGAGGTCAGCCACTCGATGCAGCGCGGGATCTTGTGCGCCATGTCGCTGGTGTTGAAGTTCTGCATCAGGGTGCCGTTGTTCGACAGCCGGATCTGGAGCTTCTGCGGGTCCGGGATCTCGTCCTTGGTCACGATCCACGGCCCGATCGGCGCAAAGCTATCGCGCGACTTCATGGCAAAAAAGCCGGGGGCCGGCAGGCCGCGCGCCGAGCCGTCGATAAAGCAGGTATAGCCGAAGATGTAGTCCATGGCGTCGGCGGCTTTGACGTTGCTCGCCTTTTTGCCGATCACCAGCGCCAGTTCGGCCTCGCCCTCAAAGATCGTCGCCGGCGCATCGGGCAATACCATCGTGTCGCCCGGTCCGCAGATGGCGTTGGCCGTCTTTTGGAATGCGTTGATCGGCGCCGGCGCGCTGCGCGTGCCGTCCTCCATGTAATTGACCGCCATGCAGTCGATATTGTCCGGCTTTGGCAGCGGCGGGCGCAATTTGACCGACGCCAACGGCACACCTTGGCCGCTCGCCGCCGCGTCTTCGAGCTTGCCTTTGTACTGCCCGAAATTCGCGATCAGCCCGTTCATCAAATCGCCCGGGCCGGTATGCGTGATGTCGCGCACCACCGACGACACGTCGACGACGCGGTCGCCCTTTACCACGCCGAGCTTGTAGTCGTCGAAATACACCAGTTTCATGTCAGCCTCCGTTATTCGACGGGTACGAAGATGCAGTTGCGGATCTTGCCGTCGAGCGCCTTCGACAGATGCCCCTTGCCGGTTGTGTCCTCGACGAGGACAACCTCGCCGGCGGCGATTTTGCGGGCTTCGCCGTCGCTGGCGGTAATCTGCACGCCGGCGTCGAGGTTGATGATGTATTGCCGCCGCGGCGCCGGGTGCCAGTCGAGATCATAGGTCGGCGGCACCTCGCGGAAGATGATGCCGGTCGCCGGCAGCCGCTTGGACAGCTTGCCTCCAGGGGTCTCCTCGACCCATTCGATCTCGACGTCGCGCCAGTGCGACTGGCCGTTGGCGTCGGCATAGAGATTGTGGACTTTCATCGCGCACCTCCCCTCGCAAATGACTGGTGGCGCGCATACTAACGGCGGACCGAACCATGGCGCCAGCCCTCTCGACGCGGGTTGGGGAGGCTCAGGCGCGCTGCGCCGCCGCGGCAGAGCGCGCCGGCGCTGGGCTCGGCCGCCGCGCGCCGGGCCGGATCAGCCATTCGTTTTTCTGGGTGCCGTCGGCGATCAAAAACGCATGCGAGAACATGACCGCGACCGCGGCGGCGAGGCGCAGCGCGTCGAAATTGTTGTGCCGAGACATGACCCGGCTCAGCGGCGCGGACCGCTCACGGGTCGAGCAGGCGGGCGACGCGCTCGCGGTGCCAGGCGGCGTCGCCGAACATGACCTCGGACGCCTTGGCGCGCTTGAAATAGAGCTGCAGGTCGTGCTCCCAGGTCATGCCGATGCCGCCATGCAGCTGAATCCCGGCGCCGGCGACCTTGCGCGCCATGTCGGAGGCGGCGGCCTTGGCCATCGACACCGCGAGCGGCGCCTCCGCCTCGCCCTGGTCGACCGCCCAGGCGGCGTAGTAGGTCAGCGACTTGGCGTTCTCGATCGCCACCAGCATGTCGGCGGCCTGGTGCTTGACCCCCTGGTAGCTGCCGATCGGCTTGCCAAAAGCGACGCGCAGTTTGGCGTAGTCGACGGTCATGTCGAGCACCTGCCGGGCCCCGCCGCACATCTCGGCGCACAGCGCCACGCTCGCCCGCGCCACGACGCGCGAGAGCGGCGCCCAGCCTTCGTGCCGTTGCCCGATCAAGGCCGATGCCGGCAACGCGACGTTGTCGAGCCGGACCTCGCACAATTTGCGGGTCTCGTCGATTGTCCGCATCAGGCTGACGGCGAGGCCGGGCGTGTCCTTCGGCACCAGGAACAGGCTGACGCCGTCCTCCATCGCGCTGCCGTCGCGGGTGCGGGCGGCGACGACCAGGATGTCGGCGAGATGGGCGTCGCCGACAAAGAGCTTGTCGCCCGAGAGGGTAAAGCCGCCGGCCGTCTCGCGCGCCGGCAGGGTGACGCCGGCGGCGTCCCAGCGCAATGCCGGCTCGGTCCAGGCGAGCGCCGCCTTCTTGTCGCCGGCGGCGACCCGCGGCAGCCATTCGCGGCGCTGCGCCGGCGAGCCGGCCTCGGCGATCGCGGCGCCGCCGAGCAGCACCGTCGACAAGAACGGGCCGGGCATGACCCGCCGCCCCATCTCCTCCATCAACACGACGAGGTCGACAAGCCCGAGCCCGCTGCCGCCGTCGGCCTCCGGATAGACGATGCCGAGCCAGCCCTGATCGGCGAGCTGTCGCCAGAACGCGTCGGTGACGGCTTTGGGTTCCGCCATCCGCGCCCGCACGAATTTGGTGTCGCACTCGGCGTCGAGGAATTTGCGCGCGGTCTCGCGCAGCAACTCCTGTTCCTCAGTGAAACCGATATCCATCCGAAATGCCTGCTCCTTCAGTAGGATGGGTTAGCGCAGCGTAACCCACCACTGCCTCATCGCAACCGAATGGGCTTCGCGACGCTCAGCCCATCCTACGAACCGAAGCCGATATCCATCGTGGCTCACCTGCCCGTGCGCCTAAAAGAATTGCGGCTCAAAGGTGCCTGACGGATCGGGTGCCAGCCGGTTTTTGAAACATGCGCCGTGGCAAGCCCAATATTGCGGCCTGCCATCAGAGGTCGTCACGGTGATCCGTAAGGGATCCGGGGCGATTTCTTCTATCTCTCCGTCACAAAAGCAGCACAGCCAGATCGATGTCTTCGTCGGCATCCGCATCCTACTACCCCTTCGGCAGACCCAGCACGCGCTCGCCGATGATGTTGCGCTGGATTTCGCTGGTGCCGCCGGCGATCGTGTACTGGCGGGCGCCGAGCACGCGGTGATGCCAGCGCGCCGCATCCGGCACCGCCTCGGTGGGCGCGTCGACGGTGGCGTAGGGGCCGAGCAGGGTCGACGAGAAGTCGGCGATCCGCAGCGCCAGCTCGGAGCCGAACAATTTGAGGATCGAGCCTTCCGGCCCCGGCGGCTCGCCGCGCAGGCGGCGGGTCAGCCCGCGCAGCCGCGTCACCTGCAGCGCCTTCACGTCGATCGCCAGCTGAGCCAGCTGCTGGCGGATGTGGCTTTCGTTCCAGGCCGGCTCCTGGCGGCTCGGGAACTGTTTGGCGAGCTCGGTGAGGCGGGCGATCTGGGCCGCGTGGTCGCGCCCGCCGGCACCGCTGCGCTCGAACATCAAGGTCGTGATCGCAACCTTCCAGCCCTCGTTCAAGGTCCCGACCAGAATTCTCCTTCGGCACCGCCACGTCTTCGAAAAACACCTCGTTGAAATGGCGGTGGCCGTTCAGCAGCACCAATGGCCGCACGGTGACCCCCGGCGTCGTCATGTCGACCAGCAGATAGCTGATGCCGTGATGCTTGGGTGCCTCGGGGTCGGTGCGCACCAGCAAAAAGCACCAATCGGCGAAATGCGCGCCCGAGGTCCACACCTTCTGGCCGTTGACGACGAAATGGTCGCCGGCATCGACCGCGCGGGTCCTCAGGCTCGCCAGGTCGCCGCCGGCGCCGGGTTCTGAGAAGCCCTGGCACCAGCGCTCCTCGCCGGCGAGGATGCGCGGCAGGTGGCGCTGTTTTTGCGCCTCGGTGCCGCACTGGATCAGGGTCGGGCCGAGCAGGTTGATCGCACTCGCCCCCGGCAGGATCGGCGCGCGGGCGCGGAAATACTCCTCGTCGAAAATAACCTGCTGCATGAAATCGGCGCCGCGCCCGCCGTATTCCTTGGGCCAGGAAATCCCGACCCAGCCGGCGGCGTGCATCTTTTTCTGCCAGGCGACGCGCTTTTCCAGGGTCTCGCGGTCGGGGGCGACGCGCTGGTCGGCGGCGTCGTCGACGCAGATCTCGGGCGGCAGGTTCGCTTCGAGCCACCGGCGGAACTCGGCGCGAAAGGCGGCATGCTCCGGGCTGTCGGCAAAATCCATGGGCTCACCCTCCCGCACTGGCGTTTTTTGACCAAACGCTTCTACGCCGGATCAAACGGCTGACCAAGCACCCAGCTTCGGCGTCATATCGTGCCGACCCCAATCGGGGAACGGTCATTTAATGAGACCATCCCGACGAAGGTCGGGACCCATTGCGGGTCACAAACTCGACGTCCCACTGTCGATCTCCTCCCTGGCAAACCCTATGGAACCCTTTACGTCGCCACAACCTCCGACCTCGATCCGTCCCTACCATGGGCACCGGCCTTCGCCGGTGTGGACAACTTCGCGGGTGTGGACAACAGAGCGGAGGTGAATGGAACAGCGCAGCCCATTCCCTGCGCTCGTAAAGCTTTGCCGCCAGCGCCTGGCGGGGCGTATGATCACGACGGGATTTGATCCGAGGGAGGAGATCATGGCGGCAACCAATGTTTACGCGGGTGCGGCGGCGACAAATGGCGGGTCAATGGGCGGCATCTTTCGTCAGACCGTCGGCGACGGCGGCTGGCAGCGCCTGGCCAATGGCCTGCCGGAAGGCGCCGAGGTCCATGCCATCACGGTTCACCCGGAGCATCCGGACACTGTTTATGTCGGCACCACCAAGGGCAGCTTTCGCAGCACCAATCGCGGCGACCGCTGGGAACGCTTGAGCCTGCCCGGCGACGCCGACATCTGGTCGATCTGTATCCATCCGAAAAACCCGCGGGTCATCTATGCCGGCGCCACCCCGCCCGCGGTCTACCGCAGCGACGACGGCGGCGACACCTGGCGCAAGACCGCCGACCCCGGCCTGCCCGACCGCGTCATCATGGGTTTTGCCTGCCGGGTCATGCGGCTCGACGTTGACCCGAACTCGCCCGACGACATCTATGCGACGCTCGAGGCCAATGGTGCCATGCGCAGCCGCAACGGCGGCGAGAGCTGGGAGGACTGCACCGCCGACCTGATCCGGTTTTGCGAGCAGCCGAAATACAAGAGCCGGATCGGCAGCCAGACCGAGATCGAAGGCATGCTCGACGGCCATGCGCTGGCGTGCAGCGCGGCGGCGCCCGGCACCGTCTTCCTCGCCAACCGCATGGGCCTGTTCCGCAGCAACGACAAGGGCCAGAGCTGGCAGGACATGGAGATCAACCGGTTCTCGCCGTTGACCTACGGCCGCGACATCCGGGTGTCGCCGCACGACCCGAAGGTGCTCTACGCCTGCCTCAGCCCGGCGGCGCGCAGCACTGACGGCTCGATCTACCGCTCGGACGATGTCGGGCAGAGCTGGAAGCGCTTTGACCACGGGATCAAGGCCGAGGCGACGATGATGGGCGTGACGGTGCATCCGAAGGACCCGAACCAGGTCTATGGCGTGTCGCGCTTTGGCCAGGTGTTCGGGACCCAGGACGGCGGCAAGAGCTGGAACGAGACCCGGCTGCCCGAAGGCGTGCGCGACGTCTACGCTGTCGCCTGCGGCTGATCGGAGCATTTCCAGCAATAGAACGAAATTTGACCGTCATGCCCGGCCTTGTGCCGGGCATCCACGGAGATCCACTCGGCTCGCAGGCTGCTCGTGGATGGCCGGGACGAGCCCGGCCATGACGGAAGCGGCGCTCGTTTCAGATACGCTGGCGCCGCGACGAATACTGGGAGGACGCCGATGGCCGAAGACGCAAGCCATAATTTGATGAAGCAAAAGCTCGCGGCGGGCGAGTTGGTGCTGTGCCTGAATCTGCGGCTTGCGCGCAGTGTCGACATCGCGATGGTGGCCAAGGCCGGCGGCTACGACGCGCTCTATGTCGACATGCAGCACGCGCCCTATTCGATCGACACCACGGCGACGATCTGCGCCGCCTCGCTCGGGGTCGGCATCACCCCCTTGGTGCGGGTCCCGAGCCATGACGGACAGTGGATGAGCCGGGTGCTCGACGGCGGCGCCCAAGGTGTGATCGTCCCGGATGTCGAGAGCCGCGCGCAGGCCGAGGCGGTTGTGCGCCATTGCCGGTTTCCGCCGTTGGGCAAACGCTCGGTCATGGGGCTGGGGCCGGCGCTCGGCTACCGCGCGCTGCCGCTCGGCGAATTAAGCACCCGGCTCAACGCCGAGACCGCGGTCATCGTCATGCTCGAGACCGCCGCCGGCATCGACAACGCCGAGGCGATCGCCGCGGTGCCGGGGATCGACGTGTTGCTGATCGGCTCGGGCGATCTGACGACCGATTACGGCATCCCCGGCCAGGTCGACCACCCGCGGCTGCGCGAGGCCTATGAGCGGGTGGCGCGGGCATGCCGGACGCATGGCAAGGTGCTGGGCGTGGGCGGCATCCGCCACAATGTCGCGCTGCAGGGCGAATTGGTCCGCCTCGGCGCGCGCTTTGTGATCGCCGGGACCGACGTCAACTACGTGCTCGCCGGCGCACGCCAGGACACGGCGGCCTTGCGCGAGATCCCGCTCGGGTGAGCGTCATCCGCTCGGCCGCGATCGGCGACCTCTTCGCCGGCGCCGCGCCGGGCGACGAGATCGAGCGGCTGGGCGAGGGCGCGGTTATCATGCGCGGCTTCGCGGCGCCGGAAGACATGGGCTTGCTCGCAGCGGTAGCGCAGATCGCCGCGATCGCCCCGTTTCGCCACATGACGACGCCGGGCGGTTTCCGCATGTCGGTGGCGATGACCGGTTGCGGCGAGGCCGGCTGGGTCACCGACCGCAGCGGCTACCGATATTCGCCGGAAGATCCCGAGACCGGGCGGCCGTGGCCGGCGATGCCGCCGATTTTCCGGTCCGTGGCCGAGCGGGCGGCCGCGGCGGGCGGCTTTGCCGGGTTCTCACCCGATGCCTGTCTGGTCAACCGCTACGAGCCGGGCACCAGGCTGTCGCTGCACCGCGACGAGGACGAGCGCGACCTGTCGGCGCCGGTCGTCTCGGTGTCGCTCGGGCTGTCCGCGACCTTTCTATGGGGCGGCCTCAGCCGCAAGGGTCCGACGTTGCGGGTTCGACTGGAAAGCGGCGACGTCGTCGTCTGGGGCGGCCCGGCCCGGCTCGTCTATCACGGCATCGCGCCGCTCGCCGATGGCGAGCACCCGCTGACCGGCCGCAGCCGGGTCAACCTGACCTTTCGGAAGGCGTTATGAACAGGAGGGCGACGAGTTGCGCCGCGGCGCTGTGGCTGATCCTGGCGGCATCCGCGGCGGTGGCGCAGCCGCTGGAGATGCGAACCCTGAAGGAGCGGCTCTCCGACAAGGCCTCGGACGGCCAGCGCGTCGACAACTGCCGAGTGCCGCCCGAGCGCCGCGGACCGGTGCCGCGCCCGGATTGCGCGGCGCCGCCGCACCCTGCATCGCCCGCCGCCGAAGCGGCGTCGCCAGCGAACCGGCGCTGACCGGATCACGGCACCGCAACGCCCTGTTCTTTAATTACGTTATATGCCGACAGGCGCCTACAGAACCTCGGCGGTCCGGGCGCCGCGGCGGTCGCAGGGCGGCCGGCTCGTGCGGGCGGAACCGGGGGCCGTCTCGGCCTCCTCGCGGTACTCGACGACCGGGATCTCCGCCGCAATGCCCTTGATCTTGTCCGAGCCGATCGGACGAAGCCGGTTGGCGGCATCCGCAAGCGCCCGCGCCAAATCCCCTGAAATCGCGCAGACGACGCCGTGCGCCTTCGCCGCCTCTTCCATGCGTGCGGCGATGTTGATGGTGCTGCCGTAAATGCCGATCGAGCGTTTGGTGTCGCCCTGCTCGCTGACCACGACATCGCCGCCATGCACCCCGATGCGAAAGGTCGGCGCCACCCCGAACTGCTCGAGATAGCGGCCCTCTTCCCGGCGCATCGCGGCGAGCACGGCATCGATCGCCCGCAAGATCTTGTCGTTGCGCACCGCCTCCTGCCAATCCCAGATCGCGATCAGCCCGTCGCCCTTGTAAAGGTAGATTTCGCCGCCGTGATCGGTGATCGGCTTTGAGATGTCGAACAGGAATTTGCCGACGAGCGACTTGATCCTCAGCGCGCCCAGCCGCTCGGCAAGTCCGGTCGAATTGTTGATGTCGATAAACACCAGGACCTTTTGCTGGACGACCGGCCGATGATAGGTGCCGATCATCAGGTGAAACAAGGTCTCGATCCCGATGAAGTGCACGGCGCGCATCACGACGATGCCGACCACCGAGAACGCCAGGACGACCGGCAAAATGAACGGCAGCCGGCTGTACGGCACCGGTGTCGGGTACAGACGATACAGCACCGCATGCGTAAAGTTGATCGCAAGCAGAAACAGGATTGCGACGACAAATGTGTAAATCGAGATCGAAAGAAGGGGATGGGTGTTGCGCATCCACCGGCCGCGCAGGCTCTGCACGTAAAACTGCTCGAACAGCCCGACCCCGGTCCCGGCCAGGATCGCGTTTAAAACCCCAAAGACCGGCGAACGGCCTTCGGCGAGCGTGACCAGGCCGGCGAGCAAGGCAAAGATCGTCACCGCCAGCAGGATCGACACCAGCTTGCGCCGGGTCGAAATAGATATTCCGGGGACCGAGGATGCCATCATGCATGCCGCCGCCGCAGAGGTCGAAGATCGATCCTCGACCGTCGAAATGTGGTCGCCTTGTCGCGCGCAACAACTGCTTATCAGGGAATCCCGCGCTGGACGGCAAGGCCAACGCCGTCGCCGCTTGGCAAACGCCGCGCCCGTCGTTTTGATGCCGGGTGAAGTAAACCGCCCGGGCGGAGCCGCCAGGGGGACGCCGGAGGGACGTCATGCGTGAACAACTGCCCGAAGCAAGCGCCGTATTTCTCGACCATGTGGCGCATTTTGTGCCGGCGATGGACCCGGCCGCCGACGCGCTGGAACGCTGCGGTTTCCGGCTCACGCCGTTCACCCTTCAAACCAATCGGGTGGACGGCCAATCCGTGCCGGCCGGGACCGGGAACCGCTGTGCGATGTTGCGCCGCGGCTACGTCGAGATTCTCGCCGCGACCGGCGACACGCCGCTGGCGCATCAGCTTCGCGAGCGGCTGACACGCCATGTCGGCCTCCATCTCGCGGCGTTCAGCAGCGCCGACGCCGCGGGCGAACACCGCCGGCTTGCGGCGGCCGGGTTTGCTGTCCTGCCGCTGGTCGACATGCGCCGTCCGGTGGCGACCGAAGCCGGCGTGCAGGACGCCCGCTTTACGATCGCGCGCGTCGCCTCCGACGCGATGCCGGAGGGCCGGGTGCAGTTTCTGACCCACCACACCGCGCACCTGGTCTGGCGCGAACCCGATCTCGACCACCCGAACGGAGCGCGGGCATTGTCGGCATTGTGGATCGCCGCCGCCGACCCGGACGAGCCTGCCGGCCGCTTTTCCCGGTGCACCGGCCGTCCGGCCCGGCGTGAAGGCGATCTCGCGACGGTCGCGCTCGAACGGGGAGAGTTGCGGTTCGCGACGCCCGCGTTCATCGAGCGCGAGCTGGGCATCAGGCCGGGGCCGCCGCTCCCTTATCTCGCCGCCAGCGAAATCGAGGTCGCCGACCTCGACCGGCTCGCCGGCCTGCTTGCCGCGGCCGGACTGGCGGCCCGGCCGGTCGCTGACGGCGTCGCACTGACCCTGCCGCCCGCGATCGGCGGCACGATCGTGTTTCGCGCGCAGCCCGATTGAGCCAGGGTGCCGGCTGCCGCAACCGGCGCCGAGCGGGCAGGGGAGGAAGACGAGCAAGGGAGCGTAATTCGCCTGCCGCGCCAGGGAGCCGGGTTTGATATAGTTCGCCCTTTCTGCCTATGGCGAGACAGCGATGGAAACAGTCGGTCTGAGTGTGAACGGGCGCGAGGTCAGCGTCGCCGCGGATGGCGACACCCCGTTGCTGGATGTGCTGCGCAATCATCTCGGCCTCATGGGCACGAAATTCGGCTGCGGCCTCGAGCAATGCGGGTGCTGCATGGTGCTGATCGAGGGCCGGCCGGAAAAATCCTGCGGCAAGGCGCTGTCGACGGTGGCCGGCCGCGAAATCGTGACGATCGAGGGGCTGGGCACGCCCGACCGTCCGCATCCGCTGCAGCAAGCCTTTCTCGACGAGCAGGCGGGCCAATGCGGCTATTGCCTCGCCGGCATCCTGATTTCGGCGAAGGCGCTGCTCGACCATAACCCGTCGCCGTCGCGCCATGAGATCGCCGAGGCGCTCGACGACAACATCTGCCGCTGCGGCAGCCACTACCGCATCCTGCGCGCCGTCGCGCGCGCCGCCGAGCGGATGCGCGAGACCGGAGCTTCGCGATGAGCGCCGCCGCACTCGGCGCCGCTGCCGCCGCTGCTCGCCGCCAACCCGCGCCTCGACCAATGGGTCGGGTTCGGCGAGCCCGGACGGGTCAGGGTTTCGACCGGCCGGGTCGAGATCGGCCAGGGAGTGCTGACCGCGATGCGCCAGATCGCGGCCGAAGAGCTCGAGGTGACCCTCGGGCGCATCGTGCTGCAATCGGGCGACACCGACCTGACCCCGAACGAGGGCTACACCGCCGGCAGCCAGTCGATCCAGTTCGGCGGCGTCGCCATGCGCCTGGCCTGCGCCGAGGTGCGCGCCCTGTTCCTCGACCACGCCGCGTCCGCGCTCGGCTGCTCGCGCGCCGAGCTGGCGATGCACGACGGCGCCGTCACCCGCCGCGGCGAGCCGACCGGACATGATTACTGGTCGCTCGCCGCCGCGATCGACCTCGGCCGCCACGCCACCGGCCGAGCGCCGACGAAGACGCCGGGCGAGTACCGCGTCGTCGGGCATAGCGCGCCCCGCGTCGACCTCGCCGCCAAGATTTTCGGCGAGCCGGTCTTTGTCCACGACATGGTGCTGGACGGCATGGCGCATGCGCGCATCGTCCGCCAGCCGCGCCGCGGGGCGACGATCAAGACGGTCGACGAGGCGGCGCTGCGCCGGGCCGCGAACGGGCCGATCGAGATCATCCGCAACGGCAACTTCCTCGCCATCGCCGGGCGCCGACGAAACCGTCGTCGAAGCCGTCGCGGCGGTGGCGCCGAGCCATGTCGTCTGGGACGGGGTCGACGCGATCAACCCGTTTCAGGAAGAGGCGCGCTGGCTGTTGCAGCAGCCCGTCGATCGACCGGGTCGTCGGCGCGCCGCTGTCATCGGCTCCGACACCGGCGGCGAACCGGTACGAGGCGACCTATACCCGGATGCACGTCGCCCATGCCTCGGTGGCGCCGTCCTGCGGCCTCGCGCTCTACCGCGACGGCCGGCTGCAAGTGTGGACGCATTCCCAGGGCGTCTACCCGCTGCGCGACGCGCTGGCGCGGACCCTGAAGCTCGATCCCGCGACGATATCGGTCAAGCACGTCCAGGGACCCGGCTGCTACGGCCATAACGGCGCCGACGACGCCGCGGCCGACGCCGCGGTCATCGCCATGCAGACACCCGGCAAGCCGGTTCGGGTGCGGTGGCGGCGCGAGGAGGAGTTCGGCTTCGAGCCGGTCAGCCCGGCGATGGTGGTGACCGCGCGGGCGGCACTCGACGAGGCCGGGCGCCCCTCTGACTGGACCACCGAAATCTGGAGCGGCCGGCACGGCAGCCGGCCCGGCGGCGGCGGCAATCTGCTCGCCGCCGAAGCGCTTCCCAACCCGCCGCCGGCGCCGCCCGCGACCGAATCGCCGAACCCGCCCGGCGCCGGCACCCGCAACGGCGAGCCGCTCTACGGGTTCCCGGCAAAGCGCATCGTCCATCACCTGATCCCCGAGACCCCGGTGCGGACCTCGTCGTTGCGCGGCCTCGGCGCCACCCTCAACGTCTTCGCGATCGAATCCGCGATGGACGAATTGGCCGAGCGCGCCGGGGAAGACCCGGTCGCCTACCGGCTGTCGGTGTTGCCCGACCCCCGCGCCCGGGCGGTCGTCGAGCACGCCGCGCGAATGAGCGACTGGCGGGCGGGGGTGCCGTCCGCCACCGGGCATGGCCGCGGCATCGGTTTTGCCCGCTACAAAAACCTCGCGGCCTACGCCGCTGTCGTCGTCGAGGTCGAGGTCGACGAAAACATCCGTCTGCTGCGGGTGTGGTGCGCCGCCGATGCCGGGCTCGTCATCAACCCCGACGGGGCGGTCAACCAGCTCGAAGGGGGCATCATCCAGGCCGCGAGCTGGGCATTGAAAGAAGGCGTTCGGCTCGACAATAACGGCATCAGCTCGCGCGACTGGGAGGGCTACCCGGTATTGCGCTTCAGCGAAGTGCCCGAGATCGCGGTCGAGCTGGTCGCTCCCGCCGCGGACCTTCCGCCGCTTGGCGTCGGCGAGGCGAGCGGCGGCCCGACCGTCGCCGCCATCGGCAACGCTGTCGCCCACGCGCTCGGCGCCCGGCTGCGCGACCTGCCGCTGACCCGCGAGCGGGTGATGGCGGCCTTATTGAAGGAGGGCGATTGAAGGAGGCCGAGCAGCGGGCCTGCGCCTCTATGCGGCGCCATGGCGGCGCAGCAGCCGGGTCAGCTCGCCGACATCCGGCCACTCTTCGCAGCGGTCGACGGCGCGTTCGACCGCGCCCGCCCCGTCCGGGGTCAGCACCACCTCGGCCAGCTCGCGGAATTTGGCGCGGATCTCTGAGTTCGGCAAAGGGCTCCTGGAAGTCGCCGCGATGGCTGTCGCGGGACTTTGTGCTGTGCCGTCCGTCGCTCAGGGTCACCGTCACCCGCGCCGGCCGCAGCCGCGGCGCCAAGGCGCTCATCGCCGGGTCTTCGCCGACATGCACCCGCCGGCGCAGGGCCGCGATCACCGGGTCCCGCAACGCCGTGTCGTCGAGCGCCGCGAACCCGGCATTGCCGCGCACCGCCATGACCGCGGCGGCATGCGGCAGCGAATATTTCGAGGCGAAGTAATTCGGCGGCTCCGGGTTGCGCATGACCGAGGCAAAGCGGTAGGTCGCGACGTCGATGCGCTCGATCTGGTCGGGGCGCGGGCGCAACTCCGCCAACGCCGCCGCCAGGCAGTCGAGCGCCGGGTGGACCGGGTTGCAACACGCATAAAGCCGAAAATAGTTGCGCGTGACGTGCCAGGTCGCGCCGAGCTCGTCCGCCAGACGGTCGGATGTAAAGCCGTCGCCGACGAGATTGGCCAGCGCCTCTTCGATCGCATCGGGCTGCGCCTCGAACCCGGCAAGCGCCAGTTCAGGCGCCAATGCCGCGGCAAACCCGCTCATGCCGCCGGCGACGTTCAGGGTCGTGGCGCCGGCCACCGCATTGGTGTAGCTCGGCGTCAGCATCAATACCGTGGCGACGCGCATCGCGCGGCTGATCCCGGCGGCGTCGAGACCGCGCAACCGCGCCCCGGCCGCGGCCGCCGCCAGCAACGACACCTGCCCGTTCTGATGCGCCAACGGGCGCGCGGTGAAGCCGCCTGCAATCCGCGCCGCGACGTCGTAGCCGAGCACGAACGCGGCCAGCATCTCGCGCCCGGAGCTGCCGGCCTGCTCGCCGACCGCCAGCACCCCCGGCAATACCTGCATCGCCGCCTGCCCCGACACAAAGCGCAGCCCCTCGCACAATTCGATCGACCGTCCGGCGATGCCGTTCAGCAATGCCGCGGTGCGCGGGTCGGCGCTCGGCCAGCCGCGGGCATATATCGTCGCGCCGCTGCCGGCGCCCGCCGTCAGCCGCTCGCATAACTGCGCCACCTCGGGCCGCGCCGACCCGGCGAGGATCACGCCCAGCGTGTCGAGCAGCACCAGCTTCGCGTGCCGCCGCACCGCCTCGGGCACGTCCTCCAACTGCGTGCCGGCGACGAATTGCGCGAGCTTCTCGATCTCTTGGCCCATTGGTGCGGAACTCCCTCGCGGTCGGTGGGGCGGCGATGGTAGCGTCGCCGGGCCCACGGCGTCACGCATTGGAGAAGGGAAGAAAGACATGGCCGTCGTCGAGACCGAGCGTTTGGGACAGATCCTCGTCGTGCGGATGAACCGCCCCGAGCGGTTGAACGCGCTCAATCACGAGATGCGCACCCGGCTCGCCGAGACCTGGACCGAATTCCGCCATTCGAGCGAGCTCGAAGTCGCGATCTTCACCGGGACCGGCCGCGGGTTCTGCGCCGGCGAGGACATGAAGGAATTGCTCGCCGCCGGGCGCCCGGGCGGCAGCCGGCCGGACATCGAAGACCCGTTTATGACCGGGGCGCTTGAAAAGCCGGTCATCGCCGCGGTCAACGGCTATGCGATGGGCGGCGGCTTCATGCTGGTCGAGCGCACCGATTTGCGGGTCGCGGCCAAGGGTGCGGTGTTCGAGGTCTCCGAGGCGAAGCGCTGGCTGGTCGGCGGCTACAACCACGGGCATGTCGCGAACCTGCCCTATCCGGTCGCGATGGAGATGGCGCTGGGCTTTCGTTTCACCGCCGAGCGCTTTTACGAGATCGGCTTTCTGAACCGTCTCGTCGAGCCCGACCAGCTGATCCCCAGCGCCGTCGCGATGGCCGAGCATTTGCTGACCCTGCCGCCGGCCTCGCGCGTCAACACCGTCCACATGATGCGCCAGATGCGGCCGGCGCCCTCGCCGGACCAGCAGCGCCTGGCCGCGGCATTGCACGAGCACGGCGCCAAAAGCGACCTGATCGAATCACGCGCCGCCTTCGCCGAAAAACGCCGGCCCGATTTCAAAGGCTGGGACGACCCGCAGGACCGCTATCGGCTGCCGACGCTCGCCGCTCGGCAAAGGCTGATCGGCGGCGCGGCGGACCGGTCCCCGCGCGGACGGGTCCGACGACGAAACGCCGGTGATTTCTACCGAGACCCGGTTCCTATTCGTCAGCCGCTCCGGGTGACGAACCGGGCCGGTCGGGGCGGTCTTTTCGCAGCGCCAGCCACTCGGCCATCAGCTTCCCGTTTTCGGCCGGAAAACGCTCGTCGAGCACTCGCGAGCTCAGGATGCGGTCGACGCGGAAATGACGAAAGTCGTGCCTTAGCTCGCACCAGGCCCCGATCAAGGTCACGTCGACGTAATAGGCCATGGCCAGCGGCCATATGGTTCGGCGCGTGCGCCGTCCCTCCTCGTTGACATAGGCGATCGACATTTTGCGGGTGTCGTGGATCGCGCCGCGCAATTCGGCGAGGTCGACGCCGGTGACCGCCGGCGCGTCGCCGTCGGACACAAAAACCGGGGCTGAGACGAGGTGCGACTGCAGCGGCTGCGGAACCACCGCGGCGAGCTTCGCCAGCACGCTGTCCGCCGCCGCCTGCAATTTCGGGTCGCGCAATCGGCGCAGCAGGCGCACGCCGATGGCGATCGCGTCGGCCTCCTCGACGGTAAACATCAGCGGCGGCAGGTCGAAGCCGCGGCGCAGCACATAGCCGAGGCCCGGCGCACCCTCGATCGGGACCCGGCTCGCCTGCAATGCCGCGATGTCGCGGTAGATCGTGCGGACGCTCACTTCGAGCTTGTCGGCGAGTGCCGCTGCGGTCATCGCGCCACCCGCGGTGCGCAGGCACTGGATGATGTCGAACAGGCGGTCGGCGCGGCGCATCGCTTCCACAAAGGCTACTGACACAAGGGTGTCAGTATGGCCGCGCTAATATCATCAGGCAATCCTGGCAAGGAGGAAGGGATGGCCTCGACATATATCGATATCGACCGCACCGAGTGGATTTCGGGGACCGTGTTTTGCGGACCTGGCGCGATCTACGACGGCCGGGACATCGTCCAGGTGAAAAAGCTGAGTGACCGTCGCTCGGAAGGCGGCGGCAGCGCCTGGCTCGTCAAGTTTTCGCCGCCGCCGGGCAAATTGATCAAGATCGTCGCGACGGCAATGTCCGACGAGCACGTCTTCAATCTCGAAGGCGGGCGTGCGACGAAGTCGGGCGCACCGGCGCGCGGTTCGGGCGGCTATGGCCTGAACCCAGAGGGCCAGCCGCACAGCGCCTTGATCGCCAGCGAGACCGTCTCCTTTGTCGTTTATTCGGGCGAGCTCGACCGGGTCGAGTCGCTGGAGGTGATCGACATTGAGCCGGCTCGCCGAGACGGCGCTTGACGGCTTGCCGGGCGCGCGAGCGGGAACGGCGCGCGGGTCACGATTGAAACGCCCGGCGCGGTTCGCCATTTGATGCCGGCGTCTCTCGCCGATCGACGTCGCTGCGCGCCGATCGAGGGGCCGCGGAGGATCGCCGATGGCTGCCAGGATAGGGATGACGATCGTCGCCGTGCTGTTGGCGCTGATCGCATTCCTGGGCGGCGGCCCGACCTCCGGCGGCCTGTTCGACCCGTTCGCGCTGTTCTGGGTGTTTTTGGCGGTGCTGATCTGGTTTGCCTGGGACAAGGCCGTCGGAGGCTATGCCAGCAGCAGGGGTGGCGAGGACGGCCCCGAGCTGCCGCTTCTCGCCCGGTTCGGCCCCGTGTTCATCAGCGGCATTACGAATAATCTGCGGCGGCCGAACAGGGGCCGTCCGGCCGGCTCGGACACGGCGCCGAAGTAGGCGTCTCGACCGAGCGGATAGCCGACCCGATTTGAACCGGACGGCGCCGTTGCGCGCGGCCGCTATTTGATCAGATTGATCTGGTTTTCGCTCAGTGCGCGGATGAAGTCGGGCAGCGGGATAAAACCGACCGGATCGAGGTATTTCGGTGCGTTGCCGCCGGTCGGCGAAATCGCCCAGAGCAGGAAATGGCGCAATGCCGCGGCGGTTTCGGGATCACGCTGCCGGGTCGAAACCACGACGTATTCGTAATTGATCAGCGGGTAGGAATTGTCGCCGCCCGCGAACACCAGGCTCAGCCGCTCGTCCGCGGGTGTGCGCGGGTCGAGCACCGCGGCGCCGGCGGTGATCGTTTCCGCACTCGGCAACACGAAGCTGCCGTGCTGGTTTTTCAACAGCGCGGTGCCGAGACCGGCTTTGGCGACCGCGTCGCGAAAGCTGACCCCGATATAGGCGATCGAATAGGGGGTGGCGGCCGCGGTTTTGACCATGCCGTCATTGCCGATGGCGGTGAGTTGGCCGGGCACCGCGGGCCACGCGACGCTGAGGCCGTAACCGGTCTTGTCCTCCCAGCTCTGCGTCGAGAAATCGAGAAACTGGGTGAAGACGAAGGTGTCGCCCGAGGGATCGGCGCGGCGGATCGGGACGATCGTTTGATTTGGAAGATTGATGTCCGGGTTCAGCGCCCTGATCGGCGCCGCGTCCCAGCGGGTGATTGCACCCGTATAAATCCCGGCGAGCGTCGGTCCGTCGAGCCTGAGCCCGGCGCTCAGACCCGGGAATGTTGTAGTTGACGGTCTGCGCCGAGATCGCGAGCGGAATATTTTTGATCTGCGGATTTTGCTCGGCCTGCTCGTCCGACAGGTAGGCGTCGGAGGCGCCGATCTGCGCCTGACCCGCGATCGCCTGCTTCTCGCCGGCGCCCGAGCCGGTAGCGGCGGCGGCGAGGCGTCACCTCGGGAGCGACGCCGGCATAGTCGCGGATCCACAGCTGGAACAGCGGGTAGAGCAAGGTCGAGCCGGTTTCCGTCAACCGAACACCCGCGGCCTGCGCCGGCGCCAGCGCCAGCATGCAAAGCGCCAGCATGCAGAGCGCCAGCAAGGGCAGGGCAAACCGGGACAGAGCGAACGCCCGGGGCCGGTGGTGTCGGAGGGCGGGACGCGGGGGGCAATTCATGGCCGGCGTCGCCTCATCGGCCGATCCGGTCGAGGTTCACGCCGGTCGTCTCGATCCGGTAGAGCCAGGTCACGACCGCGCCGAGGATCGAGGTGACGATCAGCCCGTAGAGCAATGCCCGCGTGCCGATCCCGGCGAGCAGTATCGGGAACAGAAAGGCCGTGGCGACGGCGCCGATCTTCGCAAAGGCCGCGGCGAAACCGGCCCCCATGCCGCGCACCTCGGTCGGAAACACTTCGCCGGCCAACAGGTAGGTCTGCGCGTTGGGTCCGATATTGGTCATGAAATTGAACAGCATGAAGCCGGCGAAGATCAGCACGATCCGGGCCTCGCCGCCGGCGTCGATCGAGAACGAGGCGACCAGCAGGCCGACGGCGCAGCCGATAAAGCCGAAGACCTGGAGCTTGATCCGGCCGAGGCGATCGGCGAGCACCACGGCGAACAGGATGCCGACGATCAGCAGCACGTTGATCATCGCCGATCCCTTGGCGGCCAGGATGGCGTCCGAGATCACATCGCCGAGGCTGCGAACGTGGTCGGCGCCGCCGCCAAAGGCCGCGGCGAGAATGGTCGGCGTGAAAATGCCGATGCCGTAGGTGCTCAAATCCTGGATAAACCACGGGACCGAGGCAAAGATCGTGGCGCGGCGGTTGCGGCGCGCTGAACAGCGCCATGAACGACTGATTGGCGCCGCCTTCGCCGTGCCGACCGCCGGCGGTTCGCGGCGATCGCTATGCTCTTGGGGTATTGCGGCCGGCGAAGGAGCAGCTTGGTGACGGCTTTTTCGGCCGCGTCATGGGCGCCGCGCACCGCCAGCCAATTGGCGCTTTCGACGATGAAAAAGCGGCCGACCGTGACCGCGATCGCCGGCAGGATGGCGGTCGCATACATCCACCGCCATGCCGACAGCGTCGGCGACAGGGTCAGGACGAGACAGCCGATCCCGGTCCCGCCGAGCGCCCCCAACGCCTGAAAGCCAAAGGCGGCGAGCACGAGCTTGCCGCGATTGGCGCTCGGGATGCTCTCCGAAATGATCATATGGGCGGTCGGGTAGTCGCAGCCGAGCGCCAGCCCGAGACCGAACAGGCAGATCGCCAGCGACAGGAAATTTTCGCACAGGACCAACAGCGCCAGAAACGCGACAAAGATGATCATCTCGGCGATGAACATCCGCTTTCGGCCGAAATAGTCGGACAGCCCGCCGAGCAGGACCGCGCCGAACAGGATGCCGGCGAGGCTGGCGGCGCTGACGATGCCCTTTTCGGCCGCGCCAATATGGAACTCGCGCACGATCAGCGGCAACGCCACGCCGGTCATGAACACGACATAGCCTTCAAAGAACTTCCCCGCCGCGGCGAGCGACCAAATCCGCCATTGCATGACGGTCATCGGCGCCGATTTCAGCGAGGTCCCGTCGGCCCAGCGTGGCAGCTCGTCGATATATTCCTGCACTGATTTCGCATTGGCCGGTCCAGGCCGGATGGGGTCCATGATGTCGGCCATTGCCGAGCTTTTCCCTATTGGTTGGGGTCATAGCGAGAGGCCGCCGGCGCCCGTCTTTGCGCCGGGGATCGGGTCTGCGGCTGGGGAAAAGGCCACAGCGCCTTGTCCAAGGCACATGAAGTTTTAATGACATCGGCCGAATGCGGCGGGCAGCCGCCGGGCTGCGTCACCGTGCGGCGCCGGCGCGGGCAGCCGCAAGCACGGGGTCAGTGCAGGTTGAGGCCCGGCATGTCGTAGGGCGGGTCGAGGCCGACGCCGGCGAGATGGCCAAAGAACTTGGCGAGCATGCGGCGGTCGATCTCGGGCAAGGGCGGCTTCAGGATCGCGGCGACGTTGGCGCGCAGATGCTCGACCTCGCCGGTGCCGAAGAGGACGACATCGGCCCCCGGCTCGTGGCGGACAAAACGATAGGCCGCCTCCGGCAGGGTCGAGGCGCCGCCGCGATCCTCGTGGATCAGAAAGCCGAGCGGGTTCGGCGCGTGGCCGAGCCAGCGCGCGACCTTGCCATTGGCGGCCAGCTGCTGCAGCTCGGTCTTGAGGCGCTGCGGCTTTGAAAAGATGTTGCGCACCGCGAACATGATCAATGTCCCGACGCGATTGGCGCAAGCGCGCGGAAACACCAGGGTTCGGGCGTTCTGGTTCATCATGTGAAACGCGACCATGACGACGTCCCACACCTCGTCCTCGACCGCGCGCTGCGCCATTTCGTGCTCGGGGTCGCTGGAGCCGGTCTCGGTCACGCCGAGAAACCGGACCTTTCCCTTGGCCTGCTGGTCGAGCAGCACCGGGGCTATGACCTCGCGCGCGTGGGCATAGTCCGACGGCGCCACGCCGTGCAGCTGAAACACGTCGACGTAATCGGTGCCGAGCTCTCTGAGCGAATTGTCGAGGCTGGCGACGACGCGGGAGGCGGCGGAATGCCCGCTGCCGCGCGGGGTCCACGCCTTGGTGGTGATGACGACCTGGTCGCGCGGCAACTCCTTCAGCGCCTTGCCCAGCACCGCCTCGGTGCCGTAGACGGCGGCGGTGTCGAACAGATTGACGCCGAGCGAAAACGCCTCGCGCACCAGGCCGATCGCCTCGGCCTCGCTCTTGCCGGTGCCGAGCCCGAGCCGGCTGAACCCGCCGCAGCCGAGCCCGGCGACGCTGACCTTGAGCCCGGTCCGGCCGAGTGTCGTGTACTCCATCTGCCGCCCCGCGACTGCGACGCCCTCGTTCGTATTTAGTGCAGAAAGCCGATCGACAGCCAGGGGATGGCGGCGACGATGATCAGCGCTACGACCAGCGCGCCGATATAGGGCCAGATGCGCCACAGCGCGTCGTCGGGCGAAATGCGGCCGATCGCGCAGGCGCCGTAAAAGCCGACGCCGAACGGCGGCGCGAACAGGCCGATCCCCATCGCCAGGATCACGACCATCGCGTAATGGACCTCGTGCACGCCCATGGCCTTCGCCACCGGGAACAGCAGCGGGCCGAACAACACGATCGCCGGCAGGCCTTCGAGCACGCTGCCGAGGATGATAAAGGCGACGATCGTGATCGCGAGGAACCCCGCGGTGCCGCCCGGCACGCCGGCCATCACGTTGACCAGCCATTGCGAAAAGCCCGACTGGGTCAACGCCCAGGCCATCGCCGTCGCGGTGCCGATGATCATCATCACCGCACCGGTCAGCGACACCGTGTCGACCAGGATCGGGTAAATCCGCCGCCAGTTGAACTGGCGGTAGACGAGCAGCCCCAACAGCGCGGTGTAGACGACGCCGACCGTCGACACTTCGGTCGCGGTCGCGATCCCGCCGATGACCGCGGCACGGATCACAAACGGCAGGGTCAGCCCGGGCACCGCGATGACGAAAGACGCGCAGTATCTGTTTTGCCGGGGGTCGCACGCCGCCGCCGGTGTCGGCCTTTCGCGAGCGAAACCAGGCGACGACGACCAGCGCCAACGCCGCGACCGCGGCCGGCAGCAGCCCGCCGGTAAACAGCGCGGCGATCGAGATGTTGGTCACCGACCCGATCGTGATCAGCACCAGGCTCGGCGGGATCGTCTCGGACATGGCGCTCGATGTCGCCAGCAGCGAGGCGAGCTCGCCGGGATGGGCGCCGCGCTGGCGCATCTCGGGGAACAGGATCGGCGCCACCGCGGCCATGTCCGCCGCCTTCGACCCCGAAATGCCCGAGACGAGATACATCGCGCCCAGCAGCACATAGCTGAGGCCGCCCTTGACGTGCCCGATCAGCGCGGCGAGGAAGTTCACCATGACCCGCGCGATCCCGGTCATCTCCATCAGCAGGCCGAGAAACACGAACATCGGCACCGCGAGCAGCAACAGGTTCGAGATGCCGTCGTCGATGCGGTTGATGACGATCGACAGCGGCAAGTTGGTGGTCAGCGCCAGATAGGAAAAAGTCGCGATCCCAAAGGTAAAGGCGATCGGCACGCCGATCATCACGCAAGCCGCGACAAGCACGACGAAAAACAGCACCAGGCTGCCGTTGCCCATCGCGATCAGCAGCGGCTGCGCCAGCCACAGCGCCGCCGGCGACCGCCCCGACGACGAGCGAGGGCGACGCCAAGCCGCGCACAGTCGTGGTTTCGAGCAGGCGCAGCAGTGCGACGATCGCCAGCAGGGTCGGGCCGACGATCAACGCCACCACCCGATAGCCGTCCGACAACGGCAGCGTGATCAGCTCGGTCGACTGCTGAACTTGGAGATATTGGGCGGCGGGCACCAGGATTTCGAGCACGAAGACGATGACGACAAGGGCGCCGACCGTTTCCAGCCATCGGCCGCGCGCTCGGGGCTCAGCGAATTGATAAACGTGGTCAGCCGCATGTGCCCGTCGCGGCGGAAAGCGACGACGGCGCCGAGCATCGCCAGCCACAAAAACAGGAAATTGGCGAGCTCGTCGGTCCACATCAGCGGGCTGTTGAACACATAGCGCGAGACGACGCCGGCAAAGAGGATGCAGGTTTCGGCCAGCACCAACGCCGCGCCGACCGCTTCGGCGAGCGTGCCGATCGCGAAATCGACCTTGAGGGCGAGGCGCCGGTGCCGGCCCAGGGCCGGTCTTCGCCGGCGGTGGCGTCAACGGTGGCGTCGACGGCTCAGCCGCAGTTGAGGCGCCTCGGTGGTCATGCCAGCTCGCCCACATACTGTTCGAGCAGAGCCCACGCCTTGTCGCCCGATTTCTTTTTCATGTCGGCGTAGAACCCGGCCTTGCGCAACGCGTCCTGAAACGGCTTGTTGTCGGGGTCGTTGAAGACCATGCCCTTGCTTTCGAGGTTGGTCTTTTCCGTGGCCGTCATTTTCTGCCAGTCGCCGCGTTCGAGCATCGCCTTGGCGTTGAACTCCTTGTCGGCGAGCTGCTGCAGATCCGGCGGCAGCCGCTTCCACGCGGCGTTGCCGAACGACACGTGAATGCCGGCCCAGACATGGTTCGTCAGGCTGCAGTATTTCTGCACTTCGTAGAGCTTGGCGGTGTCGATCAGCACCAGCGGGTTTTCCTGGCCGTCGACGACGCCGGTCTGCAATGCGCTGTAGACTTCGCCGAAATTGATCGGGGTCGGCGACGCGCCGAGATGCTGGAACAGCGCGATCAGATAGGGCGCCACCGGCAGGCGGATCTTGAACCCCTTCAGATCTTCCGGCTTTTCGATCGGCTTGTTGCGGGTCGTGATGTTGCGGAAACCGTGGTCGTAGCAATTGTGGACGACGCGAAAGCCGATCTGCCCGGAAATGTCGCGCAGGTAATTGCCGAGGTCGCCGTCCATCGCCTTCCAGATGTTGTCGTAATTGAGGAAGGCATAGCCGACCCCGAACGTGCCGCAGGCCGGGTTTTTCGGCGCCAGCAGGTCGATCGGCAGATAATACATTTCGAGCGCGCCGGCGATCGTCTGCGACAGCATCGCGGTGTCCTGGCCGAGCACGCTGTTGGTGTAGAGTGTGATGTCGAGCCGGCCGTTGCTCTGTTCCTTGATCGCCTTCATCGCCTCGCGGCCGCGGATGCACATCGGGTGGCCGTCGGGGAGTGCGGTACCGCATTTGTAGACGAATTCGGCGGCGTTTGCCGGCCAGCGCAGCACAAGGGGAGCGGCCAGCCCGGCTGCGGCGACCGCAGCGCCGGAGAGCAATTTTCTGCGCGACACGGGCATCGACATTTCCTCGTTTTCCTCATTCCGACTTTATCGGCCAGACCCCCGCGCCTGCCAGCCCGCCGCGCCAGCGGGGCGCCGCGGGCGATGGGATCGTCAGGTCAGGGTCCCGACATATTTTTCGAGCAACCCCCAGGCTTTCTCCCCGGACCGATTTTTCATCTCCGAATAAAAATCGGTTTTTCGCAGCGCATCCTGAAACAGCTTGGCGTCGGGCGAATTGAACGCCATGCCCTTGCCGGTCAGGTTGTCGATTTCCTTTTTGGTCATGACCTGCCAGTCGGCGCGTTCCTCGATCGCCTTTTCGTTGAAACGCTTTTCCGCCAATTGCTGTAAATTCGGCGGCAGCCGCTTCCACGCGATATTGCTGAAAGAAATGTTGAGCCCGGCCCAGGTGTGATTGGTCAGGCTGCAATATTTCTGCACTTCGTAGAGCTTGGCGGTGTCGATCAGAACCAGCGGGTTCTCCTGGCCGTCGACGACGCCGGTCTGCAACGCGCTGTACACCTCGGAAAAATTGATCGGCGTCGGCGAGGCGCCGAGATGCTGAAACAGCGAGATGTAATAGGGCGCCACCGGCAGGCGGATCTTGAAGCCCTTGAGGTCGGCGGGCGACTTGATCGGCTTGGTGCGGGTGGTGATCTCGCGAAACCCGTGGTCGTAGCAATTATGCACGACGTGAAAGCCGATCTGCTCGGCGATGTCGCGCAGGTGGTCGCCGAGCTCGCCGTCCATCGCCTCCCACAAATGGTCGTAGTTCAAGAAAGGCGTAGCCGACCCCAAAGATGCCGCAGGCGGGGTTCTTGGCGGCCAAGAGGTCGAGCGGCAAGACGTACATTTCGAGGGCGCCGGCGATCGTCTGCGAGATCATCGCGGTGTCGCCGCCGAGCACGCTGTTGGTATAACAGCGTGATGTCGAGCTGGCCGCCGCTGTCTTCTTTGATTTGCTTCATCGCCTCGCGCGCGCGGATCGCCATCGGGTGGCCGTCGGGCAGCGAGCCGCCGCATTTATAGTTGAATTCGGCCGCGTCGGCGGGCCAGCGCAAAATCGTGGCCGCCGCGACGCCGGCGCCGCCTCGGATCAGCAGCCTTCTGCGGGTCAAGCGTCATCGACATTTACTCCTCTGGTCGGTAGGCGGCCTTGACGCCGCTCAAGCCGGCAACTTTCCGATCTTGACGAAGCGCTGTCAACCGGCGCCGCAACAGGTCCGCCGCGCGTGACGCCGGCTGCCGAAATATGACAAACTGCCTCAGTGTGCCGGGATGCGGCATTCCCGCGTTGACGATGGCGGCCAATCCGGAGGGACCGAGGATGATCACAAAATTCACCACCGTTTATGCCGGCCACGTCGATCTCCCCGACCGCGGCCAGGACACCACCCCGGCCAACGAGCGGCGCTATTCGAACGAGCATCTCGCCAGCGTCTTCGAAAAGACCGAGGCGATCGCCCGGAAAATGGACGCGCTCGGCTACGACACCTTGTGGCTCGCCGAGCACCACTTCCAGCACGAGGGCTACGAGTGCATCCCCAACATCCTGATGCTGGCGGTGCATCTGGCGCATGTCACCAAGCGGCTCAAGATCGGCTGCGGCTTTAACATCGCGCCGATGTGGCACCCGCTGCGCCTCGCCGAGGATTTCGCCACCGCCGACATCCTGACCGGCGGCCGCACCGTGTTCGGCGTCGGCCGCGGCTACCACACCCGCGAAGTCGAAAGCCTTCGGCGGTCCGATGCTCGACCAGAACGCCAACCGCGAGGTGTTCGAGGAAGCCGTCGAAATCGTCTTTAAGGCCTTTGACAACGAGTCGTTCTCGCATCGGGGCGCACATTACACCTTGCCGCCGCATGTCCCCTATCGCGGCTACGAGCTGCGCGAGCTGACCCTGGTGCCGCGGCCGATCCATCGCCCGGTCGAATGCTGGCAGCCGGTCGTCAGCGCCAGCGCGCGTGGGCTCGACTTCATGGTCAAGCACGGCATCAAGGGTGCGGTCGGCGGCGGTGCCGCGACGATGCAGGGCGGCCCGATCATCGCCTACCAGGAGGCGGCGGCGCGCGCCGGCAAGCAGTTGGCGCTCGGCGAGGATTTGCAGCTCGGCCTGCATTTCCATCTCGCCCGCAGCCGCGAGCAGGCGGTCCGCGAGATCAAGCCGATCTACGAAGAGCACGTGAAGATGTTCGCACCCTTAGGGTTTGTCCCGGGGCTGACGCCGGCCCAGGCCGAGGCGGTCGGCCGCCGCGGCGGCTGGGACGCGGCCGGGGTGCCGACGGTCGAGCATTTCATGAAGTTGGGCTCGTGGTTCGCCGGCACGCCGCAACAGCTGGTCGAATTGCTGAAAGGCTTCGAGGAAAAGTACCCCGGCATGCAGCACATCAGCCTGTCGAGCCCGATCGGCACCCCGCAGGCGACGATGCTCGAACAATTCCAATGGGTCGCCGAGGAGGTCATGCCGTCTTTCCGGGCGAACAGCGGCTGAGACCCGCACGCCGGGAATATCCTCGCCGCGGACTATTGACGGCCACTTCTCAAACTTGCTAAGCTGGAGCTTAGCAAGTTTGCGAGGGACGTCATGGATTTTTTGCCGGACCGAGCGGCGGCCAACGACAGCGCCGTAATCGCCGCGGCCTGCGCGCAAAAGCTTCTGGAGCTGCGCGCCCGCACTGGCGAGACCCAGAAAGTGCTGGCGCAGCGGCTCGGCATGACCG
Organism: uncultured Alphaproteobacteria bacterium; assembly: GCA_963775525.1. Classification (GTDB taxonomy): domain Bacteria; phylum Pseudomonadota; class Alphaproteobacteria; order ATCC43930; family CGMCC-115725; genus AP-15. The sequence continues at coordinate 53,938 of CAVZJF010000045.1, read as the reverse complement.
AGTTGATGATCTCGCGGCTCGAGCGCGGCGACCACGTGCCGAGCCTGAAGACCCTGTGCCGCATCGCCGACGCCTTTGGCCGGCGGCTCGAAATCGTCTTTCACGAGCACGAGCACACCCATGCCGACGGCACCCGGCATTCGCATCCGCACGACCATGCCGACCCCGACCACCGGCATGCGCATGACGGCGGGCCCGGGGACGAGAAATAAGCGGGGACGAGAAATGAGCTGGGACGAGAAATGATCCACGGCCCGGAATTGCTGCTGGTCGGCGCGGTCGCCGCGGTCGGCGTGCTGCACACGATCGTGCCCGACCACTGGGTCCCGATCGCGCTGATCGCGCGCCAGCGCGGCTGGTCGCGGGGCGAGACCGCACAGGCGGCGCTGCAGGCCGGGACCGGGCATGTCGTCTCGACCCTGCTGATCGCGCTCGCGGTCTGGGTCGCCGGCGCCGCCTTTGCCGCCCGTTTCGGGCACGTCGTCGATCTTGCCTCCAGCCTGGCGCTGATCGGGTTTGGCGGCTGGATCGCGATCTCGGCCTGGCGCGAGCTGCATCCCCCGCACGCCAACGCGCATGGCGACAGCCACAGCCACGGCCACGCTCATCACCACCCACACCCCCACGCCCACGCCCATGGCGCAAACCGCGAGCCGCGCGGCCCGGCGATGGCGGACGACCCGCTCTACGCCCCGCTGCGCGGCGAGGCCGCGGTGCTGACCAGCCATGTGCACCTCCACCGCCACGGGCGCGGCGCGGCGCATCTGCACTGGCACGACCACGTCCCGGCAACCGCCCATCCGGTGTTCGCCGGGTTCGCCGCCGAGCCGCCGTTGCACCAGCACCGGCACAAGACCACGGCGCGCACGGCATTGCTGCTGATCCTCGGCTCGTCGCCGATGGTGGAAGGCATCCCGGCGTTTTTCGCCGCCGCGAAATACGGCGCCACGCTGATCGCGGCGATGTCCGGCGTCTTCGCCCTCGCCACGATCGCGACCTATGTCGCGCTGTGCGTCTATTCGAGCGCGGGTCTGCAGCGGCTGCGGCTCGGCGCCGTCGAACGTTACGGCGAGGTGCTGAGCGGCGGCGTCATCGCGCTGGTCGGCGTGATGTTCGGCGTCTGGCCGGCGCTTTAGCGCGCGCGGGGCTCAGGCCTCACGACCGACCCGGTTGCCATTCTCGATATCGAGGCACTTCCTCACCATCGCGGAGCCAGGGTGGCTGATGCGAAGTCCAGATATGCATCGCCGGTGTTACGCCGGGATCGTCATCGAGCGTCGCCACCCGCAGGATGACATGCGGTTGGGATGCTCGTTCGGCGACGAGATGTGTTCCACAAACAGCGCAAAAACGGCGCAGCTTTCCGGGCGAGGAACTTGTAGCCGGATAGCTTCTCCTCGCCTGCTGTCCAGCGAAAGTGATCCCTCATGACTCCAGCCGTAGAAGTGAAGGCGGCCGCGTGAGCTTTCCTGCATGTCACGCAGTGGCAATGGGCGATCGGCAGGTCGATCTGGTCCACTTCGTAGCGAACCGCCTTGCACAGGCAGCTTCCTCTGAAGCTCATGGGTTCTCCCTTCAGTCCGCTCAGCTCGAAGTGGCGCAATGTTTTCGCCGCCGCAACTCGCGAGCAAAGGCGAAAGCGGGCCGTAGCTGCGATGCGCCCACGCGGGCAATGAGCTTAGCGCTTAGATGCGTACAGACGATTTAGCCCCATCGCCCTGTCGCCCCATCGCCCTGTAGGATGGGTTGAGCGCGCAGCGAAACCCATCTGGTGCGGCGGCGATGGGCTTCGCAAGGCTTAGCCCATCCTACGGCTATTTACTGCTGAATCATGCGATTGCGTCCGAGCCTAGCGCGCGGTCTGGGCCAGGGCGGCGCGCAAATCGCCGGTCCAGCGCCCGGCCGCGGCCAGCAGAAAGCCGATATCGGTCTGGGTCGTGACAAAGCGCACGCCTTTGCGGATCAATTCGACCTGGCGCTCGACGTTGCGCATGCCGCCGAGCCCGGCGAACTTGCCGTGCGCCTTGGCGGCGGCGATCGCGCGGTCGATCGCGGAAAAGATCTCCGGGTCGTCGAACCGCCCCGGCTTGCCGAGTGCCGTCAGCAAGTCGTTGCTGCCGACATGGATCACGTCGACCCCGTCGACCGCGGCGATTTCCTCGATGTTGGCGAGGCCCTCGCGGGTCTCGATCATGCACACCACCAACGTCGCCTCGTTCAGCAGCCGCATGCTGTCGCCGACCGGCACCGCGCGGTAGTCGAACACCGGGTAGCCGCCGCTGACCGAGCGCTTGCCGATCGGCGCGAACTTGGCGGCGTCGACGCCGCGGCGGGCGTCGGCGGCGTTGTTGACGTCGGGAAAGACGATCCCGGTCACCCCGTTGTCGAGCAACAGCGAGGTGTCGGGGTCGCCGCAGCTGCGCACCCGGGCGAGCGGGGCGACGCCGCAGCCCAACGCCGCCTGGGCGATGTGGCCGATCGTCTCCAGCGAGAACAGCGAGTGCTGCACGTCGATAAAGATGAAATCGTGACCGGTGGTCTTGGCGATCCGGGCGATGTCGCCCGAGCGGGCGATGCGCACATTGAGGCCGAGCGCCACCTCGCCGGCCTTCATCCGCTCCTTGACCGGGTTCGTCAGCGCGGCACCGGCGGTTGCAGGCATTTCCATCCCCTTCTGCCGTGGTTACGATATCCGGGATTAGAGGTCTGCGAGGAACGAGGCAAGAGATGAGCGCATTGGGGTTGCCGGCGGCCGACCGCCCGGAGGAGATCGGACTGTCGGCGGAACGGCTGGAGCACATCCGCAAGACGTTGCGGCGCGATGTCGAGCGCCGGCTGATCCCCGGCGCGGTGATGCTGATCGCCCGCGGCGGGCGGATCGGGTTCGCCGAAGCCGTCGGCTTTCGCGACCGCGAGGCAGCGGCGCCGATGACGATGGATGCGATCTTCCGCGTCGCCTCGATGACCAAGCCGGTCACCAGCGTCGCCGCGATGATATTGGCCGAACGGGGCGATCTGCAGATCTCGGCGCCGGTCGCCGAGTACCTGCCGGAATTCACGGAACGCACGGTCGGCGTCGACCGGGTGCGGGCGCGGCGGACGATGACGGTGCAGGATCTGCTGCGCCATACCTCCGGCCTGACCTATGCCGCGTTTGGCGACTCGCCGGTGCAGATGACCTGGCGCGACGCCGATTTGATGAACCAGACCCAGACCAACGCCGAGCTTGTTTCCAAGCTCGCCCGTCTGCCGCTGATGTTCGAGCCCGGCACCACCTGGGAGTACAGCATGTCGACTGACGTCTTGGGGCGCGTCGTCGAAATCGTCTCCGGCCAGAGCCTCGCCGATTTCTTTGAGGCGCACATCACCGGGCCGCTCGGCATGGCCGACACCGCCTTCGAAGCGACCGGCGCCAAGGCGGAACGCGTCGCTGAACCGCAGACGGACGCCGCGAGCGGGGTGCGCCCGCCGATGCGCGACGTGGGCCACCCGCAGCGCTGGGCCTCCGGCGGCGGCGGGCTGGTTTCGACCGCGGCGGATTACCTGCGGTTCTGCCAGATGCTGCTGAACGGGGGCGAGCTCGACGGCAAGCGGCTGTTGGCGCCAAAGACGATCCGCCACATGGCAGCGAACCATCTGCCGCCCGATTGCGGCTATGGCGAGACCGCGCGCGAACGGTTCGGCGCGTTGGCGCCGGTGCCGGAGATGGGCTACGGCTTTGGCCTCGGTTTTGCGGTGCGCACCCAACCCGGCATGTCGCCGGTGCCGGGCTCGGTCGGCGAATATTTCTGGGGCGGGGTCACCGGCACCTATTTCTGGATCGACCCGGCCGAGGATTTGATCGCGGTCTTCCTCGCCCAGGCCCCGGACCGCCGGCTCTACTATCGCTACCTGTCGCGCCAGCTGGTCTACGCCGCGATCACCGGCCCGGTCCCGCGGTAGCCGGCGGTCAGTTGCCCGAAAACGCGATGTCGACGCGCCCGAGGGGGCCGAACTCGGCGCTGATCTTGGCGCCGTGGCGGGTGAAGACCATACCGGTCCACGAGCCGGTGGTGACAAAACTCCCGGCCTTGGCGCCGCCGCGGGTGCGCATCAGATTGGCGAAGTCGACGAGTGCCGCCACCGGGTCGCGCGCCACCCCGGCGCTGCTGTCGGCGAACGGCCTGCCGTCTTCGGTGATCCGCATTTCGGTGCGAGAAAGATCGAGCTGCTCCCAGCCCGGCACCGGCGGCCCCCAGACGAGCCCGCCATTCGAAAAATTGTCGGCGAGGATCGCGGCGCGGTCGAGCGACTGGAAATCGGCATAGCGCGAGTTGACGATTTCGACGACCGGATGCAAGGAGGCGCCGGCGGTGACCTCGGCTGCTTCATAGGGCGCTGGACGCGGCGGAAGGTCGCGACCGAGGCGAAATGCGAGCTCGGCCTCGATGGCGACGAGGCGCAGTTCGCCGGCGGTGTAGGCGGCCGGGCTCGGCCGGATCATCGGCGCATAGATCGGCGCGCAAAAGGCCGCAACCGCCGAGGTGGCGGCACCGACCTTCCAGCCGCCGATCGCGGTCCCCAGCTGGCGGACGACCGCGTCCTGGATTTGATAGGCGTCGGCATCCGATTGCGGCCGGCAGGGTTCCGGCAGTTGCGCTATCGGCTCACCCCGGCGCGCGGCGCACAGCAATCGGGCGGCTTCCTCGGCTTGGTCCTGGCGCATCTCGGCTTCCTTCCCGGTCGGACAAGCGACAGCCGCCGGCCGCGTATCGGCCGGCGGTTGCCATGTTGACGAATTCTACCGGGACGGAGCGCCGCCGGTAAATCACCAATGCTTGGCGGCGGTTCCGGTCAGCGGGTCGAGGATCAGCGACGCCATGTTGGGCCGGTCGTCAAAGTCGAACATGTTGAGGATCGACCCGGACAGCTGGTCGAACGAGAACGAGCCCAGAGGCTGGCCCGCAGGCAAACTCGCGCCGTCGATCGAGCCGAGGTTCCAGTTCGCCTCGATAAAGCGCAGGCTCGAGGTCTGGTCGGTCACGGTGTGGTCGACGAAATTCGGCTTGGCCCAGGGCGAGATCACCACCAACGGCAGCCGCGGGCCGTATCCACAACGCCCCGCACCCGGCGGCGCGTTCACCGGCGACGGCCCGCAGACGCCCGAAGTCGTGATGTTGCCTGGGGCGGACGGGGTCGCGAGGTCGACAGCGGCAAGGTCGGGATGAACGAGTCGTTGGCGTTGGTTTCGTTGTTGTCGCCGCCGATATTCGGGTTGCCGGGGTCGGTCGTGCCCGCATTTGTCGAATGATTGACGACCGGCCCCAGCGCGTGGTCGTACCAGCCGTCCGAATCGTCGTAATTGATGATCACCGCCGTCTCGCGCCAGAACGGCGACTGCTGCAGCGCATTGACGACGTTGACGAGGAAGACCTGCTCCAACAGCGGGTCGGAGTTGCCGGGATGCGCATTCTGGTATTTCGGCGCCTTTAAATAAGAGACGGCGGGCAAATTGCCGGCTTTCAGCGCGCTGAAGAAATCGTTGATGTCGTATTGGTGGTTGGCTTGGTCACTGTTGCCGATTTGCGACGGCCTATCCGGCGACGGCCGCAAATGGTGTGGGTTGCGCGTCGAGGCGTAGTACTGGAACGGCGCGTGATGCGGGACGTAATCGGCCGTCGGCGTGTGGATTTCGGCGGGGCCGCCGTTCTGCGCGGTCGGGTTCGGCACGACCAGCGCCGGCTGCGAGGCGCCGGGCGGGGTGTACTGGTGTTGGACGTGCATTGCGCCGCAAACCGCGGGGCTGCTCGCGGTTGCCGCCGCGGTCGGTGCAAACCCGCCCTGGAACCAGCCCCAGGTGACGCGTTTGGCGTTGAGCAGGTCGCCGACATTCGTGCCGGAGAGCTGCACCGTTCCCTGACCGGTCTTGGTGCCGCCCTTGTCGGCTCCGCAATCGTCGAGCGCCGGGTCGGGATCGCCGGTGACCGTCACCAATGGGCTCGTCGCGGCGATCTTGCCGTTTGAGAAGGTCAGCGCGATCAGGGCATTGCCGGTCTGCCCGGAGACGAGGTTGACGGCGCCCACGGTCGACGGGCCGAACATGCTGCCATAGGAGTTGTCGTCCATGGCGAAGCGTTGCGCGTAGTTCCACAGCCCGGTGACGGTATTGCCGTCGAAATAGGCCATCACGGTGGACCCGTCGCTCCTGCAGCCGACGCCGATCACCCCGGTCGCCTGCACGAACTTGTCCATCAACCCGCCATCCACCGCCTTTTGCTCGTCGGTGTAGTCGTGGTCCATGTCGCAGGTGTAAGCCTCGGACCGCTGGAGGCGGTAGGGCTGAAGCAGGTTCGGGTTGTTCGTCAGCAGCCCGGCGCTGACCAGCGTATTGGCCGAGGGGGTGTCGTCGCGCGCCGTGAAGCCCGGCTCGTTTTTCGGGTTCTGCGCAAACGGGTAAGTCCCGAAATAATGGTCGAAGCTGATGTTTTCGTCAAAGATGACGACGACGTGCTTGATCGGCGTCTGCGTCGAGGGCGGCTGCGGCGCCCCGTTGCCGGCAATGCTCGGGGCCGCCGCAACGCCGTAAAGAACAGTGCTCGCGGCAAGAACGGCGAGTTTTGCTTTCCCGAGCTTGGGTTTCCAAGGTCGCGTAAATCTGGCTGACATGATGGCTCGCTCGCAAATGTGGTGAAATGGCGGGTTCCGCCGGCAGGCCCGAACCTTCCCCTCGGTCGCAGGCCGGCCGGGCTGCGCGCCACCGGCCGATGATGGCGGCGGTTCCAATGGCGCGGCGCGGTTGAAGCTAATTAGGCGAAGTTTCAGTTTTTTGGCGAAATGATGTCAGTTTTAAGTCACCTTCGGCGTTAGGCAACTGTCATCAAACTGTCAAACGAGGCGATTAAACCTGCCGCACATGGTGCCGGTCGTACGCGGCAGTCTCGCGTGGCCGGCGTCGCGCAGAGCAGGTGATGAATGCTTAAACAAGCGTCGATGGGGAGTGCGCGGCCGGCCACTCGAAGGCGGGCCGCGTCAGGGGGGCGGTTGCGTCTGTCGAGCGGTCTGTGCGCTGCGCTGGCCCTGTGCGCCGCGCTGGCCTGTGCGCCGCGCTGCTCTGCCGTCTCCGCCCCGGTGTCCGCCGCGCCCAACGTTTCGCCGACCCCCGGCGGCGACCTCGCGGCGACGGCCGAACAGTACCGGCCGATCATGGCCCACGACATCGACCGCTCGCTGGCCGGGGCGCGGCTGCTGGAGGCGCGGCTCGCCGCCGGCGACGTCGCAGGGGCGGAAAAGGCGTGGGTCGACGCGCGCGTCGGCTGGGAGCGCGCCGAGGTCTTCACCAGCGGCTTTGTTCCCGATCTCGACCAGGAAATCGACGCGTGGCCCAACGCGCTCCTGGGCTTTCACGCGATCGAGGCGAAGTTGTTCGGCGCCAGGCGGACCGACCTGAAGCCCGAGACCGACGCGCTGATCCTCAACCTCGAGGATTTGGACGTAAAGATTTACCATCTCGACCTGCTGCCGCAGCGCTTGCTCAACGGCACCGCGCGGCTCGCCTACGAGGTCGGCGAGAGCAAGGCCGCCGGCGGCGAATCGGCGTTCAGCGGCACCTCGCTGAATGACATGCAGAACAACGTCGACGGGATCGACATCGCCTACCGCACGATTTTCGCCGCCGCCCTCGAAGCCCATGACCCCAGGCTGGCGACCGCAATCCCGCACAAGATAGCCCAGCTGAAAGCCCAGGTTGACGTGCCGGATCTGAAAAGCCTCGACCCCGGAAAGCTGCGCGCCCAGAGCGAAGAGCTGATCGTATTGCTGCAGGAGGCGGCGCCAAAGATCGGGTTGCGGTCGCCGACCCTCGAGGAAATCGCGCAGTGAGGCGAAGGGCGCGGGTTGCGCGCCACGGAAAAAGACGGCTGTGGGGAGCGTTGCTGGCGGCGTCGACGGCGGCCGCGGCAATGTTGGTGGCGCCGCTCGAATTGAGCGCGTTCCCGGTGCACGGCAAACAGACGATGCTGCCGGCCGGCACCGAGCTCAACGAGGACGCGCTGGCCCAGCCTCGCGAAGTCTTCCGCTCGGAAGCGATCGGGGGCGCCAAATCCTATCTGGTCAATCTCGGCGACCTGGCGTTCAGCTCGCCGCAGATACTGGGCGGGACGGCGCGGCAGGCCGGCATCAGCTGCGCCACCTGCCACGTCAACGGCGCCTCCAACGCCAAGCTTTATATCCCGGGCTTGTCGCGACGGCCCGGCACTTTCGACACGACGGGCGGGTTGTTCAACGCCAAAGCCGACAACCACGTGCTCGACGCGGTCACCGTCCCGAGCCTGCGCGGCGCCCGCTATCTGGGACCCTATGGCCATGACGGCCGCGTGGCCTCGCTGCGCGATTTCGTGCGCAACGTCGTCGTCAACGAATTTGCCGGCCCCGAACCGTCGCCGGCGGTGCTCGACGCGATGGTGGCCTACCTCCAGGACATCGATTTTCTGCCCAATCCGAGCCTCGGCCCAGGCGGACGCCTGACCGCGCGGTCGAGTGCGGCGGAGCAGCGCGGCGAGGCGTTGTTCACAAAGCCGTTTCGGCACGATCCCGGGCTCAGCTGCGCCGGCTGCCACCTGCCCTCGGCGGCGTTTGTCGACCACCGTCAGCACGATGTCGGAACCGGGCTGTACAAGACGCCGACCCTGCTGAATGCCGATTTCAACGCGCCCTACTTCCATGACGGGCGCTACGACAGCTACGGCCAGGTCGTCGCATATTTCGATCGTGAATTCGATCTCGGGCTGTCGCCGCAGGACCAGCACGATCTCGTCGCCTACCTGACCGCGATCGGCGACGGCGAGCGCGCATACGAGAATGACGGGGTCGTCACCGAGCTCAAAGAAGCCAATGACTTCGCCAGCGTGCTCGCCACCGCGATCCCGGCGCACGATACCGAGATCATCTCGCTCGCGGTCGACACGATCGGCCTTGAGCTGCGCGAGTTGGCCGAGGACTACCCCGACCGGCATGACACGACCGTTTCCGGCGGCGCGCAGGAACGCGCATTGGCGCGCACCGCGCTTCAGGAGCTGGTCCTCGGCCTGCGCCGGGTCGACATGGCGGCGGCAGCCGGCCAGTTTGACGCCGCCGCCGCCGAATACGCCAATTTTCGCAAGCTGATGGCGGCCGCGGTGCCGGCCGCACTGGCCGCCGCGCAGCCCTGGTCGCTGTTCAACCCGGCGATCCACGACGCCCATTACGCCGCGCTGCGGCAAATGCTGCAGGCGGCGAACGGCGCCCGGCATTGAGCGGCCGGCACGCGCCGCATTGCGGGATGCGGCGTCACTAAAGGTTCTCGAATTTGAAACTTGGCTGTGACGGCGTCGTCATTTCCGCGCGGCTAAATCCCAGCTCCAAAGTTAATGGAGGGGGTATGGTAATGCAGTCAAAGGTTGGACGGTGGCGCAGATGGCTGTTCACGACGGCGATCTGCACGTCGATGCTCGATCCGTTCGGGTTCACTCATGCCGCGGGCCTAGACGGGCATGCCGCGGGCTTAGACGGGTCAAAATCGGGTACGGATCACGATCGCGATCGCGACGCCGCCACCCTCTTTCACACCGAAAGCCCGATCAAGCACGTCATCATATTGATCGGCGAAAACCGCGGCCTTGATCACACGTTTGGCGTCTACAAGCCGAAAGGCCGGGGTCAGACGATCTCGAACCTACTCTCGAAAGGCATCGTCAACGCCGACGGCACGCCGGGGCCAAACTTCAGCCTGGCGACGCAATACGCGGTGTCGCCGCAGGCGCTCTATTACGTCGGCGCGCCCGACAGCGCAAAGACGCCTTACGGCATGACCAACCTGATGCCGCAGCCCAACACCAACGGGGCGCCGACGGCGCAGAGCGATACCGGCGCGCCGTTCAAGACTGCCGCCGAGGCCAGCGTCGAGCCGGACATTCAGCCCAAGAACGTGCTGCTGCTGACCACCGGCGCCACCGGCTTGCCGAACGACGCATTGGACACAAGGGTTCCGGGAGCCGGCACACTGTCGAACGGGCCGTTTGTGCTGAAAGGGCTGAACATCAGCGACGACGACTACACCGGCGACATGACCCATCGCTTTTACCAGGCTTTCCAGCAGCAGGATTGCAGCATCGCCAATGCGACCAAGGACAATCCTACCGGCTGCCTGAACGATTTGTTTCCGTTTGTCATGGCGACCTACAGCCCGCCCAATCCCGCGACAAAGACCGGGAATTTCAGTGAGGGCAACGAGATGGGCTTCTACAACGCCGAGCAGGAGCAGGCGTCGCTGCTGAAGACGCTGGCCGACCGCTTTACGTTGAGCGACAATTTCCACCAGTCGTTTCTCGGCGGCACCGGCGCCAACCACTTCATGTTCGGAACCGGCGACGCCGGCTTTTGGAGCGACGGCAACGGCAACGCGGCGACCCCGCCCTCGAACATCGCCAACCCGAACCCGAAGCCCGGCACCGTCAACGCCTATATCGCGGACAACAACTTCACCGATTGCGCCGACCCGACCCAGCCCGGCGTCAAGCCGATTGTCGATTACCTGGGCAGCCTTCCGTACCGGGCGAAACCGAATTGCGCGTCCGGCCACTATTACATGCTCGACAACACCAACCCCGGGTTTTTGCCGAACGGGTTCGTGGTGCCGGCGGTCCAAGGCGCGCTGCCGCCGTCGCCGGTCAAGACCATCGGTGACGCGCTCAATGAAAAGAAGGTCAGCTGGGCCTATTTCGGCGGCGCCTTCAACGATGCCGTCGCTCTCTCCGACGACGCTGTCAAGGCCAACCCGGCCAACCCGAACCTGACGGCGGCGGCGCTCGCCGACCCGGCGCACGCGCTCGGGGTCGCCTATTGCCAGATCTGCAATCCGTTCCAGTATGCCTCGTCGATCATGGGGGACGCAGCGCAACGGGCGGCGCACGTCAAGGACACCGCCGACCTGATCGCCGACATCGACAACAACACATTGCCGGCAGTCTCGGTCGGCAAACCCGACGGCCTGCTCGACGGTCACCCGCAAAGCTCCAAGATCGACCTCTTCGAGGCCTATGTCGAAAACATCCTCGAAGCGCTCGAAGCGCACCCGCGGCTCAAGGCCGACACCGCGGTGTTCATCACCTGGGACGAGGCCGGCGGCTACTGGGATTCGGGCTTTGTCCAGCCGATCGACTATTTCGGCGACGGGCCGCGCATTCCGCTGCTCGTTCTCTCGGCCTACTCGACCGGGGGCAAGATCGACCACGGCTATGCCGACCATGTCTCGCTGCTGAAATTTATCGAGCGCAACTGGCGCCTGCGGCCGCTGACCGACCGCAGCCGCGACAACCTGCCAAATCCGGAGGCCAAGAAAAACAATCCCTACGTGCCGACCAACATGCCGGCGCTGGCCGATCTGTTCGAAGCCTTCGACTTCGACCAGCGGCCCGATTCGGGACCCTACCTCAAGTAAGCGGGCGTCGAGGCCGGGGACAGCCCGATGCGGGCATCCGCAACCGCGCTGTTCCTGGCGCTTGGTCTTTTCGGCGTCGCGCCGCTGTCCGGCGCTCCGGCAGCGGCGCAGCAATTCTCCGCCGATCTCGTGTCGACAAACGCGCAAGGCCGCCGCGAAGACGCCGCCGGCAAGCTCTATGTCGGCCCCGGCATCGTGCGGATCGAGCCTCCCGGTGTTCGCAACGGCCGCTTTCTGACCGATCCCGGCGCCGGCGCCGCGCTGTTCCTGATGCCGGCGCAGCGCGTCTTTATGGACGCAAAGCAATCGAGCCGGCTGACCCAGATCCTGACCCCGGTCGACCCGAACGACCCGTGTCCGGCGTGGGACGCGATGGCGAAGATCGCCGGTGCCGACCGGGGCGGCCACTGGGCCTGCCGGCGGCTAGGCGCGGGTCCCGGCGGCGTGAGCGCCGCCATAAAATACCGGGTGACGTCACCCGGCGGCGAGACCGGCTACGCCTGGGTCGACCCGCGGCTGAAATTCCCGGTCAGGTTCCAATTCGCCGACGGCGCCGCGATCGCGCTCGACCACATTCGCGCAGGACCTCAGCCGGCGGCGCTGTTCGCGATCCCCGGCGATACCGCAAATTCGATCCCCAGCGGCTGATCGACCGCATCAAGCAAAGCGACGTGTGGGTCGACCCGCCCAAGTAATCGCGTGACGGTGTCGAGGGACGGTGCTGGGCTAGTTCCGAGCCGTAAGTACGCGTAATAATTCAGTAGGTCCGTCATTGCGAGGAGCCGGTAGGCGACGAAGCAATCCCGCAGGCTAACGCCATTTTCCGCACGGGATTGCTTCGCTGCGCTCGCAATGACGTGATGAATTTATGAAACGCATCTCTGAACCAGGACCCTAGGCGGCGGCGAGGTATTGGAGGGCGGCGGTGATGCCGCCGGCGCGGTGCGGGATGCCGGCGCGCTGCAGCCCCATCTCGACCCCGCTCAACGTGCCGCACAGCATCAAATCGTTGAACCAGCCCAAATGGCCGATGCGGAAGACCTTGCCCTTAAGCCGGCCGAGACCGGTGCCGAGCGACATGTCGAAGCCGTCGAGGATGATCTCGCGCAGCCGGTCGGCGTCGCAGCCTTCCGGCACCATGATCGCGGTCAGCGAATTCGAATGCTCGCGCGGGTCGGCGCACACCACTTCGAGGCCCCAGCCGGCGACCGCGCGCCTTGTCGCCTCGGCGTGGCGGGCGTGGCGGGCGAAGACCGCGTCGAGCCCTTCCTCGTCGAGCAGCATGTGCAAGCTTTCGCGCAGGCCGAACAGCATGTTGGTCGCCGGCGTGTACGGAAAGGAGCCGGTCTGCGCGGTGTCGCGCATCGCCTGCCAATCCCAGTAGGAGCGCGGCAGCTTCGCGGTTTCGGCCGCGGCCAGCGCCTTTTTCGACACGGCGTTGAACCCGAGGCCGGGCGGCAGCATCAAGCCCTTTTGCGAGCCGGCGACGGTGACGTCGACCTTCCATTCGTCGTGCCGGTAGTCGCTCGAAGCCAAAGACGAGATCGTGTCGACCATCAGCAATGCCGGATGGCGGGCCTGGTCGATCGCGGCGCGGATCTCGGGGATGCGGCTGCGCACCCCGGTCGAGGTCTCGTTGTGGACGACGCAGACGGCCTTGACCCGGTGCTCCCGGTCGGCCGCGAGCTTTTCCTCGACCAGCGCCGGGTCGACCCCGCGCCGCCAGTCGCCCGGCACGAAGTCGATGTCGAGCCCGAGCCGGCCGGCCATGGCGCGCCACAGGCTCGCGAACTGGCCGGTTTCGAACATCAGGACCCGGTCGCCCGGCGACAGGGTGTTGGACAGCGCCGCCTCCCACGCCCCGGTGCCGGAAGACGGGTAGATGACGACCAGCCCCTCGGTCTGGAAGACGCGCTTCAGGCCGGCGACGATTTCCTTCGCCATCTCGGCGAATTCCGGCCCGCGATGGTCGATAACCGGCATCGCGATCGCCCGCAGCACCCGTTCGGGCACGTTGGTCGGCCCGGGGATCTGCAGAAAATGGCGGCCGCTAGGCGTCGCCGGGGCGTTTGATTTCATTGGAAACAAGCTCCGCACTGAGGGGGCTAATGTGACGGCGAAGCGCGTCGATAACAAGGCTGGCAACAAGGCTGGCGCCGACGGCCGGGTGGTCCGTCGGTTCCGCCGCGATAGAACGGCGCCGGCCGGGCGACGCCGCTGCGCCGCCCGGTTGGCGATCCCCGACGCTTGAACTCGGCAACTATCTGGGCAGGATCTCGGGCGCGCCGGGCGCGGTCACTTCGCCTCGGCCATCACCAGCACGCTGAGCCCGCCGACCACCCGCTCGCCCAGGCTCTGAGTGACGTTGATCAGCGCGTTGCCTCTTTCCAGGCTGCCGCCGAGCGTGAATTGCCGGCAACTGCGCGGCGCGATCCTGACGCGCGGCAGAACCGCCGGTGCGGCCTCCAGCTCCTTGGGATCGGGCTTGGCGGAGGCGACGAGGCCGAGGCGCTCGACCTTGCCCGGCTTGTCGAGCAGGGTGCGGCCGCCGGGCACGCCAGGCAGAAAATGCTCGATCTGCGAAAGCGGCGCCTGCTGCGCCCTGACGACAAACTCGCGCTCCTCGTCGAAGCCGTTGCACACCTGGAAAGCATAGTGGATGCGCGGTCCCTTTGGCGGCGGTACGAGCGACACCACACCGAGATTGTGCTGAGCAGTGCTAAGATAGCCCTGGTTGGTATCATTGTCCGATGGGTCGGCGTCCAGGCTTGGCGGAAGCCCCTCGCCGCGCGCTGTGCCATAGGCCGCCGCGACCAGGCACTCGTGGCCGCCATTCTCGAAAGATGGGGTCCAGGTCATTGCCGTTTGGACAATAACGGCGCTGGTTGCGGGGACGTTGACAGTGATCGGGGCGTTGTTGAGTACTTGCCCGCCGGTGGGGAGGGGGAAGGGCCCGGTCGTCGGAATCACCCAACAGACGAACAGGTTCCAGCCGCTCGGTACCGGCTCGGGGTAGTTGTCGTGCAGGCGGACTGAAACGTTGTAGGCTTGGCCAGCGATCGGATTGGCCGTGCCTGGGGGAGTGGTGGGGCTGCCGACGGGTGTCACCCAGATATCGGGGCTGAGCCACCAATGCGGGCTGCCCGGGGCGATGGTCAAGATACCGGCCATTTTCGTGTCCTTGAGGGTCGTGGGGCCGGAAGACGATCAATCCGGCATTTCCCGGACAGGCGGCCTCATTGCCGAGACAGACCGCCCCTCCGTTCCCGCCCGGCAATATCGTTCTAAAACCGCGCGACCGGTGTGAAGGACGTCACACTCCGACAAATGCTTCGTCCGGCCGACATCCCCGGACTGTCTTCGCCTTATCCGGGGAATGCGCGATCGGATGTAACCGACAGGGGCTTACTCGGCGGCGTCGCGGTGCGGCCGCGGGTCGGCGCTGGCCGCCGCATGCCGGTCGATTTCCTTCTGGATTGCGGCGGCGGCCTGGCCGGTGAAGTCGACATGCCGGCTGGTGGCGAAATCATAGCTGCCGCGCAGCAATTCGCGGCTCTGCTGGTAGCGCGGGTGGACAAAGCGCGCCATCAGCTCGTAATGCTTTTTGGTCGCGTCCCAGTCGGCCCAGTTCTGCGCCAATTCGCACAGCACGCCAAACCCGCCGGAGCCGGCGACCAGGCGGTCGATATAGGCGATCGCGTCGTCGGGCGTGCCGATGCAGCCGGTGCCGGTCTCGATCAGCCAGTCGGTCGGGTCGGGCACATCGGGCGGGATGATCGGGAAGGTGGCGACGTCGCGGAAATAGTTGGCGAAGGCCTGGACGCCGAACTGCACGTTTTTGCGCGCCTGCTCGCGGGTCTCGGCGATGTGGAACATGCCGACCACCCGCCAGTTCTTGCGGTCGGGCGTATGGCCGTTGGCGCGCGCGGTCTCTTCGTAAAGCCCCCAATTGGCGGTGTGGCGCTCCATCGCCATCGGGCTGGTGCCGCCGATCGACAGCATGCCGATGCCGTGTTTGCCGGCGAGGAGCGACCCCGAGGGCGAGCGCGCCGCCGCCACCGCCAGCTCCATCGTCGGGCGGGTATAGGAGCGCAGCTGCAGTTGCGCCTCGGTCAGGTTGAACCAGTCGGTCTTGCGGCTGACGGTTTCGCCGTGGAGCAGCGGAATGATCACGTCGAGCGACTCGTTCATCATCCGGCGCTGCTCGCCGGGGTCGATGCCGATCTTCAGCGCGTCGTGGACGAGGGCGCCCGGGCCGACCCCGAACATCGCGCGGCCGCGGGTCATGTGGTCGAGCTGGACCATGCGGTCGGCGAGCATGAACGGGTTGTGATAGGGCAATGACACGACGCCGGTGCCGAGCCGGATGTGGCGGGTGCGCTGGGCCGCGGCGGCGATGAACATCTCCGGCGAGGCGATCAACTCGAAGCCGCCCGAATGATGCTCGCCGATCCACGCCTCGTGATAATTCAGCCGGTCGAGGTGCTCGAGGAGCTCGAGATCGCGCTCCATCGACAGGGTCGGGTTTTCGTCGTGATTGTGGAACGGCGCCAGAAAGATGCCGCTGCGCAAATACATTTCGTTCATGCCGAGCCCTCCGGCGCACACCGTGTCGGCGCGGA
The DNA here is from genome assembly GCA_963775525.1 of uncultured Alphaproteobacteria bacterium. Taxonomy (GTDB): domain Bacteria; phylum Pseudomonadota; class Alphaproteobacteria; order ATCC43930; family CGMCC-115725; genus AP-15. Next base: position 37,864 of record CAVZJF010000045.1, on the reverse strand, counting down.
TCGTGGGTCATCGGCCTGCTTGCCGCAAGCGAATTTCCGATGACCAGCCGTTGCCGGTTCGCGGGGCCGCGAACCGCGTGGCGACCCTCACCCGTTACCCGCAGACAAGGGGGCGGCTGGTGGATTATAGCTCGACGGCCATGGGCTCTACTGGTTCTCTCGGGTCGGCCGGCGAGGCGCGCAACACGTTCAGCCGGATTGCCATGGCACGGAGATTGCGCACGCTCCAAAGGGGCGAGGCGTGAAATCCGGCTTCGTCGACGATCGCGGTGGGGACGCAAGCGTTCAGTGGATCACATGACTCGGAAGTCGTCTGCCGGCTGTCTGATGACGGGCCTTTTCCTCGGCCTGCTCGCGGCCGGTGCGGCGGCCCAGCCGGCCCCGAGCGCGCCGCCGGCGGTGGGCGTGGTGCGCGCCGAGCGCCAAGAGATAACCCAGTCCAACGACTTCATCGGGCGCATCCAGGCGGTCGGGCGGGTGGCGCTGGTCGCCCGGGTCACCGCGTTTCTCGAAAAGCGAGCCTTTGTCGAGGGCACCGAGGTCAAACGGGGCGACCTGCTCTACCAGCTCGAGCAGCCGCCGTTCCAGGCTCAGGTCGACTACAACAAGGCCAATGTCGCCCAGCTGGAGGCGCAGCACCGCAACGCCGAACTGACGCTCGAACGCGCGCAATACCTGTTGAAGACCGTCGCCGGCCAGCAGTCGAACGTCGACAGCGCTCTCGCCTCCGAGCGCTCGCTCGCGGCGCAGATCGCCGCCGCCCAGGCCCAGCTGGAGCAGGCCCAAATCAATCTCGGCTATACCGAAATCCGGGCGCCGATCGACGGCAGGATCAGCAGCACGGCGGTCACCGAGGGCAATGTCGTCTCGCCGACGAGCGGGACCTTGGCGACGCTCGTCAGCCAAGACCCGATGTATGTCATCTTTCCGATCGCGCTGCGCACCGGGCTCGAGCTGCGCGACCGCTACGCCCCAAAGGGCGGGTTCAGCGCGGTGCTGATCAGGCTGCGCCTGACCACCGGCAAAATCTACGGGCAGACCGGCCATCTCGATTACGTGTCGCCGACGGTCGCCGAAACCACCGACACGCTCACGGTGCGCGGCGTCATCCCCAACCCGGTGCTGCCCGGAATGAAAGCCAGCGACCCCGGGTCGCGTGAGCTGACCGACGGGGAGTTTGTGACCGTGCTGCTCGAAGGCGTGCAGCCGGTCTCGGTTCTCGCGGTTCCGCGCGCCGCGGTGCTGTCCGATCAGCAGGGCGACTACGTCTATGTCGTCGACGCGCAGAACAAGGCGCAAATCCGGCGCATTCACCTCGGGCAGTCGACCCCGTCCACCGCGGTCATCACGAGCGGGCTGAAGGAAGGCGAGATGGTGATCTCCGAAGGGTTGCAGCGGGCCCGCCCCGGCGAGGTGGTCTCGCCCGGCCCGGCGACCCCGCCGCCGCCGATTCCACCGGAGTTTGTGCAAGGCGTGCGCCGGGAGCGGCGCCGGAGGCGGCGCGGCAGGCGGAGCACAGGGCGGCGGCGCGGCAGGCGGAGCACAGGGCGGCGGAGCCAGGGCGGCGCCGCGCCCGGCGCCCCAAAGGCCGGCCAATGATCTCCGCGATCTTTGTCGACCGGCCGCGGCTGGCGGTCGTCATCGCGCTCGTCATTACGATCGCCGGCCTATTGGCGCTGACCAGCATCCCGGTCGCCCAGTTTCCGGACATCGTGCCGCCGCAGGTTCAGGTCTCCGCCACCTTCCCCGGCGCCTCCGCCGCCGTCGTCGAGGCGAGCGTCGCCCAGCCGATCGAGGCGCAGGTCGTCGGCGTCGACAAGATGATCTACATGAAGTCGACGAGCGGCAATGACGGCAGCTACAATCTGACGGTCAGCTTTGTCGCTCGGCAGCGATCCCGACATCGACACCGTCAACGTCAACAACCGGGTGCAGACCGCGCTCGCCCAGCTGCCCCCCGAAGTCCAGCTCGAAGGGCTGACGATCCAAAAGAAATCGTCGGCGGTCCTGCAATTCCTCATGCTCTACAGCAAGAACGGCAAGCAAGATCCGCTGTTCATCACCAATTACGCGATCATCAACGTGCTCGATGTCTTGTCGCGCACCCCGGGGGTCGGCCAAGCGCGGCTTTTCGGCGCGCTCAATTACTCGATGCGGATCTGGTTCGACATCAACCGGCTCAACAATCTGCAGATGACGCCGGCCGACGTGATCGCCGCGATCCAGGCGCAGAACGTCGTGGCGCCGGTTGGCCGGATCGGCGCGCGCCCGATCGCCAACGACCAGCAATTCCAGATGAACGTGCAGACGCAGGGCCGCCTGACGACGCCGGAGCAGTTCGGCAACATCGTGCTGCGCGCCAATCCAGACGGATCGCTGCTGCGCGTGCGCGATGTCGCGCGGGTCGAGCTTGGCGCCCAGAACGAGGACATCGAAGGCCGCATCAACGGCCAGCCGGCGGTGGCGATCGGCATCTACCTTTCGCCCGGCGCCAACGCGGTGCAGACCGCTGCGCTGGTGCGGGCCAACCTCGAGCGCTTGAGCCAGCGCTTCCCGCCCGGTCTCGAATACCTAGTCAATTACGATACGACCACTTTCGTCTACGACACGATCCACGACGTGGTGATCACGCTCGTCATCGCCTTTGCGCTCGTCGTCATCGTCGTCTTCCTGTTTCTCGGCAGTCTGCGCGCGACCCTCATTCCGGCCGTCGCGGTGCCGGTCAGCGTCATCGGCACCTTCGCGGTGCTGTTGATGATGGGCTATTCGGCCAACACCATATCGCTGCTGGCGATGGTGCTGGCGATCGGCATCCTGGTCGACGACGCGATCGTCGTGGTCGAAAACGTCGAACGCGTCATGGAAGAGCAGCCCGATTTGTCGCCCGCCGAGGCGACAAAGAAGGCGATGGCCGAGATCACCGCGCCGATCATCGCGATCACCTTGGTGCTGTTTTCGGTGTTCGTGCCGATCGCGTTTATCCCGGGCGTTTCGGGGACGCTGTTCCGGCAATTCGCGGTGACGATCAGCGTCGCGATGGCGATCTCGGCGCTGAACGCGCTGACCCTGTCGCCGGCGCTGTGCGCCGTGTTTCTGCGTCCCACCGGCCCGAAACGCGGCCCGATGGGCTGGGTGTTGCGGCGCATCGACAATGTCCGCGACGGCTATGCCGCGGTCGTCCGCCGCCTGGTGCGCATGGCGGTGCTGGGGTTCGTCGCGGTGCTGGCGAGCGCTGCTGCGGTCTACCTGTTGTCGTCGCGCACCCCGACCGGATTTCTGCCCGAAGAAGACCAGGGGGCTTTCTTTATTTCGGTGCAATTGCCCGACGGCGCCTCGGTCGCCCGCACCAGCGAGGCGGCCCATCGCATCGAAACCCTGTTGCGGTCGATGCCGCAGGTGGAGAATGTCTTTGCGATCGTTGGGTTTTCGATCATCGACGGCGTCAACGAGCCGAATACGGCCTTCGTGGTGCCGACGTTAAAGCCGTTCGCCGATCGAAGAGGGGCCGCGAATTCGGCGCAAGCGCTGATCGCGCGGGTATTCGGCGAAGGGCGCGAGATCCGCACCGCGACCGTCATCCCGTTCAACCTGCCGCCGATCATCGGCCTGTCGACGACGGGCGGGTTCGAGTACCAGCTCGAAGGGCTCGAAGGGCAGGACCCCGCGGCAATGAACAGCGTCATGCAGGGCCTGCTCGCCGCCGCCAATCGCGACCCCAGGCTGACGCGTGTCTTTTCAACCTTTACCGCGAGCAACCCGTCAATTTACTTGAATATCGACCGCCAAAAGGCCCAGGCGCTGGGGCTCGGCCTGAACGACGTCTTCGCCGCCTTGCAGGCCACGTTGGGCGGCATCTACATCAACAATTTCAACCTGTTCGGCCGGGTTTGGCAAGTGAACATCCAGGGCGACGCGGCCAATCGCCGGGACGTGTCCTCGCTGTGGCAGATCTACATCCGCAACAAATACGGCGCCACCGTGCCGCTGCGCTCGATCGCCAACGCCGGCATCATCGTCGGGCCGCAGGTCATCACCCGCTACAACAACTACCGCGCGATCCCGATTCAGGGCAGCCCGTCGCCGGGCACGTCCTCCGGCACCGCGCTCGCGGCGATGTCGGAGGTGTCGGCAAAGACCCTGCCTGCCGGCTACAGCTATGAGTGGACCGGAACCGCCTATCAGCAGGTGGCGGCATCCGGCCAGACCGGCGCGATCCTCGGCCTCGTCGGTGCTGTTCGCGTTCCTGTTTCTCGTCGGTCTCTACGAAAGCTGGATGATCCCGGTGCCGGTCTTGCTGTCGGTGCCGATCGGGGTGCTGGGGGCCTTTGTCGGCATCTGGATCTTTCATCTGGCGCTTGATCTCTATGGCGAGATCGGGCTCGTGGTGCTGATCGCGATGGCCGCCAAGAACGGCATCCTGATCGTCGAATTCGCCAAGGACCAGCGCGAGCAGGGCAAAACCATCCCCGAGGCCGCGGTGCTCGGCGCGCGGATGCGGTTCCGCGCGGTGATGATGACCTCGTTCGCGTTCATCCTCGGCGTCTACCCGCTCGTCGTCGCGACCGGTGCCGCCGAGATCAGCCGGCACAGCGTCGGCACGCCGGTCTTCGCCGGGATGATCGCGGCCAGCGCCATCGGGTTGTTCGTGATCCCAATGCTTTACGTCATTTTCCAGACAATTCGCGAGCGCTCCAGCGGGTGGTTCCGGCGCCTCGGCCGCCGCCCCGCCGGCGCCGATTAGCGAAGGCAATCTCGGTGGCAGGCGCCTCGGCTCGCAGGATCGGTTAAGCCGGCGAAACCCATCATCATCACGATCCCGTCTAGTGTACGGCCCGAAATAATGCCCGGTATCTCAGGGGGTTATCGTCGCCCCCGCGAAAGCGGTGGTCCAGGGGAACGTTCGAGCCCTTGGAGCCCTGGGTTCCTGCTTTCGCAGGAACGACGAATAACCAATTGATACATAGCGGATCATTTCGAGTCGTGCTCTCAGACGAGTGCCGTGCCGTGCCGGGCGGCGTAGGCCAATTCGGGGACCGGGACGCCGGCGGGCTTGGCGGCGGCGGAGAGGGCGCAGGGCTGGAATTGGCCGCTGCCGCGGGCGGCGGCGAGGGCGCCGTCCTCGACCACGATACGGCCGCGGCTGATTACCGTGACCGGCCAGCCCTTGAGCGTGCGGCCTTCATAGGGGGTGTAGCCGACATTGTCGTGCAGCATGCCCGCGCTGATCGTGGTCTGGCGCTCGGGGTCCCAGATCGCGATGTCGGCGTCGCTGCCGACCGCGATTGTCCCTTTCTTCGGGTACAGCCCGTAAAGCTTGGCGTGGTTGGTCGCGGTCAAGGCGACAAAGGCGTTGAGGTCGATCCGGCCTTGCCCGACACCCTCGGAAAACAGCAACGGCAGGCGCAGCTCGATGCCCGGGACACCATTGGCGATGTCCTTGAAGATCGTCCGGTCGCCATGCGGCAGCTTGCCGGACGCGTCGTAGCGATAGGGGGCGTGGTCGGACGAAAACACCTGGAAGGTGCCGTTCCTCAGCCCGGTCCACACGGCTTCTTGCGCGGCGTGGTCGCGCGGCGGCGGGCTGCAGCAGAACTTCGCCCCTTCGAGGCCGGGCTTGGCGATGTCGTCGGCGGTCAGGAACAAATATTGCGGGCAGGTCTCGCCGTAAATCCTGAGGCCCTTGGTCTGGGCGCTGCGGATCACGTCGATCGCCTCGGCGGCCGAGACGTGGACGATCAGGATCGGCACGTCGAGCAGCTGCGACAGGGTCACGGCACGGTTGGTCGCCTCGCCCTCGGCGAGCCGCGCGTGGCTGACCGCGTGGTAGCGCGGCGCGCCGAGGCCGCGCTCCAGCAATCGCAAGGTCAGCCATTTGATCATGTCGTAATTCTCGGCATGGACCATGACGAGGGCGCCCTCGCGCCGCGCCACCGCCAGGATGTCGAGCATCTGCCCGTCGTCGAGCTGCAACAGGTCATAGGTCATGTAGACCTTGAACGAGGTGTAGCCGTCGCGGATCAAGGCCGGCAATTCCTGGCCCAAGACCTCGGCGGTCGGGTCGGTGATGATCAGGTGAAAGGCGTAGTCGATGACCGCCTTGGGCCGCGCCGCGTCATGGTACTCCTCGACCACTTGGCGCAACGACTGGCCGCGATGCTGGGCGGCGAACGGGATCACCGTGGTGGTGCCGCCAAACGCCGCCGCGACCGTGCCGCTGTAGAAATCGTCGGCGCACACGACCCCGGCCGACGAGCGCTGCTCGAGATGGCAATGGCTGTCGACGCCGCCCGGCAGAACCAGCTTTCCGGCGGCATCGATCTCGCGGGTTCCGGCTGCGAGACCGCGGCCGAGGGTCACGACGACGCCGTCCTTGACGCCGACATCGCATTCGCTCGTGTCGGCCGCGGTCGCCACCGTGCCGCCACGGATCACCAGGTCAAGCTCGCTCATGCGGTGTCCCTCTCGATATCGGCCGTCGGGAGGCCCAGCCTAGCCGGCTGCGCCGTCACCGTGAAGACGCGGCCGGGGCGCCGCGCCGAAGATACGCATTAAAGGTCTCTTAGCCGGGGCGCGAGGTACAATACGCGAAAGCCTCGTTGCGGATGGCCTCCGATGCGCTTCATTCACTCGTCCGATCTACAAATAGGCATGGTTTTCAAATACTTCGAGCCGGCGGCCGAAGCGCTGCTGCAGGACGCCCGACAGGGGGCCGTGCAAATCTTGGGCGAGCTCGCGGTCCGGCACGCGGCGGCGGCGGTCCTGCTGGCCGGCGACATCTACGACAAGCAGCTGCTGTCGCCGCAAGCCCTGGCCAAACCGATCGAGGCCATGCGCCGGTTTCCGGGGGTGGCGTGGCATCTGATGCCCGGCAACCACGACCACGCGCGTGAGAACGGTCTGTGGCAGCGGCTGCGCCGGCAGGGGCTGCCGGAAAACGTCCATCTGCATACCGATCGCGGCGCGGTGAAGATTGCCGACGATGACGGGGCGAGCGTTTTTCTGTTGCCGGCGCCGCTGCGCTATCTGGCGAGCAGCGAGGATCTCACCGCTTACATGGATGCCGAACCGACACCCGGCGGCGCGGTCCGCATCGGCATCGCGCACGGCTCGATCCAGAATTTCGGCGCCGACGGCGAGAACCGGAACTACATCGCCCCCGACCGCGCGAAAACCGCGGGCCTCGCCTACCTCGCGCTCGGCGACTGGCATCGTCAGATGAGCATCAACGAGCGGACCTGGTATTCGGGCACGCCCGAGCCCGATCAGTTCCGGCTGCCGCCGGATGCGGGCGAGACCTTGTGCAATGGCGGCAGCGCGCTGCTTGTCGAAATTTCCGGCGCGCGCGCGATCCCGATTGTCCGGCCGGTCGAGACCGGAAAATACAGGTGGCATCAGGTGTCGGCTACCCTGACCGACGATTCCCACATCGATTTCCTCGCAGCCCGGCTGCGTGGGCTCGATGCGGATCTCGGCCGTGTTGTCCTCGACCTGCGGGTAAAGGGGGTGCTGTCGCTCGCCAGCCGCAAGCGCTTCGAGGACACGATCGTCGACAGCGGCATCGGGGCGGCGGTGTGCGTGATGCGCGCCGACCGCAGCGGGCTCGTGCTCGAACCGACCGAAGCGGATTTGGACGACATCGACCGGCCCGGCGGCTTTGTCCGAGATGCCGCGGAACGCCTCGAGGCGATGGCGCGCGATCCTGCGGCGGGCGAGCGGGCGCGGCTCGCCTCGCTGGCCTTGAGGCGGCTCTATCTCGAACACCTGACCATGGCGGACCGATGAAGATTCGCTCCTTGGAGCTGCGGCATTTCCGCAAATTCGTCGGCGCGATCAGCATCGACGGGATCGGCGACGGCCTCAACATTTTGGTCGGTCCGAACGAGTATGGGAAATCGACCCTGCTGGAGGCGATCAACGGGGTCATCTTCGAGAAGGCGACGGCGCAGAGCGAGCGCACGCGGAGCTTTCGGCATTTCTGCAACGGCACGGTGCCGCAGGTCGATCTCGCTTTTGATCTCGACGGCGCCAAATGGACGGTCTCCAAGCGCTTTGCCGGGCAGTCGGGACGGGCGACGCTCACCAACGCCAGCGGGCGCCGGTTCGAAGCCGAAGAAGCCGAAGCCGAGCTGCAGAAGCTGCTCGGCTTCGTCCGCGGGGCGAGAAGCAGCGAGCCCGGCATCTGGGGCACGCTGTGGGTGGCGCAGGGAAAGTCCTTTGGCGACCCCAATCTCGACGAATCCGGGCGCCGCACTCTGCAAGGATGTCTCGAAGCGCAAGTCGGCGTGATCACCGGGGGACAGCGCGGCCGGCGCATCCCGGCGGCGGTCGAATGCGCGCTGTCGGAGCTGCGAAGCACGCGCGGTCCGAGGGGTAAATTCAAGGATGCCGCCGACCGGCTCGCCGAAGCGCGCGCCGAGGTTGAACGGCTCGAAAGCAAGCGGGACGAAATCTTCGGGCAGATGAACGAGCTCGCGCGTCTGCGCGGTGAGCGACAGCGCACCCTGGCGGGGTGGGACGAGGACGCCCACCGGCGCGAGTTGAGCGAAATCGCGGGGCGACGCACCGCGGCCGCGACCCGAGCGGCCGAACTCTTGGCGGCGCGCAGCGAGGCAAGGCTCGCCGACGAGCGCGCACAGCAAGCGCAAAAGGCGGTGAGCGAGCGGCGCGCGCTGATTGCCGAGCTGGGCCCGCTGGAGGCTGAGGTCGAAGGCACCGCCGCCAAGCTTGCGCAGGCCGAGACCCGGCAGGCGGAAGTGGCGCGCCGGCTCGACGCGGCGGAAGAGCGGCTGGTACAATTGCGGCAGCGGCAGCGCGACAACATTAAAACACTGCGCCAGCTCGATCGGCTTCGCGGCGCGCAGGCCATCGCCAGAGAGATCGAGGAACACAAGGACACGCTGCAAAAAGCGGCGAAGCTGAGGCGCGAGGTCGGCCGGCTGGCCGAGGCGATCGGCGCCAATCCGGCGACTGACGAGAATGTGTCGCGGGTCGAGGACGCGGCGGCTGAGCTGGTCGCCGCCCGCGCGGCCGTCAACGCCGTTGCGACGACGGTGTCTTTCGCCCTCGAAGCGAACGCCGCGGGGCGCGTGCTGCTCGACGGGCGAGCGCTGGCGGGGCCGGTCTTTAAGGTGCCGGTCGTGGCCCGGAGCACGATCGCGATCGAGGGCGTCGGGGAGATCGCCGTCGAGCCGCAGATCACCGATCGCGACACGATGATCGAGCGGCTCCGGCGCGCCGAAGACGATCTGGGAGCAGCCCTCGAGGCCGCAGCAGCGGCCGATCTGGCGGCAACCCGGCAGCTCGCGGCGCAGCGCCGAGAGCTGGTCCGAGAGCTGGCCGACAACAAGCGGCGCATCAGCGAGCTGGCGCCGACGGATCGGGGGCGGGGACTGGCCGCCGGGCTCGAGGCGCGGGAGAACCGCATCGGCGAGCTACGCGGCAGGCTGGAGACGGAGCTCGAGGTCCTGGCCCTGGCGTCTCTTCCGCCACCGGCGGAAACGGAGGCGGCGATTTCGGCCGCGCATCGTGAGGGCGATCTGGTCGCGACGGAAACCGACGCCGCCGAAGCCGCCGCCGAGGGGCCAAAGCTGGCGCTTGCCGACACCGCCGCGGCGGTTCGAGAGCTCGGTAACCGGCTGGCGGAGCGGCGGACCGCTCTCGGCGGCAAACAGGACCAGCTCGCGGCTGGCCGCGATCGCTGCCGCGATGAACGGCTGACGGCGCAGGCGGAGGAGTTGGCGCGCCTTGCCGCCGACGCCCAGGCTGCGCTCGCCGGGCATGCCGGTCGGCAAGGTGAGACGGTTGAGGAAATCGACGTTCGCGTCAGGCGCCTCGAGGCAGCAGGCAAGCTGCACGCGGCGGACATCGACCGGCTGAACAAGGAGATCTCTCATCTTGAAGGACTGATCGAGGCCCATGAGGGGATCGGCGTCGAGGAGGACCTCGGCGCCGCCCAAGCCGAGGAAGCCCGGCTCGCGGTCCAGGTAAAGGGCTATGAGGAGGAGGTCGCGGTTCTGGAGCTGCTGTGCAGTACATTGCGCGCTGCCGAGAGCGAGGCAAAGCAAAAGTACTTGGCGCCGGTCGCGCAGCGGGCCGAGCCGTATTTGAGAATGCTGCTGCCCGGCGCGGGCCTCAAATTCGACGAAAATCTGACGATTGATAAAATCGAACGCAGCGGCGCCGCCGAATCATTTGCCTGCCTGAGCGCTGGGACCCAGGAGCAGCTGGCCGTCCTGACGCGGCTGGCGTTTGCCGAGCTGCTGCTCGATCAAGGGCGCCCGGCGACGGTCATCTTGGACGACGCGCTGGTCTTCAGCGACGACGAACGCATCGAGCGCATGTTCGATATCCTGATGCGGGCTGCGGAAAAGGTGCAGATCATCGTCTTGACCTGCCGCCAGCGCGTGTTCGCAAGGCTCGGCGCGCCGATTCTGCACATCTCGGCCTGCGCCGAGGCGGCTTGACGCAACTCACGCCGACACTTTTGACGCGGCTGACGCCGAACGGCCGAATACAGGGTTCAACCTCGGCTCGCCGTGCCCGAGGGTGGCGACGACGCCGTCCTTGATGCCGACACTGCGTTTCAGTGTACCGGTGGCGGTCATGACCGTGCCGCCGCGGATCACCCGGTTGCGGATCACCGGGTCGCGGGTCAGGAGGTCATAGTTGCTCGTCGCCCTACCGCTTTCGCGACGGTTGCCGCCGATCGTGCGGTACCGCTGCCGGTTGGCAAGGCGTGTGCCGCCTCCGATTTGCCGGCGATCTACGATGGCGGGCGGTTCGCTCCGACGGCGCGCTCGCGCAGCGCGTCGTAGATCGGCGCGGTGCGCAGCAAATTCGCGGCGACCATCGCGGCAAAGCACGCCGCCAGCATCGGCAGCAAGGTCGTGAAGGCGGCGGTCATCTCGGTGACGAGGACGATGCCGGTTATGGGCGCCTGCACGACGCCGGTAAAGAACGCGGCCATGCCGACCACGGCAAACGCCTCGGGCTCGATGCCGAGACCGGGAAAGGCGGCTTGGGCGAGTGCGCCGAACAACAGCCCGAGTTGCGCGCCCACCACCAACAACGGCGCGAACAGCCCGCCCGGGGTGCGCACCGCATAACAGGCCGCACCCAAACCAAAGCGTAAGAGCAAGGCGAGCGGCACCGCAGCGATGGCAAAGCCGCCCGCCAGCAAACGTTGGCTAACGGCGTCGCCGCCGCCAATCAGCCCCGGCGCAAACCAGCCGATGATCCCGACCAACGCGCCGATCGCCGCCGCCTGGATTTCGACCGGCCAGTGCTGACCCAGCCGCGCCACCAGCGACAGGGCGCCCAGGATCGTCCGGTTGTAGAGGCTCGCCGCCGCTCCGGCGACGGCGCCGAGCACGAGGTAGAGCGGCCAGGTGGCGGCGACGGCGTAGGGCAGGGGTCCGGTGGCGCTCGCGGCCGCTTGTGCCGACACTGTGACCTGAAAGTCGGGTGCGTCGCCAAGAAACAGGCGCGACACCAGGATCGCCGTCGAGGACGCGCCGATTGCGGCGATCGCGATCCGGGTCTCGAGCCGCCGCACCAACTCTTCGAGCACGAAGACGGCGCCGGCGATCGGCGCATTGAACGCGACGGCGAGCCCGGCCCCGGCGCCGGCGGCAAGCAAGGTCCGCATATCGGGCCACGAGCGGCGGAACCATTTGCCGACGATGTGGGCGACGACCGCCCCCATCTGCACGCTCGGCCCCTCGCGGCCCAACGCCATGCCGGCGCCGATCGCCAGCAGTCCGCCAGCGAACTTGACCGGGACCAGCCGCGGCGGCGCCGGCGGCAGGTCGCCGGTCAACGCCGCCTCGACTTGCGGGATGCCGCTTCCCGAGGCGTAGGGCGAAAACCGCCGCACCAGCCATGCCGCCAACGCCACCGCCGCGGCGCAGCCGGCGACGACCAGCACAAAACCGATCAGCGGCTGATCGATGGGCATCGGCGATCAGCTGGTTGCGCCAACGGTCGGCCTGGCCAACGCCAGGCGAAAGATCGCGACGACCAGCCCCGAGCCGGCGCCCGGCAACCAGCGCCAGCGCGGCCAGCACCAACAGGCTGCCCTCGCCGGCCTGCGTCGGCCCGCCGGCCTCGCCGCCAACTCACCCGCCGCAACCGCTGCTCCCGCGGCGTAAGAGAAGTTTCATCGGCAATCCCTCCGTGGCGACAACGCCTCTTCTATCGATGGCGGGTCAAGCGCTACTGTGCCGGCCGACATCTCGTGCAAGGGGCCCGCCATGACCGCAACGTTCGCGCACCGCCCGACCATCGCCGTGACCCGCCACGCGATCGCCGCCGGCCATTACCTCGCCGCCACCGCCGGGTTCGACATCCTGCAGGCCGGCGGCAACGCGATCGACGCCGGCTGTGCCGCCGGCATCGCGCTCGGCGTGCTGCAGAGCGATCTCGTCGACGTCGCCGGCGTGGCGCCGATCATGATCTACCACGCCGAGAGCCGCGAGGTCGTCACGATCGCCGGGCTCGGCACCTGGCCCAAGGCGCTCGACCCCGAATTGTTCATGCGCGAGCATGGCGGCAAGATCCCGAAAGGCGTGTTGCGCACCGTCGTCCCGGCGGCGCCCGACGCCTGGATCACCGCGCTCAAGCGCTACGGCACGATGAGCTTTGGCGAGGTCGCGGCGGCGGCGATCCGGCTCGCGCGCGAGGGCTTTCCGATGTACCCGCTGATGGCCGCGAGCCTGAAGCGGCACGAGGCCGACCACCGCGCCTGGCCGTCCTCGGCGGCGATCTTTCTGCCGAACGGCCGGGTGCCCGAAGCCGGCGAAGTCTTCCGCCAGACCGACCTCGCCGGCTCGCTGCAATACATGGCCGACGAGGAGCGCGCCGCCGCCGCCGCGGCGTCAACGGGCTAGCCGCGAGGCCGGGCTCGAAGCCGCGCGCGACGCCTTCTACCGCGGCGACATCGCCAAAAAGATCGTCGCGTTTATGAAAGACCAGGGCGGGCTGCTGTCGGCCGAGGATCTGGCCGAATACCATTCGCCGGTCGGCCCGCCCGAGCGCCGCCGCTTTGGCGACCTCGAAGTCTTCACCTGCGGCGCCTGGTGCCAGGGGCCGGTGCTTGCTGCAGACCCTGGCGTTGCTGGAGGGCACCGATCTCGCGGCGCTCGGCCACAACAGCGCCGACTATGTCCACCACCTGGCCGAGGCGCTGAAGCTCGCCTTTGCCGACCGCGAGGCCTATTACGGCGACCCGGCGCATGGTCGAGGTGCCGCTCGCCACCCTGATCTCCGAGGAATACGCCGCCGAGCGCCGCAAATTGATCCGCCCCGACCGCGCCTGGCCGGAAATGCCGCCGCCGGGCGAGCTCGGCAGCCAGGCCGGCCGCGGCTTTGGCGATTTCCCCCGGCCGGGCGGCGACCCCAACCCCGAGCCCGACACCTCCTATGTCTGCGTCGCCGACCGGCACGGCAATCTGTTCTCGGCGACGCCGAGCGACGGCTCCTACGGGTCGCCGGTGGTGCCGGGGACCGGGCTGATCCCGTCGAACCGCGGCTCGCAATCGCGCCCCGACCCGCGCCATCCCGCCGGGGTCGCCCCCGGCAAGCGGCCGCGGCTGACGCCGAACCCGGCATTGGCGATCAAGGGCGGCGACCATTTCATGCCGTTCGGCACGCCCGGCGGCGACGTGCAGACCCAGGCGATGCTGCAGGTGTTGCTGAACCGTTTCGTCTTTGGCCAGGATTTGCAGTCGGCGATCGAGAGCCCGCGTTTTGCCAGCTACAGCTATCCGTCGTCCTTCGCGCCCTACGACTACTATCCCGGCCGGCTCGCGGTCGAGGCCCGCATCCCCGAGCCGGTGATCGCCGAGCTCGAGCGCCGCGGCCACGAAATCCAGCGCTGGCCCGACTGGACCTGGACCGCGGGTGCGGTCTGCGCCATCGACGTCGACAAAAAGCGCGGCGTCATCGAGGCCGGCGCCGACCCCCGCCGCGCGGCCTACGCCCTCGGCTGGTAACCCGCTCGCCGTCATTGCCGCGGGTCCCGCCGCCGGAGAAGAGGCCGGCTTCTGCCGCGTCTGTCGCTGCGCCGACTGACCGTCGCGGTCGCGCTTTTCGGGCTGCTGTGGCTGACGCCCGGTGTCAGCGCCGGTGAGGCGGCGCCGCTGCGCGGCGTCTACATCGTGTCGGGGGCGTTTGTCCGTGGGTGGCGGGACAGTGCGGGTGTGGCCGATGTGCTGGCGACGCCGGCCGAGTTCGCGGCGGCGCTGGCGCGGACGATCGCCGATGTCAAGCGCCTGGGGTTCAACACGCTGATCCTCGATCCGAGCTTTTTCGCCGGCCGGTCGTTCGGCTATGCGCAATACGCCGAGATCGCATCTCAACAGGCGGCCGGCGGTGGGGTTGGCCTGTTGATCGGATTGCCGCCGGTCTGTCCGGCTTCGGCGCCAGGCTGCTGGGACGACCCGCAGCAGCGCAATGAGATGTTGCTGGCGTCGTGCAGCGACGGGCCGCGGCAACGGGCCTTTGTCGACCATTTCGCCGCATTGCCCGCGGTGGCCGGTTTTCTGTGCGCCTACGAGAATTTCGGCCGGCCCAACGTCACGCCGAGCCGTCTCGCGGCGCTGCACAGCCTGACCCGTTATGTCGAAGGCAAGGGCAAGATTTACTTCGACATCCCGGCGGCCGGCCGCCAGGCTCGGATCGACGGCGTCTTCACCGTGATCACGCCGCAGCTCAACCCTAAGCTCTATGCGACCCCCGGCGCCATGGACGCCGAGATCATGGCCGACGCGGCCCGCTACGGCGGCGTCGAGGTCAATTTCTGGCACTCGCAGACAACGCCCGAGAACGGCTACCCCGCGGGCATGCCGGGGACCGAGAAATGGCACCAGTTGCAATACGACGCCTTTGTCCGGGTGCGGCCGCGCAACGTCACCGTCTTCGACTATCAAAAGCTCGTCGCCGACAGCGACGGCGAGCTCGCATTTTACCGGCCGCGCGGCTGGCTGATGAGCTTGATGGCGCGGCTCGACGACCGGTCGCTGACGTTTTACGACCCGCTCGAATCCGCGTTCTCCACCAAAGTCATGCACGCCCGGCCGGTCAACGTGACCTATCGCCATGACGGGATCGACGCCGTGATCGGCCATGGTGTCGACGGCGGTGCCGCTTCGATCGGCCGAGACGGCGGCCTCGTCGTCCCGCTGGCGATCCCCGACCAAGGCGGCGCGCCGCTGATAGCACTCGATGCCGGCGCTTTTTCCGCCTGGATCAAGGCGAGCTGGCCGGACGGATCGAATGCGGTGCGCGGCGTGCTGCACCTGCCGTGCCTGTCGGCGGGCCGCAGCTGTCTCGATCTCGACATCGTGGGAGGAAACCTCCGGCTCGTCTGACCGATGGAGGCGGCATGACGGTCTCCGTCGTGGGCCCGCTCGCGGCGTGCCGGCGGCAGGGCGAGTGGGGCCAGGTCGCCGCCGGCTGGGACCAAGCCGCGGGCCGTCTGGCGCTCTACTGCGACGGGCGGCCGATCGCGGTCGCGCAGAGAAGATGGAACGCGGGTCCGCCGCCGTCCCGACCCCTCGAAAGTCAGCGTCTGGTGATCGGCAATCTCGGCGATGGCGAGCCGGACAGCCGGCACGGCCTCGACGGCGAGTTGGACGAGGTCCGCCTTTACGCCCGGGCATTGAGCGCTGACGAGATCGGCGCGCTCTATCGAAATTTCGCCGGGTCGCGTTAAACTCACATCTGGAACCGTGGCCGAGCAAAATCCCGTCTAACCGGGTATTTTCCCGATTTCGGCCTTCCACGCTTTGTTTCGATTGATAAAAACTTCTTCTAATCAATGTGTTGCCGAGAAATTCCCGTGGTCGACGCAATCGGGAATTGTTTCAGTCGAACCGGGAAACAATTTCGCCGAACCGGGAATTGCCGGATGCCTCACACCAACTCAACCCGAAGATGTTTTATTAGAGCGCCGATCGTTCGCGCCGCTCGGTTCGACAGCCGCAACCGAGGGTCATCATAGAACCGCTTTTGGGCGGGACGGTGGCGCCGCCGCCGGCCGACGATCGGCGGGGTGCGTCGCTTTGTTGGGATCGCTGGACAAGGCGGCTCTGCCGGAGTCACTCTCGATCGATGGACCAGAAAGCGTTCAGCGTGCGTGGGATCCTGGCCGGCGAGGGGCCGCCGGACATGCCGGTCACGGTCAAGGGCTGGGTGCGCACGAGGCGGGATTCGAAGGCCGGCATCTCGTTCGTGCATATCTCGGACGGGTCGTCGTTCCACCCGCTGCAAGTGGTCGTGCCGAACACCTTGCCCAATTACGCGCACGAGGTGCTGCGGCTGACGGCCGGCTGCGCGGTCGAGGCGACGGGGTCGGTGGTGCCGTCGCCGGCGAAGGGGCAGCCCTTCGAGATGCAGGCGAGCGCCGTCCGGGTGGTCGGCTGGGTCGACGACCCGGAGACCTATCCGATCCAGCCCAAGCCGCACACCTTGGAATATCTGCGCGAGGTGGCGCATCTGCGGCCGCGCACCAACGTGATCGGTGCCGCGACGCGGGTGCGGCACAGCCTGGCGAAGGCGGTCCACCGCTTCTTTGACGAGAACGGGTTTTTCTGGGTCCACACGCCGATCATCACCGCCTGCGACGCCGAGGGGGCGGGGGCGTTGTTCCGCGTCTCGACCCTCGACCTCGCCAATCTGCCGCGCACATCGGACGGCAAGGTCGATTTCGCGCAGGATTTCTTCGGCCGCGAGGCGTTCCTGACCGTCTCGGGCCAGCTCAACGTCGAGGCCTACTGCCTGGCGTTGACCAAGGTCTACACCTTCGGGCCGACCTTCCGCGCCGAGAACTCGAACACCACCCGCCACCTCGCCGAGTTCTGGATGATCGAGCCCGAGATCGCCTTCGCCGACCTCGCGGACGATGCGAGCCTGGCCGAAGCGCTGCTGAAATACGCCTTCGCGGCGTTGCTGAACGAACGACAGGACGACATGGCCTTTTTCGCCCAGCGGATCGAGAAGGGGCTGGTCGCCAAGCTGGAGGGGATCGTCGGCTCGCAATTCGAGCGTATGGATTACGGCGAGGCGATCGCCGTGCTCGAGCGGGCGAAGGGCGAGAAGTTCGAGTTTCCGGTCAAATGGGGCATCGACCTGCAGTCGGAGCACGAGCGCTACCTGACCGAGAAACACGCGGAAAAGCCGGTCGTGGTGATGAACTACCCCAAGGACATCAAGGCGTTCTACATGCGGGTCAACGACGACGGCAGGACCGTCGCCGCGATGGACGTGTTGGCCCCGGGCATCGGCGAGATCATCGGCGGCAGCCAGCGCGAGGAGCGGCTCGACGTGCTCGACGCCCGCATGGCCGATGCGAGATCGACCGCGAGCACTACGCCTGGTACCGCGACCTGCGCCGCTACGGCACGGTGCCGCATGCCGGCTTTGGCCTCGGCTTTGAGCGCACCCTCGTCTACGTCACCGGCATGGCCAACATCCGCGACGTGATCCCGTTCCCGCGCACCCCGGGCAACGCGCGGTACTGACTGTTCATTTTCCTAACGCATTGATTCCAGGTTATAGACTACCTATTGTGCGATGTAAGGCGCACTGTCTTTCTATCCACACGTGTTGGGGCGGCGCAGCCGCGAGTACTATTTAGTGTTTGACTCACTCCGAAAAGCGTCTTTAGCGTCTGATCTTTACGAGAGCGTTGTTCTTCGGAAGGTCTCGCCGGAACGTCCACGCCGGCGGCCCGGGGCGCCGGATGGTATTGGCAGACTCAGAAACTCTCGTCGACACGCGCGCCGCCGGATGTGCCGCACGCTGCCGGGGGGGGCCTGATCCTCATATCGCTTCAGATGTTATCGGGACGGTCAGCCCCAGCCTCGGGCAGAGCCGGAACGTCGACCGCCGTCATTTGCCCGATGGGAGAGGCGTCCGATACGCTTCCTGTGTATGCCAGGAAATGTAACGACGCCGATCGGCGAGGCTGTTCCCGCCCTTCGATTGCGACGCCGGCACCGAGGTTCCCGGAAACGCATTTGACTGGCGGCAGCTGACCAGAACGGATTTTGCCGTTGCCCCTAATGTGCTACAATGCGGCATGCGATCCGGGTAGCCGCTTCCAGGTGCTTCAGGAAACCAATGACGTCGCTATCGTCGGCGATTGCCGGAAGCACGGACATGCCGACCACGAATACGGTGACATCGCGGTCATTCAGTATAACAAGAAGAACGACGGGATGGCTTCTGCCAGGCGCTGGGCAGCGTTGCCTGCGCAAGGTGACGGCGCCCATAGACGGGAATGGGGCACGGGTAAGTTCCCTTGGCTCAACCCGAGCAACACCACCAGCATCAATTGCGTGCGCTGCCACGACAATGGGCCATTCATTCGCTCGCCCTACCTGGCGCAGAACTGCGCAATGAACCAACGAACCGCTCCCCGGCACCAATCCGGGCGGTGTCTTCGGATCAAGCGCTTGAGCCTGGAACCAGACATTACCCATGTCGTTCGTCGGCAGCGACTGCCAGTCGTCGAAAACATACGCCTTATCGATCACCGGTGCCGGCAGCGGGTGCCTGGCCTGCCATTGGCGGTCTCAGTCAGTCCAACGGTTCTTACGACGAGCGCCGTGGAACGGCGCAGAACTTTGCGCTGATCGCGACGGCGATGGCGCAGCCGGACCGCATCCGCTGACTCGCGATCTCGATGACGCCCGCCAGATAACCTATAGCGCGATGAAACCGAGGCACGGCGGCGGCGACTTGCGCCATCTCGATGGTGAAAAAGCTGAACAATCCCGCCGCGCCATCGCCGCCGCAAGGCTGTACAATTTGCGCAGTTCGGCATGGTAACGAATGCACTGGTGCACCGATACAGGTGGTCGTCAATGGTGCGACGCAATCCGACCCGACCGGCGGGCGGACCGACGTGACGGTTCCCCTCGGCTCCTGCCGGATACCCGGCAAGTGCCCGCCTGGTCTGTGCTATTGGCGCACGGTCATGGACCGTTCTGGCAGAAAACGCCGTTCGGCATCCCGATCGCCGATGCCGCGTATCGCGGCAGCTTCGTCCGCATCTTTGGCGAGAACGGGCTTTGGAAGGTGCGCGCGTTCAGCGATACGACCGGCTCTGCCGCCCAACGCGCCGCCGGGCGGTACGGCCGAATGCACGGTTTACAACGAGATCGCCGCCGTGCCTGATGTCTCGAAGTGCTTCGCCAACCCGTTCGCGGTCGTCGACAAGACGGGCAACACATTCTCCGAGACCACCGATGCAACGGTCGCGGCGCGACGACCGCCGACGTCCTGTCGGGCTTTATCGGCAATATTGCACAGTCCGCCGTTGGTGGGGTCGAGACGCGCGAGCGGCCCGATACGCTGCGGGTGTTTGGTCCTCAAGCAAAGTGCAGCTCGTCCAGGTCCATGGCCCAAACCCGCCGAGCCCGTTCTCGCTCGGTCCGCTCCAGGGCGAATCCTGGACCAACGGCTGCGTGTTCCTGGACCGCCGACTATCTCGCCAAGGACGTGCAGACGACGACCGACGTGCAGTTGCTCGACCCAGTGCAGACCAAGAATGCTCGCTGCTTCATCACCGGCGTGACCGGAGGGTGGTCGAGCACGAGCAACAATGCCACTGTCCAGCCGTTTGCGGAAATCTACTACGGGCCCAGTCAGGAAGCGCGTCTCCGCGTATCGCCGACCGGCGGCAACGTACGGGTCACGGCGTACGCTTCCTGCATCAAGCTCAAGTGAGGTGCGCAGTGATCAGGCGGAAGTCGCGTCATGTCGTGTCGGCAGCAGCGCTCGTGATCGCGACGGGACTCGCGGCCTACGCCATAGCCGCGCCGCCCACCATGGTGCTGTCGCCCGGTAAGAAGCTTGCGTTTGACTTCTCAGCCTCTCCCGACGGCGGTGTCCCCGCCGGGACGTTCAACAATTTTGCCTTCGCGCTTGACCTGAACCGTCCGGTGCAGCATTTCGACGTGAAGCCTGGACAGAACCGCACCGACGTGATTGCCACCTTCGACTACGCCGACTGTAGCCGATATCAGGAATTGCTGCTTGAGCGGACCGTCAGCCATCTTGGCTCCGGCACCGCTGCTTTCGTCGACTACGTCGACGTTGTAATACTTCCGACCAAGCAGAAAGATCTGAGTTGGAGCGGCGGCGTCTGCTACGGTTTCCGCACTGCGAACCGGTGGCATTGGAACCTGACCTCAACTCCGCTGAAGTACGACCCCACCGCGAAATTGCTGCGCGCCCGCATCTGGGTAAAGCAGTCGGATGTAGACGCCTTGAAGCTGGTGTTCGATTATTCGGTTCCGACCCAATCGGTTCGCTCGGTCACGGTGACGACGCAGCCGGCCATGCTCAATGTCGTCAAATAGCCGTTCAGCACAGACAACCGACGCCAAGCGCCACCGTATCACCGGCCAAGTATCGTAGTAGCCTATAGCAATAAGACGCGCGCATGACCGAGCGCTGCCGAAGCCGGGTTGGCGCTTGACAATGGGCTGCTGGTCGCGGCATCATGGGCCGAGTTTCCCTCGTTGCGCGGGAGACAAGATGCGTACCAAACCCGCGCCGATCCTGATCGCCGACAGCATTACCCGCATCGGTCCCGAGGCCCGGGGTGCGGTCGTCGTCAACGGGTCGCATGGCGGTGTTTATGCGGCCTATGTCGCGGCCAAGCTCGGGGTGGCCGCGGCGGTCTTCAACGATGCCGGGGTCGGGCGCGACGACGCCGGGATTGCCGGGCTCGACTACTTGGCGCAACTCGGCATCCCGGCCGCCGCGGTCGGGCACTTGACCGCGCGCATCGGCGACGGCGCCGACATGATGGCGCGAGGGGTCGTCACCCATGCAAATCCCCCGGCGGCGGCACTCGGCTGCCGCGCTGGCATGACCTGCCGTGAGGTAGCCGAGGCGCTGGCGCAAGCACCCGCGGCCGGGCGGGAGCCGCCGCCGGCGCTGGAATTGGCGTTTCTGCTGATCGCCGAGCCGCCGGCGGTATGGGCGCTCGACTCGGCCTCGGCGGTCGGCCCCGAGCATCTCGGTGCCCTCGTCGTCACCGGCTCGCATGGCGGGTTGCTGGAATTACAGTGACAGTTTAGAATTACAGTGACAGTTTACTTTACCGAGAATTACAGTGACGGAATTACAGTGACAGTTTACTTTACCGGATGCGCATCGACCGCTCGTTGGCTTCCCGAAGGTACATCGACGATTTCGGCATCGGCATGCTCCGCCGCCAATCGTATCGTTGCGGGCTGAACGGCGGTCTTACAATCGCCGAGGCCGGGCCGCAGTTCGGTCTTTCGCAGAGCCGGTTCAGCTCTTATCATCGTCGCGTGACCAAGCTCCTGGAACAGGCAATCGAAGCCGTGCGCCGGCTACCCGTGGCCTCCCAGAACGACATCGCCCGCGCGATTCTTCACTTGGCGGGGAGCGAGGTAGAGGCCGAACCGGTCGATCCGGCCCATTTGGCGGCGGTCCTCGAAGGGTTGGCGCAGGCAAAGCGACGCGAATTTGCCACGGATCACGAAGTCGAGGCCGCCTTCCGCCGCTTTGATCGGTGAAGCTGCGGTTCACGCCGCGCGCGACGCGCGACCTTGCAGAGATTGGCGAGTATCTGCGCACCCGTAATCCGTCCGCGGCGCTCGCGGTGAGAAATGCAATTCTGCGCTCTCTTCAAAATCTGTCCCTGTTTCCGGCGATCGGTCGTCCGCAGAATGTCGAAGGCGTCCGCAAACTCGTGACGCCCAAATACCGCTATCTCGTCTATTACATGATCGACGAGGGAGCAGGAGAAATCGTGATCCTCACGATTTAGCATCCCGCGCGCCGTCGTGAATACCGCGACGTCTAATTCTTCGACGACCAGGGGTTTTCTGGGTCAACACGCCGATCATTACCGCGTTCGACGCCGAGGCGGCGAGAAGCGGCTCGACGTGCTCGACGCCCGCATGGCCGAGTGCGACATCGATCGCGAGCACTACGCCTGGTACCGCGATTTGCGCCGCTACGGCACGGCGCCGCCGCCCCCTCCCTTCCCTCCCCCGCTCGCGGGGGAGGGAGGGGTGGGGGGTTCGAGCGCACCCTCGCCTACGTCACCGGCCTCGCCAACGTGCGCGATGCGATCCCGTTCCCGCGAACGCCCGGAAACGCGCGGTATTGACCAGGTCAGGTCAGATCGTCGAGGTCGACGTCGAGCGCACCGGCGATCTTCTTCAGCGTCTCGACCGTACCTTTACGCTCGCCGTTTTCGATCTGCGACAGGTACCCGATGCCGATCCCGGCGCGCTCGGCGAGGTGGCGCAGCGAGTAACCGCGATGCTCACGCCAGACCCGCACCGGGTTCTCTCCGGCGATCAGCCGGTCGACCGTGCCGATCGGCACGCATTCCTGGTCGCGCGTGCGGTGATAGGCGGCGGTTGCCGCAGCGTCTTCGATCAAATCGGCGAGGTCGTCGGGGGTCATCACCACGAGCTCGGCGCGGTCCGGGTCGTCGACGAGCTCGGCGCCGGCCAGCGCGGCAAGACGATCGCGCACCAACGCGGCGTGCTCGCCGAGCGGGCGCATTCGCAATGGGTCGCTCATCGGTACGCTCCTCCTCTCGGGGCAATCTCGAAAATGCTCACGATTCCGGCCTGGCGATCCGATGCGCCCGATGACCGCCATAGAGCCGCCTGCCGCCGCTGAACCCGCCGCACCATCGGCGAGCCGGCGGCTGCTGGCAATCCGGCTCGCGCATCGCGGCGAACGCGCTATAGTGGCGCATCTGTCTTCTCGGGAGGAGTGACGGGCGATGGCAGCGATAGAGGGCGTGGAGCTCGATTGTCTCGCGGGCGTGCGGGTGGTGGATTTTACCCAATTCGAGGCAGGGCCGTCCTGCACCGAGGCGCTGGCCTGGCTCGGCGCCGAGGTGGTCAAGATCGAAAACCCGAAAACCGGCGATCCCGGCCGCCGGCTGCGGCCCGGCCACCCCGACGACGACCCCTGGTACTTCCACCAGTTCAACGCCAACAAGAAGTCGCTGACCCTTAACCTCAAATCGCCGCGCGGGCTCGAAATCGTCAAGGAAATGCTCAAAAAGGCCGACATCACGATCGAAAACATGGCGCCGGGGACGATCGAGCGGCTCGGTCTCGGCTATGACGCCGTCAAGCAAATCAACCCGGGCATCATCTATTGTCAGGTCAAGGGCTTCGGCAGCGGCAGCCCGTACGAAAAGAACCTGGCCTTTGACATGATCGCGCAGGCCGCGGGCGGCACGATCAGCGTCACCGGCGACGCCGACCGTCCGCCGGTCAAGCCCGGCCCGTCCTTTGGCGACACCGGCACCGGCATGCTGATGGCGATCAGCATCCTCGCCGCCTTGCGCCAGCGCGACCGCACCGGCAAAGGCCGCCGGCTGCAGGTGGCGATGCAGGACGCGATGGTCCACTACATGCGGGTGCCGTTTTCGCGCACCCAGCTCTCCGGCAAGGCCCAGCTTCGCGGCGGCAGCAGCCGGTCGAGCGCGCTCTTGGCGCCCTCGGCCCTGTACCCGTGCAAGCCCGGCGGGCCGAACGACTACGTCTATGTCTTCACCAGCCGCGCCAACCCCGAACACTGGACGCGCCTCTTAAAGGTGATCGGCCGCGAGGATCTGCTCGGCGACCCGCGCTACGAGACCGGGCCGGCGCGCGGCCAGCGCGTCGACGAGGTTGACGAGCTGATCGCCACGTGGACGCGCCAGCACACCAAGGAGGAGGCGATGAAGATCATCGGCGAGGCCGGGGTGCCGGCCGGCGCGGTGTTCGACACGCTCGAGCTGTTGGAAGACCCGTCGCTTGCCGAGCGCGGCATCATGCAGAATGTCGAGCACCCGACCACCGGCAAGTACAAGATGCCGGCCTGGCCGGTGCGCTTTGACGGCGCCCCGCCCAGGGTCAAGCCGTCGCCGCTGTTGGGCCAGCACAATGCCGAGGTGCTCAAGGAATGGCTCGGCATCGACGCCGCCGAGATCGCGGCGTTGCGCGCCGAAGGCATCGTCTAAGTTCCGAGCACGCTCCAGGAAACCCTGCTTTTCGCCACCGTCGCCGTTGGGTCGACGCATGTCAGGACTACCAGACCGTCGTTCCGGGGCGTGGGCGCAGCCCGCGAGCCCGGAATCCATGAACACTGGCTTGCAATGATGTTGGCGAGGCGCGGTGTTCACAGGTTCCGGGCCTGCCCCGACGGGGCATCCCGGAATGACACCTCTAGTTAACTCAAAGCGAGGGACCCGCGATGAAGCTCTATTACGCCCCCGGCGCCTGCTCGATCGGCATCCACGTCCTGCTCGAGGAGATCGGCAAGCCTTATCAGGCAGAAATCGTCAATTTCCGCGACGGCGCGCAATACAAGCCGCCGTTTACCGGGGTCAACGCGAAATCGAAGGTCCCGACCCTCGAACGCGACGACGGCTCGATCCTGACCGAGTTCCCGGTCATCGCCTTTTGGCTTGGGATGCAAAACCCGGAAGCGAACCTGATTCCCAAGGACGGCGAGACGATGATCCGGGCGGCCGAGGCGATGGAGTACATCGTCGGCACAATCCACAGCCAAGGATTTACGCGGCTGTTCCGCACCGAACGCTTTGCACCTTCGGCCGCGGACCACGACGCGGTCAAGGCGCAAGGCCGCGAACAGATCGACAAGGGCTTTGCCGTCGTCGACAAGGCGCTCGCAGGCAAGAACTACCTCGGCGGCAATGATCTGTCGATCGCCGACGCGGCGCTGTTCTATGTCGAGTATTGGGGCGCGAAACGGGTCGGCATGCAATTGCCCAGGAATTGCGCCGCGCATTTCGAGCGCATGATGGCGCGCCCGGCGGTGCAGCGCGCGTTGCAGGCCGAGGGGATGAACTGAGCGGGAGCGAACTCGCACCCACGAAGGAGTGAGCGACAATGAACCAAACCGTGCCCGTACCGCCCAATTGTCTGGCCGGCATCAAGGTCCTCGATCTGACCCAGTTCGAGGCCGGGACGACCTGCACCGAGGCGCTCGCCTGGATGGGCGCCGACGTCGTCAAGGTGGAGAACCCCGATGGCGGAGAGGCCGGCCGCCGCGGTGTGGCCGACCCCTATTACTTCATGATCTACAACGCCAACAAGCGGTCGCTGACGGTCAACCTCAAATCCGAGCGTGGCCTGGCATTGGTCAAGGACATGGCCAAAAAGGCCGATGTCTTTACCGAGAATTTCGGCCCCGGCACGATCGAAAAGCTGGGTCTCGGCTACGACGTGGTCAGCGCCTTGAACCCGCGCATCATCTACGCCCAGGTCAAGGGCTTCGGCGCCGGCAGCCCCTATGAAAACGGGCTGTGCTTCGATCCGATCGCGCAGGCCGTCGGCGGGGCGATGAGCATCACCGGCGAGCCCGGCGGCAAGCCGCTAAAGCCCGGACCGACGATCGGCGACACCGGCACCGGCATGCTGCTGGCGTTCAGCATCCTCGCGGCGCTCTATCAGCGCAACACCACCGGCAAGGGCCGCCAATTGCAGGCGGCGATGCAGGATTCGGTCATGCATTACAGCCGCGGCATGTTCATCCGGCAGGCGCAGAGCGGCAAGGCGGCGCCGCGTCGGCCGGCGGGCGGCAATTGCCCCTCGGGCATCTATCCGTGCAAGCCCGGCGGCCCGAACGACTATGTCTACATGCTGACCAGCCGCGCCAACCCGCAGCATTGGCCGCGTCTCTTAAAGCTGATCGGGCGCGAGGAGCTGATCGGCGATCCGCGCTACGACAAGGCTTCGGCGCGGGTCGAGCGCGAGGCCGAGGTCGACGAGATCATCGCCGAATGGACCCGCCGGCACACCAAGGAAGAAGCGACGGCGCTGATCAGCGGCGCCGGGGTGCCGGCCGGCGCGGTGTTCGAACTCGATGGAATTGACCAACGAGCCGACCTTCTGGCAGCGCGGCATCCTGCAGACCATGCACCACGGCGACTGGCAGATGCCGATGACGACCTGGCCGGTGCGGTTCGACGGCGCCCCGGCCCCGGTCAAGCCGGCGCCGTTGCTCGGCGAGCACACCACCGAGGCGCTCGGCGACTGGCTCAGCCTGAGCCCGGGCGAGGTCGAGGCGCTGCGGCGCGACGGCGTCGTCTGAGCTTGAGCTAGCCGACGACACCCTGCGGCGACAGGGCGGACGAAAGATCGCGCATGTGGTCTGGTCCGCCCGGCGCCGCCGAAGCCTGCTCGACCCGGCCGCCGAAGCGGTCGGCGAACGCGTCGGCCTCACTCGTTATCTTGAAGTCGACGCGTACGAGAACGCCTGCGCCACTGTCGCGGCAACAAAAGGCCGACGGTTCGAAGCGGTGGTCGTCGAGCCAAATCCGCATTTCCGCCATCGCCCCGGACAGCTCGCTCGGTCGCAGGCCAATCTCGACAGTGCGCATATCTCGTTCCCGGTTGCCTCTCCTGAGCCTAACTATAGCAGACGCTGCCTTGGACCGTGCCCGAGCCGGCATAAGCTCACGATTTTGTCATGCCGCTGGGGGAGCCGCGCCGGTCGAACGCGCGAGCCGGGGCCAAATTCGAAGACGCCGTGGGGCGGTCCCGGACTTGCGGAGGAGCCAGATCGCATGACCAAGAGCCTCGACGATCCCGTCGGTTTGCTGGAAGCGCTCGATCGCGGCGCGTCGCTCCCGTCGCGTTGGTACACCGATCCTGCGATCGCCGAGCAGGAGACCACGCGGATTTTTCGCCGGGCCTGGAATTATATCGGGCCTCTCGGCGAGCTCAAAAACACCGGCGATTACGTCACCGGCCAAGCCGGCGATGTTCCGGTCGTGGTCATTCGGAACCAATCGGGGCTCGCGGGTTTTGTCAACGTCTGCCGGCACCGCCGCCATGAGGTCATGAAGGGCCGCGGCAACGTCAAGCTGATGCAATGCGGCTATCACGCCTGGACCTACGATCTCGCCGGCCGCCTCGACACCGCACCGCGTTCGGCCGCCGAGCCCGGCTTCCGGCTCGATGACTTCCCGCTATTGCCGATCCGGGCCGAGGCGCTGGGGCCGTTCGCGTTCGTCAGCCTCGACCCCGAGGCGGCGCCGCTCCAGGCCGTCTTTCGAGCCTTTGCTCGACATCATCGGCAACAGCGGCGTCGAGCTCGACACTCTCGAACTTTACGCCCGCGAGGAGTGGCGCTCGCAGGCGAACTGGAAGGCGATGCTCGAAAACTTCCTCGAATGCTACCACTGCCCGATTGCCCATCCGGGCTTCAGCGCGGCGGTCGACGTGCGGCCGGCGAACTATCACCTTGCCGCGCATGGCTGGTTTTCGAGTCAAATCGGCGAGGTGCGCCCGGCCGCGCTCGCCGGCCGCGGCCGGGCCGGGCTCTACGATGTGCGCGGGCCGGTGACGCAGTCGCAGTACCATCTGCTGTGGCCGAACACGACGATATCGATCAACCCCGGCTTTCCCAATTTGGCGCTCGACGTGTGGGTTCCGGACGGGCCGACCGCGACGAAAGGCTTTTCCGAGCAATACTTTGCGCCTGGGGTCAGCGAGGAATTCGCGCGCGACCTGATCGCCTTCAACAAACAGGTCGGCGCCGAAGACGACGCCTTGACCAACTCGGTGCAGCGCGGGTTGTCGGGCGGGTTGCCCGCTTTCGGGCGATTCCTGACCAACAGCGAGCAGCTCGTGATCCATTTCCAAAAGCTGGTGGCCGCCGCCCTGACCGGGGCCGGGTAATCGCATGGTTCAGCAGTAAATATCCTACAGGGCGATGGGGCTGAACCGACGATATGCGTCTGAGCGCTAGGGCGCGCAGGAGAGATCGGTCCCGGCGATAAACGGCGCCGACCCGGTCGCCCCCGGCGGCGGGCACATCAGCCAGGCCGGAGCCGGGCTCGACCTTGCGGCGGCTGACGACGCCGCGCCCGAGGTCGCGGCCGCGGAGCCGCCGGCTGGGCCCGAGGAAAGACCCGCTCCGCCGGAGCCGGAACCGCGCGCGCCGAGGCTGGTCGTGGCTGTGGCGGAAGTCGCCGTCGCGGCGGGGGCGGCGAGCGCCGGCAGGCTGACCGCACCCGATGCGGTCGTCAGGGCGGCGCCGGCAACCCCGGTGGCCGCCGCTGTTTGCGCCGCGGCGGGAGCCGGCGACGCTGCCAAAATCGGCAATGCCGCCAAAATCGGCAGCGCGACGCGAACCGCCATGGCCCGGCATCCGGATTTCAGGTGATGGATCGATGCCCATGTTCCCGGCGCTAATCCAGCGTCCCGAGTTTATGGAACCGCGTGATGCGATATGCGGCGTCCGGCGGATACATCCTCGGGCCACGATGATGTGGGGCGGCGCTGCGCGCGGAGGGATGTTTTGCCGATGCGGATCGTGGTGACCGGGACCTCGGGCGCCGGCAAGACCACGCTGGCGCGTCGGATCGCGACCGGGTTGGAGGTGCGGCATATCGAGCTCGACGCCATCAACTGGCAACCGGGATGGCGCGACCTGACGCGGAACGACCCGGACGAATTCGTCCGCCGCGTGACCGAGGCGATCGCGGCCGAGGCCTGGGTCGTCGACGGCAACTACGCACCGGTGCGCGACGCGGTATGGCGACGCGCCACCCACCTCGTCTGGCTCGACTACCAGCGCCCGGTGATCATGGCGCGGGTGATCCGCCGCTCGCTGCTGCGCGCGGTCCTGCGCACCGAGCTGTGGGCCGGCAACCGCGAGCGCTGGCGCCATATGCTGCGCCCCAGCCACCCGATCAGGTGGGCCTGGAGCACCTGGGATCAGCGCCGCCGCGAAATCGCGGAATGGCTGGGTCGGGAGGAATATTCGGGGCTTACGGTGCTGCGCTTGCGCCACCCGAGGGACGCGCAGCGGGCGGTCGAGCTGCTGGCAAAGCCGCGACGGCCGGAATAGCGCGCTTACCCGATAGCGGCCCGACCCGATAGCGGGCTGACCGGGACGGGACGGCGGTGTAGGATCGCAGGGATGGCCAGGCTAAGCGTCAACCTGAACAAGATCGCGCTGTTGCGCAATTCGCGGCGCACCGGGGTGCCGGACGTGCTGCATTTCGGCCGGATCGCGCACGACGCCGGCGCCGACGGGCTGACGATGCACCCGCGGCCGGACGAACGCCACATCCGCCGCAGCGACGTGTTCGAGCTGGCCGAGATGATGCGGCCGTGGCGGCCGGGGTTCGAATTGAACATCGAGGGCTATCCGGACCGCTCGCCTGCTCGACTTCGTCGCGCGAGGTCAAGCCCGAGCAGTGCACCCTGGTGCCGGACGCGCCCGGGTGTCCTGACCTCGGAGGAGGGCTGGAAGCTCGGGGCCGAGGAGCGCGCCTTGGTATTGCCGGCGATCGCCGCGCTGAAACAACTTGGCGCGCGGGTCATCCTGTTCGTCGACCCCGACCCGGCGGTCGTCGAGCGGGTGCGCGACGCCGGCGCCGACGGGATCGAGATCTACACCGGCGGCTATGCCGCGGGATTTCGCGCCGGCGACCCGGACGGCGCTGCTGCGATCCTGCTCCGCGACCGCCGCGCGCGCCGCCGAGCTCGGGCTCGTCGTCAACATCGGGCATGACCTCAATCTCGACAACCTGCCGCCGTTGGTTGCCGCGATGCCGGGGTTTGCCGAGGCGTCGATCGGACACGAGCTGACCGCCGACGCGCTGGTCATGGGCTTTGCCGCGGCGGTGCGCGCGTACCGTGCGGCGCTGAACGGCGGCGCCGGGGGCTGACCGGGTTCGCCCGCGATCGGGACGGGCCGGCCGGCGAACGCAAGTCCTGTCGGTCGCGTTATGGTATAAAGCCGGGGGGTGGAAGACCTGGAGCGGATGGGCCGACCGGGCGGCCGGCCCGCCGACCGACGGGGTGCCTGCGGCAATGAGCTATGTGACGAGAGTGTTGCAGCCGGGCGAGACCGTCGTCCACGATTCGGGGCTGCACTGGGTCATCTTCACGCGGGCGATCATAGCGGCGATCATCTGTCTCGTTCTGGTCGTCGCCGCGATGTACACCGCCGGCAGCCAGACGCAATATCTGAGCCTGGCGTGGTGGATCGCGGCGGCGATCTTTGCGCTTTTGGCGCTGGCGGCGGGGCTGCGCGCCTTTGTTCGCCGCGTCACGACCGAGTTCGCGGTGACCGATCACCGCGTCATCTACAAGACCGGGCTGTTGGCGCGCCACACGCTCGAAATGAACCGCTCCAAGGTCGAGAGCGTCGATGTCGACCAGTCGATCCCCGGCCGGTTTCTCGGCTACGGCACGGTCGTCGTGCGCGGCACCGGCGGCAGCCTCGAGCCGATCCGCAACGTCGCCGATCCGCTGGGCTTCCGCAGCCACATCACGGCGGGCGACCAGGGACGGGATTAGCCGGCGCCGCCGACCGCGGCAAGCGCTGCCGGCGGCGTCCTTGCGAGAGAGGGAGGCTGATTGCCGATGTGCCGCGGTTCTGACATCCTCGGCACCGCCCGAGCGAGCCTATATGATGTTTATGTCGTGGAGCGGAACGCGGTCTGATGCTGTTTGATCTCGGCTGGTCGGAGATCCTGGTGATCGGGACCGTGGCGCTGGTGTTTATCGGGCCCAAGGATCTGCCAAAGGCGTTGCGCGTCGCCGGGTACTGGGTGCGCAAGGCCCGCACCCTGTCGCGCGAATTTCAAAGCAGCATCGACCAGATGATCCGCGAGGCCGAGCTCGACGAGATGCGGCAGGATCTGAAGAAGGCCGCCGAGTTCGACCTCGACAAGGAATTCCGCAACACGATCGACCCGACCGGGAGTCTCGAGCGAAAGCTTGAAACCACCTGAGCTACCTAATTTTTCGGGGACCGAGCCAGCCCTGACGCCGACCGTCGGCAACGGCGTCGAACCCGCGGTGACGGCGCCCGCCGAGACAGCGGCTATGCACGCCCTCGGCGCCGTATGGCCCGAGGCGCCGGTGATGCACGCCACGCCGGCCGAGGCACCGGTGATGCACGCCACGCCGGGCGACCCGGTGCCATGGTCCCGGCGCCGGAATCCGAGTTGGATGAAATTGCCGAGGCCGAGCGCGTCGCGCCGAACCCGCCGCCGTGCGAAACCGGCGGCCTCGGCATCATCCCGCCCAAACCGTAAAGCCGGCGATGACCGACGAACGCGATGCCGAGCTCGAAGAGGGCCGGATGCCGCTCCTCGATCACCTGATCGAGCTGCGCAACCGGCTGATGTGGGCGATCGGCGCGATCATGGTCGCGTTTCTGGTCTGCTACCAGTTCAAGGTGCAGATTTACGGCTTTCTGGTCCACCCGCTGGCGGTCCTGTTCGCCGGGCAGACCGGCCGGCACCTGATCTTCACCGGGCTGACCGAGGCGTTTTTCACTTACGTCAAGGTGTCGTTCTGGGCGGCGCTGTGCATCGCCTTTCCGATCGTCGCGATCCAGATCTGGAAGTTCGTCGCGCCCGGCCTCTACAAGAACGAAAAGCGGGCGTTTTTTCCGTACCTGTTCGCCACGCCGGTGCTGTTCCTGATGGGCGCCTCGCTCGCCTATTTCGTCGTGATTCCTTATGCATGGCGGTTTTTCGTCAGTTTCGAGTTGCCCGGCGCCGGCCCTGGCACCCTGCCGATCGTCCTCGAGGCCAAGGTCAACGAATACCTGTCCCTGGTCATGACCCTGCTGTTCGCCTTTGGGGTCGCGTTTCAGCTGCCGGTGCTGCTGACCCTGATGGCGCGGGTCGGGCTCGTCACCGCGGCCGGGCTGGCGTCAAAGCGGCGCTATGCGGTCGTCATCATGTTTGTCGTCGCCGCGGTGCTGACGCCGCCCGACGTGATCAGCCAGACGAGCCTCGCCATCCCGCTGATCATCCTGTACGAGGCCTCGATCATCTCCTGCCGCATGGTCGAGAAGGCGCGCGCCAAGCGCGAGGCCGAAGAAGAGGCCGAGCTCGCCGGCAAGGGAACCCCCGCCGCCGGCGAATGAGGCGCCCGCGAGCGGTGAAACACGGTGCGTTGCTTGGATTGATGTAAGAAAGCGCCTGAACGACCTCTGCGGAACCGGGCTTCGGTAGCAGCGGGTAAGGCGGCCCGCGGATCGGGAGGGGACTACGGCTAACGATGCGGTTGTGTGAGTGTTGGACGGTTTCCTGTCAAATTATCTATAATATTGTTCAGCTTGTCACCCACCAGCTACCATATAATGGCCGCACAAATCGGAATTAATATCACCGCTGCTATTCCGAAGCCGCGAGCCCACGCTAATGTAGCATTCAGCCCGTCTACTTTTTTACCCAGCATGTCAACGTCAGCTATCAAGCGATCGGTTTTCACAGTAAGCGACGCCGTGTCCTTTTGGATCTCGATAAGACACTGGAAGACCTGCATGGCATCATAGCGAGATCCCGGATCGGGGACTTCCCTCTGGTCTGGCGAAGGGACTTCAGGACCGCCAGCGCGCGCTGATTCACTCACTTTTCGCCTCGTGTAGGCGGAGCCACTCCCAGGCGTCTCTAGGCAACCGCCCGCTGTAGCCGTCTATCAAACAAACCAGCCCAGCCCCATTTTCACCTCCGCGGATTCCTAGCTCCTCAGCCAGAACGTGTAGTACTGTCAGCCGCTACCAACCACGCATCAGCCTTAATCTCGCAATACGCGAGCTTTCGCGATAATATCGCTTGCTTAATCGCGTCATGATCACGCGTAGACATGACAGCGAATGCGCGCATCTTTAGATGTAACCCTTCGTCTTTGGAGCTGGTCGCAGACGGGAGGTCAGTCAAGAGTTAAACAGTCCCCTTTTCGCGTCACACCGCGCCGCGCTCGCGCAGGCCGGCGATGGCGGCGGCGTCGTAGCCGAGGTCGGCGAGCACGGCGTCGGTGTGCTGGCCCTGGTCCGGGGTCGGGGAGAGTTCGTCGGGCTGCGGGTAGGCGCTCAGATGGATCGGCTGGCCGACCACCTTTTGCGGGCCGAATTTCGGATGGCTGACCGGTTTGGCGATGCCGAGATATTGCACCTGCGGGTCGGCGAAGGTCTGGTCGATCGTGTTGATCGGCCCGCACGGCACCCCGACCTTGTTCAGCAATTCGACCCAATGGGCGTTCGGGTGACGGCGGATGATCTCGTCGAGATGCGCGTTGAGCGCCGGGCGGTTCTTGGCGCGGGCCGCGACCGTGGCGAAATCGGGGCTTTCGAGCAGGTCCCGGGCCTCGGCCGCCTCGCAGAAGCGCCGCCACAGATTGTCGCCCGAGGCGGCGATGTTGATATAGCCGTCGGCGGTCTGGAACATGCCGGTGCCGGGCGAGGT
The DNA here is from genome assembly GCA_963775525.1 of uncultured Alphaproteobacteria bacterium. Taxonomy (GTDB): domain Bacteria; phylum Pseudomonadota; class Alphaproteobacteria; order ATCC43930; family CGMCC-115725; genus AP-15. The sequence goes on along the minus strand of CAVZJF010000045.1, from coordinate 4,617 downwards.
CGGGTGGAAATTGCCCTCCTGCCCGGCGACCTCGCCCTTCATCAGATAGCGCGCCGCCTGGAAAGTCGAGCATGAAGATCTGCGCTTCGAGCAGCGAGGTTTGCACCCACTGGCCCTCGCCGGTGCGCTCGCGGTTGAGCAGCGCCAGCACGATCCCGTAGGACAGCAGAGCCCGGCCGAGGTGTCGTTGATCGCGATCCCGACCCGCACCGGCCCCTGGCCGGCATGGCCGGTGATCGACATCAGCCCGCCCATGCCCTGGGCGATCTGGTCGACGCCGGGGCGGCCGGCATAGGGTCCGTCCTGGCCAAAACCGGAAATGCTGCCGTAGACGATGCGCGGGTTGATTTTTTTCACCGCCTCGTAGTCGATGCCGAGCCGGTGCTTGACGTCGGATTTGTAGTTCTCGACGATCGACATCGGCGCGCCGGGCGAGCTTGAAGAAGATCTCGAGCCCTTCCTTGCTTTTCAGGTTCAGCGTCATCGACCGCTTGTTGCGATGCAGGTTCTGGAAGTCGGGGCCGTCGCGGCGGCTGCCGGTGGCGTCGATCTGCTTCGCCCGGCGCCTCGATCTTGATGACCTCGGCGCCCCAGTCGGCGAGCTGGCGCACCGCGGTCGGGCCGGCGCGATGGGCGGTCAGGTCGATGACGAAGAAATCATTGAGCGGAAGCGTCGAGGTCGGCATCGCGGGGTCTTTCGGTTGTCGGAGTGAAGCAAAGAAAGGACAGGCGTCGGCGTCGCGGTTATTCGCCCGGGCCCTGGCGGAACACCATGTCGGCGGTTTTCTGCTGGGCCGGCGACAGGCTCGCGTAAAGCGCCTGCAAGGCCGGCAGCAGCCGTTTCATGCCGTCGACTTCCTCCTGCCCATAGTGGATCGCGAGCCGCAAGGTCTCGACCGCGTTGGCGTTCGCCGGCGGCGGCGCGCCGGGCGTATTGCTGGCGTTCTGCCGCATGACGGCGGCAAGCGCGTTGAACGGCGGCTCCTGCGCCGGGTGTGATCTGCAGCCGCTGGTGCAGCTGGGCGATGTTGGCTTCGACGTTCTGTCCCGGCGCCGCGGGCGGCGCCTGCGCCAGCAGCTACCGGCCCCGTCGCGGCATCGCCGGGCGGGACACCCTGCGCAACCGCGGCCCACGCCGGCGGAACAGCATGGCCGGCGCCAGCATCAACCCCGCCGCCAGCCCCGCGCCCGACACCAGACCGGCCCCCCGCAACCGGTTCGCATTGCAGCATCGACAGCAACATTTCGTATCTTCGGTTCTCGCGGCTGTTAGGCATGCGCCGAGGCGCCGGCGGTTGCAAGCTCCGGCGGCGGGTCAGCCCGGCGCCGCACCCTGGATCGCCACTTCCAGCATGTAGAGCGACTGGCTCGCGGCCATGAACAGCCGGTCGCGCTTGGGGCCGCCAAAGGCGAGGTTGGCGCATACTTCGGGCAAGCCGGATGCGGCCGATCAGCTTGCCCGCCGGGTTGAACACCAGAACGCCGGCATAGCCGAGCGGCGCATTCGAGCCGCACCACAGATTGCCGGCGACATCGGCGCGCATGCCGTCGGGGCCGCATTTGACGCCGTCGACGGTCATGTCGGTGAACACGCGCTGGTTGGCGGGCTTTGTCCCCTGCATGTCGAAGGCAAAGATCACCCGTTTGCCGCCCGGTCCGGTGTCGCCGGGGCCTTTGCCGGTGCTGATCACGTAAAGCGTCTTGTGGTCGGGCGAAAAGCAGATGCCGTTGGGGTCGGGCAATTGCTCCTCGGTGATCGCCACTTCGAGCTTGCCGCTCGGGTCCCAGCGATAGACGGCGGTCGGCAATTCGCGCTTGCTTGCCCGCCGATCGCGCCGGCGTTCTCGGCGCCGATCGCGGGTTCAGCATGCCTTGCGGGTTGGTCGGGCCGCCGGCCTCGTCGGGGTGGCCCTCGGGGATCGAATCGCCATAGGGCGGGTCGGTGAACCAGATGCTGCCGTCCGGATGCGGCACCAAATCGTTTGGCGAATTGAGCGGCTTGCCCTGATAGGAATCGGCGATCACGGTCATCGCGCCGTCATGCTCCCAGCGCACGACGCGGCGGTAGAAATCCTCGCACGAGAGCTGGCGGCCCTGATAGTCGAACGAATTGCCGTTGGTGTTGTAGGACGGGCGGCGGAACGCCGTGACCCTCCCGTCGTCCCAGATGTAGCGGTATTGCACATTGCCGGAGACATCGCTGAAGACGAGGTATTGGCCCTGGCTCGACCAGGCCGGGCCCTCGGCCCACAACGCCCCGGTCCACAGCCGGTAGATCGCGCCCTGGGTGCGCCGCAACGCGATTAAAGGACGGGTCGACGACGATGACGTCGGGGTCGGGGTAGATCGACGGTTGGCCGCGCACCCAGCTCGCGCGGCGGGTTGGTGATCACGCTCGCCGGCGTCCCGAGCTTGGCGTTGTCTTGCGCCAATGCGCGTGTGGCGCGCGAATGCAGCCGCTCCGGCGAGCCCGGCGGTGGCGGCCAAAACCATGCGCCGCGACATGGATTGCCGCGACACGGATTGCCGCGACATGGATTGCCGGCGAACCGGTTGGTCGGTCATCGTCCCCTCCCGCATGTTGTTCTGCCCGCGATTGTGGCCGGGCCATCCGGCGCGTGGCAATCATTCGCGCCGCCGCCCATACAGCCATGCGACGCGGGCAGGCCATGCCGTCGATTTCGCGGTGCGCCGCCAACCCGCGGCGCGTGCTAAACTTTGCCGCAGCAAATGGGGTAGATCGGGTTCCACCAGGGAAAGGGATAGCGATGGCGTATGACCTGCTGATCAAGAACGGCCGCATCGTCGACGGCTCGGGCATGCCGGCGTTCCGCGGCGATGTCGGGGTCAAGGACGGCAAGATCGCCGAGATCGGCAAATTGTGCGGGCCGGCCGCGCGCACGGTCGACGCCGCCGGCCGCGTCGTCGCGCCCGGCTTTATCGACAACCATTGCCATTACGACGCGCAGGTCACCTGGGACCCGCTGTGCTCGTTCTCGTGCGACCACGGCGCCACCTCGGTGATCTTCGGCAATTGCTCGCTGTCGTTGGCGCCGGTGCAGCAAGGGCAAGGAGCGAGCGGCTCGCCGAGTTCCTCTCCTATGTCGAGGCGATCCCGATGGAGGTGCTCGACACCGCTCGAATTCACCTGGGAGACGGTGCCCGCAATATCTCGACCAGCTCGACCACAATCTCGGGGTCAATGTCGGCAATCTGATCGGCCACACCGCGGTGCGCTATTACGTGATGGGCGACGAGTGCCAGAAGCGCACGGCGACCGACGACGAGATCAAACAGATGCAGGACCTCGTGCGCGACGGCATGAAGGCCGGCGCGCTCGGCCTCTCGGTGTCGCGCAACCAGGGCCATTTCGACCCGCAGGGCGTCCACATCCCGGCGATCTGGGCCGACGAGAAGGAAATCTTCGCGCTCGGCGACGTGCTGCGCGAGCTCGGCACCGGCCTGATCCAGTCGGGCGGCGGCAACGGCGCCGAGATGAAGGACGCGCTGATGAGCCGCCTCAGCGAGGCGACCGGCCGCACCGTCGTCTACAACAATCTCGGCCAGACGATGCGCCGGCCCGGCCAGTGGCAGAAGCAGATGGCCCAGGTCGACGCGACCACCGCGAAGGGCATCCGCGCCTTCCCGATGTGCACGCCGAACCGCATCACCGACTATTTCACGATGCGCAACACCCAGACCTTCCGCGGCCTGCCGGTGTGGCACCCGATCTGCCTGTCCTCGCCCGAGGAGATGCTGAAGGCCTATGCCGACCCCGAAGTGCGCAAGAAGCTCCACGACGAGGCGGTCGAGTTCAAGAGCGGGCCGGCGATCGGCATCTGCTCGACCTGGTGGGACTACATGGTCCTGCAGACCGCGGTGCTGCCGAAGAACAAGCAGTATGAGGGCAAGACCCTCGGCCAGATCGCCAAGGCGCAGGGCAAGGGCATCATCGACGCCTTCCTCGACCTCGCGATCGAGGAGAACCTCGACACCGAATGGCTGCACGGCGAGAACAACGTCGACGACGAAGCGGTCGCCAAGATCCTGACCTATCCGAACGCGATCATCGGCCTGTCGGACGGCGGCGCGCATGTGCAGTTCCAGAGCGGCTTCGGCTTCTCGACCCGGCTGCTCGCGGAATGGGTGCGCGAGAAGCAGATCATGATCGCTGGAGACAGGCGGTGCGGCGGCTGACCTTCGACATCGCGCCTCGACCTTCGGCCTCTACGACCGCGGCCTGCTGCGGCCCGGGCATGGTCGCCGACATCGTGATCTTCGATCCCGACACCGTGAAGCCGCTGCCGCTCGAGGTCGCTGCACGACTTCCCGACCGGCGCCAAGCGCATCAAGGAGCCGGCCCAGGGCATCCACATGACCATCGTCAACGGCCAGGTGCTGATGGAAGACGGCAAGCACACCGGCGCATTGCCCGGCCGGGTGCTGCGCAACACCTACTACCACGGCCTGCACGCCTAAAAGCTCGGCGGCCGCCCTCTGACCCCTCCCACGGGTGTGCAGCCCGGGGAGGGGAAGGAGTGGAAGCGGGCAGGCAGCAACTTGTCATTGCGAGGAGCCCGCGGGGCGACGAGGCAATCCCGAGCCGAGGGTGCTGCG
>CAVZJF010000044.1:0-8441 GCA_963775525.1 uncultured Alphaproteobacteria bacterium | reverse complement strand
ACCGACAAGTCGTTCGAGGACACTCAAAAATTAGCCGCCGCGTCGGCCTTCCCCTCGCGCGCGAAGGCCCCAAGTCCAGCTTGCCAAAGTTCACAATCCTATTTCGAAGTCGCAGATGGATCAACTGTTCGGAGCAAATCTTGCTTGACCAACAACCGCACCCTCGTGGCGATGATCGCGAGCGGATAAACAGAGCGCGTCAAACGGCCGAGGCGCTGTTCACCCCGAAACGGCAAGTCACCGAGCATTTGGTTTCGGGCTCCCCACCGGCCGACCAATCGGCGCGGAAACCGCGTGTACTGGGAATCTCGCCGCCGGTGCTGAACCGTCTCGCGGAGGTCAAAGCACCGGTCAGCCCCGAGCCGCAGACGACGCGCGAGGTTCCTCGGTCGCAATTCCATCGCATCCGTAGTTGGGTAAAATACGGCATGACGGCTGCCCAAGTCGCCGAGGTCTACGAGGCTGCCGTCGACGATATCGAGCGCATCCTCCGGAAAGCCTGACGGCGATTCGCCGCTCGGCCGCGGCGTCGCTCTGGCGGCCTGCGAAGAATGACAATTCTCCTCGCACCGAGAGGCCTTGTCCCGGCGGGCGGCTATGCGTCAGCCGTTACCTCCTCCCGGTCGCGCCCGAAGGCTGCCCGGGCAACGTCCAGGATGACTGCGGCAACCTGCTCGGGGACGATATGATGGATCATGTGCCCGGCGTCGGGCACCTTGCGCAGCGTACTTTGCGGCAATTCCGCGCCCAGCCGCCCCGCCTGGCGGTCACAGTCCACAATCTTGTCGCCGAGCCCCGCCGCAATCGCGACCGGGATCGATAGTTCGGGATAGTGCCCGGCCAGGCCTGCCGCTCCGGGGATCATCATGGCGGTCTCCGCGGCGCTGGCGCGGATCTGAGACGGGCGTACCGCGAGCTCGATCGGGAATTCGCTGGCAAAGCGCCGGGCAACCGGCGAGGGCGCGAACAGCTTGCGGTAGACCACCGGTGCCGTCAGCCGGCCGAGAAGGGGCGAAATCGTGTGCCGCAGGATGTCGCCGAGCACTGGCACGGCCGGCCATGACCCCAGTGCCACATCCGCGCGGACGCTCGGGTAGTAATAGCCGGACAGCAGCACCAGACCCGCCACATCCGCCGGCTCGCGCAGCGCCAAGGCGAGGGCCACGAGTGTCCCCCAGGAGTGGCCGACGACAACGGCCTGCCTCACCTCGAGCCCGAGGAGCGCCTCGTGCAGCAGCGCGGCTTGCGCCGCCGCGGTCCAGATCCGGCCGCGCGGACGCTCGCTGAAGCCGCAGCCTGGTCGGTCGAAGGCGATGACCCGGTAATCTTTGGCAAGGAGGTCAAGGACGCCGCTCAGCACGAAATCCCGCGCCATTGTCCCGTTCCCGTGCAGCAGCACGATGACCGGCCCGGTACCGCGTTCGATGTAATGTAGGCGGACCTCGTCGACCGTGATGAATTTGCCCTCGGGCGGGTTCCTGCGCTCGGCCCGTCGCGCGAGCGCGTGATTGGTCAACGCGGCGGCCGCCAGCACCGCGGCCCCGAGGCCGAGTACCTGACCTAACTTCACGGCCGAGGCCCTTTGCGGGCGGGTGAGCGCGCCAACGCGGGTGATTCGTGACATGTCGGCTTTCTTATTTCCAGCGGAACGACGGTAGCAGAGACGTTCAAACCCCGAAACGTTGTGCGGTGCAGCAGGGTTCCCTGCGATTTGCGTAGCGCCGCGGAGGCGACAGGTTGTCGGATTTCATGTCCTCGATCATGCGGCGGCGCAGCGGGTTCATCTCGGCGTCGGGATCTCCTGGTTTCAGGCTGCTTTTGACGGCGAGATGGCAACCGAGCGCGCCCGCGTATCGCAAGGGTCTACCCAGGCGAAACGTGCCCGGCGAGACACAAACCCCGTCTCGTTTGGGTTGATAATCGAGGAGCAAGACGGTATGACGGGAGGGTCTAAGAGCTAACGAGACAGTTTTGCCGCCAATGCCTCTTTACGGCTACGCTCGAGTGTCCACCCTCGACCAGGACCTCTCCATTCAGCGCGCTGCGCTCAAGGCGGCGGGCTGCGACGTGATCCGCGCCGAGAAGGCGAGTGGTACGCGTCGCGACGGACGCAGCGAATTGCAGGTGCTCCTCGATTTCCTGCGCACCGGCGACACGCTGGTGGTCACCCGCATCGATCGCCTGGCGCGTTCGCTAAAAGACCTGCAAGACATCGTCTACGAGCTAAAGGGCAAGGGCGTAGCGCTGAAGGCGACCGAGCAACCGGTCGACACCGGCACCGCGGCGGGCAAGGCGTTTCTCGACATGCTCGGCGTGTTCGCCGAATTCGAGACCAATCTGCGGCGCGAGCGGCAATTGGAGGGGATCAGCGCTGCTAAGGCGCGAGGCGTCTACAAGGGCCGGAAACCAACAATCGACGCCGGCGAAGTCCGGCGGCTGCGTCATGACGAGAAACTCGGCCCGGCGGCGATCGCCCGCCGGCTCGGCATTGGCCGCGCCAGCGTCTATCGCCTGCTCGGCAAAGAAACCGCTCGCACAAACGAGACCCCCGATGCCGATCAAACCTGAGCTGCGCTGGTTCTACCCGATCGACTGGCCGCAGATCAGCCGGCAGGTTCGGTTCGAGCGCGCCGGCGGCCGCTGCCAAACTTGTGGTCGCCCGCATGGCGAAACCGTTCGTTGCCTACCTGACGGTCGCTGGTACGACACCGCCGAGCGCACTTGGCGCAATGGCCGCGGTAGGCCTGGCCGCTGGCCGAACCTCGAAGAGGCAACCGGCATCCGGCACACGCGTGTCGTTCTTGCCGCGGCGCACCTCGATCACAATCCATCAAACAATCGGCCACGTAACCTCAGAGGTCTTTGCCAGCGCTGCCACCTGATCCACGACCGTCCGCACCATCTGGCACGGCGGCGGATCACCTACCTGCTGCGGCGCGCCCTCGGCGACCTGTTCCTCGGCCCCTACATTGTTTAGAGCAGATACGTGCACATCACGATCCGACTCTACCAACATCGCGATCTGAACACCGCGGCGCATCTGTGGTTTGAGAGCTGGCGTTCGACCGACTTGGCTGTCGCGCAACTGGCGAGCGAGACCGCCATGCGCGAGCGCATCGACCGCGAATTAGCGTCTGGTTGGTCGCTCTATCTTGCGGAGAATGAGGCCGGTGAACTGCTCGGATTTCTTGCCCTGAAAACACAAACCAAATGTCTCGATCAAATCTTCGTCGCGCCCCGCGCGCAGCGGCAGGGGGTCGGTCAGGCTTTGCTCGATTTTTCCAAGCAACTGATGCCTGCGGGATTTTGGCTCCGGACTGCGGTTGACAATATCGGCGCCTGCCGATTTTACGAGCGACACGGCTTTAAGCTCAGCGAAACCGCGACCCATCCGACACTCGGGCACCGCACGGTCATCTATAGCTGGCCCTAGTAGTCACCCAATCACCGCGGAGCGATTTAGTTCAACAGATTGTCTCAAGAATACGAGCGGCGGGGCGGGGAAGGGCCCGCCGGCGGTATTACTCTCGTACCTGTCGGGCGATTGTAAAAGCTTACCCGCCGCCTCAGCGCCGATACCAGCCTTTCGCGAGACTCTGTAGCTACGCTAATATTTAAAGGATCCGCTCGTCGGGGCCGATCAGGTTCCACGGCGTCTCGCCGAGGATGGCGCGTCGGCAATTCTGCACAGCGCGCCGGAGGTACTCGTCACGCCATGCCCCGCCCCCCGCCGAATTGTGCGGCGAGCCGATGACGTTCGGGAGGTCGAGAAACGGGTGACCCATCGCGAAGCGGCCGTGCCGCACCGGCTCCACCCACCACGCATCGATGCCGGCGAAAAAGTGCGGATGGGCGACAAGATGCGCGTAGAGCGCCCCCTCATCGATGATCTCGCCCCGCGCGACGTTAATCAGGATCGCGTTCTCCTTCATCAGGTCCAGTTCGCGCGCGCCGATCAATCCCTCGGTGGCGGTTGTCAGCGCGGCGCTGATGACGAGGACATCGGCGACGCGCAACATCTCGTCGAGGAGGTCGGCCGTCGCGATCCAGTCGGTCGGCTCGTCGCTCGCGCCGCGGCGGTTGATTGCGTGAATTTTCATCCCGAAGGCGCGCATCAGCCGCGCTGTCGCGACGCCGACATTGCCGAAGCCGAGGATGCCGCAGACGCCGCCGCGCAGCATCCGGTTGGTGCTGTGCTGGTTGAATTCGCCGCGCTTGAGGTTGGCGTGCTCGATAAACAGGCGCTTCGCCGCAGCCAGCGCCAGCGCGACGATATGCTCCGACATCGGTTCGGTCCCTCCGCCCTTGTTGGCGGCGACCGGCAATTCCCGCGGCAGGTCGCGGGTCGGCACCCAATCGACGCCGGCGGCGGTGAACTGCAATAGCCGAGCATTGCGGATCAGCAGGATCTCGTCGAGCCGCAGTTCCTTCGACGTGTCGTGGGACAGCACCGCCCCAGCACGCCCAAGCGCGTGGGCTCGGTCGGCCGGCGCCAGATCGACGAGATAGATCGCCTCGGCGGTCCCGTCCAGTTCTTCCGCGACGATCTTCCGGCTGCGCCCCGTCAGCGGATACGTCACCACCAGCGGCCCTGCACTCATTCACCAGTCTCCGTTTTGGTCCACCTGCGGTATAGTATTTCCGCTAAGGGCTTCCCGATACTATCCGTGCGCCTTTCCGCCCGTCTTTTGTCCGATCTTAGGGTCACCGTTGGCTACGGCGGGATCCTCTAGAATTTGTCGATACCGAGGATGAATGACCACTTTCAGCCATTCTGAAGATTTCCGAAGGGGAACGGCAGGAAAGGGGGCGGCAGGGGCCCATCGCTTGTCATTTTGATCGAGTAAGTGGCGCTTTTTTGATCGCTATCCGGCGCAGATGGCCAAGAATGATGGGGTCTGGGCGGAGCCCTGAGCGTGTCATCCGAGCAAATGAAGGCAAGGAGTTCGACAATGACCGTAACCCCCGTGTCGCCCGGCCTCCTCAAGGGCATCCGCGTCCTCGACCTGACGCAGTTCGAGGCCGGCACGACCTGCACCGAGGCGCTCGCCTGGATGGGTGCCGACATCGCCAAGGTGGAGCCGCCGCGCGGCGAAGCCGGCCGCACCGGTTTCGGCGATGCCTTCTATTTCATGATGTACAACGCCAACAAGCGCTCGCTGACCGTCAACCTCAAAGACGAGCGCGGCCTGGCATTGGTCAAGGAGATGGTGAAGAAGGCGGACGTATTCACCGAGAATTTCGCGCCCGGCGCGGTTGAGCGCTTGGGGCTCGGTTATGATGTCGTCAGCGGCATCAATCCGTCGATCATCTATGCCCAGGTCAAGGGCTTTGGCGATGGCAGCCCGTTCGAGAAGGGGCTGTCGTTCGACCCGATCGCGCAGGCCGCCGGCGGCGCGATGAGCATCACCGGCGAAAGGGATGGCCCGCCGGTCAAGCCCGGCCCGACGATCGGCGACACCGGCACCGGCATGCTGATGGCCTTTAGCATCGTCAGCGCCCTGTTCGACCGCGTCCGCAGCGGCAAGGGGCGCCGGCTGCAGGTGGCGATGCAGGATTCGGTCATGCATTACAGCCGCGGCGGGTTCATCACCCAGGCGCGCACCGGCAAGGCGGCACCGCGCCGGCCGCCGGCCAACAACCCGCCCGGTGGCATCTACCCGTGCAAGCCCGGCGGCCCCAACGATTACGTCTACCTGTTGACCAGCCGCGCCAATCCGGATCATTGGCCGCGCCTCCTGAAGCTGATCGGCCGCGAGGATCTGATCGGCGACGAGCGCTATGCGACGCCTGACGCCCGCCTGCAGCACGAGGCTGAGGTCGACGCGATCGTCACCGGCTGGACCAAGGAGCGCACCAAGCAAGAGGCGATGGCGCAGCTGAGCGCGGTCGGTGTGCCGGCGGGCGCCGTGCTCGACACGCAGGAGCTGATCGACGAACCGAGCTTCTACGAGCGCGGCATCCTGCAGAAGATGACGCACGGCGAACGCAAGATGGTGATGCCGACCTGGCCGGTGCGGTTCGACGGCGTGCCGACCAAGGTCGAGCCGGCGCCGCTGCTCGGCGAGCACACCGCCGAGGTGCTGTCCGACTGGCTCGGCCTTGACGCCGTGACCGTCGCACAGCTGAGGCAGGACGGCATCGTCTGATGCAACAGGGGACGGAGAACATCGCGATCCACGGCGCGGTGTCGCAGACGGCGGTCGAGGCTTGGGACAAGCGTTGGGCGACCTGCGAAGGGCGCGCCGATTGGCTCGAACCGCACCCGGCAGTGGTGGCGATCCTGCCGGAACTACGTGCGCGCGGCGCCAAGCGGGTGCTTGATCTTGGATGCGGCGTCGGGCGGCATGCGCTGTTGCTCGCCGAGCACGGCTTTGATGTCGAAGCGCTCGACGGCAGCCCGGCCGGCCTCGCCGTGGTGCGCGAGGGGGCCATGGCGCGCGGCTTGGCGGTGAGCGTGCACCAGGGTCTCGCCGATGCCTTGCCTTTTCCCGACGCCGGCTTCGATTACGTCCTGTCGTGGAATGTGATCCATCACGGCACGCTGGGCGACCTCGGCCGTCGGCTCGGCGAGATCTGGCGCGTGTTGCGGCCTGCCGGGTTGCTGCAGGCGACGGTGCTGTCAACCCGCGATGCGAATTACGGCATTGGCCGCGCGATCGCTCCCGACACTTTTGTCATCGACCAGGTCGAGCGAAAAGGCCACCCGCATTGCTATTGCGATGCCGCGATGCTCGTCGGTCTGCTTGCCGGCTTTGATCTACTCACCCTCAGCCAGCAGCTGCACGAGCGGCGACCCGGCTCGCACCACTGGCACATCATCGCCGAACGCCGCGGCTGAAAGCGGTTTAAGAGGAAATCCACCGTCTACCGGCTGATGACGCGGCGGCATTACCGCTGAGAGCTGCTTACACCCCTACACCCGCGACATGTCCGGGACCGGACGCCTTGATTTTCGGACACCGTCAAGAACAGCCTTGTGGCCACTCACCGTGGTCGGTGCCAAGCATCTGCCGCGTTACCTTGGCGCCTTTGCTTGGCGCTTCAATTGCTTCAATTGCTTCAATGCTTCAATCGCCGCTTTGTTCTGAAAACTACCCACGAACGTCTTGCCGTCGCCGCAACGACCACCCCGCCGATGCCCTACCGGCTCCTCAAACTGGCTGAGGCTCTATGGTAAGCAGGACGGCGGTTACGACAATCGCCGGGCGGCGCTATGTCATCTGCCGCAATGCGGAGGAAGCCAAAAAGGACGCCGCGGCGCGCGCCGAGCTTGTCGCCGGTTTCGAGCGCAAGCTGGCTCAGGGCGACAAGGCGCTTGTCGCCAACAAGGGCTTCCGTCGCTTCCTGAAGACGCCCAAAGGCGATGGCTTTGTCATCGACCGCGCCAAAGTCGAGGCTGACGCCCGGTTCGATGGTCTCTTTGTGCTGCGCACCAACAGCAAAATCGCCGCTCTCCAGGTCGTGTTGCGCTACCGCAATCTGCTCGCCGTCGAGGACGCCTTCAAAACCGCAAACGCACTGCTCGCCGCCCGTCCGATCTTCCACAATACCGACGCCGGCATCCGCGGCCACGTCTTCTGCACCTTTCTCGCGCTGGTCCTGCGCAAGGAGCTCTTCGACCGTCTCGCGGCCCGCCGCAGCCGGCTCGAATGGCAGCGCGTCATCGACGATCTTGCCGACCTTGGCGAAATCGAGATCGAACAGGATGGCCGTCGGACGCTGCTACGCACCGCTCCGGGGCCGACCATCGACCCGATTTGCCGCGCCATCGGCCTCACTCTGCCGGTCTTCCAGGAGATGACGCCCCCGCCTGACCCCCAGAAACTGTGGTGCCCAAAACTGCAAATGGTTCCCAAGCCATTGATGATCAACGTCGTTCAAATAGAAACTGCGGAACTTGGGTCAGGCTGCTGCGCCGCCGCAATGCTGCGTCGTACTCCGGCCGGTTCGTGACCCGATACCGGGGTCTCGGAATATGATGACGGTGTTCGGCATGATGTTTGAACGGCACGGCAGAGGGTTTCTGGTTATAGACGGACGACCAGCCTGCCCCGTCAGGCTCTCGCCGGCAACCCAGCCGATCCCTGCAACAACGCCGCTCCAGTCGCAATTCAAAGAATTGCACTCGGTCGAGCGCCCGTCCCAGATGCCGCAGGCGCAATTGTCGAGAACAAGCGGCTCGGCGCCGCGCTCGCTTTCACTTGGCCGTCCATGGGAGCTGTGGAAAGAAGCAGGCGCTGAGCCGGGGCGCGCGATCGCGATATGCGCGCCCCTCGCCGGTGGGTTACTGATCGCTCAGGCCGATCGGGATCGGGTCGATGAGGTATTGATTCGCCGTCGCGGCTCCCGCGCCCGCCGTCGTGCCGTTGCCGCCGACCTGCAGCATGCGCGTATCGCTGGCGTTGCAGGTCCAGTTGGCAGCAAGGTTGACGTTTCCC
>CAVZJF010000043.1:0-21803 GCA_963775525.1 uncultured Alphaproteobacteria bacterium | reverse complement strand
TCGAAGCCGGGCAAGGAGCGCTATAGGCAAGTTGCCGCGGCACGCGATTTACCGGATGTACAATCTTCAATATCGGCCAGTTAATAGTCCGACGATCTCGTCTGGCGCAATTAACCATGATAGTCAACCGAGTGGGCTTGCCATGATGCGCCGCTTTGGATATTGAAAGGACTGCGTCACGTCGCCGACGGCGACAGCGCGCCGCAAGAGAGAAGCTCAGCCGCGACCGCAACATGGACTACACGGTAAAGACCGTATGCGTGGTCGGTTTGGGCTATATCGGCCTGCCGACCGCGGCCACCCTCGCCAGCCGCGGCATCGACGTGATCGGCGTCGACATCAATCCGCGACGTCGTCGCCGCCGTCAATGCCGGGCAGCCCTATTTCCCCGAGCCCGATCTCGACATGCTGCTGCGCGCCGCGACGACTCTCGGGCAAGCTGCGCGCGACCGACCGGCCCGAGCCCGCCGACGCGTTCATCATCGCGGTGCCGACGCCATTCAACAACGACCGCTCGCCGAACCTCTCCTTTATCGAGGCCGCCGCGGACGCGATCGCGCCGGCGCTGGCGCCGGGCAATGTCGTGATCCTCGAATCGACCTCGCCGGTCGGCGCCACGGCCCGGCTGGCGGCCAGGCTCGCCCGGCTGCGCCCCGAGCTGCGCTTCCCGCCCGAGCGCCACGCCGAGCCGCTCGACGTGCATGTCGCGCATTGCCCGGAGCGGGTATTGCCCGGCCGCATGGTCCGCGAGCTGATCGAAAACGACCGCATCATCGGCGGGATGACCGAGGCCTGCGCCGAGCATGCCGAGGCGGTCTATCGCGTGTTTCTGCGCGGGACGCCGTTCCGCACCGACGCGCCGACGGCCGAGCTGGTCAAGCTCGTCGAAAACGCCTACCGCGATGTCAACATCGCCTTTGCCAACGAATTGTCGCTGGTCTGCGACGAGCTCGGCCTCGATGTGTGGCGGGTGATCGAGCTCGCCAACCGCCATCCGCGGGTGGCGATATTGCAGCCGGGCGCCGGCGTCGGCGGCCACTGCATCGCGGTCGATCCGTGGTTTATCGTTTCCTCGGCGCCGGAACGCACGCGGCTGATCCGCACCGCGCGCGAGGTCAACGACGCGAAGCCGCGGTTTGTCGTCTCGCAGATCCGCGAACGGGCCGAGCGGCTGAAACACCCGGTCGTCGCCTGCCTCGGGCTCACCTACAAGCCCGATGTCGACGATTTGCGCGAAAGCCCGGCGCTCGAAATCGCGGTCGAGCTGGCGCGGGACGGGGCGGCGCGGATTTTGGTCGCCGAGCCAAATTTGCGCGAATTGCCGCGCGGCCCTGGCGGGGCTGCCCGAATGTGTCGCTGTGCGACACGCTGGAGGCGGTGCGCGGGGCCGACATCGTCGCCATCCTCGTCGCCCATTCCCCGTTTCGCAAAATCCCGCAAGACGAGCTGATGCGGCGCATGGTCATCGACGCGACTGGGCTGACCCACGGTTCGGGCTGACCCGCGGCTCGGCCGACTTACCATTCGATGAAGCTGCTCTTCGTCTTCGGCACCCGCCCCGAAGCGATCAAGCTCGCGCCGGTCATCAGGGAATTGGCGGCGCGGCCCGAATTTGACTGCAGGATCTGCGCCACCGGCCAGCATCGCGAGATCCTGGCGCAGTTTCTCGACTTGTTCGAGCTGCGGCCGGATTGGAACCTCGATGTCATGCGCCCCGATCAGGACCTCGCCTATCTAACCGGCGCGGTGTTGTCGGGGGTCAGCGGGGTCCTCGACGCCTGGCGCCCCGACCGGGTGCATCGTGCAGGGCGACACGACCTCGACCTTTGCCGGGGCGCTCGCGGCTTTTTATCACAAAATCCCGGTCGCGCATGTCGAGGCGGGGTTGCGCACCGGCGACATCTACGCGCCATGGCCCGAAGAGGTGAACCGCCTGCTCGTCGGCCGCATCGCGGATCTGCATTTTGCTCCGACGGCGCGGGCGCGTGAGGCATCTGTCGCGCGAAGGAGTGGCGGCCGAGCACATCTTGGTGACCGGCAACACCGGTATCGACGCGCTGTTGTGGGTTCCGCACCGGCTCGATGCGCGAGCCGAGCTGCAGGCGCGGGCAGAGGCGGTGCTGGGCAGACGGCTTTGCCGGCGAGATCGAAGGCAAGCGGCTCGTGCTGATGACCGGCCATCGCCGCGAAAGCTTTGACGGCGGGCTCGCGCGGATCGCCGATGCCATCGGCCGGATCGCGCTGCGGCCGGATGTCGCGATCGTGTTTCCGGTGCATCCCAACCCGAACGTCCGCCGCGCCTTCGAGCCGTTGGCGGGCCAGCGAAACATTCTGTTGGTCGAGCCGGTCGACTACCCCGAGCTCGTCTATCTGTTGCAGCGCTGCCACTTCGTCGTCACCGATTCGGGCGGGATCCAGGAGGAAGCCCCCTCGTTTGGAAAACCGGTGCTGGTCACGCGCGAGACCACCGAACGGCCCGAGGCGATGGAGTTGGGTCTGGCGAGGCTCGTCGGCACCGACGAGCAGCCGCCTCTACGAGGCGATGTGCACATTGCTCGACGAGCCGGAGGCGTATCGGCGGATGAGCCATGTCGCCAACCCCTATGGCGACGGCAAGGCCAGCGGGCGTATCGCCGACCGGCTTGGCCGCCGAGCGGGAGAGCGCGGGCGCGGGCGCACAGCTTCGATCGAGGGGTGAGGCTCGAACGGCAGGCCAGCGCGCGGCGTCCGACGCTCTATCCCCGCAACAGCGAACTGAGCACCGCCCAGATCGCGACCCATATAGCGAGCGACACCACCGGAACGACGATCAAAGAAATCAGCGGGCTGAGCCGACGAGCCGACCAGCTCAGCCGAAACGTCGATCGGTGGCGGCGCGCTGCCGCGGCGAGTTCGGTCGCGGGCTTCTCCGATAGTCGGATGCAATATTGCGGTCCACCGGCTGCTCCCCAATCGTCTCGCTCGCGCGGGCGCCCGCCATCGCGCCGTCCGCGACCGCCGACAACTACGCCGTTGCAGGATACTCTTCGGCTATGTCAGCAAATGTCCGCTCAGCGTCATAATTCGTCGTGCGGTGCGATTCACCGGTATTGGCGCCGGTTTGTCCTTGGCCGCATCAATCGACTTTTCGGTATATCGCATAAATTACGACAAATATCGCAGCGATCGTGATTGGCTTGATCGCCCGCAGTGGCCATACATTTGCGGATGCTTATGACCAGACATGCAGCGTGGAATCAAAACGATGCAAGTTAATACTTTTGTAACCGATATCGAACGACATGACCGGCAGCCGACGAAGATCGATTACCTCGTTCGTACGGCCGTTCTCGTCATCTTTGGGCTTTCGCTGCTGATCTGGGCGACGATTATACTGCCGATCGTCACTTTTTTTACCGCTGACGGCATTCGCCGACGTCCAACCGGCGTCGGCCGATCGGCCGCTGAAATCTGCTGTCTTGTTCGCCGAGCGGCTCAATTGGCGCTCACCTGGTACCCCCAGGCGCGGATCTGCGCCATCCCGGCCTGATAGCCCTTTGGGCTCAGGCTGAAGTGAATTGCTCTTTTGCCGTAAAGACATCGACAGGATCAACGAGCCGATGTCGAGCTGTCTGACCAAGGCAAGCGATTGCGCCGCCGGAAAAATGCAATAGCGCGAGCCACGGCATTCCGCCGCCGGGTTTTTGTCGACCCGGAGCACCGCCCTGACCGGAGCCGGGCTGCCGACGATGCCGATATTGCCGGTTTGAAGCATGACGACGAGCGCGAACGAGCCTTTGCCGTTCCCCGGCCTGCCAAAATGGCATGGTAATCGAGCAGTCGCCGTTGCTGCCGCCGGGTCTGCCGCCGCATTCGGTGATCCACTCGTCGGCCTGGAACCGCTGCGCGGAGACAGCGCTGCCGCAAACGCCGAGACCAGCCACGAGAGCCAAGACCAAAATCGCCGGCAACCGCCGGCGGCGTGTCCGCTCGCATTCCTTCGGCCGGCAGTGCGCTTGCGCTCGACCCTTACTCTCCCGTCGCGGGCAGACGGCAAGACCCACCCCACGGACCCGGTTGCGCTTCGGCCATCGTGCGTGGCCCGCCGCCGCGTCAAGGAGAAGGCCGAGCGCCGGGGGTTGGCGTCGGCTTGCCACCAGATTTGCTTCGACGGTGGGGTCTTTGTTTGCCGCGCTAATCTTGTCGCGGCAAGCGCGAGGCCGAGCAATCGGACCGGGATGAAGCCAATATTCAACCAAAGTGTCACCGATTTTCTTAGCGGTCGGCGCAGCGCTCAGACGGTATTGCCGAAATGTTAACCTTGATTTCGCTTTTCAGCGCGGCCAAAGAGCGCTAGGTGTACCTCCAGCGGCCCGCAAAAAACACTGCGCAAATTGGGATCGAAATTGTCCACATGGAAACATTGACTGAGCGCGGCCCGACGTTGGAACCTTCCAGGCCGCCGGTCGGTTTCCCGGCCGGCGCGCGTCGGACATTAGCGGCGACGGCGATCCCTGCCGATCGCGGAGAAGCTTGCCTCGGCTCGACTGATCCGCAACCGCTCCGCAACTGATCCAAGGATCTCGGATGGCTTGTTATCTGGTGACCGGCGGCGCCGGCTTTATTGGCTCGCATCTCGTCGAATCACTGATCGATTACGGGCATTTCGTCAGGGTGCTCGACGACCTGTCGAGCGGCAGCCGCGACAACATCCCTGCAGGCGTCGAGTTTATCAAAGCCGACATCACCGACCCCAAGGCTGTCGGAGCCGCCTTTGACGGGATCGATGGCTGCTTTCACTTGGCGGCGATCGCCTCTGTAGAGAAATGCAACCGCGACTGGCTGCGCACCCACCAAGTGAATTTGACCGGCACAATCAACGTGTTCAATGCGGCACGGCAATCGCGCAAGATCGCGAGGTGCCGGTCGTCTATGCCTCGTCGCGCCGCGGTATACGGAAATAGCGGCGGTGCGCCGGCCGGCGAGCAAAGCAGCGCCGCGCCGCTCAGCGCCTACGGCGCGGACAAGCGGGCCTGTGAACTGCACGCCCGCGCCGCCGGAGTGACTCATGGGCTGCGCACGGTCGGATTGCGCTTTTTCAATATTTACGGTCCGCGCCAGGATCCGCGCTCGCCCTATTCGGGGGTGATCGCAATCTTTCTCGACCGCCTGCAGCGCGGCGAGCCGATCGAAATTTTTGGCGACGGGACACAGGTGCGCGACTTCACCTACATCGGCGATGCGGTCTCGCGCATTGCGGCGGGCGATGTCGATGGCGAGCGCGTCGGCGCCGCTGTTCAACGTCTGCACCGGGAAGGGCACGACCGTGAGTCGCCTCGCCGAGACGATCGCGGATTTGTGCCGGACGGAACTCGTCGCCTGTCACCGCCCGGGGCGGTGCGCCGAAGTGCCGGTCTCCATCGGAGACCCGCGGCGGGCGGCCGAAGGGCTCGGCTTTGCCGCCCGGACAAGCTTGGCCGAGGGACTGGCATTGACGCTCGAAGCGTTCGCGCTTCGGCGGCGGGTCGAGGCGCCCGTTCTGGCCTGATCGCCCTGGCTGACCGCCCTGGTCTGACAGCCCTGGTCTGACGCCCGGTTCGCCTGCTCCGAGCCGGCGCCGGCGGCGATTGTCGCGATCGAACTTTCCCCGCCGGACAGTCGGCGCGGCGCGGCGGGACGCTGCGATCCGGCTCCTGTCAAACAGACGCCGGGCGGCGCTGATCGGTGACGGCTGGCGGGATTGCCGTACGCCCGCCGGCGATATTGTCTGAGCTGACCAATTTGCAGAATCTAATCCGGCACTTCATCCCTGCATTTGCGCTTGGGCGTCGCGTCCGCGCAGTGGGCGGCGAGGCGCAATGGGCGGCGAGGCGTCTGGGCGTTCCGGGCGCGAGACTGGGGAACCTAGGTCTGCTAACGTGCGCGGCGCTGGTTGCGGACCTCTCGGGAGGGGCTTCGTGCAGATAGCCCGGACGATTGCCGATCTCAAAAGCAACGTCGCCGTTTGGCGAAAAGCCGGCGAGCGGATCGGTCTGGTGCCGACGATGGGCGCGCTGCATGCCGGTCATGTGGCGCTGGCCGCTTCTGCCCGAGCCGGGTGCGACCGGGTGATCGCGACGATCTTTGTCAACCCAAAGCAGTTCGCCCCGAACGAGGACCTCGGCTCGTATCCGCGCCGGGAGGCCGCCGACCGCGAAATGCTGCAATCCTCGGGCGTCGATCTCGTATTCGTCCCCGCCGCCGACGAGATCTACCCGCCGCAATTTTCGACCCTCGTCCGGGTCGCCGGCTTGAGCGAAGGGTTGTGCGGCGCGCACCGCGACGGCCATTTCGACGGTGTCGCTACTGTCGTGACCAAGCTGCTGATCCAGTCCCTGCCCGACATCGCCTATTTCGGCGAAAAGGACTACCAGCAATTGCTGATAATAAGACGCCTCGCGCGCGATCTGGACATTCCGGTCGAAATCGAGGGCGTGCCGATCGTGCGCGAGCCCGACGGCCTGGCGCTGTCCTCGCGCAACATCTATCTGTCGCCCGAAGAGCGACGCGTCGCCCCCCATCTCGCCCGCATATTGCGCACTATCGGCGCCGCCCTCGAACAGGAGCCGGCCGCCGTCTTGCGCGAGTTGCGCGCTGGCCGCGCCCGAGCTGACCGGCGCGGGCTTTGACGTCGAATATCTCGAAATCCGCGATGCGGAGAATCTGGCGCCGGTGGCGAGTGTCGTCAGCCGGCCTTCTCGCGTGCTCGCCGCCGCCCGTCTCGGACGAACCCGGCTGATCGACAACATGCCGATCAGGTCGCCCGTCATCAGCCTGATCGCCTCATCCCCACAGCCGGTCGCTGGCGATCCGTGCGCCTTCGGCAAGCGCCGCGAGCTTTGCCCACACGACCGACGGCGCCACCGCGTTGTCGACAAAGGCGAAGGTCGCAAATCCGCAATCGGCGCCGGCGATGACCCGCTCGCGCCCGACAATATCGGCGAAATTGGCGATGCGCTGGGCGATCAGCCGCGGATGCTCGACAAAGTTGGTCGTCGAGTTGATGACGCCGGGGATCAGCACCTTGTCCTCGGGGATCTCGGCTCCGCGCAAATCCTCCCATTCATGCGCATGGCGCGGATTGGCGGCCTCGAACGACAGGCCCGACGGGCGCGCCCGCATCGCCACGCCCAGGATCTTGGCGAGCGCGATGTCATGGGTGTGCGGCCCTTCGTAATTTCCCCAGCACAGATGCATGCGCATCGCGTCGGGCGGAATTTTGGCGGTGGCGTGGTTCAGCGCGGCAATGTTGCGCTCGGCGATGCGCAGGAATTCGCTGTCGGAAAGGTGCTGGTACTGGTTGTGCCGGGCCGAGCCCAGATCGGGCGCGTCGATCTGCAGGATAAAGCCGGCCCGGTGGATCGCCTCGTATTCGTCCTTCAGCGCGTCGGCCAGCGCTTCGACATAGGCGTCCTCGTTTTTGTAGAACCGGTCGGGGACGAATTTGGTCAGCACGCCGGGCGACGCCGCATTCATAAAGGCTTCGGCCGGCTTTGCCGCGGCGCAGGCGGCGGCGAGGTTGGCGATGTCGAGTTCGAGCGGCCGGCGGTCGCCGTAGGCCACCGGGCCGACACAGCACGGCACCGCCTCGCGGCTGAACCAGGAGGTCCCGCCGCGCTTCTCGTTCAGCCGCGCGTGAAAATCCGGATGATCGAGCAGGTCGCGATGCGCCGCCGTCTGCGGCGGCTGGTCGTTGGCGCCGCCCCGGAACGCACCGATGCCCGAGAGCCGGTGGCGGACGTAAAAGGTATAGGAAATCTTTCCGAATTCGCCGTCGCACACGCTGTCGACGCCGGCTGCGACCTGCTTCTTCACGATCTCGTGGACCGAGGCTGAGAGGCAGGCGTCGAACGCCGCCTGCTCGATCGGCCGCCCGGTCTCGCGCGCTTCGAGGAATTCGAGCAGATCGGGCGGGCGCGGCAGGCTGCCGACATGGGTGGTCAGAATTCGCTCGTTGCTGTGCTGCATGGGTCCCCTCGTGGTCCACCTCGCCGCCGGGCCGTTTTCAATCGGCGCCCGCCGGGTGATAGGCGGGCAACGCCGCGCCGCGCATGCGCAGCGGGCGCAGCACCGCCAGCGCCAGCGCCACGACGACAAAATTCATGATCGCGGTGACGACGAACACCATGTGCCAACTCCCGGTCGCAGCCTTGATCAAATTCGCCAGCGGCACCAGAAAGGCCGCTGCGCCCTTGGCCGTGTAGAGGAGGCTGAGATTGGTGGTTGCGTATTGCGGGCCAAAGCTGTCGGTGCAGGTCGACGGAAACAGGCTGTAGATTTCGCCCCAGGTCAGGAAGATCAACCCGGCGAAGACCACAAAAGCCCAAGGCGAGGTGCCGAACGATCCCAACAGCCAGTAGCTTACGCCGCCGAGGGCGAAGGCGATCGCCATCGTGTATTCGCGGCCGATGTGGTCCGAGATCCAGCCGAACAACGGACGCGCCAACCCGTTGGCGACGTTGTCGACCAGCAGCGCCACGGTCAAGGTCGTGCCGCCCAGCAGCAGCACCGTGTCGGAGACATGAAAGTCGCGGGCGATCAGCGCGATCTGGGCGGTGGCCATCAGCCCGCTGGCGGCGACCAGCAGAAACATGACGTACAGCACCCAAAATACCGGGGTCGCCAGCATCGCCCGCGGCGTATAGCTTTGCGTCGTCTGGATCACCCTGGACGGCGGAAGCACTCGGCGTTTCTCCCGGATAGGGAGCGCGCATCAACCACGCCAGGACGAACACCACCACGCCCTGCACGAGCCCAAACCAGAAAAACGCCGCAGCATAGCCATGCGCGTCGATTACCGCGCGGATCGGAATGACGGTCAGCGCCGCACCGGCGCCAAAACCGGCGGCAGTCAGTCCGACGGCGAGCCCGCGGCGGTCGGGAAACCACTTGACCGCGTTGCCGACGCAGGTCGCATAGACCGCCCCGGCGCCGATGCCGGACAGAGCCGCCCCAAGATAGAGGATCGCCAGGGTGTCCGCCGTAGAATTGATGATCCAGGCGATCCCGACCATGATCCCGCCAAACGCCACCATCAGCCGCGGGCCGTTGGTCGCGCCGATCCGGTCGACGATCCAGCCTTGGATCGGCGTCAGCCAGGTTTCGAGCGCGACAAACACGCTGAAGGCGATCTGAATGTCGGCCACCGCCCAGCCATGCGCCACGTTCATCGGGTGGACGAACAAGGTCCAGCCGTACTGAAGATTGGCGATCATCACCATGCAGACGATGCCGACGATCAGCTGGAGCCAGCGGTTCGCCGCCGCAGGCGCGTCGCTGGAAGCGAAACGCGCCGATGATGCGCCCTGCATGGTCCTTCCTCCCTTACAATAGGCTGGCTTTCGAGGAGCAGGTGTACCCGCCGCGCCGCCTTCGTCAAACAGTTGTCTGGTTTTCTTGTCTCCGAGCCCGCGACCGGCGCCCCACCCGTGTCGAGACCGGGTTTTTTTCGAGCTTTCCGCTTGTAAGGTGGAGGGTCTCGGGCGCACTGCAAGAGGCGCCCATGCCCGCATCGCCGGTGACGACGCCGTCCCTTGCCGATGCCGGGTCGGGGAGCGCATGCTGCGGCCCTCAAAATAATTCGGGGGGGGATCGATGAAGACGAGCCAAGACCGCATTCTGACGACCCATGTCGGCAGCCTGCCGCGCCCGCCCGAATTGCGCCAGCTATTGGTGCGCAAGGACCAGGGCGAGCCTTACGACAAGGGCGAGCTCGATCGCCTGGTGCGCCAGGCGGTGGCTCGACATCGTCAGCCGCCAGGCCGCGGCCGGGGTCGACATCGTCAATGACGGCGAGATGTCGAAACCCGGCTATTCGACCTATATCGCCGATCGCTTGACGGGCTTCGCCGGGCATCAGCCGGCAAAGCCGCGGCTCGACACCCGCGACCACCCGAATTTTCTCGCCGCATTGGAGCGGATGACCGGCAGCAACGTCGCGCGCCGCGCCGTCTGCACCGGCCCGATCGCGTGGCAAGACCGCGAGCCCTTGCGTCAGGACCTCGCCAACCTGCGCGCCGCCCTCGAGCAGATCAAGGTGACCGAAGGGTTCATGACCGCGGCCTCGCCCGGTCTCGTTCCGGTGTTCCAGACCAATTCCTACTATCCCTCGCACGAGGCCTATGTCGAAGCGATCGCCGCGGCGATGCAGGAGGAGTACGAGGCGATCGTCGATGCCGGATTTGTGCTTGCAGCTCGACTGCCCGGATCTGGCGATGGCGCACCACACCAGCTTTCAGGATTTGAGCGAGGACGATTTCCTGAAGCGCGCCGCTTTTCATGTCGAGGTGCTGAACCACGCGCTGCGCAACGTGCCGGCCGACCGCGCCCGCATCCACATCTGCTGGGGCAATTACGAGGGGCCGCACGACCATGACATCCCGTTTGCCAAGGTGGCGCCGATCCTGGTCAAGGCGAAACCGCAGGCACTGGTCGTCGAGGCCGCCAACCCGCGCCACGCGCACGAATGGGCCGTGTGGCAGGAAACCAAATTGCCCGACGACAAGATCCTGATCCCCGGCGTGCTCGACACCTCGACCAACTATGTCGAGCATCCCGAGCTCGTCGCCGAGCGGATCTGCCGGTTTGCCGACATCGTCGGCCGCGAGCGGGTCATCGCCGGCAGCGATTGCGGCTTTGGCACCTTCGCCGGCTACGGCAAGCTCGACCCCGACATCTCGTTCAAAAAGCTCGCCGCCATGGCCCAAGGCGCCGAAATCGCCTCAAAGAGGTTGTGGGGATGATCGCGCACTTGTGCTGATGTTTAATGCGAATGCCGACAATAAGCTCTTTTGCCGGGATCACGGTCCGTATCTACTATAACGATCATCCTCCGCCTCATTTCCATGTTTATCATCAGCACGATGAGGTAAAGGTTGGAATAGAGGACCTGACGATACTCGAAGGTTACCTGCCGCGACGGCTTTTGCGGCTGATTCGCAACTGGGCCATGATTTACCAGGCTGAGCTGGAAGAGAATTGGTCTCTCTGCCCAAAGGCACCAGGCGCTCAGAAATATCGATCCGTTGGAGTAAATCGATGTTGAACCGGATTATACGGTCAGCCCCTGCCGAACCACCGCTTGACGGTCGAATTTGACGACGGGGTTTCCGGGACGGTTGACCTTGCCGACCGATTGAGCGGCCCGATGTTCGAGCCGTTGCGGGAGCAGGCGATATTCGATCAAGCCGCTATCGACGAATTCGGTGCGGTGTGCTGGCCGAATGGTGCTGATGTCGCTCCGGATGCGCTGTATCGAACGATTACCGGCAAATCGACCTCGAACGCCCGACGGAAAAAGGAGCAACGATCACCAAAACTCGCCTGACCTCAGAGCAATACGGCCACGGCGGTTTACCGCCTCACGCGAGGTCGATCAGGGCGGGGGGTGCGGCGCTGCGCAATAAGGCCTTGCGCGCCTGCCATTGGCCGGCGGGGTCGAGGGTTTCGAGGAACTGGACCTCGCCGCCGGAATAGAGCGCCAGCGGCAAGCCGTCGCGGTAGAGCACGCGGTTGGCCATCAGGCCGGCGAGCCTGGGGCCGGGGGTCAGGATGCCGACGAGGTTGAGCGGATCGGCGCCGGACAGCGACACGCAGCGTGTCGGCGGGCGGCTTGCGGCGGATCCCGCGCAACAGGCCGATCGCGTCGGGCAGCGCGAATTGCTCGCCGGCAAACCCGGCGACAAAGCGCCCGCCGCGGATCTCGCCGCGCGCTTCGAGCCGGCGATAGACGCGCAGCAGCTCGCGCCACGGCGGCAGCCACGGCGCCTCGCGTTCGAGCATCCGCCAGAACACGACGCCGTAGCGGCGCAGCAATGCGCGGGCGATGTGCTCGACGATCTCGCCCGCCGGCCGGACGGCGCCGCGCCGCGCCAACGCCCAGCGGCCGGCATCCGCCATGCCGAAGATCGCCCGGCGCCGGCCCGGCGCGACCGCTTCTCGGACGGCATCAGCAATGCGCGCAAACCGGCAAAGCTGTCCGAATTGACGACGCCGAGCGCCACCAGCTCGGCCAGCGCCTCTTCGACCTGCGGGCCGAGCAGCCTGGTGCCCTCGACCAGTTCGTCGAAAAACGAGGCGCCGTGCTCGCGGATGCAATCGGCGACGGCGCGCGCCTTGGCGCTCGGCTGCGCCGTCTCGGCGGTCGGCGACAGCGCCGCCCACAACGACTCACGTACCGGCGCGGCAGCAAGGCGATCGGCGTCGAGCGCACCGGAGAGCGTGCGCCGCGCTCGTTGGCTCGCCCGTTGGGCGGCCGCAGCCGCGCCCAGGCGACGCGCCCGGCGAGGCATTGGTCGTCGAGCCAGGCCGGCTCGTATTCGGCGAGCCGCGCCGGCAGGATCTCGGTTTCCCAGGCGCCGGCCGGCGCCTGAAAGCCTTCGAGCTGGCCGATGACGGCTTCGAGCGCGTCCGGCCCTTCCATTCGCGCCTCGGGCATCGACCCGCTGCCATTCGAACAGAAAGCGCAGGAAGTCGCGCGCCGCGACCGGCTCGATCTCGGCGCGCAGCCGGCTGATCGTGTAGCGGTGGATGCGGGCGAGCAGCCGCCGCTCGCACCATTCCTCGCCTTCGGCGCCGGGTGTGAAACGCCCGCGCAGCGCGAAGCCTTCGGCTTCGAGCGCGGCGAGCGCGGCGGCGATCTCGCCGCGTCCAGGCCCGAGCGCTCCGGCGAGCGCCTCCTTCGTCGACCGGCCCCAGGCCTTCGAGACGGCCGCGCAGCGATCTCGACCAGCGCCGCCTCGCGCGTCCCACTCTTTTTGCATAAGCCGCCGGCGCGACGATCGGCGGGTCGAGACCGGCGTCGGGCCACAGCGCCCGGAACAGCGGCAGCCGCTCGGCCGTGATCCACAAGCGCCAGTTTTCGCGCCGGCGCTCCACTTCGTCATTCCCGCGCAAGCGGGAATCCAGGTCTGCCGAGCGTCGAAGCCGATTGCCTCTGGACCCCCGCTTGCGCCGGGCGGCGTGACGGATGAAGGCGCATAAGCCGCGCGGCGCGCTTTTCGGCGCCAAGTTCGCCGAGCCATTCGCTCCAGCCCGGCCCGGCCTCGGCTTCCTCCGCGGTCAGAAAGCCGAGCCAGTCCAGCGCGTCGTGCAATCTCGTCGGCATTGGCCGGGTCGGGCCAGGCTTCGCTCGCGCACCCGCGCGATCGCCTGGGCATCGAGCCGGCCGAGTTCCTCGGCCTCTTCGGGCGCGAGCCAGCGGCGGCCCATCACCGCCTGGGTGCGGCGCTCTTCGAGCGGCGCGTCGTCGAGATAGGCATAGGGCCGCGCCGACAGCACTTCGAGGGCGAGCGGCGACGGCTCGGTCAGATCGCGGGCGACGACGCGGATCATCGCCGGCTTCGATGCCGGCGAGCAGCCGCTCCAGCCCGTCGATGTCCATCGCCTCGTCGAGGCAGTCGGCGATCGTCTGGCGGACCAGCGGATGATCGGGGATCTCGCGGGCGCCGGCGAGGTTCTCGGCGCAGGCGAGCTGGTCGGGAAAAACCGCCGCGAGCAGATCCTCGGCATCCATGCGCGCCAGCGGCGGCGGCACCTTCTTGCCGCCGCGAAAGCGCGGCAACGCCAAGGCGACGCCGGCGACCCAGCGCCAGCGGGTCATGAACATCGGCGCGTCGAGCAGCGCCTCGGTCAACAGCTGCCGCACGCTCGCCGAATGCAGATAGCGCTGCACCTCGGCGAGATCGAAGCTGTGCGCCGTGGTCAGCGACAGCACGATGTTGTCCTCGGTCGCCGCCGCCTGCAGCTCGAAATTGAACTTGCGGCAAAAGCGCTTGCGCAGAGCCAGGCCCCAGGCGCGGTTGAGCGGCTGCCGTAGGGCGAATGGATGACCAGCTGCATGCCGCCGACCGCATCGAAAAAGCGCTCGAACACGATCGTGTCGTGGGTCGGCAATACGCCGAGCGCCGCCCGCGCCGCAGCCAGATACTCGATCAGCTGGTCGGCGGCCGGCTCGGCGATCCCGACCTCGCCGACGAGCCATCCGCGCACCTTCGTCGCCCCCTCCCTTCCCTCCCCCGCAGGCGGGGGCGGGTCAGGCTGCGCGCTCGCGCCCCTCCCTTCCCCGCCCGCAGGCGGGGCGGGTCAGGCTGCGCGCTCGTTGCCCCCTCCCTTCCCTCCCCCGCAAGCGGGGGAGGGTTAGGGTGGGGGCTGGCGGAGAGGGGAATTCGCGATCCGCCAGCGGCAGCAACCGCTCGGCGATCTCGCGGCGCAGCCGCGACACCGACAGCGACAGCTCGTCGCTGCGGCCCGGCGCTTCGCCGAGCCAGAACGGGATGTTCGGCGCCTGCCCCTCGGCGTCGGCGACGCGCACGGTGCCGCGCTCGACGCGCAGGATGCGATAGGAGGTGTTGCCGAGCTGAAAGATGTCGCCGGCCAGGCTCTCGACCGCGAAATCCTCGTTGACCGTGCCGATCAGCTGGTTTTCCGGCTCCAGCATCACCTGGTAATCGGCATTGTCGGGGATCGTGCCGCCCGAGGTCAGCGCCGTCAGCCGCGCGCCGCGGCGGCCGCGCAGCCGACGGTTGACCGCGTCGTGATGGATCAGCGCGCCGCGCCGGCCGCGCCGCGTCGCGAACCCTTCCGCCAGCATCGCGACGACGGCGTCGAAATCCTCGCGCGCAAGATCGCGGTACGGCCAGGAGCGGCGGAACAGCGCGTAAAGCGCGTCCTCGCTCCATTCCTGCGCCGCGACTTCGGCGACGATCTGCTGCGCCAATACGTCGAGCGGCCCGTTCGGGATGGTCAGCCGGTCGAGCTCGCCGCGGCGCACGCTGTCGAGCAGCGCCGCGCATTCGACCAGCTCGTCGCGCGACAGCGGGAAGAGCCGGCCCTTGGGCGTGCCGTCGACCGCGTGACCGGAGCGGCCGACGCGCTGCAGGAAAGTCGCGATCGCGCGCGGCGAGCCGAGCTGGCAGACCAGGTCGACCTCGCCGATGTCGATGCCGAGCTCGAGCGAGGCGGTCGCGACCAGCGCCTGCAGCGCCCCGGCCTTCAGCCGCTGCTCGGCGTCGAGGCGCAATTCCTTGGCGAGGCTGCCGTGATGCGCGGCGACGTGCGTCCGCGCCGAGGCGCTCGGACAGATGGCGCGTCACCCGCTCGACCAGCCGGCGGGTGTTGACGAAGACCAGGGTCGTGCGGTGCTCGCGGACCAGTTCGGCGAGACGGTCGTAGACCTCCTGCCAGACCTCGCCCGACATCACCGCTTCGAGCGGCGAGGACGGCACCTCGATCGCCAGATCGCGGGCGCGGCGGTGGCCGGTGTCGATGATCGTGCACTCGCCGCATCGCGCCGTGTCGCCACGCGCCGACCAGGAACCGCGCCACCGCTTCGATCGGCTTTTGCGTCGCCGACAGGCCGATCCGCAACAGCCGCTCGCCGCACGAGCGCCGCCAGCCGCTCGAGCGACACGGCCAGATGGCTGCCGCGCTTGTTCGCCGCCACCGCATGGATCTCGTCGACGATGACCGTCCGCGTCGTCGCCAGCATCGCCCGGCCGGATTGCGAGCCGAGCAGGATGTAGAGCGATTTCGGGCGTGGTGACGACGATGTGCGGCGGGCGGCGGCGCATCTGCTGGCGCTCGCCCGCGGGCGTGTCGCCGGTGCGCACCCAGCTGCGGATCTCGACATCGGGCAGGCCCTGCTCGCGCAACGCCTCGCGGATGCCGGCGAGCGGCGCTTCGAGGTTCTTGCGGATGTCGTTCGACAGCGCCTTCAGCGGCGAGACGTAGACGATCTGCGTCTCGTCGCGCAGTTCGCCGGCCAGCCCCTGGCGCACCAGCCCGTCGATCGCCGCGAGAAAGGCGGCGAGCGTCTTGCCGGAGCCGGTCGGGGCGGCGATCAGCACATGCCGGCCGGCCTGGATCGCCGGCCAGGCCTCGGCCTGCGCCGCCGTCGGTGCGGCAAAGCTGCGCTCGAACCAGGCGGCGACGGCGGGATGAAATGATGAGATCGACGACACGATTTGATCGAAAGTGGCGGACTGCGGCCGGCCTGAACCTAAACCGACGCCGCGCCGTAGAGATAGGGGCGCGTGAGCGGCTCCCAAGACACTGCGGCTAATTCAGTGTCGGACGAGACGCTCGATTTCTCTCCCGCTTCGCCATCCCGACGAAGGTCGGGACCTACCGCCGCGAATCAGCGAGCTTCTGTCAGA
The DNA here is from genome assembly GCA_963775525.1 of uncultured Alphaproteobacteria bacterium. Classification (GTDB taxonomy): domain Bacteria; phylum Pseudomonadota; class Alphaproteobacteria; order ATCC43930; family CGMCC-115725; genus AP-15. The sequence goes on along the minus strand of CAVZJF010000043.1, from coordinate 5,631 downwards.
TCTCGCCCTCCTGCTTCAGCATGCGCAGGCTTTGGCGCAGCGCCTTCACCGTGTCGTCGAGCTCGGGCTCGCCATGGGTCGCCGAGATGATGCCGCCGGGGCTGCCGCTGAAATCGACGCCGTTTGTCATCATCGCCAGGCGGAATTTGTGGACGATGCCCGGCCTGGCGGTTGCCGGTGAGGCTCTCGGCCGCCTGCTCGAGCGGGTCGAAGCGGGTCGGGGCGATCGCCTTCCCCTCGGGGTTGGTGAAAATGTGCAGCATCGAAAACGTGCCGTAGGCCGCCCATGGCACCCGCTCCTCCTCGAACACCTCGTTGATGCGCCGGCGCAGCGCGTCGCCATAGGCGTTGGCGCGGGCGCAGGCGTCGGTCGTGCCGACGATCTCCAGCGCCGCAACCCCGGCCGCGGCCGACAGCGGGTTGGCGTTGAAGGTGCCCTGATGGGCGATCTTCTCGCGGTCCGCAGCCTTGGTGACCTGAAAGTCGAGGAGGTCGAGGATGTCCTTGCGCCCGGTCGACCGCGCCGCCCGGCAAGCCGCCGGCGAGGATCTTCGCCAGGGTCGTCAGGTCGGGGCGGATGCCGTATTCGGCCTGCGCGCCGCCCGGCGCCACGCGGAAGCCGGTGACCACCTCGTCGAAGATCAGCAGCACGCCGTGCTGCCGGGTCAGTTCGCGCAGCGCGGCAGGAATTGCGGGTCGATCGGCAGCCGCGCGCCATGGGCGCCGGTCGGCTCCATGATCGCCGCGGCGATGTCGTCATGCTGCTCGAGCAGCCGCGCCAGCCCCTCGGCGTCGTTCTGCTCGGCCAGCAGCACGTTGCCGGCGACGCCGGCCAGCACCCCGGTCGTCGGGCTGCCGTCGAAATGGCTCGCATAGCCCGAGGTCATATGGTCGTGCCAGCCATGGAAATGATGCTTGAAGCGGATGATCTTCGACTTGCCGGTAAAGGCGCGGGCAAGCCGCACCGCCATCAAGGTGGCCTCGGTGCCCGACGAGGTGAAGCGCACCCGCTCGGCCGTCGGCACCAGCTTCATGACCCATTCGGCCCAGGCGATCTCGGCCTCGTGGCTGGCGCCGAAATGGGTCCCGCGCTCGATCTGCTCGTGCACCGCCGCGACGACCTTGGGGTGCGAGTGGCCGAGCAACAGCGCGCCGTGGCCGCCGAAATAATCGACGTACTCGTTGCCGTCGACATCCCATTTGCGCGGCCCCTTGGCCCGGGTGATGTAGACGCCGTAGGGCTCGATGATAGCGCGAATCGTGGGTGATGCCGCTGGGGAACAGGCTGCTGCGCCTTTGCCGCGGCGGCGGCCGAGCCGGGTGTCGCGGCGCGATAGGCGGCGATGATCGGCGAGTTGGTCGTCATCGTGTCGGGCATGGCGGTCACTCCTCGGCTCGCGACCCTCTCAGCGTTTCTTTTATGCCGTGGCAGCGCCGCGGCCAACCGCGGAGCGCCTGCATCGGCCCCAAATTCGCCCCGACAAAATTCGCCACGGGCCAAAATAAGAAGGGCCGCCCCGTGGGACGGCCCTTCCGTCCGATTACCGGCGGCCGATCACGGCCGCGAGCCGTCGCCTTCAGTCAGGCGCGGATCTCCACGGCAGCGGGGATCCTGGTCACGGCAGCGGACGACCGCGGTTTTTGGCTAGACACAGGATCACCTCCTTTCAGTTGTTGCGACGAGGAGCGTAATCTACGAGATAGGCGCGCCCGGAGCAAGCAGGTTGTCGGCAATCGCGCGGGATGGCGCGCCGAGGGTTTCGCGCTAGACTGCGCCAAACCCAATTTCAGCGGGAAGGAGCGACCATGCGCCGCAGCGAAGACCGTATCCTGACCACCCACACCGGCAGCCTGCCACGCCCGCCGGAGCTGACCCGGCTCTTGATCCGCCGCGCGCGGGGCGAATCGGTCGATCCGGCCGAGCTCGACCGGCTCGGGCACGAAGCCACGCGCTGGGCGGTGCGCCAAGCAAGCCGCATCGGGGATCGACATCGGCAACAATGGCGAGCAGCAGCGCGAGGGCTTTTTCCTCCACATCCGCCACCGCATGAGCGGGTTTGGCGGCTCGTGGCAGCGCCGCACCCGCGCCGACGCGCTGCGCTACCCGGTGTTCCGGCGGATCATGGAGGAGCAGCTCGCCGCGCGCCCGGCGGTCAGCAACATGGGGCCGCCCAAGGCGATCGCCGCGGTGCGCTATCTCGGCCGCGGCGCCGTCGAGGCCGAATGCGCCGAGTTCCGCGCCGCGCTCGACGAGACCCACACCCAATTCGCCGAGCCGTTCCTGACCGCGCCCTCGCCCGGGATCATCGCCGGCGCGATGAAGAACGAGCATTACGCGACCGAGGCCGCCTATCTCGACGATCTCGGCGCCGCCCTGCGCGAGGAGTACGAAGCCATCGTCGGGGCCGGCTTTCTGCTCCAGCTCGATTGCCCCGATCTGGCGCTCGAACGCCATCTCTCCTATCAGGACCTGCCGCTCTCCGATTTCCTGGGCTTTGTCGAGCGCGTCGTCGCGACGATCAACCCGGCGCTCGTCAACATCCCGAACGAGCAGGTGCGGCTCCATGTCTGCTGGGGGAATTACGAAGGGCCGCACGACAGCGACGTGCCGCTCGCCGACATCCTGCCGATCCTGCGGCAGGCCAAGGTCGGCGCGTTCTTTCTGCCCTTCGCCAACCCGCGCCACGCGCACGAATACAAGGTCTTCGAGAAGCAGCCGCTCGCCGACGACCAGATCCTCGTCGCCGGGGTCATCGACAGCCTGACCAATTTCGTCGAGCATCCCGAGACCGTCGCCGACCGCATCGAGCGGGTGGCCGAAGTGGTCGGCGACCCGAAGCGGGTCATCGCCGGCACCGATTGCGGCTTCGACACCTCGGCCGGGTCGAGCCGGGTCGCCGAGGACGTGGTGTGGGCCAAATTCACCGCACTCGCCGACGGCGCCCGGATCGCCTCGCAGCGGCTGGGGATGGGTTAGGCCAGAAGACGATTTGCGAACTGGAGTGAGCCCGACGGAGCGACGGGGCGAGTGCACCGCGCTGCTGTCCGCCCGGCGAAAGCGGACAGCCCAACCGACGGGCGCTCAGCTATTTGTGGCCAACCCGAGTTGCCGTCCGTGGTGTTCATCGCCCAGATACATCTGACGGGCTTCTAAAACGCGTCCTTGGGAAAATTAAATGGATGCCGGAAACTGCGTAGGATTTTGAGATGGCTGCATCCGTCAGACCAGAGTATTTGTTGAAAGGTGCGGCTTACGCTCTGGAACAATGTGGGGTATTGCTCCGTGATGCGGCGCTGCTGTACCGAAGCGGCGCTTATCCGAGTGCTGTCGTCTTGGCTGCATTCGCGCATGAAGCACTTGGGCAATGGAAGATATTGCTTGCTTTGCGAAAGGAAGTTGTCGACGGGAAAACGCTTACGATAGCGGAATAAAGAGCCATTGCGGCAATCACGTGCGAAAACAAAGAGCGGGAATGCTGAGTGTGACGGTGCAGGCCGACCGCGATACGGGTGCCGGACAACTGCTGATGTCCAGAATCACGGCACAACCGGGAACCGAAGAATGGAAAAAGACCGACGATGCAGTAGCACGAATAGTTCGCCGGAAGAAAAAGGACATTCCAACCGAGCGGCACGAGCAGCGCGAGTTGGCACTGTACGTTGATCCAATCGAGCCGCTCTCAGTGGATCGGTGGAATTGACCCTCAATAGAAATTTCGAAGACGTTAGCGCAGGAGTTTGTGGTCAACGTTAGAAATGATTATGCAGTACAATGCTTAAATCGTTACAACAACCTTGACGTATTAAAAGGCATAGACACAGAGCTATGTAAAGCTTTGGAACAATGGCCTGACCGGCCGACACTTCTGCCTCCCGAAGGCCCACTGCTTTGACACAGGACCTACTAAGGCTGTGGGCGGCCAACGATGCAAACGGCCGGATAGAGGTCGAGCGTGTCAGATGGGAAAGGTTGATCTTGTAAGCCACGATTGGTCTGAAATGACACTCGGCAGTTGTAGGGCATGTGAAGAGACCGGCGCGGCGGCTTTGAGGAGGCTTGTGTTTAACCTAAAAGCGCGCCATTTTGAGCGGCAAAAGAAACTATCGGTTGAGAGCTGATGGGGCGGTGCCTCCAGGCTTTCCGTGTCGAATACGCCGCGCCGTAGCGGTGCTGGTCACCGTCACTGATAAATCAGCCTTAGACCACGCCCTCCTTGCGCAATGCCGCGATGTCGCCCTCGCTCATGCCGAGCCAGTCGCCGAACACTTGCGCGGTGTGCTCGCCCAACAGCGGCGACGGCTTGACCGGGGCGGGGGCGCCGTCAAAGCGCACCGGGAAGGCCGGCATCTGCAATGGTCCCGCGGGGTGCCGCATCGTCTGGATGATGCCGCGCTCGGCAAAGCTCGGCTCGGCCAACAGGTCGCCGGTGTCGAGCACCGCCCCGGCCGGCACCCCCGCGGCGCCGACCAGCCGCATCGCCTCGTGTTTGTCGTGCCGCAAGGTCCATTCGGTCAGCATCGCCTCGATCTCGGCTTCGTGCCGGGCGCGCGCCTCGAGGGTGGCAAACCGCGGGTCGGCGATCAGCTCCTCGCGGCCGATAACGGTCAAGAGCCGCGCCAGTGCTCGGGGTTGGCGGGGCTGGCGAACAGGTAGACGTAGTCGTTCGGGCCGCCGGGCTTGCACGGGTAGATGCCGGCGGGCGCCATGCCGCCGGCCAGCGATTTGGCGCCGTTGCGCATCGCCGGCTCGCCGGTGCGCGCATGCTGGATAAAGGCGCCGCGGCTGTACTGCAGCTGCGCGTCCTGCATCGCGACCTGCACCCGCCGCCCCTTGCCGGTCGACTGGCGCTGAAACAGCGCGCCGAGGAGGCCGATCGCCAGCAGCATGCCGGTGCCGGTGTCGCCCAGGGTCGGGCCAGGCTTGCAGGGGCGCCGTCGCGCTCGCCGGTGATCGCCATCGTGCCGCCGCAAGCCTGGGCGATCATGTCAAAGGCGAGGTTCTTTTCATACGGGCTGCCGCTGCCGAACCCCTTGACCTGCCCATAGACGAGGCGCGGGTTCAGCGCGTGCAATACTCCCAGCCGAGGCCCAGCCGCTCGATCGCACCCGGCGCAAAATTCTCGACGAAGACATCGGCTTTCCCGGCCATTTCCTTGACCAGCGCCAGCCCGTGTTCGGATTTCAAGTCGATCGTGACCGATTTCTTGTTGGCGTTGTAGATCATGAAGTAATACAAATCGGCATCCGCCGCCGGTCCGCTGCCCAGCCCGCGGCCGGCTTCGCCGCCCTTCGGGTTTTCCACCTTGACGACCTCGGCGCCGAGCCAGGCGAGGGTTTCGGTGCAGGACGGGCCGGCCTCGAACTGCGTCAGATCGAGAACCCGAACGCCTTCGAGACAATTGGGCGCTATGCCATCCATCGCGCGGTTCCTCCTGTGAATGCGGTGGTCCGTGTAAGCCGAGGCTAACAGGTTTCTCGCCGAACCGCCTTTGACGTTTGCTGCACCCGCGACCGGCTTCGGCCGCTTGCGGCGCGCGGCATCCGCGAGCTACGCTTGGCGAAAATATCCAGGCTGGCGCGGGATCCGCCCCTGAGCCGCCGCAGAGGGACGCTACAATCTCTGTTCCGCAT
>CAVZJF010000042.1:0-35932 GCA_963775525.1 uncultured Alphaproteobacteria bacterium | reverse complement strand
GATCGGCGCCGTCAACGAGGCGATCCTTGCCTACAATTCGGCGCTGGCCCGCGACGGCGGCTGTCTGCCGGCACAGCTCGGATCTGGCCAGGGCCGATCTCAAAACCGGCCGGCCCGAGCTGGCGCTGGTCCCGCTTCGCGGGCGCTGGCGCAGAGCCCCGACGATCCCAAGCTCCTGATGCTGCTCGGCGTCGCCCAGGATGTGACGGCCGGCATCAGGAAGCGCAGGCCATATTATCACCGCGGCTTGCGGCGGCGCCGGGCGATGCGGCGCTGACGGTCGATCTGTCCCTGTCGCTCGCCCTCAGCGGCGATTATCCGAACGCGATCGCTGTGCTGCAGCCGGTCGCCACGGCGCCACGCGCATCGGCCCAGGAACGGCAGACCCTGGCGTTGATTTACGGTCTGCAGGGCAGCGTGGCCGAGGCGGCCCGGCTCGGCCGGATCGATCTCGACGAGGCTTCGGTCGAGCACAATCTCGCCTACTACCAGACCTTGCGCGACGTTGCCCTCCGAAGCCCGCGACCGGGCAATTTGTCGGCGGCCGGCAGCGACGTCTCGCCCGCTCGGCCGAGGCCGCGTCCTGCTCGCGCTTTGTTGCGCGGCGCTCAATGTTTGCTGAACGTGTCCATCATGTTGATCCCGGCCGGGCCGAGCAGGACGATGAACAGCGTCGGCAGGATGAACACGATCATCGGCACGGTCAGCATCGCCGGCAGCCGCGCCGCCTTTTCCTCGGCGCGGGTCATGCGCGCCGCGCGCGAATTCGACCGACAGCACGCGCAGCGACTGGGCCAGCGGGGTGCCGAATTTGGCGGTTTGCTGCAAGGTGTTGACGATGGCCCGGATGGCGTCCGAATTGGTGCGGTTGTTGAGATTGTCGAACGCCAGGCGGCGGTCCGGCAAAAAGGTCAATTCGGCGGCGGTGATGGCGAACTCCTCGGCGAGTTCGGGCCAGCTGGCGGCGAGCTCGCGCGAGACGCGCATCAAGGTCGCGTCGAGGCTGAGCCCGGCCTCGGCGCAGATGACCATCAGGTCGAGCCCGTCGGGCAGCGCGAGCTGCAGCTGTTTGGCGCGCTTGCCGGCGGCGTTGCGTCAGATAGATCTTCGGCGCGTAAAAGCCGAGGATAGCCGCGGCCATCGCCGGCACGAAGCGTGAATTCGGGCGGGATCGGCATCAGGTGCAGCAGGAGTCGTCGACCAGCGCCACGAAGCCGAAGATCGACGGCAGGCTGAGCCGCGCGAACAGATAGCCGACCATCGCGTCCGGCGATCTGATCCCGGCGCGGGCCAGCATCAGCCGCGCTTCGCGCGGCATGCCGCGAGCGCAGCAGATCGAGGCGGGTCACCGCCGCGCGCATCAACCCGACCGGCCGGCGGTATTGCCGGCGCGTCGCGCGCGGCCAATGCCGCCCGGCGCAGGGTTTCCTTGCGCTCGACGATCTGCTCCAGACGCCGCTCGAACGCGTTCTTGGGCCGCAGCGCCTGCCACATCGCGAGCACGATCGCCAGCACCGCCAGCGCGGCGAGCACGGCGATCGCGTCGTCGAGCCCGATGCCGGCGGGCAGCCACCGGGCGATGCCTGCAAATCTTGCGGCTGCACGTCTTATCATATCTCGAACCGCGCCATCCGTTCATGATGGTGACCCCGGTGACCAGCATCGCCACGGCGACCCCGTCGAGGAAATAGACCGCGGACGTCGTGGAGCAGCGGCGCGCAGATATTCCGGCGAGGTCAGCATCAGCAGACCGATCACCACCAGCGGCAGCCCGCCGAGGATCATCGTCGTCGCGCGCGTCTCGCTCGACATCGCGCGAACCTTGGCCCGCATCTGCCGGCGCCGGCGCAGCGCGTCGGCGAGGTTGGCCAGGGTTTCGCCGAGGTTGCCGCCGGTCTCGCGCTGCACGCTGAGCGCGATGATGAAGAAGCGGAATTCCGGCGTGTCGATGCGCTTGGCGATGTCCCATAGCAGGCTTCGAGATCGCGCCCGAGCCGCATCCCGCTCTCGATCAGACGCAGCTCGCAGCCGACCGGGTCAGCGATCTCATGGCCGGCTCCGACGACCGCCTCGCTGATCGGAAGGCCCGAGCGCAATGCCCGGACCATCAGGTCGATCGCGTCGGGAAACAGCGCGATGAACGCGGCGACCCGGCGATTTCCCATGCGGCCGACCACCAGATGCGGCAGCGCCATGCCGAGGAACAGGCCGAGCAACGCCGCGGGCACGATGCCGATCGGGGTGAAGGCGATCAGCGCGACGGCGACGATCCCCGCCACGCCGACGATCGTCAACGCATATTGGCCGATGGTGATCGCGCCTGCCGGTGCGTGCCGAGGCGGGCGACAAGAAGTTCGCGGCGCGGCAGCCAGCGGCGGGCGACGCGGTCGATCTTGGGGGTCGTGCTCTGCGGCCGCGCCAATGACTGCGTCGCGGGCGCGACCGGCGGCGCCGACCGCCTTTGGCGCGATCGCGCACCGATTTGAGCCGCCGCCTGATAGCGCCGCCGGGCCACCCGGCCAAACGCCAGCAAAACCACGGCAAACGTCAGCAGCGCACCGGCTGCCGCCAGCAGCGCCACCAGGTCGTCAGGATTCAAGGCCATCGTGTTTCCGCATTAGTGCGCTTTTCGATCACATCGAACCGTCATTCCCGCTAAAGCGGGAGCCCGGGTAAGCGCCGTGTGGCTGTCCCTTGTTCAAGCCCGAGCCTGCCTCTCGCCTGAACAGGGGCGAACTTTAGACCCCGCTCGCGCCGGGGTGAGAAGTTGATGGTGCGGCTCGACCGCATCGTGCTCCAATCCTCTGTCTCAAGTCAGAATCTTCACCCTGTCATGGCCGCGCGTGACCCGAGGGCCTTCAGCCCGCGAGCTGGTTTCGGTGGCGTCCACGCTTTCCGTCGCGCCCGGCAGCGGCCTCGCCGGCGTCCCTGGATGCCCGGCTCAAGGCGGATGAAAGACGAGGCTTCGTGGCGAACCATGCGAATGCGACAAAGCATAGCCGGACCGGTGGTCGGCGCGTCGGAATGGCCCATGGGTCTCAGATGATCTCCAGCAACGGGCGATCGAGACCAAAATATTCGGCGCGCGGCAGAAAATGCGGGCGCATCCCGCTCGACTTGAATATTCCGCGCAGCCGGCCGTCGGCGGTCTCGCCCTGGTACTGATAGCTGAATAGCTCCTGGGTGGTGATGATGTCGCCTTCCATGCCGACGACTTCGATCACTTCGATGACGCGGCGCATGCCGTCGCGCATGCGGCTGATTTGCAGGATCAAATTGACCGCGGCGGCGATCTGGGTGCGCACCGCGTGCGAGGGCAGGTTGATGCCGGTCATGCCGACCATGTTTTCGAGCCGGGTCAGCGCCTCGCGCGGGCGGTTCGCGTGGATCGTGCTCATCGAGCCGTCATGCCCGGTGTTCATCGCCTGCAGCACGTCGAGCGCCTCGGCGCCGCGGATCTCGCCGAGGATGATGCGGTCGGGCCGCATGCGCAGGGCGTTGCGCAGCAGGTCGCGCATCGTGATCTCGCCGGTGCCTTCGAGGTTCGGCGGGCGGGTTTCGAGCCGCACGACATGCGGCTGCTGCAAGCTGCAATTCGGCCGCGTCCTCGATCGTGACGGTGCGCTCGGCCGTGTCGATCAGCCGCGAGAGGGCGTTGAGCAGGGTCGTCTTGCCCGATCCGGTGCCGCCGGAGATCAGGATGTTGAGCCGGCAGCGCGCGGCGATCTTCAACAAGGTCGCCATCTCCGGCGAGATGTTCGCCTGCTGCGCCATCGTGTCGAGGGTGATGGTCTTTTTCGAGAATTTGCGGATCGAGATCGACGGCCCGTCGATCGCCAGAGGCGGGATGATGATGTTGACCCGGCTGCCGTCGGCGAGCCGGGCATCGACGAGAGGTCGCGATTCGTCGACGCGCCGGCCGATCCGCGTCACGATCTTGGTCGCCACGTTCATGACGTGCTGATCGTCGCGAAACGCGACGTCGGTCAATTCGAGCTTGCCGCGGCGCTCGACATAGACCTGCTTGGCGCCGTTGACCATGATGTCGGTCACGGTCTCGTCGTCCATCAGCGGCTCGATCGGCCCGAGCCCGAGCATGTCGGCGATCAAGGACTGGACGAGATCGCGCTGCTCCGAGAAATTGAGCTGGATCTTGGTTTCGGCAAGCAGCTCCTTGACCCAGCCGGAGAGCTGCGCCTCGAAGGTGGCGCGCGGCATTTCCGCCGCGGCGGCGACATCCATGTGTTCGAGGACGAGCGGCTGGATCTGGCGCCTTGGCGGCGTCGATGACGGCGCGGTTGGCGCGCCGCTGCGCGGCGGCGGGGTCGGGATCGGCATCCGGGGCAGACGGGCTCAAGAGCTCCTGGATCAGCGACGTGACCAGATCGCGGCGTTCGAGCGCGTTGGCCTCGATCGCGTGGCGCAGCAGGTAAGCCTGCACCGCGGCGTCGACGAGCTTGGCAAGCTCGCCGCGGCTCAGCAGGTGGCGCCGCTCGGGTCGGATTTCTGCTTTCAGGCGGGCCAGCAGCTGATCGCGCGCGGCGAGCAGGCGGTCCTCCTGAGAGGCGAAGGACGCCGGCTCGACCTCCGACATCGGCGATGCTGCCGGGGGCGCCGACCGGCTCGCCCAGCGCGCGGCGCGAAGTCAGCTCGGCGATGCGCGCATCGAGCGCGCTCTCGCCTTCGGGCCGCTTGAACAGGCCTACCATAGCGAGCGGATCGCGAAAAGCCGGCGTTTGGGCGCCGCCGCGGCGGGTCCGGCGACGAGTTCGGCGAGCTGGCGCAGCTCGCGCACCACCGGGCTGCGCGGGGCGGCCACCGGCAGCGGCTGGCCGCCATTGGCCGCCGCGCCGGCCGATTTCGGGTCGAACGAAATCGCCAGGTCGAGCGCTTTGCCGACGCCCTTTTCGAATTCGCTTTTGCCGATCAGGGCGCGTTGGCCGCTGGCGCCCGCCTCGACCAGCCACAGCCTGACCTGCGGCGCCTGCTCGCGCATCAAGGTTTGCAGGCGGATCGTGTCGCGCAGCCCGGCGAGGCTGCGTTCGCACAGCACGACGACGTGGGTCGCCGCCGCCAGCACGACGCGCTGAATCGGCGTGGCGCCGCGCGGCAGGTCGACGACCACACGCGGGAATTTGCGGCGCAGCTCGTAGAGCAGCATGTCGATCGCACCGGCGTCGACGATCAGATGTTGCGCCGCCGACGCCTCGGCCGCGAGGACAAGCAGCTTCTCGGTCACCTTGACCATCGCCCGCTCGATAAACAGGCTGTCGATGCGCGAGGGCTGCTCCAACGCTTCGCATAGCCCGCTGCCGGGCTCGGTGTCGAGCTTCAGCGCGACCGTGCCGAAATGCATGTCGAGATCGAGCAGCGCCGTCCGCTCGCCGAAATCCTCGGCCAACAACCAGGCGCAGCCGACCGCCGCGGTCGTGGCGCCGACCCCGCCGCGGCTGCCGACGAACACCAGGACCTGCCCCAAACCGCCATCGGCCGACAAAGCGCCGGTCGGCCGCTTGTCCAACACCGCGGCGAGCGCGTCGCGCGTCGGCGGCTTGACCAGGTAGTCGCTGGCGCCGGCGGCCAGCAGGTCGCGGTAGAGGGCGACGTCGTTGACGCTGCCCAGCGCCACCAGCTCCAGCTCGGGGCCGCCGGCCGCTCGCGCCGCCGCGATTTCGGTGATCGGCGCCGGCAGGTCGGCGATGTCGAGCAGCAGGATGCGCGGCGCCATGCCGGAGCGCATCCGCCGCAGCGCCACGTCGAGCGTGTCGGTGACCGCCAGCTCGTCGTCCAGCTGCAGTTCGCGGATGACGCCTTGCAGGCGGTCGAGCGTCGCCTGGTCGCGAACGACGGCGAGGACGCCTTCGCGCTCGGGTGCTGCGGCGGCTGCCTGGCGCGGCGACCTCACGGCGGGCTCGTTCCTGCCGTCGGCGACCCGCCGCCGGGAACGCCGCTGCCGCCCGAACCGGCTTGGATCGGTCCCAGGCTGGTCTCGGCGGGCAGCTCGACCTTGTCGTCGAGATAGCGGTCGACAGCGGCGACGGCGGGCTTGCCGTCGGCCAGCGCCAGCGATCTTCCGGATGTCAGATCGGCGGGGCTCGCGACCATCAGGCCGAGATTGACCGCCGTGGCGCAGCCGAAATTGCTCGGTGGCGCGTTGGTAAAGTCGTTGGCCCGCGGCATGCTCCAATTGGGGCAGGGCGGCAAGGTCACGACGTAATGCCCGACGGTCACGACGGCGCGATTTGGCGGCACCCCGGCGAGCGGGCGCGCCTCGGCGACGATGCCCCAGCGCAACAGCCGGCTCGAGATCGCCGCCTCGCGCGCGGCGGCAAGGCCCGGCGGACCGGCAGCCGCGACCGTGATGCGGTCGGCCGGGCGGATCGCGCCGCTCGCGACGAGGCCGTCGAGCCGGGCCGCCGTGGCCGGGCCAAGCCGGTCCGAGCCGGCGGCGAAGCCGAGTTCGACGGCATTCGTCGAGCCCTCGACCTGCAATTGGTTTGGCGCTTCGCTCTTGGTGTATTCGGCGGCGCCGGGCGCGCAGCCGGCAAATGCCAGCGCGAGCGCGAGCGGGTAGAAGTGGCGTGCCATAACCTGTCCCCTTTCTTCAATCGAGCCGGAACCCGGCGGGTCCGATAAGCCCGTTGCCGCCGGCGTCGAGCGGGCCGCGCGCCGGGCCGGGCAGGCCGCGCCGCCAGGTGTCGCCCCACAACACCTGCTGGGCGTCGTGCGGGATCATGAACCCGTCGGTCGGCGCGGCCGGCGCGGCCGATGGCGGTCTGACGAGATAGGGTGTCACGATGATGACGAGCTCGGTCTCGTTGTTCTGGAACTTATTCGACCGAAACAGCGCGCCGATGACCGGGATGTCGCCGAGCCACGGGATCTTCGAGATGTCCTGTTCGGTGTTGTGCTGCAACAGCCCCGCGAGCGCGAAGCTTTGCCCGCTGCCGAGCTCGACCGTCGTCTCGGCGCGGCGCACGGTCAGCGCCGGTATCGTGAAACCGCTGATGATTACCGCGCCTTGGGTGCTCAGCTGACTGACCTCGGGTCGCACCCGAAGGCTGAGGTGGTTGGCGTCGATGATCGTCGGCGTAAACGCCAGCTGGACGCCGAATTGCTGGAACTGGACCGAGATCGCCGACGTCCCGGCGGAAACATTCTGCACCACCGGGACCGGAAACTCGCCGCCGGCCAGAAAGCTCGCGGTCTGGCCCGAGACCGCGGTCAAATTGGGCTCGGCGAGAACGGTCAGAAATCCCTCGGTCGCCAGCGCCTCGACCATGGCGGCGACCTCGTTGCCGGAAAGGGGCGGAAATACCCCGGCAGTCAGAAAGTTCGTCGCCGGAACGACACCACTCAGGATTGACTGGGTCGCGCTGTTGTTGGTTGTGACGAAGTTCACCCCGGTGCCGAGCTTGCTCCAGTCGACGCCGATCTGCTTCAGGATGTTGCGGTCGACCTCGGCGATGCGGACCTGCAGGTTGACCTGGTTTGGGGTGGCGACCGACAGCCGGTTGACGACCTGTCCACCCTTGACCCCCGCGGCGACCGCGGCGGCGAGCACCTTGGCCTTGTCGGCCTGGCCGGCGTCGGCGACGGTGCCGCTCAGGACCACGTTCGCGTCGACCTGCGCGACCGAGATCGCCGTCCCCGGGACGACCTGCTGCAAGGACTGGCGCAGTTGCGACAGGTCGAGGTCGACGCGGACCGGCGCGTTCAGCAGCACGTTGTCGTTGGCGTCGACCGCATAGATCACCGTCGTGCCGGGAGCCTTTGCGGTGATGTAGACGAGCTCGGGCGATTTGACCTGGACATCGGCGATGTCGGGATTGGCGACAAAGACCGTGCTCGCCGGCCGAACCAGGCGGATCAGCGTGCCTTTGCCGGCTTCGAGCAGGATCGGCCGGCCGTTCGCCGGGATCTGCGTCGCCTCGCCGGAGGCCGGCATATGGCCTCGTCCAGCCGGCGTGGCGGCCGTCGCGTCGCGCCCGGCCGGCGCCGCGTCGGCCGGCCCGGCGACGGCGATTGCGGCCAAACCCAATCCCAGAACTACCCCGGCGAAAGCAAGGCGCGGCGACGGATGCATCACAGACCTCAGGTGCCCGGTTGCGGTCCGGTAGATGTGCCCGAATTGCCGTTTCCGCGCAATATGGTTACCTTACCATCGCTAAAGTTATGCTTAATTGTGAGTGGTTTTGGCAACAGCCGGCTGACTTCGCTGTCGAGCGTAAAGCTGCCAGCCTCGGGGGCCTCGGTCGAATTGGCGGATGAATCGGAGACAATGTCAGCCGGCGAGCCGGCGAGCGCGACCACCCCCGGCTCGCGGCGCGGCGCGGCGGCAAGGCTGCGCAGGCTCAGCGACAACTTGCCGATATCGGCGGCGAGCGCCACCATCTCGCTTTGCTTGGGCGTAACCTCGAGCGTCACGGTGCGGGCCAGCACGGCCTGGGCGTCCTTGCTGTCGAGCCGTTGGTCGATCGCGATGACGCGGATGTCGTGAAGCACCGTCTCGGCGGCTTTGTGCTGGTAACCGTTGCCGGTGGCGCCCTCGGCGGGCAGCGGCAGGGTGATCAGCATATCGACCCGGTCGCCCGGGAACACAAAACCCGAAACGTCGGAGGTCTGATCGACCGCCACCGACACCGCGCGCATTCCGGGCTTGAGCACGGCGGCGAGAAAGCCGCGATCGCCGGGCGACACGAGCTTGGCCTTGACGATCGGTTCGCCGGCCACAAACGGCTCCCGCGCCACCCAGCCGGCAAAGGACTTTTCGGGCTGGGCGCCGGAGACGACGAATTCGCCGGCAATCGCGGAGTTGGGCCAGGGGCGCCAGACAAGGTCGCCCGGCTTCAGCAGTTGCCCGCGGCCGATCGCGGCGCGGGCAACCAGGATCGACTTTTCCGCGGCGGGCGGCGGCGGCGCCTTGACGGCGACCGTCGGCTGCAGCGTCAGCCGCGAGCGCACCAAGGTCGCGGTGCCGCCGGCAAGCACCAGGGCGATTACGAACAGGATGACGGTGCGGCCGCGCAATTTCGCCTCTCAGTGGAGATACGGGGGGATCGTCAGGATCAGCGCGGCGGCGGCGATCGCCACCCCGTAGGGGATCGGCGTGCGGCCCAGCCGCTGCGCGCCGGCGCCGGCCGGGACCGGCTCGGCGCGCCGCAACCCGATCAGACGCGGCCCGACCGGGGTCAAAAACAACAGCGCCAGTCCGCCGCCGATCACAGCGGTCAGCGCCAGCAATGACGGCAGCGCGCCGGTCCCGGTCCACAACGAAGCGGCGGCAAACAGCTTGACGTCGCCGCCGCCGACCAGGTCGCGGGCGAACAGGACGGCCCCGCCGGTCAGCGCCAGGGCGGCGCCGGCGATGGCTTCGAGAGCCGCGAGCGGCGGCGTCCCGCGCGCGCCCTCGACATGCAGCAGCCACAGCACGCAAAGGGCGACGACCAGGCCATTGGGGATCATCAGCCGGCGAAAATCGGTCACTGCCGCCGCGACCATCAGCGCCGCAAACCCGGCAAGCGGCAGCAAATTGGGATCAAGCGCCATCACCCGCTGCGCCATCAGCCGCTGTGCCGCCCGCCGGCGTCGGGGCGATACCGGACAGCGGGGTGCGGCGCGGCCGCGGCCACAGCCTTCGAGGGCGCAGATTTGGGCCGACCAAACATGACGAGATCCAAGCAGTCGCCGGTGCGAGCGCCATCTTCGAACTGATTGGTAAAGAAGCGGTTAAACCAGCCGCCCCGAACTTTCAGCCCGTGGTGGACCTGAACGGCTCAGCCGGCGAGGTGCTGCCCTCGATCGGGGGATGGGGCCGGCCTGAGATTGGCAATTGCCGGTGTCGTTCCGTGGTTTATATTTGTCAGTGAACCATGAAACGCGACGACGCCATTACCTGCTTGAAGCGTCACGAGCCGGAAATTCGCGGCGCCGGCGTGGGCGCGTTGTTTATTTTCGGCTCGGTCGCGCGCGATGAGGCTCGCGACACTTCGGACGTCGACATGTTCTTTGACCTGGATCGCCCGGAGGGTTTCACGCTGTTTGATCTCGTCGCGTTGCGCGAGCGAATGGAGAGCATTCTCGGAACCAGGGTTGACCTGATGAGCCGCAACGCCATCCACCCGCGCCGGCGTCCGCGGATCGAATTGGCCGCGGTGCGTGTCTTCTGAAGGCGTACGTCTAAAAAGGGGCGGGCAATCGACGCATTGCTGGACATCCTCGATCTCATCGCACGCATCGAGAGGCAGACGGCTGGGCTCGCCCGTGAAGCGTTTCTTGGCGATCCCGATGTCCAGGACGCTACGGCTTATCGGCTGCTGGCGATCGGCGAGGCGGCCAAGGCCCTCAGTGAAGAGCTCAAGGCGCGGCATCCGCAGATCCCCTGGCGCGAGATCCTCGGGATGCGCAACATTCTTGCCCACGAATATTTCATCCGTGAAAGCGAAATCATTTGGGAGACGGTCAAAACCGGGCTGACGGAGCTGGCTCGGGCTTGCCGTGTCGAACTCGAACGTCTTCGCCGGTCGCCGTAAATGCACGTTCGGCATTTCTGCGCGGCCGTCGCCGCTACGACGAGACCGGGGCGAGGTCGAAGGCGGCGGCCATCAGGGCGCGGGTATAGGGGTGCTCGGGCATCGTCATGATGCGCTCGGTCGGCCCGGATTCGACGATGTGGCCGTCCTTCATGACCAGGATGTCGTGGGCGAGGGCGCGCACCACGCGCAGGTCATGGCTGATGAACAGATAGGCGAGGCCGCGGCGGGTCTGCAATTCACGCAGCAATTCGACGATCTGGGCCTGCACCGACATGTCCAAGGCCGAAGTCGGCTCGTCGAGCACGACGAGGCGCGGCTTCAGCACCAGGGCGCGGGCGATCGCGATGCGCTGGCGCTGGCCGCCCGAAAATTCGTGCGGATAGCGGTCGGCCATCTGCGGGTCGAGCCCGACCTCGCTCAGAGCGGTCTCGATCAGCCGCCGGCGCTCGGCGGCGTCGGCGGCGAGATTGTGGACCTTCAACCCTTCCTCGACGATCTGGGCCACCGACAGCCGCGGCGACAGGCTCGAATAAGGGTCCTGAAAGACGATTTGCATCTCGCGCCGCAGCGGCCGCACCCGGCGCTGGGACCAGGCCGAAATGTCCTCGCCGGCGAACCGGATCCGCCCTTGCGACGCGATCAGGCGGAGCAACGCCAGGCCCAAGGTCGTCTTGCCCGAGCCGCTTTCGCCGACGACGCCGAGGGTGGCGCCGGCGCGGACCTGGAGCGAGACGCCGTCGACGGCCTTGACGTGTCCCCGGACGCGGCGCAGCAGTCCGGCGCGGATCGCAAACCACACGCGCGTTTCCTCGGCCTCGATCAGTACCGGCGCGGCGGGGTCGGCGGGTATGGCGCGGCCCTTGGGCTCGGCCGCGAGCAGGCGCTTTGTGTAAGGATGGCGCGGCCGGTCGAAGACCGATCGGGTCGGGCCCGCCTCGACGATCACGCCCCGGGTCATGACGCAGACCCGCTCGGCCATCTTGCGCACGATCGTCAAATCGTGGGTGATCAGCAACAGCGCCATGCCGAGCTGGTCGCGCAGATCGCGCAGCAAGGCGAGAATGTTCGCCTGGATCGTTACGTCGAGCGCCGTCGTCGGCTCGTCGGCGATCAGGATGTCGGGCTCGTTGGCGATCGCCATCGCGATCATGACGCGCTGGCGCTGCCCTCCCGAAAGCTGGTGCGGATAGGCGCCGAGCCGGCGTTCGACATCCGGAAGCTGGACCATCCGCAGCAGTTCGAGAGTGCGCTCGCGCGCTGCCCGCGCCGACATCCGGCGGTGCACCAGCAGGATCTCGCCGACCTGCCGCTCGATCGTGTGCAGCGGGTTGAGCGAGGTCATCGGCTCCTGAAAGACGATCGCGATGCGCTCGCCGCGGATTTGGCGCAGGGCGTCGGGGGCGGCCCCGACCAGCTCCTCGCCGTCGAGGCGGATGCTGCTGCCGGGGCCGTGTGCGGCGAGCGGGTAGGGCAGCAGCTGCAATATGGAAAGCGCGGTGACGCTCTTGCCGGAGCCGCTCTCGCCGACAAGAGCCAGGGTTTCGCCGCGGTCGAGCGAGAACGAAACGCCTTTGACCGCCTCTACCGGGGTCGCCCCGCCGCGCCCGGCAAAGGTGACGGTGAGATCGCGGATGTCGAGCAACGGCGCCGCGCTCGGCACCTCGCTCACACGGTCACCTTGCGCGGGTCGAACGCGTCGCGCACCGCCTCGCCGACAAAGATCAGCAGGCTCAGCATCAATGCCAGTACGAAAAACGCGGTGAGCCCGAGCCACGGCGCCTGCAGATTGGCCTTGCCCTGGGCCAACAATTCGCCGAGCGAGGCCGAGCCGGGAGGCAACCCGAAGCCGAGAAAATCGAGCGAGGTCAGGGTCGTGATCGAGCCGTTCAGGATGAACGGCAGAAAGGTGATCGTCGCCACCGTCGCGTTCGGCAAAACGTGGCGCAGGATGATGACGCGGTCGGGGACGCCGAGCGCGCGCGCCGCCCGCACATAGTCGAAATTGCGCGCGCGCAAGAATTCGGCGCGCACCACGTCGACGAGGCCCATCCACGAAAACAACAGCATCAGGCCGAGCAGCCACCAAAAGTTGGGCTCGACAAAGCTCGCCATGATGATCAGCAGGTAGAGCACCGGCAAGCCCGACCAGATCTCGATAAAGCGCTGAAAGCCGAGATCGATGACCCCGCCGAAATAGCCCTGGACCGCGCCGGCGGCGACCCCGATCAGCGACGAGGCCGCCGTCAAAGTCAGCCCGAACAGCACCGAGATGCGAAAACCGTAGATCAGCCGGGCGGTCACGTCGCGGCCCTGGTCGTCGGTGCCGAGCCAGTTGACGCGCGACGGAGGGGAGGGGGCGGGGCTCGGCAAATTGTAGTTGATCGTGTTGTAGCTGAACGGGATCGGCGGCCACACCGTCCAGCCTTTCTCCCGGATCAGCTTTTGCACCTCGGGGTCGCGGTAGTCGGCCGCGGTCGGGAAAACCCCGCCGAACGCGGTCTCCGGATAATTGACGAAGACCGGAAAATACCAGCCGCCGTCAAAGCGGATTACGATCGGCCGGTCGTTGGCGATGAACGCGGCGAAGAGCGACGCGGTGAACAGCGCCAGAAAAATCCACAACGACCAAAACCCGCGGCGGTTAGCGCGAAACGCGTCGAGCCGCCGCCGCGTCAGGGGCGAGATCGCCCGCCCGAGAAAGCGGTCGGGCGCGGTGGGCGCTAGTGCCGTTGATGTCGCTTCGGCCGTCATAGTTGATCGTAGCGATATCGTTTAAGCCTCATCGAATCGGCGGACTCTGTTGTTCTCGCTGCCACGACTCCTCGCGCGTTGGCACACTCAGACGAATGCCCATGCAACACCACCCTAACTACCAGAAGCCTCGATTTTGGGAACCTAATTTCCCCGAGTGTCCCCTTGCCGGGCTCAAATTAACGAATTATTTGCCTGAGACGACGCACATTTCGCCGTCGAGGAGAGCCAACATTGGCATCGAGGTCTAAAAATCACTCGAGAATCGGGAGATAGCGCTCATAAAGGCGATGATATTCGACAAAAAATGGAATGATCAGGATATCCTCGCTTACTTCACCAGACCAACTCGTTCAATCAATCACGCGCGGATCTCAGCCATCCGGAACGGGACCAAACATGCCTCCCTCAAGGCAGCGTCCTCGGACGAGCTCTCTGCTTTTTTAACCACATGGCCAGAGGTCGATCAGGAGACGGGGCTGAGTGTCAGGGGCGACGAACTTCTGCTGAAGGCGCGAGAGGGCAATGATCGCTGCCGTTCACGTCTTCAATGGCGCAGGCCTGACGTTCCGCAGCGAACTGTTCATCGTCACCACGATCATCGCCTGGACCTATCTTTTGCATGCTTGGTTCAAGAAGCACGCCATAGATCACAGGCATACGGCAACTGAGGACGGTAAACACGTCGTAGTCAGGACCAGGAATGGAGAGGAAAAATATTGGGAACTGAGTTATTGTCTTAAGCATTCAAAATGTCCTCTAGAGATAGGAATTATAAATAATCTTAACTTTTTGATTGAATTGCGCCACGAAATTGAGCACAGATCAACCAACAAGATTGATGATGTGATCGGTCCAAAACTGCAGGCATGCTGCATTAACTTCAACGACACAATTAAGAAACATTTTGGCGCGCACTATGGTTTAGAGCGTAGGCTTCCTATCGCTCTTCAATTCGTTACCTTTGGTCCAGATCAGAGGACGGTATTGAAGAGGGCAGCGGCGCTGCCACGTCACATCGAAATGATGATGGATAATTTCGACAAGAACCTGACCGCGGAGGAATTAGCCGACCCCAAGATTCCGGTTTCAGGTGGCATTCGTGCAGCGGACGGCTAACCGGCCCTCAAGCGCGGATCAGGCCATCGAATTTGTCGTGGGCGGCAGCGAAGAAGCGAAGGAAATCGACCGAATCCTCCTCAAAGAAGTAGAAAAGAAGAAATATCTCCCAAGCGAAGTCGTAAACATGATGAGAGCTGCAGGTTTTCGTAAATTCAACATGCACCATCATACCTCATTGTGGAAAAAAATTGGTGCAAAAAAGAGAGATAATGGCTTCGGTGCGCTTGCAATCGGCGGAACTTGGGGCTGGTATGAAAGCTGAGTAACGAGAGTGCGAGAAGAATGCAATGCCCACCCACAAAAGTACCAATAGTCCAGCGGGACAGGGTGGCGACAGAGAGGTTTGGCAGACACAGCCCGAGCGGCGCGTTCGGCGAAGGGCTGCTCGCTACACCGCCTTGCGGCGCAGCGGCTCGACGTTGGACGGGGTGCGGGCGCGCTTGCCGCCGAGATGGTCCTGGGCCAGGATTTCGGCGATCTGCACCGCGTTGAGCGCCGCCCCCTTGCGCAAATTGTCGGCGACGACCCAGAAGCTCAGCCCGAACGGCACGGTCGGGTCGCGGCGGACGCGGCTGACATAGACCAGGTCCTCGCCGGCGGCCTCGGTCGGCGTGACATAGCCCTCGTCGGCGCGATGGTCGATGACGCTGACGCCGGGAAAGCGTCGCAGCGCCGCGCGGGCCATGTCCTCGCTCAGCGCCCGCTCGAACTCGACGGTGACCGCCTCGCCATGGCCGATGAACACCGGCACCCGCACGCAGGTCGCGGTGACGGCGATGTCGGGGTCGAGGATCTTGCGCGTCTCGACCGCCATCTTCCATTCTTCCTTGGTCGAGCCGTCATCCATGAAGACGTCGATGTGCGGGATCACGTTGAACGCGATCCGCTTGGTGAACTGCTCGGGCTTGAGCGGGTCGTTGACAAAGACCGCGCGCGTCTGGTTGAACAATTCGTCCATCGCGGCCCGTCCGGCGCCCGAAACCGACTGGTAGGTCGCGACCACGACGCGCTTGATCCGGGCCAAATCGTGCAACGGCTTCAGCGCTACCACCATCTGGATCGTCGAGCAGTTGGGGTTGGCGATGATGTTGCGCTTTTGATAGTCGGCGATCGCCTTCGGGTTGACCTCGGGCACGACCAGCGGCACGTCGGGGTCCATGCGGAACTGCGAGGTGTTGTCGATCACCACGGCACCCGCCTTGGCCGCGCGCGGCGCGAACTGCGCCGATATCTTTGCGCCGGGGGAAGACAGCACGATGTCGACGCCGCGAAAGTCGAAGGTGTCGAGGTTTTGGACCTTGAGGATGTCGTCCTCGCCGAACGAAACCTCGGCGCCGAGCGAGCGCGAGGAGGCCAAGGCCACGACCTCGTCGACGGGAAAGTCGCGCTCGGCGAGCGTCGACAACATCTCGCGCCCGACATTGCCGGTGGCGCCGACCACCGCTACCTTAAAACCCATGGTGCGACCCCGCAGTCGAAAGCGGTAGGAATGGCTGCTGACTTACGATGCGGGCCGCGCGTTTACAAGCACGGCCTGCGATGACCTATTCCGATTTTTGGCGGCGCTATCTCCTCGCGCATCGCGATCCGCGCACCCGCGCGCTGCATTATCTGGGCACGTCGTTGGCGCTGACGGCGCTGGTTGCCGCCGCGGCGGCGCGCGACTGGCGCTGGCTCGCCGCCGCCCCGGTCGCGGGTTACGCGCTGGCCTGGCTCGGCCATCTTGTTTTCGAGCACAACCGGCCTGAAACCTTCGGCCATCCGCTGTGGTCGCTCGCCAGCGATTTGCGTATGCTCGGCCTGTTCGTGGCCGGGCGGCTCGGCCGCGAGTTGCGCCAAACCGGCATCGGAGGAAATCGATGACGATGGTCCCGCTGGTCGATTACGCCGCCGCCGGTCCCGAGGTGCGCGCCGTCTACGACGACATCATGCGGACCCGCGGCACCGACTGGGTCAACAATTTCTGGCAGGCGCTGGCCAACGACCCGCCGACGTTGCGGCGCACCTGGGAGAGCATCAAGCAGGTCATGATGCCGGGCGCGCTCGACCCGTTGACCAAAGAGCTCGTCTACCTCGCGGTCAGCGCCAGCAACGGCTGCGCCTACTGCACCGCCTCGCATTCCGCGGCCGCGAAAAACCAGGGGATGACGCCGCAAATGCTCGCCGAACTGCTGGCGGTCGTCGGCATGGCGAACGAAACCAACGCTCTTGCCAACGGCTATCGCGTGCCGGTAGACGAGAGGTTCGAAAAGCTGTTTTGATGTCGGCGCACGCCGGCGACGACGCGGCAAACCCGAAGGCCGCGCCGCCGTCGTGCACAACGATTACCGTAGGCCGGGCGGCACGCCGCCTCCGGCAACATGGAGGTCCCTAATGGCGCAACAACTCTACGACCGCACCGCCGAGGATCTCGGCAACCTCGTCGGTCTCGAACACGTCAATCTCAGAGTCGACAACCAAGGGCTGGCGTCCGAGTTCTATCTGTCCGCGCTCGGCCTGACCCGCGACCCGTTCATGTTCCCCGGCACCAACAACATGTGGGTCAATGTCGGGAACAGCCAGTTCCACCTGCCGAGCGGCGAGCCCAACGTATTGCGCGGCCATGTCGGTCTCGTCGTCCCGTCGCTCGAGGAATTGTGCGAGCGTCTGGGCGAAGCCAAGAGCAAGCTCGCCGACACCAAATTCGACTGCAAGCAGCACAACGCCTATGTCGAGGCGACCTGCCCGGGGCAACAAGTTCCGCCTCTACGAGCCCGACGAGGAGCGGTTCGGCGCGATCAACCTCGGCATGGGCTATGTCGAGTTCACCGTGCCGGAGGGGACCGCCGACGGCATCGCCCGGTTCTACCGCGAATCTTCTATACGCCGGCCTGCGTCAAGGAGAATGGCGAGGGCCGCGCCGCGCATGTCTGCGCCGGGCACAAGCAGGAGCTGGTGTTCCGCGAGACCGACCGGAAATTGCCCGATTTCGACGGCCACCACCTGCAGGTTTACGCCCAGGAGTTTTCGGGGCCGCATGACGAGCTCGAAAAGCGCGGGCTGATCACCGAGGAGAGCGACCAGTACCAGTATCGCTGGCAGGACATCGTCTGCCTCGAGACCGGCAAGCACCTGTTCACGATCGAGCACGAGGTGCGCAGCGTCACCCACCCGCTGCACAACCGCCACATGGTCAACCGCAACCCGTCGCAGAACAACCGCCATTACCAGATGGGTGGCGACGAGTGGGATTGGACCTTGCCGCGCTCGACCAGGAAGATCCAACCGACGCCGGCGCCGAGCCCGCGACCCCGCTGGCCCGCCGCCGCACCGCCCGCATGGCCGCGATGTAAGATCGGGTGCGCCGTCGCCCTTCTCCCCGCACTGCGGGAGAGGAAGGTTCATCGCCAAAGCGACGGCAACGGCGAGGACGCGCTTTGCGATGACGCCGTAGCCGGCCGGCCGCGCCGACAGGGTCTCGAAATCTCGTAGGATGGGCAGAGCGCAGCGAAGCCCATCGTCCGCACCGCAGCGCCGCCGCCAGAGCGAAGAGCCCGTCGTTTCCGGGTCGACGCGAGCGCCTCGGCGGGATTCGCAACTGCTTTACCCGGTCGACACCTCAACCGGAGGAACGACGATGCTGAGCGGCGCCTACCGTTTCCCGCAGATGGAGAGCGTCGTTTTTGGCACGCCCTATGCCGACGCCGTGGCGCGGGAGGTCGACCGGCTCGACGCCCGCGTGGTGTTTGTGATCGCCAGCGCCACGCTGGCGCGTGAGACCGACCTCGTCGAGCGGCTGCGGGCGATGCTCGGCAACCGCTTTGCCGGGCTCTGCGCCAGGATCGGCGCGCACACGCCGCGCACCGACGTTGTCGCCGCCGCCAACCAGGCGCGCGAGGCCGGCGCCGATCTGGTCGTCACCCTGGGCGGCGGCTCGGTCACCGACGCGGCGAAGATGGTCGGCCTCTGCCTCGGCAACGGCGTCACCACGCCCGAGCAGCTCGACGGGTTGCGCGCCCAGATCGCCGCCGACGGCACCGCCATGTGCCCCGCGGTCGAGCCCCCCGGGGTGCGCATGATCGCGGTCCCGACCACCTTGTCGGCGGGCGAGTTCTCAGCCGGCGCGGGCTGCACCGACACCCGGCGGCACGTCAAGGAGAGCTTCAGCCATCCGCAGATGATCCCGCGCACCGTCATCCTCGACCCGGCGGCGAGCAGGCCCACGCCCGAATGGCTGTTTTTGTCGACCGGCATCCGCGCTGTCGACCACGCGGTCGAAGACATCTGCTCGGTCGATGGCCAGCCGCTCTCCCAGGGTGCCGCGTTCCACGCGCTGCGCCTCTTGAGCAAGGGGCTGCCGGCGGTCAAGGCTAACCCCGCCGATCTCGACGCCCGGCTCGACTGCCAGATCGGGGCGTGGATGTCGATGGTCGGCTGGCAGACCGGGGTCAACAAGGGGGCGAGCCACGGCATCGGCCATGTGCTCGGCGGCTCGGCGCAGGTGCCGCACGGCTATACCTCCGGCGTCATGCTGCCGCATGTGTTGCGCTTCAACCTCGAGGCGATCCCCGACCGGCAGGCGCGGGTCAGCGAGGCCCTCGGCCAGCCGGGGACGCCCGCCGCCGAGGCTGTCGGCGCGCTGATATCAGGGCTCGGCCTGCCGACCCGTCTGCGCGACGTTGGGGTCAAGCCGGACCAGCTCGACCTGATCGCCGAGAACTCGATGCACGACCGCTGGATCCACACCAACCCGCGCAAGATCGACGGGCCGGCGGTCATCCGCACGCTGCTCGACGCCGCGTGGTAGCGGCCAGGACATCGATCGCCAACACGGCGAGGAGGGCTGTGGCACCGAGCCCGAACAGCAGCGGGTCTCAGGCGCGATCGACGCGCGCCGCGTAACAGCCGGGTGCGGCGTAATGGACGTGAAGATAGGCCGCCAGCGGGTTGGCGAAGAGCCGCTCGACCGCACCTTCGAGCTCGCTTCCGTCGACCAGTTCCCAGCCGACCATCATCGCGCCGTCGTCGAAGGCGCGGACCGCGAGCGTGCGAATGCGCAGCTGCTTGGGCACTTGGTCCACCGCGTCATAAGCTTCCTCGCCCTTTCTCACAAAGACGGCAAAGCGCATGCGGTAGGGCGAGCTGACCGGATGATGCTCGTAGTTCACCAAAAGCAGCTCGTCGCCCGGCGCGGTATCGCTGACGCGGCACGGGTACCCGGGCCTGCGCCCGTCGGCGATGCGGCGGACGGCGCCGCGCGCTCTCCGTCCGACAGCGAGAACAACTGCGCGAAATTTTCGGCCGGCAGGCCGGTGACGCGGAACCTCATGACCGCTCCTCCAGGATATGGCGGAGCGATGTCTACGAGATGTTCCGGCAGCGCTCTTCCCGCATCGTGCTCTGTTGTTCGCCCGTCGCCCGGCGTCAAACCTTTACGGTCGAGGCCTGGTAAATCTCGTCGATCGATTTTGCCAATGCCGCTTCGAACGCGGCGTCACTCATCGAATGCCTCAAATCCTCGGCCAACGCCCGCGAAAAGCTCGCGGTCATGCCGTGATTGGCGGCGAGACGTTTGCAGGCGTCAGCTCGCGTGTAGCCGCCGGAAAGCGCCACAACCCGCTCTATACGTTGGTGTTTCACCAATGGCGCGTAGAGGTCGGGGACATCGGGCAGCGTCAATTTGAGCATCACCTGGCGCCCGGCCGGAACTGCGTCGGCCTGCCTCGTCAATTCCGCGAGAAGGATTGCTTCGGCAGCGGCCTTGCCGGGGCTTTTGATCGAGACTTCCGGCTCGATGATCGGCGTCAGCCCGTGCTCGGCGATCTGCGCCGCCACGGCGAATTGCTGCGCCACCACGGCGGCAATACCCTCTTTCGACGGCAAATTGATCACCGAGCGCATCTTGGTGCCAAAAACGCCGAGCTTCGCCGCGCGGGCGAGGACGGCATCGAGCCCGGCATCGGCCTCATCAGGCTGACGCCGTCGCTCTCGGGTTCGAGCCCCTTGTCGACCTTGACAAGGGGGACGACGCCGCGGTCCTCCCACAAATACGCCGGAGTGGGCTTTCCTTTCACTTCGTCGTCCATCGTGCCTTCGAACAGGATCGTCGCGATGACCTTGGCCCCGGTGAACGCCGGCGCGGTCATGATCCGCACGCGCATCTCGTGCACCAGCCGGAACATTTCGGCGTCGCCATTGTAGGCATTGTCCGGAATGCCGTAGAGCCGCAGGGCGCCCGGCGTCGACCCGCCGCTCTGGTCGAGCGCGGCGATAAAGCCGGGCTTTGCAGAGATTTGCGCCGTCATCCTGTCATCGGCCATGATCGTCATCCTCGCGTGAGACCGGTACGCTCAGGGAAACGCGCCCCGGGTTCGACCCATTGCCATCGAGCCGGCGAGTATTCGCACGGCGCTCCGGATCGGCGCAATCTTCGCCTTCCGCCACGCGATCGGGAAGCAAAAACTCGCACGCAGGCCCGCGCGAACGGGGGCGTCTTTACCGGGGCATCTTTAAGGCCGCGGCCGCGCCTGCGGCGCGCCTCACAAAAGGCGGCTTGTTGCGGTAGTCATCGGCGTCGATCGCAATTCCAACCGGGCCAAGAATGCTTCCCCGTCTGAACCGGCGCTCAATCGGGAACCACAGTTCCTTGGTCGTCACACCGGCGAAGGAGCGTGTGAAGGAATTGAACACGTCATTCCGGGACGCCCCCTTGGCGGGCCCGGAACCCATGAAAATGGTACCTTGCCGGTATCTCAAAACGCCGTGTGCTTGGGTTCCGGGCTCGCGGGCAATGCCCGCGCCCCGGAATGGACAATGTTGGAATTTCTTCACGAGTTCCTGCGCCGGGAAGCCCAAAGGGCCGGGAATACAAAAGGAATGAGCCCGGCTCGGGCTTCGGGCACGGCCGAAGCTGTGGAATAGCGCGACGGCTCAGCCCGATGCGTCGCGCTTGTCATATGACGGGCGCGATGCGATTCTTGCCGTCTGCGCCAACGCTGTTTCGCTTTAACCGTCCGTAAATCGGTCGGGATCGGGGTGCGGATGAAATCGCAAGCTCCCAACCAACGTTTCGGCGTCGGCGCCTCGATGCTGCGCAAGGAAGACGCGCGCCACTTGCGCGGCCGCGGCCAATTCGTGTCGGATGTCCGCATCCCCGGGACCGCGGAGGTCGTGTTCGTGCGCAGCCCGCATGCGCATGCGCGAATTCGTTCGATCTCGGCGCCGCCGAATGTCCGCAAACAAATCTTCACCGCGGCGGACCTGCCGCGGATGCAGCCTATCCGGATCGTGTCGCACGCGGCCGGGGCGAAATCGCCGGCCTGGCCGCCGCTCGCCACCGACAAGGTGCGCTATGTCGGCGAAGCGATCGCCGCGTGCGTCGCGCCGACGCGGGCCGAGGCGGAAGACCTCGCGGCCGCCGTCGTCATCGATTTCGAGGCGCTGGGCGCGGTTGTCGACGCATCTCGGGCGCTCGACCCCGGCTCGGCGCTGGTGCACGACCACTGGGGCGACAATCTTTACATCGAGCGCACGATCGAGGGCGGCGACATCGACGCGGCGGCGCGCGCCGCCGAAATCGTCGTCACCCGTGAGTACCGGATGAACCGGCAATCGGGGTCGCCGCTCGAAGGGCGCGCGGTGCTGGCCTACCGCGACCACCGGCTCGACGAAGTGGTGGTTTACGCCTCTACCCAGACGCCGCACACGGTACGGGTGGCGTTGGCGGAGACGCTCGGCATCGACGAGCGGCAACTTCGCGTCGTCGCCCCGGATGTCGGTGGCGGGTTCGGGCCAAAGGCTCGGCTCTACCCGGAAGAAATCATCCTCGCGGCATTGGCGCTCGAGCTCGACCACCCGGTGCGCTGGGTCGAGGACCGCAACGAGCATCTGCTGACGGCGGCGCATTGCCGCGACCATCGCTACAAGCTGACGGCTTATGCCGACCGGCACGGCCGGATCCTGGGCATCGACACCGAGATCGTCGTCGATGCCGGCGCGTATGGGCTGTGGCCGCAGGGGCCGTACCAGGAAGCCAACATGGCGGCGCGCACCCTGCCAGGGCCGTACACCATCGCCAACTATCGCGCCCGCACCTTTACGGTCGCGACCAACAAGGCGCCGCTCGGCCCCTATCGCGGGGTCGGCCGCCCCGGAGCCTGTTTCGCCATCGAGCGGACGATCGACGAGGTGGCGCGTGCGGTTGGCCGCGACCCGGTCGAAATCCGCGTCGCCAACATGATCCCGCCCGGCCGGATGCCATTCACGTCGATCACCGGCATGCGCTACGACACCGGCGATTACGGGGCAAGCGTGCGGCTCTGCGCCGAGCTGCTGCGGCTCGACGACGATCCGCGAGCGGCAACGGCGCGCCGAGCCCGACGGCAGGCTGGTCGGCGTCGGCTTCGCGAGCTTCACCGAGCAGACCGCCCACGGTGCGGCCGAATTCGCCTCGCGCGGCGCGGCGATCATCCCGGGCTACGAGAGCTGCACGGCGCGCATCCTGACCGACGGCAGCCTGGTCCTGATGGTCGGCATCCAGTCGCACGGCCAAGGCCTTGAAACGACGCTGTCGCAGATCGCCTGTCAGGAGCTCGGCATCGAGCCGGCGCATATCTCGATCCGTCACGGCGACACCGAAAGCACCGCCTTCGGTTTCGGCACCTTCGCCTCGCGCAGCATGGTCATGTCCGGCGGGGCGGTGGCACGCGCGAGCCGCATCCTGCGCGACAAGATCGTGCGGATCGGCGCCCACCTGCTGCAATGCGACGCGAGCCAGGCGCGCTGCGCCGACGGCCGGGTGCTCGGCCCGCAAGGTGCTGTCACGATCGCCGAAATCGCCAAGGTGGCGCATTTGCGAATGGACGGGTTGCCGCCCGGGGTCGAGCCGCTGCTCGAGGCGGTCGCCACCTACGAGCCCGGCATCAGCACCGGGGTTTTCTCCTACGCGACGCATGGCGCCGTCGTCGCGGTCGACCCTGAAACCGGCTTTGTCGAGCTGCTCGACTTCGCCGTCGCCGAGGATTGCGGCACGATGGTCAACCCGATGATCGTCGAGGGCCAGATCCGCGGTGGTGCCGCGCAAGGGATCGGCACCGCGCTCTTCGAAGAGATCCCTTACGACGCGCAGGGCCAACCCCTCGCGGCGACATTGCTCGACTATCATCTCCCCGCCGCCTTCGAGCTGCCCGCGATCAAAATCGGCCATCTCCACAACCCGGCCACGGCGACCGAATACGGCATGAAAGGCATGGGCGAGGGTGGTGCGGTGGCGCCGCCGGCGGCGATTGCCAACGCGGTGCGCGATGCCCTCGCGGCACTCGGGGCCGAGGTCAACGAGACCCCGATCACACCCGAGCGGGTTCGGGCCGCGATCCGGCGCGCGCAAGACAAGCGCGCTTAGGGGTTTTGGTGCTCTCCGTCTCGATCCGGTTCGCCGGAGGTAACTCCCGGTTCACTGAAGACAATTCCCGGTTCGGCGGAATGAATTCCCGATTAGGCGCGCGCCAATTCCCGTTTAGGGCTGTCACGGGAATTCGACTGCAAGCGGTTGACATAGCTTGCTGTTTTCGGCAGATTTCAGGGCGAAATCGATGAAATTCCCGAATATTTCCCGTCCAACCGGGAATTCCGCACCGAGCGCTAGTCAGCGGGTCAGGGCATAGCTGAGGCAGTCGCGGGGGTCGGGTCCGAGATTGGGGTGGACGAGCCAGCGCCGCAGGATGCCCTCGCGGGAAAGTCCGGCTTTTTCCATGACCCGGGCCGAGGCGAGGTTGTCGACGTCGCAGACCGCGCCGATCCGCCAGATGTCGCGCTGGTCCATCGCCCAGCGGGCGGCCTCGGCCAGGGTCTCGGTGATCAGGCCGCGCCCCCAATACGGGCGCGCCAGCACATAGCCGCAATCGAGCCGGTGGGGCTCGGGCAGGCGCAGCTCGAAGGCGCCGAGCAGCCGGCCTTCGGCGCGCCCGACCAGCGCGTAGGTGCGCGAGCGCGTCGCCGGCGCCATCAGGCAGCGGTCGACATAGGCCTCGGTCTCGGCCAGGCGGCGGTGCGGGCGCCAGCTCAGGTAGCGCACGACTTCCGGGTCCTGGGCGTAGCCGGCGAAGATCGCCAGCGCGTCGCCGCGCGCGACCGGGCGCAGGATCAGGCGGGCGGTGTCGAACCGGTCGGGAAGCATAGCGCCCGTCGCCGCGCGAGGGCCGAGGGTTGGTCGAATCTCGTAGTCGGGGAGGCTCTGGTCCATCTCCAGCGCCGGCACCGCACCCTGCGACCAGGCGACGATCCGCGCCGGCACCCCGGCGACGGTCGCCCGCGGCGGCACGTTGCTCAAGACGACGCTGCCGGCGCCGACCTTGGCCTCGCGCCCGATCTCGACATTGCCGAGCACCTTGGCCCCGGCACACAGCAGCACGCCGTCGCGGACCTTGGGATGGCGGTCGCCGCGCTCCTTGCCGGTGCCGCCCAAGGTCACCTCGTGCAGGATCGACACGTCGTTGCCGATGAAAGCGGTCTCGCCGACGACGAGGCCGGTGCCGTGGTCGATAAAGACGCCGCTGCCGACCGCGACCGCCGGATGGATGTCGACGGCAAAGACCTCGGACACGCGGCTCTGCAGGAAATGGGCGAGGTCGCGCCGGCCCGCCTGCCACAGCCAATGGCCGATGCGGTGCCATTGCAGCGCGTGGAAACCCTTGTAGTACAAAAACGGGGTCAGGTAGCTCTCGGCCGCGGGGTCGCGGGCGCGGATCGCAGCGAGGTCGGCCGCCGCGGCGGCGGTGATCGCCGGGTCCGCGGCGGTCGCCGATTGTGCAAGATCCGCGAGGCGGATGGCAGACAGCGAGGCGTCGGCGAGCTTGCCGGCGAGCAGCGCGCCGAGTGCGGCGGCGAAACCGTCATGGCGCAGCACCGCGCGATCGAGCAGCGTGCGCAGCATTTCCTCGCGTTGCGCCGCCTGCACCGCCTCGGCGCGCAACGCCGGCCACAGCCGGTGGTCGGCGGAGGAGGCGCGTTCCACCCGCGATCCGGCGACTGCCGGTGCAGCAAAGCCGATTTCGTTCATGGGCCGGTCGCTCCTTTTGTGACACCCTAGCACGGCGTACGGGCCGAGCGACAGCCGCCCTGCCAAAGCCCTATCCTTGCCCCGCCCGCATCAGCCTCGGCGTTCGCGGCCCCTGGGGAAACGAGCCGGAGCGCCACGCAAATGGGAATGACCGATCGCTTCGATCTTCCGGTCACCGCGGTGTCGGCTGAGGCCGTCGCCGACTACGTCGCGGCGGTCGACCTGCTGCTGTCGGCCGGCACCGGCGCCGAGGCTCGTCTGGAGCGCGCGCTCGCCGCCGACCCGGATTTTGCGCTGGCGCACGCCGCGCATGCCCGGCTGCTGCAATTGCAGGCGCGCCCGGCGGCGGCGAGGGCGGCGGCCGAACGGGCCGGGTCGCTGGCGGCGCAGGTCTCGGCGCGCGAGCGGCGGCATATCGCGGCGATCGCCCTCGCCGTCGGCGGCGACGCAGCCGGTGCGCTCGCGGCGGTTCGCGAGCATGCCGCGGCCTACCCGCGCGACGCGCTGCCGTTGTCGCTGGCGCTCGGCGTCTTCGGATTGCTGGGGTTCAGCGGGCGCCGCGACCATCATGAGGCGCAGCTGGCGCTGCTCGAAGAACTGGCGCCGCATTGGCCCGAGGACTGGTGGTTTTCGGGATATCTCGGCTGGGCGCAGATCGAGACCGGGGCGGTGGCGGCGGGGACCCGGCTGGTCGAGCGCTCGCTGGAGCTCAACCCGCGCAATGCGCATGGCGCGCACCAGCGGGCGCACGGCTTTTTCGAGGCGGGCGACGCCGACGGCGGCGCCGGCTTTGTCGCGGACTGGCTCGCGGGCTACGAGCGCGCCGGTCACCTGCATTGCCACCTGTCATGGCATCTGGCGCTGTTCGAGCTGGCGCGCGGCGACGGCGGGCATGCAATCGCGATCTACCATGACGCCATCCGGCCGACCGTCGCCCAGTCGGCGCCGATGCTGAGCCTGGCGGATTCGGCGTCTTTTTTGTGGCGCTGGCAGCTTTACGGGGCGGTGCCGGCGCTGGCCGACGAATGGGCCGAGGTCGCCGCTCACGCCCGCCGGCATTTTCCGCGCGCGAGCCTCGCCTTCGCCGATGTGCACGCCGCATTGGCCGAGGCGGCGACCGGGGATCACGCGATGTTGCAAAGCCGTATCGCCGGCCTGGCGGATTTGATCGGCGAGGGGAGGCTGGCCCCGGGTGAGGTGGCGCCGGCTCTGTGCGCCGCCGCCGCGGCTTTCGCGCGCGGCGAGCCCGCGCAAGCCTCCGGTATCCTGCAACCGGCCCTCGGCGACCTGCCGCGCATCGGCGGCAGCCACGCCCAGCGCGAGGTCTTCGAGGACATGCTGATTGTCGCCGATATCCGCTCGGGCCAGCCCGAGAAGGCCGCAGCACTGCTGCGCGCCCGGCTCGCCCGCCGACCGTCGCGGCGCGACCAGGAATGGCTGCGGCAATGCTCGGCTCGGTAAACGGAGCATAGCACCAATGCCGGATGGCTGGTTTAACCGCCGGCGATCGGAGCCGTACACTGTCAAGTTAAATCCGGACCCCGCCGTAATCCACGGAGCGCAACATGTTACGGAGCCGAGACGAGATCAGCCAGGACAAATACTTCGGCAGCCTGACCAACGCCGTCCTCGAGCGCGACCAGCCGCGCACCGCCGATTTGTTCTTTCAGATGGTGGCGAAGGAGGGCCGCACGGTCGGCGACGCGCTCGCCGTGGTGACCGCGGCCGAGGCGCCGTTTGTCCAGGTGCCGAGCCACATCAACATCAAGGACGGCCAGGTCTCGCTGATCAACAACGACCACACGATCCTCGGCCTGCGCGCCTCGGCCTGCCTGATGCCGTATCTGCCGGAGAAGTACCGGCTGCTGCCGCTGCTGCAGAGCGTGTGGTACATCCCCGCCGGTCTCGACATCTGGAACCAGCTGCAGGGCAAATATCCCGGCCGCTACGCGACGATGAAGGGCATGAACGTGCCGCCGCCGGATTACGGCCCGGTCGTGTGGCAGGACGACCACGAGCCGATCCGTGAGCAGGGCTCGGCCGAGGAGCGGCTGCACTCGTACATGATCGCCACGGTCAGCGGCGATTCGCGGCGGTCCTACGGATTGTTCCTTGGCATAGCCGAAGACGAGCAGTTGCGCCCGATGCTGCGCGACCAACTCGAATTTCTCGGCCTGATCGACTTGCAGGACACCGTCGTCGGCCGCAAGGCGCGCAACACCGGGCACAAGGCGATCCGGGCGCGCTCGATCACCGACCTCGCCGACGTGGTCGGCTGGGAAGCGGCGCATGGCGTCTACTACATGGGCGTCCCCGACATGGCGGTCGGGCCGCTCTATTACTCGCTTTACGATTCGGTGTGCGTGCGGCTTGCCGCCGAGTTCCCCGAGGATGCCGGCAAGAGCCTGGTTCACAACAATAAAGCGCCGCTGACCCCGGCCGAGGTCGAGGAATTCGTCGAGAAGCTGATGACCGCCGACAGCGACGCGGTGTGGGATCTGCTGACCGCCCACTTAAAGAACAGCAAGTCGATCCGCAGCCTCGGCGACACGATCCAGCTCGGCGCCGCCGAATTAATCTTGCGCACGACGGTGCCGCGGCAGTTCACCAACGGTCAGCATCCGTTCTTCAACTACTGCAATGTCGCCAACAACTGGATGCGCCGCCGCGAGAACCCCTGACAGCCGCGAATCCTCTATCTGATGGCGAGCTTCATCAACGACGTGGCGCACGAGAACAAGCTGTACAATTCGGTGATCGAGCAGGAATGCGCCGGGTTCGACGCCGGCGGGCGGACGCCGCAGGCGCTGCTCGGCGAGCCTCGACGAGGCGATCATGGCGCTCGACTACCCGCGCGCGACCGCGGTCGCCAAGGCCTATCTCGAAACCGGCGCCGACCGCCGGAGCAACCAGGAGACCGTGGCGGTGTGCGCCTGCCGCTTTCAGGACGACCCGCACAACCAGAAGATCACGATCTCGACCTTCGAGGAGTACGGACTGAACTCGACCCATCTGCGCGACCGCCTGCTGCTGGCGACGCCGCGGCTCTTGGCCGGCTGGCTCAAGATGCCGGGCGAGCGCGACTGCCACGCCCGCTTCATGCGTGACTGGGTCAACCACTGACCGCCAGCGCCGCTGCACGCCTAATTCGGCGATCGGAATCTTGACAGTTCAATTCCAGGCTTATCCTAGTATCCAGCATAAGCGGCAGCCGGGCAGTTTTGCCCGGCTTTTCCGGGACCCTTAAATGCTCATTATGAGTATAAGGAGAAGGACGTGCTAGAGACCCCTCCACAACCCGCGCCCCCGACCTCGCGCCGGCGATGCCGCTGCCCGAAATCTACCGGCGTGTGGGGCGACACATTCCGCCGTCGATGGCCGGTTTTGGCCGACGACATCGCCGCGATCATCCGGCTGAAGCGGGAGCGCAACGCGGTCGTCCTGGCGCACAACTACCAGACGCCCGACATTTTCCACACCGTCGCCGACATCGTCGGCGACAGCCTGGCGCTGGCGCGCGAGGCGGCGCGTACCGACGCCGACGTGATCGTGCTCGCCGGCGTCCATTTCATGGCCGAAACCGCCAAGCTCTTGAACCCGGCAAAGACCGTGCTGATCCCTGACCTCGAGGCCGGCTGCTCGCTCGCCGCCTCGATCACCGCGGCCGACATCCGGCTGATGCGCGAGCGCCATCCCGGCGTGCCAATCGTGACTTACGTCAACACCTCGGCGGCGGTGAAAGCGAAATCCGACATCTGCTGCACCTCGGGCAACGCCAAAAAGATCGTCGAGGGTCTCGGCGTCGCGCGCGTCATCATGCTCCCCGACGAATATTTCGCCCGCAACATCGCGGCCCAGACCGAGGTCGAGATCATCGCCTGGACCGGCCATTGCGAGGTCCACGAGCGCTTTACCGCCGAGGATGTCAGTAGCGTGCGCGAGAGCTATCCCGGCGTCGTCGTTCTTGCCCATCCCGAATGTCCGCCCGATGTCGTCGCCGAATGCGACTTCACCGGCTCGACCGCGGCGATGGCGGACTACGTCGGCAAGGAGCGGCCGGCGCGCGTCGTGTTGCTGACCGAATGCTCGATGAGCGACAATGTCGCCCTGCAATACCCCGACCTCGACTTTGTGCGGCCCTGCAATTTGTGCCCGCACATGAAGCGCATCACCCTGCCGAAAATCCGCCATGCGCTCGAAACCATGACCCATGAGGTCACCGTCGACCCGGCGATCGCCGGCCGCGCACGCCAAGCGGTCGAGCGCATGCTGGCCTTCGGCTGACAGGCGCGTTGTGAAGACCCGGCGCCGTCGCCCCTCACTCTCCCGCTGCGCGGCTCGCCTCGCCCGCTGCGGGGAGAGGGGGGGTGAGGGGCGCCGCGACGCCCGCGGGAGGGAATGACCCTGCGGCTGATCATCGAGCCGATCGTCCGCGCCGCGTTGCTCGAAGATTTGGGCCGCGCCGGCGACATCACCAGCGACGCGATCGTGCCGGCGGACGCCCAGGTCGATGTGGTGATTGCAGCGCGGCAGCCGGGGGTTGTAGCGGGGCTCGAAGCGGCGTTGCTCGCCTTCGAGCTGGTCGAGCCGGCATTGCGCATCGAGCGCTTGCGCGGGGACGGCGCCCGGGTCGCGCGCGGCGACCGGGTCGCCCGTATATCGGGTCCGGCGCGCGGCGTGCTTGCGGCCGAGCGCACCGCGCTCAACCTGCTGAGCCGGATGTCCGGGGTCGCCACCGCGACGCGGGCCTTGGCCGATGCGATCGCCGGCTCAAAGGCCAGGATCGTGTGCACCCGCAAGACCACGCCCGGCCTGCGGGTGTTGGAGAAGGAGGCGGTGCGGCTGGGCGGCGGCGC
Organism: uncultured Alphaproteobacteria bacterium; assembly: GCA_963775525.1. Classification (GTDB taxonomy): domain Bacteria; phylum Pseudomonadota; class Alphaproteobacteria; order ATCC43930; family CGMCC-115725; genus AP-15. The sequence goes on along the minus strand of CAVZJF010000042.1, from coordinate 5,633 downwards.
CAATCATCGCTTTGGCCTCGACGACGCGATGCTGATCAAGGACAACCATCTGGCGATGGCGGGCGGGGTCAGGCCGGCGCTCGAACGCGCCCGCGCCCATGCCGGCCATCTCGTCAAGATCGAACTCGAAGTCGACACGCTCGACCAGCTCGCCGAGGCGCTCGAAGTCGGCGTCGACGCGGTACTGCTCGACAATATGAGCCCCGAGACCCTGCGCCGCGCCGTCACGCTGGTCGACGGCCGCGCGGTGACCGAAGCGTCCGGGCGGATCAGCCTGGAAACCGTCGCCGCCGTCGCCGCCACCGGCGTCGATTTGATCTCCTCCGGCTGGATCACCCACAGCGCCCCGATCCTCGATCTGGGGCTCGATATCGCGGATTAGGCGACGCTGGCGGATTAGCCGCTGGTCCGCCGGCGCGCCAAGCCGCGCCGCCTCAGCTGCCCCTCACGGAGAGACGCAGCCCTTCCCGTCGGTATAGGTCTCGCCGCACAGGATGTTCAGCCGGTGGTCGAGCGGAGAGCCGAGCAAGGGCGTCACTTTGGCGACGAACCTGGCCGTCGTCGGGTCGTCCTGCCACACGTTGTAATCCGTCTCGCTGTCCCAGACTTCCAGGATGGCAAAGCGATTGGGCCGATCGAGCTGCTGCAGGACGGTATAGCTCAGCTGGCCGGACGCCCTGCTGCTGGCGGAACCATAGCGCACCAGGTCGTCCTGGCCTTTGCCGGGATCGCCGTCCACCAGAAAATCGACATAAGTCACGACAAACAGCGCACTTTTCTCCGGCCCGACGCCTGTGGGCAGGGCGTTGCTGGTCCACGGCGTGTTGAACGACTTCACCAGGCTGTATTGGCGGTCGTCGATCGGGCTGCCGATGCAGCAGCCGAAGGCGGGAGGGGCCGGCGGGGGCTGGACCTGCACGGCAAACCGGAAGTCGACGCTGTGAGACAGCGCCAGGTGCCGCTCGAATGCGTCGAGGTTGCGCCACACGTCGATGATTTGCGAATGGTTCGAAGCCAGGATCCAGTTGACGACCCGGAAGCTCTCGGCACCGAGTCCGATTTGCTGGCGTCGCGATACGCAAACAGAGCCGCGTAGGCGATCTGCTCGGAATCATACGGCGTGGTGACCGGGAGAACGTCGAAATGCGCGATGTCGTACACCGGCCCCCATGGGCTGGCGCCGTCACCCGCGAATGCCGTCGCCGTCAGCGACATTGACGCGACCCCGAGCGCCGCCAGCCGGCGCAGAAAAGTCCCCATGTTCGGCTTCCTCCACATCGTTTGTTGGTGTGACCGCGCGATGCGGGCCACCCTGTTCATGATCGTCATGCGACGATTTAGCCGGTTGCGCGCAAAGCGTCAACCTTGTCGTCCAATAACGGAAGTGCTGGCGGGTGCGCCGGCCGGCCTACCGGGCCGAGAATTGGCGCGAGGTGAAAGGAGCCGTCGGATGGGCTGAGCCTTGCGAAGCCCATCGCCGTCCGCCGCCGCCGCACCAGATGGGTTTCGCTGCGCGCTCAACCCATCCTACAGGCTACTACCACAGGGCGATGGGGCTGAATCGTCTGCACGCATCTAGGCGCTAGCGGGCCGGCGCCCCGCGCTGTTGTCCTGCCGCCGCGATCAGAAGGTCGACAAACTCCTTCAAGGGCATGCCGACCCGGCCGCCGAGCCGGGTGGCTGAAGCGTTGACATGCGACAGGATGCCGTCGTGGTAGAGGGCGCGTGAATTGCCGATCGGCGCGCTGTCGGCCGAAATGGCGCCCGCGACAACCCCTCTTTGGTCGAGACCGGCCAGCCGCGCGATGCCGGCCCCGTCCATGCCGACGCCGGCGTCGCTGAAGAACACGGCGTAGATGTCCGGCGGGATCGCGTTGTCCGGCCGACCCCCGGAAAAGGCGCCGTGCGACGCGGTGACGGCGATCTGACCGGCATCGTCGGGTTGCAGCATTCCGACCGAATCGGCGCAGATCAGCCGCGGCTCGCCGGGAACCTCGCGCATGACGAACCGGGCGCCTTCGGTGATGTTCGGCGGTGCCGATGACGGCACGTTTGCCGAGCGCATATGTTCGGCGCACTCGCGCACGCTCTGGCCCGGATTGCAGCCGAGGGCGGCGGCGGTGCGGTTGACGTGGCTGATGACGCCGTGTTCGAGCATGTGGCCGCCGTCGCCGATGTGGCAGGTCTGCGCGTCCGCGGTCGCCGCCGCCAGCGCGATCTGGTCGAGAAAGTCGAGCCCGCGGATGCCGGCGTTGTCCTTGCCGATGCCGGCGTCGTTCATGACCACGCCGCGCACGCCCCATTTGGCCGCGTTGTAGGCGTTGTACCGGCCGCCGTAGGAGCCGGAGACGACGACATGCGATCGATGCTCCTCGCGAACGTTCGAGCAGCTGGCGACCGTCATGATCTTTACGTCTTCGCGTGCCGCGCTCATCCGACCCGTCCTCCCTGTTGGATGCCCCACCCACCAACGCGCCGCCGCCGTTGCGACCACCCGCCGGTATTATCCCGATCATAGACGAAAGCGAGCGCTGCCGGGGAACCACCTGTCGGCCGCGTTCTCGGTGCCGACCGATTTTATTCAAAATGACGCAAGCTTCATTCCTTTGGTCTTCCCGGCGACGGAGCATGTGAAGAAATGCCGCCAGCGTCATTCCGGGGCGCGGGCGTTGCCCGCGAGCCCGGAACCCAAGCACACGGCGTTTTGCGATACCGGCGAGGCGCCGTTTTCATGTTGGGGTGGACGGCCCCTACGGCATCGAATGTGCCAGGCTGAGATGTTTCGACAACGCAGCCAAGGGAGCCGTCCGAATGACGATTATCAGAATTGGTTTGGACACGTCCAAGCATGTCTTTCAGGTTCATGGGTTGACGAGAGCGAGCAGGCGGTGCTGCGGCGGCAGCTGCGGCGCGGCGAGATGACAAAGTTCTTTGCCAAGCTGGCGCCGACGCGGATCGGCATCGAGGCGTGCGGCGCCTCGCATCACCGGGCGCGGGTGTTGCGCGGCCTGGGGCACGAGGCGGTGCTGCTGCCGCCGCAATAGGTCAGGCCCTACGTCAAGCGCGGCAAAAACGACGCGATCGATGCCGCAGCGATCTGCGAGGCGATGAGCCGCCCGAGCATGCGCTTTGTGCCGGTCAAGACCGCCGCGCGGCAGGCGGCGCTGACGATGCTCGGGGTGCGCGATCTCTTGGTCAAGCAGCGCACCATGCTGATCAACGCGATCCGAGGGCATGCCGCGGAGTTCGGCGTCACCGCGGCCAAGAGCCTGCCCCGAGCGAAGGCCGGGGGGCCCCAGCATGTCGCCGAGCTGCTCGAGCGCCTGGCCGCCGCGGACAGCGTGCCGGAGCTGGCCCGCGAGATGCTGGGTCTGCTGGCGGGCCAGATCGAGGCCTTGAACGCCAAGCTGAAGGCGATCGAGGCGCGACTGATGGCGTGGCACCGACAGGATCAGACGAGCCGGCTGCTGGCGACGATCCCCGGGATCGGACCGATCGGCGGGGTCAGCTTCGCCCTCAAGGTTCCCGACCCCAAGGCCTTTCGCTCGGCCCGGCACTTTGCCGCCTGGGTCGGCATCACCCCGCGCGAGGGTTCGACCGCCGGGCGACAGCGGCTCGGCCGGATCAGCAAGCAGGGCGACGAGGAGCTGCGCCGGCTGCTCGTGCTCGGCGCCACCGCGGTGATCCGCGCGGCTCAGCGGCGGGTCGAGCCCGCGAGCAAGGGCCAGCCAACACCGCCTCGCCCTGGCTTATGGGATTGCTGGCGCGCAAGGCCAAGAAGCTGGCCGCGGTCGCGTTGGCCAACAAGATGGCCCGCATCATCTGGGCCATGATGGTGAGCGGCGAAGTCTATCGGCGTCCGCAGCAGGCCTGAGCCCGCCGACCACCGGCATCGAGCAGACCTGGCACTGGCAAGGACAGCAGCAGCAAGATGGCAATCGGTCGATCCGAGGATCGGGACAACCCGTGGAACCCGTTGGTGCTCAGACATCACGTTCATGTTTGGGACCCGATCCGCGCAACCCATCTGGGCCAGCGGTCAGTCGACCGCACCACAAAGGCCCGACATATGACCGCAACCGACCAGACCCGTCGCAGCTGCCACGCCCTTGCGTGACCGGGGCCGTCCACATATGGGTTCCGGGCTCGCGGGCAATGCCCGCGAGCCCGGAATGACAGCATCTCGTCGTATTTCTTCACACGCTCCTTTGGTGTGACGACCAAGGGGAATGCATATACCTGGGCGGCGGCGCGCCTGTCCGCCCGGATAAGGCGGATCCTATTCGGCCGGTCGTGTTCGCCGGCGTTGATTTCGGCGTCGAGCTTGGCGCCGACCAGCACGACGATGATCGACACCCACATCCAGGTCATAAAGCCGATGACCGCGCCGAGCGAGCCATAGGTCTTGTTGTAGCTCCCGAAATTCGCGACGTACCAGGAAAACAACACGGAGGCGGCCAACCAGGCGACAGTGGCGAAGGCGCTGCCCCAGCTGACCCAGCGCCAGCGCGCGGCATTGCGGCTCAGGGCGTACTGGTAAACGACGGCCAGCGCCAAGGCGACGAGCACGACCAGGACCGGCCACCGGACCAGTTTCAGCATCTGGACCATCGCGTCCGCGGGTGCGACAGGTCGAGGACCAGCGGCAGCGCGATCAGCAGCGCCAGCAGGAGCAGCACGAGGACAATGGTTCCCGCGGTGAACGCAAATGTCAGCGCGTAATATTTTACGAGGCTGCGCTTTTCCTTTTGCTCGTGAACCGCTGTCAGCGCCTCGAACAGCGCCGAGACCCCGGCATTGGCGGTCCACAGTGAAAACGCCAGGCTGACGACGAAACCGACGCCCAGCGCGGCTCTGTCCTGTTGGGCGAGGCCGACCAGCTGCTCGCGCAGCACGTCGACGGCGCCGCTGGGGGCGAGCCCCGACAAGGTGTCGAGATGAGCGACGATGCGGCTCGGGTCGGCAAACAGGCCGTAGACGGAAACCAGGGCCGCGATGCCGGGGAACAGTGCCAGGATCGCGTAAAAGGTGACGCCGCCGGCGATCAACAGGATCCGGTCGTCCGCGATGCCGCGGTAGACGCGCAGCAGGACGTCCGCCCATCCCCGCCCGGCAACCAGCGACGGCGCTTGGAGCCGCCCGCCATGCGTCGCCTCGTCCATCGCCGCTTCCTCGCACCACTCGACGGCGGCGCCCCATTCGCAAACCAGAGTGATCGCGGGCCGGCTACTCAGGTAACTGCCGCTGCTGCTGCCGGGTTCCGCGCCTGGCGAGGTTTAGCGGCTGCGGGGGTCGGTGATCGGGTCGAGCGGCCAGATCGGGCGGCGGACCTTGGTGAACAGCTCGGCGGTGTAATTTACCTGGCACAAGGCGCCGGTGTCGACCAGCACGATCTCGCGCGGAGCGGCTCGAAGGCGGCGCGGAAATGCTGCATCGACTTGACCGCGACCGTCGTGTAGCGGGCCGGGTCGACGCCCAGCGAGGTGAACTGGGCAAGATCGGTCGCCTGGCCGTTATTGGTGATGACGACGATGTCGATGCCCCCACCGCCGCCCACGCCCGCGCCTTCGCCCGACGCGAAACACCATCGACGGCCCGTAATTGCGCTCGACCCCGCCGCCCATCGGACCATA
>CAVZJF010000041.1:0-120836 GCA_963775525.1 uncultured Alphaproteobacteria bacterium | reverse complement strand
GGAACGACGATGATGACCGGCGCCTATCGTTTCCGGCGATGGAGAGCGTGATCTACGGCACGCCCTTTCGCCGAGGCCGCTGAAGGAGGAGGTCGAGCGGCCGACGCGCATGCGGTGTTTGTGCTGGCGAGCGGCACGCTCGCGCGCGAGACCGACCTGGTCGAGCAAGTGCGGGCAGCGCTCGGCAACCGCTTCGCCGGGGTTGCGCCAAGATCGGCTCGCACACGCCGCGCGTCGATTTCGTCGCCGCCGCCAACGCGGCGCGCGCCGCCGGCGCCGACCTGATCGTCACGCTGGGCGGCGGCTCGGTGACCGACGCGGCGAAGATGGTCGCGCTGTGCCTCGCCAACGGCATCACCGACGCCCGAGCAGCTCGACAATTACCGCGCCCGCATCGACGCCGACGGCACCACCCGGCGGCCGCGGTCAAGCCGCCCGCAGTGCGCACGATCACGATCCCGACGACCTTGTCGGCCGGCGAATACACCGCCTCCGCCGGCTGCACCGACACCGCGCGCAACGTCAAGGAAAGCTACGGCCATCCGCTGATGATGCCGCGGACCGTCGTGCTCGACCCGCGCGGCGACGGTGCACACGCCCGAATGGCTGTTCCTGTCGACCGGCATCCGCGCCGTCGACCACGCGGTCGAGGACATCTGCTCGCCGATGGCCAGCCGCTCTCCGAAGGTGCGTCGTCCCATGCGCTGAAGCTGCTCGGCCGGGGCTGCGCGGCGTCAAGGCCGACCCGCCGACCTCGACGCGCGGCTCGACTGCCAGATCGGCGCGTGGATGTCGATGGTCGGCTCGCAGACCGGCGTCCCCAAGGGCGCGAGCCACGGCATCGGCCATGTGCTCGGCGGCACCGCGCATGTGCCGCACGGCTATACCTCGTGCGTGATGCTGCCGCATGTGCTGCGCTTCAACCATCGCGGTCAACGCCGACCGCCAGGCGCTGGTCAGCGAGGCGCTCGGCGACCGCGACGCGCCGGCCGCCGACGCTGGTCGGCGGCGCTGATCGCCGGGCTCGGCCTGCCGTCCCGGCTGCGCGATGTCGGGGTCAAGCAGGACCAGCTCGACCGCATCGCCGAATTGTCGATGCACGACCGCTGGATCCACACCAACCCGCGCAAGATCGACGGCCCGGCGGTCATCCGCACCCTGCTCGACGCCGCGTGGTAACGGCCAGGACATCGATCGCCAACACGGCGAGGAGGGCTGTGGCACCGAGCCCGAACAGCAGCGGGTCTCAGGCGCGATCGACACGCGCCGCGTAACACCCGGGTGCGGCGTAATGGACGTGAAGGTAGGCCGCCAGCGGGTTGGCGAAGAGCCGCTCGACCGCACCTTCGAGCTCGCTTCCGTCGACCAGTTCCCAGCCGACCATCATCGCGCCGTCGTCGAAGGCGCGGACCGCGAGCGTGCGAATGCGCAGCTGCTCGGGCACTTGGTCCACCGCGTCATAGGCTTCCTCGCCCTTTCTCACAAAGACGGCAAAGCGCATGCGGTAGGGCGAGCTGACCGGATGATGCTCGTAGTTCACCAAAAGCAGCTCGTCGCCCGGCGCGGTATCGCTGACGCGGCACGGGTACCCGGGCCTGCGCCCGTCGGCGATGCGGCGGACGGCGCCGCGCGCCGCGCGCTCTCCGTCCGACAGCGAGAACAACTGCGCGAAATTTTCGGCCGGCAGGCCGGTGACGCGGAAACTCATGACCGCTCCTCCAGGATATGGCGGAGCGATGTCTACGAGATGTTCCGGCAGCGCTCTTCCCGCATCGTGCTCTGTTGTTCGCCCGTCGCCCGGCGTCAAACCTTTACGGTCGAGGCCTGGTAAATCTCGTCGATCGATTTTGCCAATGCCGCTTCGAACGCGGCGTCACTCATCGAATGCCTCAAATCCTCGGCCAACGCCCGCGAAAAGCTCGCGGTCATGCCGTGATTGGCGGCGAGACGTTTGCAGGCGTCAGCTCGCGTGTAGCCGCCGGAAAGCGCCACAACCCGCTCTATACGTTGGTGTTTCACCAATGGCGCGTAGAGGTCGGGGACATCGGGCAGCGTCAATTTGAGCATCACCTGGCGCCCGGCCGGAACTGCGTCGGCCTGCCTCGTCAATTCCGCGAGAAGGATTGCTTCGGCAGCGGCCTTGCCGGGGCTTTTGATCGAGACTTCCGGCTCGATGATCGGCGTCAGCCCGTGCTCGGCGATCTGCGCCGCCACGGCGAATTGCTGCGCCACCACGGCGGCAATACCCTCTTTCGACGGCAAATTGATCACCGAGCGCATCTTGGTGCCAAAAACGCCGAGCTTCGCCGCGCGGGCGAGGACGGCATCGAGCCCCGGCATCGGCCTCATCAGGCTGACGCCGTCGCTCTCGGGTTCGAGCCCCTTGTCGACCTTGACAAAGGGGACGACGCCGCGGTCCTCCCACAAATACGCCGGAGTGGGCTTTCCTTTCACTTCGTCGTCCATCGTGCCTTCGAACAGGATCGTCGCGATGACCTTGGCCCCGGTGAACGCCGGCGCGGTCATGATCCGCACGCGCATCTCGTGCACCAGCCGGAACATTTCGGCCTCGCCATTGTAGGCATTGTCCGGAATGCCGTAGAGCCGCAGGGCGCCCGGCGTCGACCCGCCGCTCTGGTCGAGCGCGGCGATAAAGCCGGGCTTTGCAGAGATTTGCGCCGTCATCCTGTCATCGGCCATGATCGTCATCCTCGCGTGAGACCGGTACGCTCAGGGAAACGCGCCCCGGGTTCGACCCATTGCCATCGAGCCGGCGAGTATTCGCACGGCGCTCCGGATCGGCGCAATCTTCGCCTTCCGCCACGCGATCGGGAAGCAAAAACTCGCACGCAGGCCCGCGCGAACGGGGGCGTCTTTACCGGGGCATCTTTAAGGCCGCGGCCGCGCCTGCGGCGCGCCTCACAAAAGGCGGCTTGTTGCGGTAGTCATCGGCGTCGATCGCAATTCCAACCGGGCCAAGAATGCTTCCCCGTCTGAACCGGCGCTCAATCGGGAACCACAGTTCCTTGGTCGTCACACCGGCGAAGGAGCGTGTGAAGGAATTGAACACGTCATTCCGGGACGCCCCCTTGGCGGGCCCGGAACCCATGAAAATGGTACCTTGCCGGTATCTCAAAACGCCGTGTGCTTGGGTTCCGGGCTCGCGGGCAGTGCCCGCGCCCCGGAATGGACAATGTTGGAATTTCTTCACGAGTTCCTGCGCCGGGAAGGCCAAAGGGCCGGGAATACAAAAGGACTGAGCCCGGCTCGGGCTTCGGGCACGGCCGAAGCTGTGGAATAGCGCGACGGCTCAGCCCGATGCGTCGCGCTTGTCATATGACGGGCGCGATGCGATTCTTGCCGTCTGCGCCAACGCTGTTTCGCTTTAACCGTCCGTAAATCGGTCGGGATCGGGGTGCGGATGAAATCGCAAGCTCCCAACCAACGTTTCGGCGTCGGCGCCTCGATGCTGCGCAAGGAAGACGCGCGCCACTTGCGCGGCCGCGGCCAATTCGTGTCGGATGTCCGCATCCCCGGGACCGCGGAGGTCGTGTTCGTGCGCAGCCCGCATGCGCATGCGCGAATTCGTTCGATCTCGGCGCCGCCGAATGTCCGCAAACAAATCTTCACCGCGGCGGACCTGCCGCGGATGCAGCCGATCCGGATCGTGTCGCACGCGGCCGGGGCGAAATCGCCGGCCTGGCCGCCGCTCGCCACCGACAAGGTGCGCTATGTCGGCGAAGCGATCGCCGCGTGCGTCGCGCCGACGCGGGCCGAGGCGGAAGACCTCGCGGCCGCCGTCGTCATCGATTTTGAGACGCTGGGCGCGGTTGTCGACGCATCTCGGGCGCTCGACCCCGGCTCGGCGCTGGTGCACGACCACTGGGGCGACAATCTTTACATCGAGCGCACGATCGAGGGCGGCGACATCGACGCGGCGGCGCGCGCCGCCGAAATCGTCGTCACCCGTGAGTACCGGATGAACCGGCAATCGGGGTCGCCGCTCGAAGGGCGCGCAGTGCTGGCCTACCGCGACCACCGGCTCGACGAAGTGGTGGTTTACGCCTCTACCCAGACGCCGCACACGGTGCGGGTCGCGTTGGCGGAGACGCTCGGCATCGACGAGCGGCAACTTCGCGTCGTCGCCCCGGATGTCGGCGGCGGGTTCGGCCCGAAGGCTCGGCTCTACCCGGAAGAAATCATCCTCGCGGCATTGGCGCTGGAGCTCGACCACCCGGTGCGCTGGGTCGAGGACCGCAACGAGCATCTGCTGACGGCGGCGCATTGCCGCGACCATCGCTACAAGCTGACGGCTTATGCCGACCGGCACGGCCGGATCCTCGGCATCGACACCGAGATCATCGTCGATGCCGGCGCGTATGGGCTGTGGCCGCAGGGGCCGTACCAGGAAGCCAACATGGCGGCGCGCACCCTGCCGGGGCCGTACACCATCGCTAACTATCGCGCCCGCACCTTTACGGTCGCGACCAACAAGGCGCCGCTCGGCCCGTATCGCGGGGTCGGCCGGCCCGGAGCCTGTTTCGCCATCGAGCGGACGATCGACGAGGTGGCGCGTGCGGTCGGCCGCGACCCGGTCGAAATCCGCGTCGCCAACATGATCCCGCCCGGCCGGATGCCGTTCACGTCGATCACCGGCATGCGCTACGACACCGGCGATTACGGGGCAAGCGTGCGGCTCTGCGCCGAGCTGCTCGACTCGACGCGATCCGCGAGCGGCAACGGCGCGCCGAGCCCGACGGCAGGCTGGTCGGCGTCGGCTTCGCGAGCTTCACCGAGCAGACCGCCCACGGTGCGGCCGAATTCGCCTCGCGCGGCGCCGCGATCATCCCGGGCTACGAGAGTTGCACCGCCCGCATCCTGACCGACGGCAGCCTGGTCCTGATGGTCGGCATCCAGTCGCACGGCCAAGGCCTTGAAACGACGCTGTCGCAGATCGCCTGTCAGGAGCTCGGCATCGAGCCGGCGCATATCTCGATCCGTCACGGCGACACCGAAAGCACCGCCTTCGGTTTCGGCACGTTCGCCTCGCGCAGCATGGTCATGTCCGGCGGGGCGGTGGCGCGCGCGAGCCGCATCCTGCGCGACAAGATCGTGCGCATCGGCGCCCACCTGCTGCAATGCGACGCGAGCCGGGCGCGCTGCGCCGACGGCCGGGTGCTCGGCCCGCGAGGTGCTGTCACGATCGCCGAAATCGCCAAGGTGGCGCATTTGCGAATGGACGGGTTGCCGCCGGGAGTCGAGCCGCTGCTCGAGGCGGTCGCCACCTACGAGCCCGGCATCAGCACCGGGGTTTTCTCCTACGCGACGCATGGCGCCGTGGTTGCGGTCGACCCTGAAACCGGCTTTGTCGAGCTGCTCGACTTCGCCGTCGCCGAGGATTGCGGGACGATGGTCAACCCGATGATCGTCGAGGGCCAGATCCGCGGTGGTGTTGCGCAAGGGATCGGCACCGCGCTGTTCGAAGAGATCCCTTACGACGCGCAAGGCCAACCCCTTGCGGCGACATTGCTCGACTATCATCTCCCCGCCGCCTTCGAGCTGCCTGCGATCAAAATCGGCCATCTCCACAACCCGGCCACGGCGACCGAATACGGCATGAAGGGCATGGGCGAGGGCGGTGCCGTGGCGCCGCCGGCGGCGATCGCCAACGCGGTGCGCGATGCCCTCGCGGCACTCGGGGCCGAGGTCAACGAGACCCCGATCACACCCGAGCGGGTCCGCGCCGCGATCCGGCGCGCGCAAGACAATCGCGCCTAGTCTCGATCCGGTTCGCCGGAGGTAACTCCCGGTTCACTGAAGACAATTCCCGGTTTGGCGGAATGAATTCCCGATTGGGCGCGCACCAATTCCCGTTTAGGGCGGCCACGGGAATTTGCCTGCAAGCGGTTGATATAGCGTGCTGTTTTCGGCGGATTTCGGGGCGAAATCGAAGAAATTCCCGAATGTTTCCCGTCGAACCGGGAATTGCGCCGGCGGCCCGTCCTATCGAGTGAGGGCATAGCTGAGGCAGTCGCGGGGGTCGGGGCCGAGATTGGGGTGGACGAGCCAGCGCCGCAGGATGCCCTCGCGGGAAAGTCCGGCTTTTTCCATGACCCGGGCCGAGGCGAGGTTGTCGACGTCGCACACCGCGCCGATCCGCCAGATGTCGCGCTGGTCCATCGCCCAGCGGGCGGCCTCGGCCAGGGTCTCGGTGATCAGGCCGCGCCCCCAAAACGGCCGCGCCAGCACATAGCCGCAATCGAGCCGGTGGGGCTCGGGCAGGCGCAGCTCGAAGGCGCCGAGCAGCCGGCCTTCGGCGCGCCCGACCAGCGCGTAGGTGCGCGAGCGCGTCGCCGGCGCCATCAGGCAGCGGTCGACATAGGCCTCGGTCTCAGCCAGGCGGCGGTGCGCGCGCCAGCTCAGGTAGCGCACGACTTCCGGGTCCTGGGCGTAACCGGCGAAAATTGCCAGCGCGTCGCCGCGCGCCACCGGGCGCAGGATCAGGCTGGCGGTGTCGAACCGGTCGGGAAGCATGATGCCCGTCGCCGCGCGAGGGCCGAGGATTGGTCGAATCTCGTAGTCGGGGAGGCTCTGGTCCATCTCCAGCGCCGGCACCGCACCCTGCGACCAGGCGACGATCCGCGCCGGCACGCCGGCGACGGTCGCCCGCGGCGGCACGTTGCTCAAGACGACGCTGCCGGCGCCGACCTTGGCCTCGCGCCCGATCTCGACATTGCCGAGCACCTTGGCCCCGGCGCACAGCAGCACGCCGTCGCGGACCTTGGGATGGCGGTCGCCGCGCTCCTTGCCGGTGCCGCCCAAGGTCACCTCGTGCAGGATCGACACGTCGTTGCCGATGACCGCGGTCTCGCCGACGACGAGGCCGGTGCCGTGGTCGATAAAGACGCCGCTGCCGACCTCGACGGCCGGATGGATGTCGACGGCGAAGACCTCGGACACGCGGCTCTGCAGGAAATGGGCGAGGTCGCGCCGGCCCGCCTGCCACAGCCAATGGCCGATGCGGTGCCATTGCAGCGCGTGGAAACCCTTGTAGTACAAAAACGGGGTCAGGTAGCTCTCGGCCGCGGGGTCGCGGGCGCGGATCGCGGCGAGGTCGGCCGCCGCGGCGGCGGTGATCGCCGGGTCCGCGGCGGTTGCCGATTGTGCAAGATCGGCGAGGCGGGCGGCGGACAGCGAGGCGTCGGCGAGCTTGCCGGCGAGCAGCGCGCCGAGTGCGGCGGCGAAACCGTCATGGCGCAGCACCGCGCGATCGAGCAGCGTGCGCAGCATTTCCTCGCGTTGCGCCGCCTGCACCGCCTCGGCGCGCAACGCCGGCCACAGCCGGTGGTCGGCGGAGGAGGCGCGTTCCACCCGCGATCCGGCGACTGCCGGTGCAGCAAAGCCGATTTCGTTCATGGGCCGGTCGCTCCTTTTATGACACCCTAGCACGGCGTACGGGCCGAGCGACAGCCGCCCTGCCAAAGCCCTATTCTTGCCCCGCCCGCGTCAGCCTCGGCGTTCGCGGCCCGTGGGGAAACGAGCCGGAGCGCCACCCAAATGGGAATGACCGATCGTTTCGATCTTCCGGTCACCGCGGTGTCGGCCGAGGCTGTCGCCGACTACGTCGCGGCGGTCGACCTGCTGCTGAAGGCTGGCACCGGCGCCGAGGCTCGACTGGAGCGCGCGCTCGCCGCCGACCCGGATTTTGCCCTGGCGCACGCCGCGCATGCCCGGCTGCTGCAATTGCAGGCGCGCCCGACGCAGGCGCGGGCGGCGGCGGAACGGGCCGGGTCGCTGGCGGCGCGGGTCTCGGCGCGCGAGCGGCGGCATATCGCGGCGGTCGCCCTCGCCGTCGGCGGCGACGCAGCCGGTGCGCTCGCGGCGGTTCGCGAGCATGCCGCGGCCTACCCGCGCGACGCGCTGCCGTTGTCGCTGGCGCTCGGCGTCTTCGGATTGCTGGGGTTCAGCGGGCGCCGCGACCATCACGAGGCGCAGTTGGCGCTGCTCGAGGAACTGGCGCCGCATTGGCCCGAGGACTGGTGGTTTTCGGGATATCTCGGCTGGGCGCAAATCGAGACCGGGGCGGTGGCGGCGGGGACCCGGCTGGTCGAGCGCTCGCTGGAGCTCAACCCGCGCAATGCGCATGGCGCGCACCAGCGGGCGCACGGTTTTTTCGAGGCGGGCGACGCCGACGGCGGCGCCGCCTTTGTCGCGGACTGGCTCGCGGGCTACGAGCGCGCCGGTCACCTGCATTGCCACCTGTCATGGCATCTGGCGCTGTTCGAGCTGGCGCGCGGCGAGGGCGGGCATGCGATCGCGATCTACCATGACGCCATCCGGCCGACCGTCGCCCAGTCGGCGCCGATGCTGAGCCTGGCGGATTCGGCGTCGTTTTTGTGGCGCTGGCAGCTTTACGGCGCGGTGCCGGCGCTGGCCGACGAATGGGCCGAGGTCGCCGCTCACGCCCGCCGGCATTTTCCGCGCGCGAGCCTCGCCTTCGCCGATGTGCACGCCGCATTGGCCGAGGCGGCGACCGGGGACGACGCGATGCTGCAAAGCCGTATCGCCGGCCTGGCGGATTTGATCGGCGAGGGGAGGCTGCCCCCGGGCGAGGTGGCGCCGGCTCTGTGCGCCGCCGCCGCCTTCGCGCGCGGCGAGCCCGCGCAAGCCGCCGATATCCTGCGACCGGCCCTCGGCGAGCTGCCGCGCATCGGCGGCAGCCACGCCCAGCGCGAGGTGTTCGAGGACATGCTGATCGTCGCCGATATCCGCTCGGGCCAGCCCGAGACGGCCGCAGCACTGCTGCGCGCCCGGCTCGCCCGCCGACCGTCGCGGCGCGACCGGGAATGGCTGCGGCAATGCTCGGCTCGGTAAGCGGAGCATAGCACCAATGCCGGATGGCTGGTTTAACAGCCGGCGATCGGAGCCGTACACTGTCAAGTTAAATCGGGACCCCGCCGTAATCAACGGAGCGCAACATGTTACGGAGCCGAGACGAGATCAGCCAGGACAAATACTTCGGCAGCCTGACCGACGCCATCCTCGAGCGCGACCAGCCGCGCACCGCCGATTTGTTCTTTCAGATGGTGGCGAAGGAGGGCCGCACGGTCGGCGACGCGCTCGCCGTGGTGACCGCGGCCGAGGCGCCGTTTGTCCAGGTGCCGAGCCACATCAACATCAAGGACGGCCAGGTTTCGCTGATCAACAACGACCACACGATCCTCGGCCTGCGCGCCTCGGCCTGCCTGATGCCGTATCTGCCTGAGAAATACCGGCTGCTGCCGCTGCTGCAGAGCGTGTGGTACATCCCCGCCGGTCTCGACATCTGGAACCAGCTGCAGGGCAAATATCCCGGCCGCTACGCGACGATGAAGGGCATGAACGTGCCGCCGCCGGATTACGGCCCGGTCGTGTGGCAGGACGACCACGAGCCGATCCGTGAGCATGGCTCGGCCGAGGAGCGGCTGCACTCGTACATGATCGCCACGGTCAGCGGCAACTCGCGGCGGTCCTACGGACTGTTCCTCGGCATGGCCGAAGACGAGCAGTTGCGCCCGATGCTGCGCGACCAGCTCGAATTTCTCGGCCTGATCGATTTGCAGGACACCGTCGTCGGACGCAAGGCGCGCAACACCGGGCACAAGGCGATCCGGGCGCGCTCGATCACCGACCTCGCCGACGTGGTCGGCTGGGAAGCGGCGCATGGCGTCTACTACATGGGCGTCCCCGACATGGCGGTCGGGCCGCTCTATTACTCGCTCTACGATTCGGTGTGCGTGCGGCTTGCCGCCGAGTTCCCCGAGGATGCCGGCAAGAGCCTGGTTCACAACAATAAAACGCCGCTGACCCCGGCCGAGGTCGAGGAATTCGTCGAGAAGCTGATGACCGCCGACAGCGATGCGGTGTGGGATCTGCTGACCGCCCACTTAAAGAACGGCAAGTCGATCCGCAGCCTCGGCGACACGATCCAGCTCGGCGCCGCCGAATTGATCTTGCGCACGACGGTGCCGCGGCAGTTCACCAACGGTCAGCATCCGTTCGACTATTGCAATGTCGCCAACAACTGGATGCGCCGCCGCGACAACCCCTACCAGCCCCGCATCCTCTATCTGATGGCGAGCTTCATCAACGACGTGGCGCACGAGAATAAGCTGTACAATTCGGTGATCGAGCAGGAATGCGCCGGGTTCGACGCCGGCGGGCGGACGCCGCAGGCGCTGCTCGGCGAGCTCGACGAGGCGATCATGGCGCTCGACTACCCGCGCGCGACCGCGGTCGCCAAGGCCTATCTCGAAACCGGCGCCGACCGCCGGGCGTACCAGGAGACCGTGGCGGTGTGCGCCTGCCGCTTTCAGGACGACCCGCACAACCAGAAGATCACGATCTCGACCTTCGAGGAGTACGGACTGAACTCGACCCATCTGCGCGACCGCCTGCTGCTGGCGACGCCGCGGCTCTTGGCCGGCTGGCTCAAGATGCCGGGCGAGCGCGACTGCCACGCCCGCTTCATGCGCGACTGGGTCAACCACTGACCGCCAGCGCCGCTGCACGCCTAATTCGTCAATCGCGATCTTGACAGTTCGATTACGAGACTTATCCTCATATCCAGCATAACCGGCGGCCGGGCAGTTTCGCCCGGCTTTTCCGGGACCATCAAATGCTCTTTATGAGTATAAGGAGAAGGACGTGCTAGAGACCGCTTCCCCGACCGCCGCGCCCCCGACCGCCGCGCCGACGATGCCGCTGCCCGAAATCTACCGGCGTGTGGAGCGACACATTCCGCCCTTCGAGTGGCCGGTTTTGGCCGACGACATCGCCGCGATCATCGGGCTGAAGCGGGAGCGCAACGCGGTCGTCCTGGCGCACAACTACCAGACGCCCGACATTTTCCACACGGTCGCCGACATCGTCGGCGACAGCCTGGCGCTGGCGCGCGAGGCGACGCGCACCGACGCCGACGTGATCGTGCTGGCGGGCGTCCATTTCATGGCCGAAACCGCCAAATTGCTGAACCCGGCAAAGACCGTGCTGATCCCTGACCTCGAAGCCGGCTGCTCGCTGGCTGCGTCGATCACCGCGGCCGACATCCGGCTGATGCGCGAGCGCCACCCGGGCGTGCCGATCGTGACTTACGTCAACACCTCGGCGGCGGTGAAAGCCGAATCCGACATCTGCTGCACCTCGGGCAACGCCAAAAAGATCGTCGAGGGGCTCGGCGTCCCGCGGGTCATCATGCTGCCCGACGAATATTTAGCGCGCAACATCGCGGCCCAGACCAAGGTCGAGATCATCGCCTGGACCGGTCATTGCGAGGTCCACGAACGCTTTACCGCCGAGGATGTGCGTAGCGTGCGCGAGAGCTATCCCGGCGTCGTCGTTCTTGCCCATCCCGAATGTCCGCCCGATGTCGTCGCCGAATGCGACTTCACCGGCTCGACCGCGGCGATGGCGGACTACGTCGGCAAGGAGCGGCCGGCGCGCGTCGTGCTGCTGACCGAATGCTCGATGAGCGACAATGTCGCCCTGCAATACCCCGACCTCGACTTTGTGCGGCCCTGCAATTTGTGCCCGCACATGAAGCGCATCACCCTGCCGAAGATCCGCCATGCGCTCGAAACCATGACCCATGAGGTCACCGTCGACCCGGCGATCGCCGGCCGCGCACGCCAAGCGGTCGAGCGCATGCTGGCCTTCGGCTGACAGGCGCGTTGTGAAGGCCCGGCGCCGGCAGCGGGGACGGGGCGAAGCCAATGACCCTGCGGCTGATCATCGAGCCGATCGTCCGCGCCGCGTTGCTCGAAGATTTGGGCCGCGCCGGCGACATCACCAGCGACGCGATCGTGCCGGCTGACGCCGCAGGTCGAGGTGGCGATTGCAGCGCGGCAGCCGGGGGTTGTAGCCGGACTCGAAGCGGCGTTGCTCGCCTTCGAGCTGGTCGAGCCGGCATTGCGCATCGAGCGCTTGCGCGCGGACGGCGCCCGGGTCGCGCGCGGCGACCGGGTCGCCCATATATCGGGTCCGGCGCGCGGCGTGCTCGCGGCCGAGCGCACCGCGCTCAACCTGCTGAGCCGGATGTCCGGGGTCGCCACCGCGACGCGGGCCTTGGCCGATGCGATCGCCGGCTCAAAGGCCAGGATCGTGTGCACCCGCAAGACCACGCCCGGCCTGCGGGTGTTAGAGAAGGAGGCGGTGCGGCTGGGCGGCGGCGCCAATCATCGCTTTGGCCTCGACGACGCGATGCTGATCAAGGACAACCATCTGGCGATGGCGGGCGGGGTCAGGCCGGCGCTCGAACGCGCCCGCGCCCATGCCGGCCATCTCGTCAAGATCGAACTCGAAGTCGACACGCTCGACCAGCTCGCCGAGGCGCTCGAAGTCGGCATCGACGCGGTGCTGCTCGACAATATGAGCCCCGAGACCCTGCGCCGCGCCGTCACGATGGTCGGCGGCCGCGCGGTGACCGAAGCGTCCGGGCAGATCAGCCTGGAAACCGTCGCCGCCGTCGCCGCCACCGGCGTCGATTTGATCTCCTCCGGCTGGATCACCCACAGCGCCCCGATCCTCGATCTGGGGCTCGATATCGCGGATTAGGCGACGCTGGCGGATTAGCCGCTGGTCCGCCGGCGCTCCAGGCCGCGCCGCGCCTCAGCCGCCCCTTACGGAGAGACGCAGCCGATCCCGTCGGTGTAGGTCTCGCCGCACAGGATGTTCAGCCGGTGGTCGAGCGGAGAGCCGAGCAAGGGCGTCACTTTGGCGACGAACCTGGTCGTCGTCGGGCTGTCCTGCCACGCGTTGTAATCCGTCTCGGTATCCCAGACCTCCAGGATGGCGAAGCGGTTGGGCCGATCGAGCTGCTGCAGGACGGTATAGCTCAGCTGGCCGGACGCTCTGCTGCTGGCGGAACCATAGCCCACCAGCTCGCTCTGGCCTTTGCCGGGATCGCCATCCACGAGAAAGTCGACATAAGTCACGACAAACAGCGCACTTTTCTCCGGCCCGACGCCTGTGGGCAGGGCGTTGCTGGTCCACGGCGTGTTGAACGACTTCACCAGGCTGTATTGGCGGTCGTCGATCGGGCTGCCGATGCAGCAGCCGAAGGCGGGAGGGGCCGGCGGGGGCTGGACCTGCACGGCAAACCGGAAGTCGACGCTGTGAGACAGCGCCAGGTGCCGCTCGAATGCGTCGAGGTTGCGCCACACGTCGATGATTTGCGAATGGTTCGAAGCCAGGATCCAGTTGACGACCCGGAAGCTCTCGGCACCCGAGTCCGATTTGCTGGCGTCGCGATACGCAAACAGAGCCGCGTAGGCGATCTGCTCGGAATCATACGGCGTGGTGACCGGGAGAACGTCGAAATGCGCGATGTCGTACACCGGCCCCCATGGGCTGGCGCCGTCACCCGCGAATGCCGTCGCCGTCAGCGACAATGACGCGACCCCGAGCGCCGCCACCCGGCGCAGAAAAGTCCCCATGTTCGGCTTCCTCCACATCGTTTGTTGGTGTGACCGCGCGATGCGGGCCACCCTGTTCACGATCGTCGCGCGACGATTTAGCCGGTTGCGCGCAAAGCGTCAACCTTGCCGCCCAATAACGGAAGTGCTGGCGGGGTGCGACGGCCGGCCTACGCGGGCCGAGAATTGGCGCGAGGTGATCGTAGCCGTAGGATGGGCTGAGCCTTGCGAAGCCCATCGCCGTCCGCCGCCGCCGCACCAGATGGGTTTCGCTGCGCGCTCAACCCATCCTACAGGCTACTACCACGGGGCGATGGGGCTGAATCGTCTGTACGCATCTAGGCGCTAGCGGGCCGGCGCCCCGCGCTGTTGTTCTGCCGCCGCGATCAGAAGGTCGACAAACTCCTTCAAGGGCATGCCGACCCGGCCGCCGAGCCGGGTGGCTGCTGCGTTGACGTGCGACAGGATGCCGTCGTGGTAGAGGGCGCGTGAATTGCCGATCGGCGCGCTGTCGGCCGAAATGGCGCCCGCGACGACCCCTCTTTGGTCGAGACCGGCCAGCCGCGCGATGCCGGCCCCGTCCATGCCGACGCCGGCGTCGCTGAAGAACACGGCGTAGATGTCCGGCGGGATCGCGTTGTCCGGCCGACCCCCGGAAAAGGCGCCATGCGACGCGGTGACGGCGATCTGACCGGCATCGTCGGGTTGCAGCATTCCGACGGAATCGGCGCAGATCAGCCGCGGCTCGCCGGGAACCTCGCGCATCACGAACCGGGCGCCCTCGGTGATGCTCGGCGGTGCGGATGACGGCACGTTTGCCGAGCGCATATGTTCGGCGCACTCCCGCACGCTCTGGCCCGGCTTGCAGCCGAGGGCGGCGGCGGCGCGATTGACGTGGCTGATGACGCCGTGTTCGAGCATGTGGCCGCCGTCGCCGATATGGCAGGTCTGCGCGTCCGCGGTCGCCGCGGCCAGCGCGATCTGGTCGAGAAAGTCGAGCCCGCGGATGCCGGCGTTGTCCTTGCCGATGCCGGCATCGTTCATGACCACGCCGCGCACGCCCCATTTGGCCGCGTTGTAGGCGTTATACCGGCCGCCGTAGGAGCCGGAGACGACGACGTGCGACCGATGCTCCTCGCGAACGTTCGAGCAGCTGGCGACCGTCATGATCTTTACGTCTTCGCGTGCCGCGCTCATCCGACCCGTCCTCCCTGTTGGATGCCCCACCCACCAAGCGCCGCCGCCGTTGCGACGGCACGCTGGCATTATCCCGATCATAGACGAAAGCGAGCGCTGCCGGGGAATCACCTGTCGGCCGCGTGAACGCGTGCCGACCGATTTTATTCAAAATGACGCAAGCTTCATTCCTTTGGCTTCCCGGCGACGGAGTATGTGAAGAAATGCCGCCAGCGTCATTCCGGGGCGGTCCGAAAGGCCGAGCCCGGAATGACAGCATCTCGTCGTATTTCTTCACACGCTCCTTTGGTGTGACGACCAAGGGGAATGCATATACCTGGGCGGCGCCGCGCCTTGTCTGCCCGAATCGGCTGCATTCGGCCGGTCGTGTTCGCCGGCGCTCGATTTCGGCGTCGAGCTTGGCGCCGACCAGCACGACGATGATCGACACCCACATCCAGGTCATAAAGCCGATGACCGCGCCGAGCGAGCCATAGGTTTTGTTGTAGCTGCCGAAATTCGCGACGTACCAGGAAAACAACACGGAGGCGGCCAGCCAGGCGACGGTGGCGAAAGCGCTGCCCCAGCTGACCCAGCGCCAGCGCGCGGCATTGCGGCTGGGGCCGTATCGGTAAACGACGGCCAGCGCCAACCCGACGAGCACGACCAGGACCGGCCACCGGACCAGTTTCAGCATCTGGGCCATCGCGTCCGCGGGCGCGACACGGTCGAGGACCAGCGGCAGCGCGATCAGCAGCGCCAGCAGGAGCAGCACGAGGACAATGGTTCCCGCGGTGAACGCCAATGTCAGCGCGTAATATTTTACGAGGCTGCGCTTTTCCTTTTGCTCGTGAACCGCGGTCAGCGCCTCGAACAGCGCCGAGACGCCGGCATTGGCGGTCCACAGTGAAAACACCAGGCTGACGACGAAACCGAAGCCCAGCGCGGCTCTGTCCTGTTGGGCGAGGCGAACCAGCTGCTCGCGCAGCACGTCGACGGCGCCGCTGGGGGCGAGCCCCGACAAGGTGTCGAGATGAGCGACGATGCGGCTCGGGTCGGCAAACAGGCCGTAGACGGAAACCAGGGCCGCGATGCCGGGGAACAGCGCCAGAATCGCGTAAAAGGTGACGCCGCCGGCGATCAACAGGATCCGGTCGTCCGAGATGCCGCGGTAGACGCGCAGCAGGACGTCCTTCCACCCCCGTCCGACAGCCAGCGACGGTGCTTGGAGCCGCCCGCCATGCGTCGCCTCGTCCATCACCGCTTCCTCGCACCACCCGACGGCGGCGCCGCATTCGCAAACCGGAGTGATCGCGGGCCGCTCTGCTACCCTATCGGGTAACTGCCGCGCCTTGGGCCGGGTTCCGCGCCTGGCGAGGTTTAGCGGCCGCGGGGGTCGGTGATCGGGTCGAGCGGCCAGATCGGGCGGCGGACCTTGGTGAACAGCTCGGCGGTGTAATTTACCTGGCACAAGGCGCCGGTGTCGACCAGCACGATCTCGCGCGCGAGCGGCTCGAAGGCGGCGCGGAAATGCTGCATCGACTTGACCGCGACCGTCGTGTAGCGGGCCGGGTCGACGCCCAGCGAGGTGAACTGGGCGAGATCGGTCGCCTGGCCGTTGTTGGTGATGACGACGATGTCGATGCCCCCGCCGCCGACGCCCGCTACGCGAAACACCATCGACGGCCCGTAATTGCGTTCGACCCCGCCGCCCATCGGACCATAGGCGACAAATCTGCCGTTGGTCAGGCACACCACCTCGCCGTCGAGCGACAGCGGGCCGCCGCCCAGCGCCGGGTCGGTCTTGCCGCCGATCGCGAGTGTCGTCCGGCGCCGATCCCGGCGCGCATCCCCGCCTGCACCGCCTCGGGATCGCAAATCGCATGAAACGCGACGCGTTCGACGCCGCCCTCGACCAGCCCCGCCAGCAAAGCGGTGGCGTCGCCATAGCCGCCGCCTCCGGGATTGTCGGTGAAGTCGGCGACGACAAGCGGCTTGTCGCCGGGCTTGCCCTCGCGGGCGCGGGCGACCGCTTCGGCCACCGTCAGCATGTGGACCGTGGTGAAATCGCGCGTCGCCCAGGCGTGATCCATGAAGTCCTCGGCGATCTCCTGCGGCCCGCGCGAGTGGGCGCGCGCCGCCGTGCGACCGCCGCCGGCATCGACCGTCACCGTCACCGACGGGCCGACATCGTGGATGTTGGCGAGCGCGAAACCGGCGCAGATGCTGACCGCCAGCGCCTGGCCATCGGCTTCGAGCGAATTCGCGCGGGCGATCAACTCCGCCATCGGCCCCTGCTGGGTGCGGCCCCAGTCGAGCCCGTGCAGCATCGGCCGCCGCGCGATCACCGTCACCGGCCGGATCTCGCCCCGCATCGCGCGTTCGAGGAGCTCCGCGCCCTGCCAGGCGCGCTCGTACATGTCGACATGCGGGTAGGTGCGAAAGGCGATCAGCGCGCTGGCGTTCTCGGCCATCCTCCGGGTGACGTTGGCGTGCAGGTCGAGAGTGGCGACGACCGGGACCTCGGGCCCGAGCCTTTGCCGCAGCCGCGCCAGCAATTCGCCCTCGGCATCCTCGTGGCGGTCGGTGACCATGGCGCCGTGCAGGTGCAGCAGCACGCCGTCGATCGGGCCCTTGGCGCCGACCGCGCCGAGGATCATCGCCGCGATCTCCTCGAACGCGTCGTCGGTGACGATGCCTGACGGGTTGGGGTTGGCCGAGACCGGATGGAGCAGGCTCCAGCCGTATTTGTCGGCGGCCTCGAAGGTGGCGCCAAGCGCCGAGCGGGTGC
The DNA here is from genome assembly GCA_963775525.1 of uncultured Alphaproteobacteria bacterium. Taxonomy (GTDB): domain Bacteria; phylum Pseudomonadota; class Alphaproteobacteria; order ATCC43930; family CGMCC-115725; genus AP-15. The sequence goes on along the minus strand of CAVZJF010000041.1, from coordinate 103,418 downwards.
CGCGGAACGCCTGCGGGATCTCGTTTTCGAGATGAAAATCGCGGCGCCGGATCAACGCCATGTCGGTCTTGACGCGGCTGAACGTGTTGGTCTCGTGCATAAAGCGGGCGGTCAGAACGCGTGGCACGGCGCTTGCCTCGAAACGAGATCGGAATTGCGCCATTAGGCAGGGCTTTGTCCCGAGGGCGCAATAGCGGCGCCGCCGCCGTCATGCGATAATTCGGGGGGATAATTCGACCGGATAATTCGGCGGCGAACAGGAGGATGAGGCGATGGGGATCCGCGCGTTCGGGTGGGGTTTGGCGCTGCTTGCGCTGGCTGGAGCGGCAAATCCGGCGGCGGCGGCCGACAAGACGTTGCGGGTGGTACCGCATGCCGACCTCAAGGTGCTCGACCCGCACACCAACACGGCGACGATCACGATCATGCATGGGGCGATGATCTACGACACTCTCTTCGCCTGGGATTCGAAGGTGCGGCCGCAGCCGCAGATGGTCGAGACCTATCAGATTTCACCCGATCGGCTGGTCCACACCTACACCTTGCGGCCGGGGCTCAAATTCCATGACGGCCAGCCGGTCACGACCAAGGACGTGGTCCCGTCGGTCAAACGCTGGATGGTCCGCAACACGATCGGCCAGACCCTGGCGAAGTTTGTCGACAGGATCGAAGCCACCGACGACAAGACCTTTGTCATTCGTCTGAAAGAGCCGTTCGCCTTTGTCGAATTCGCGCTGGGCTCGCCCGACGCCGACATCATGCGCGCCGAGGACGCGGCGACCGACCCGTTCAAGGCGGTGACGACCACGGTCGGCTCCGGCCCGTTTCGCTTTGTCCGCGGGGAATGGAACCCCGGCGCCAAGGTCGTCTACGAGAAAAACCCCGATTACGTGCCGCGGGCCGAGCCGCCCGACGGCCTCGCCGGCGGCAAGGTGGTCAGGCTCGACCGGGTCGAATGGATCGTGCTGCCGGATTCGTTCACCAAATCGGGTGCGTTGCAGCGCGGCGAGGTCGACATGGTCGACCAATTGCCGCAGGACCAGCTCGCGATCCTCGAACACGCGCCGGGCATTGTCATCGAGCAAGGTGTCAATCCGATCGACGCCTACGGCATCATCCGGCCGAACAGCCTCTACCCGCCGTTCAACAACCCGAAGGCGCGGCAGGCGCTGGCGCTGCCGTCAACCAGCGCGATTACGCCAGCGCCGCCTTTGGCGACGAGCATTGGTGGCGCCCATGCTGGTCGTTCTTCGTCTGCGGCAGCGCCTGACGGCACCGAGGCGGGCTCAGAGAACTATCGCCGGCAGGATTTGGCGCGCGCCAAGGCATTGCTCGCCGAGTCGGGCTACAAGGGCGAAAAGATCGTCATGCTGACGACCCAGGAGATCCCGAGCATCGCGGCACTCGGCGACGTCACCGCCGACAATCTGCGCAAGATCGGCGTCAATGTCGACATCGCGGTCAGCGACTGGGGAACGATGGTGGCGCGCCGGGCCAAGAAAGACCCGCCGGGGCAGGGCGGCTGGAACCTGTTCCACACCACCGTCGGCGGCACCAACATGTCCTCGCCCTTGGCCAATTTCGCGATCAATTCGAGCTGCGACGGCAAGAACTGGTTCGGCTGGCCGTGCGACGCCAAGACCGAGGAATTGCGCGCCGACTATATTCGCGCCGCCGACGAAGGCGCCGACCAGAGCGGCGCTCGAAGCATTGCACCGGCATCTGTGGGAAACCTTGCCCGACATCCCGGTCGGCCAATACGCGCAGCCCTTTGCCTGGCGCTCCAATGTCACCGGCGTATTGCGCGCGCATCTGCTGGTGTTCTGGAACATCGACAAAAACTGAGCCGCGCGCCCGGGCAGTTGTCTCGTACGACGGCCTGTCAGGCGACCGGAACCCGGCGTTTCGCCAGCTCGGCCTCGTTGACGCGCAGGCCGAGGCCGGGACCGGTCGGCAGGTGAAAGAGGCCGTCGACCGGTTTTGGCGGGTTTTCGAACACGGCATGCTGGCGCGGCGACGGGTCGTTCAGCTCGCACGGCTTGGTCGCGTGCAACTGGCTCGCCGCCACATGCAGACTGGCCATGTGGCCGATCGTCGGCTGGGTCTGGTGCGGCACCAGCTCGACGCCGTGCGCGTGCGCCAGTGCGGCGCAGCGCATCAGGCCGGTGATCCCGCCCATCTTGACGATGTCGGGCTGCACCATCCGCACCCCGGCGTCGATCAGGTCGGCTAGGCCCGCCAGCGTGTAGGTCTGCTCGCCGGCCGAGACGGTGATGTCGAGCCGGCGCGCGACCTCGCCCATCGCCTTGACGTGGTAGTGCTGCACCGGCTCCTCGAACCACCAATAGCCGAGTTCTTCGAGCGCGCGGCCGACGCGGATGGCGCCGCCGACCGAGTAGCCGTTGTTGGCGTCGAAGGCGAGCGGGAACCCGTCGCCGACCAGCCGGCGCACCGCGCGCGCCTTGGCGATGTCGCCGGGAATGTCGTGGTCGAGCATGCGTGCGGTCGTCGTCGAAGCGGATCTTGACCGCCGCCGGCTGGTCTTTCAGCCGCGTCTCGACGACGCGCAGCACCTCGTCGACGCTGCGCTCGCCATTGCCGCCGATCGAAGCATAGAACGGCAGCGCGGTGCGCCAGGCGCCGCCCAGCAGCTTGTAGATCGGCTGGCCGAGCAACTTGCCCTTCAGATCCCACAGCGCGATGTCGAGCGCGGCCAATGCGCCGGTCAACGCGCCTTCGGGCCCGAGCTTGACGAATTTGTGCAGCATCGTGTCGTGCAACACCGCGTGGTCGAGCGGATCCGGCCGACCAATGCCGGCGCCAGGTCGTGCGCGATGATCCCGAGCGAGGCGAGCCCGCCCTGCATCGGCGACGCCTCGCCGATGCCGCTGAGGCCGTCGTCGCAATGAACCCGAACCCAGGCGCTGCGCTGCGCCGGCTTGTCATCCGGCGCCCATTGCACCTGAAATACTTCGACCTCGCGGATTTTCATCGCGCTCTCCCCATCAAGTCAGAATTGTTTTGGCACCCCGGCCTGTTTTAAAATTGCATTGGCGGTATGCCGCGACTTGATCTTGTTGTCCACCACGATCGGGCGTCGCGAGTTTGGGCAAAGCCAGATTTCGTGGTCCCCCTTGCCGTAGCGGTCAAAACGGCATCCGGCTCGATTGAGTGCCTCACGAACGGCTTCGGAATAATCGGCCATCAGGCCGCTGCGAGATCAACCTTGTCGCGACGCAGCAACGTGACGCGGATTTCCGGCAATAGCACCGCAGCGAGATCCGGACTGTAGGACAGCAGCTCCGGAATGATGCCCCGCAGTTTCTCGAACAATTTTTCGACCGTCTCCGCCTCTGTGACGAGGCCCGGCAGGTTGCTGCTTTCGGCAACCCACACCTGAGCCTGATCGTCCCATTCCGCCCTCACCCGGACAGCCGCTCGCCTTTTCTTCATTGGAACTGCTCCCGTCTCGCCAAGCAAAATTAAGCCGTTTGCCGCAACCCACAAGGGCGCTCTCGGCTCACCATGCCGCGGCCCAGCCGTCGCGGCGCGGGTCGGAGCCGGCGAGCAGCATGCCGGTGGCGCCGTCGCGGCGGATGATCTCGATGCTGCACGGCCCGTCGAGGTCGCCGACGGTGTTGACCGGGTGGCCGCGGCGCCCAGCTCGCGGCATACCGCCTCGGGAACACGGCGCTCGATCGTCAGCTCGTCCGCACCGTCATGCGGCCAGTTGGCGTATTGCCCCGAGACGTGCGAGCTCCAGCGCGGCATTTCGGCCGCCTGCTGCGGGTCGAGCCCGAAATCGACCATCGCCGTCAGCACCTGCAGGTTGACCTGCACCTGGTTGTCGGCGCCGGGCGTGCCGAAGACGCACCACAGCGCGCCGTCCTTCAGCACGAGCGGCGGGTTCATCGTATGCCGCACGCGCCGGCCCGGCGCCAGCCGGTTCGGGTGGCCGGGTTCGAGGTGCCAATAGGCCATGCGGTTGTTCAGCAGCACGCCGGTGTCGCCGGCGACGATGCCGGCGCCAAAGCCGCTGTTGATGCTTTGGATCGCGGAGACCGCGTTGCCGTCGCCGTCGGCGGTGCAGAAATAGGTTGTGTCGCCGGCCGCGTCCTCTACCAACCGGGTGGGCGCGGCGCTGCCGCATGTCGATCCGGGCGGCGAGCTCGGCGGTATAGTCCGCCGACAGCAGGCGCTCCAATGGCGCGTCGACGGTGCGCGGGTCGGCGCCCCAGCGCTCGCGGTCGGCAAAAGCGAGTTTTTTGGCCTCGACCAGCGCGTGGACCAGGTCGGCCGACAACAGTCCCATGCCGGCGAGGTCGAGATGCTCGACGATCTTCAATTCTTCCAGCAGCACAAAGCCGGTCGAATTGGGCGGCGCTTCGAGCACGGTAAAGCCGCGGTAGTCGATCGCGATCGCCTCTTGCTCCTCGGCGGTAAACGCGGCGAGATCGGCGGCGCCGACCAATGCCCCGGCGGCTTCGAGACCGGCGGCGAGCCGGCATGCCAACCGGCCGCGGTAAAAGGTCTCGGCGCCGTCCCCGGCGATTTCTTCGAGGGTGCGGGCGAGATCGGGCTGGACGATCGCGGCGCCCAATGCCGGCGGCTTTCCGCCGGCGAGAAACAGCGCGGCCGCGCGCGGGTCGACCAGCAAGGTCGAGCGATATTCCTCGGCAAAATGACAATAGGCGCGGGTGGCGCCAAACCCGTCGCGGGCATAGGCGACGGCCTCGCCGAACAGGTCGCGCCACGGCAGCCGGCCAAAGCGGCGGTGCATCTGGTCCATGGCCGAGAGCATCCCCGGCACCGAGACCGACCGCGGGCCGGTGCGCGCGATCCCGCCGGCGTAGCGCTCCGGGGTCGCCGCCGCGGGAGCGGGGCCGGTGCCGTTGAACACGGTCGAGCGGCCGGTCGCCTGGTCGAAAACATGGTAGAAGGCGTCGCCGCCGAGCCCCGACATCATCGGCTCGACAACCGAGAGCACGACCCCGGTCGCGACCGCCGCGTCGACGGCATTGCCGCCGGCGCGCAATGCCAACAGCCCGGCTTGGGCCGCCAGCGGATGGTTTGCCGCCACCGCCCCGCGCCGCCCGATGATCAGCGGCCGATACGTCCGCATGTCGACAGCCACATCCAATCTCCCAAATTGCGCGCGATGGCATACTATCGGACAAACAAGACGGAGTTGGCATGGGCAAAAAAGCCCTCGGATATCGTCACGTCGCGCCGCGGCTTGCCCTGGTCGGCGCCCTTCTGGTCCTCGCCGGCTGCGCCGACGGCAGCGCCGCCGCAAATTCCGCCGCCGCAAATTCCACCGCCGCAAATTCCACTAACGCCAAGAACGGCGGCTTCTACAGTGGCGTGTCGGGCGGTTGGAGCCGGCCGTGAACCCGGCGAAAACAAGCTGCGGGGTCATTGTCGGCGACGGCGAGCGCATCCTGTTGGGCCATGCGACCCGTTCGCCGCGCTGGGACATTCCCAAGGGGGAAGCCGAGCCCGGCGAGGATTTCGCCGCCGCCGCGATGCGCGAACTGCAGGAGGAGACCGGGCTTTCGGCGGCGCCGGGACGAGCTGACGGCGCTCGGCGTCCACCGCTATCTGCGCGGCAAGGACCTCGCCCTGTTCGCGTGGACGCCGCAAGTCATGCCCGATCCGGGAGCCTCGTCTGCAGCTCGACCTTCGCCTTGTCGAACGGGACGACATTGCCCGAATTCGACCGCTTCGGCTTGTTCGCCTGGGACGAGGCGCTGAACCGGGTGGGCAAGAACATGGCTCGGGTTTTGGGCGAGATCCGACGCGGCATGTCAAAGGGCGCTTCGGAATGACGCATCGGTCGTGCTAGGCTCGGTGCAACTGCAACGCAAGGAGGCCACATGCCCAAGCTGCGTCACATCGCCATTGCCGCCGAGGATCCGGAAGCGATGGCCGAATTCTACAAAAAGGCATTCGATTTCGAGGAGGTCGGACGGCCGAACGGCGTGCTCGCCGACGGCGTGTTCCTGAGCGACGGCACGCTCAACATGGCGATCCTCAAATTCAAGACCGACCAGCTCGGCAAGGGCATGGACTATCGCGGCATCCACCATTTCGGGGTGCTGGTGGAAGATGTCGAAGAATTCTCGAAGAAGCTCGAAAGTCTCGGCGCCCAGCATTACATCGACCAGGGCCAGGGCGGGCATCAGGCCGGCTATTTCGAGAAGAAATTCTATGGTCCCGAGCACCTCCTGTTCGACATCGCCGAGCATGGCTGGGCCGGCGCCGAGCCGCTCCCGGAACCGGTCAAGGAAGCGGCCGAATAACCACAACCCAGCGAGGAGACACTGATGGCAAAGCTGCGCCACATCGCCATTGCCGCGAAAGACCCCGACGCGATGGCTGATTTCTACGTCAAGGCGTTCGACTTCAAGATCGTCCGCTCGAATGACGGCCCGCTCGCCTATGGCCACCATCTGAGCGACGGGACGATCGACCTGGCGATCCTGCGCTTCAAGACCGACCAGCTCGGCAAGGGCATGGACTATGCCGGGCTGCATCATTTCGGGATCCTCGTCGAGGACGTCGACAAGGCCGGCAAAAAGCTCGAGAGCCTCGGCGGCAAGCACTACATGGACCAGGCGGCGGCCGAGCGGATCGGCGGCTTCGAGGTCAAGTTCTACGGCCCCGAAGGCATCCTCTTCGACGTTGCCGAGCATCCCTGGACCGGCACCGAGCCGCTCCCGGTCGAGGCCGAACGCGCCGAAGCCGCCGAATAATTCCGTCTGCGCGGTGCGGGCGTCGCCGAGACGCCCGCAGGCGCACCGTAGTGCGGTCGAGCCCGCAGCGACGAGGTTTGACCAAAATCCGCGACACCCCACATTAAACGCGAACGAGGTGCGGGCCGCGCCGCCGATCCATTCGGCGGAATCGTGGGCTTGTGCACCACTGCCGCTTTGCGGGGTGTTCCTTGCGATGAACGAAACCGAAAATCTGTTCGCGATTCTGCGGCAGTCCGCCGATCCCGGCGCCGCCGAGGCGATCGAGGCGTTGGTTCGCGATGCTCCGGACCGCGCCCTCTGCCGGATCAACGCGCTCGATTTCGCCGCCAGGACCGGGCTCGACGAGGAGCGTGTGATCGCCGCCTTTCTCCATGCGGCGCGGCTCGGGATCTTCGAATTGTCGTGGAACGTGCTGTGCCCGGGCTGCGGCGGCGTGCTCGACACCAGCACGACGTTGAAGAGCGTCGACAAGGACGAGTACGCCTGCGCCTGGTGTTCGGCCGGGTACACGCTGACGCTCGACGAGATCGTCGAGGTGACGTTCACGGTCAGCCGGCGGGTGCGCCGGATCGCGGCGCACGACCCCGACGAACTACCCTTCAACGAATATTTTCGTCAGGTCTTTTGGGGCTCGGGCATCGACGTCCCGGACAATTTCGAGGATCTGATCCAGGAAATTGTCCTTGAATCGGTCGAGCTGCCGCCGGGCGGGAGAGCGCTGCTGTCGCTGCAACTGCCGGCGGAATTTGTGATCGTCATCGACCCGGTGACGCATGGCACCCAGTTTATCGACGTCAAAGGCGAACCGACGCGCGAGCGTCAGAACCTGACGATCGTTCTCGACAAGCTGCGCGCGCCGACCGGGACCTTGGAGCTGCGTCCCGGTCCGCTTCGTTTGTCACTCGAGAACCACACGGATTCGCGGGTGCTGCCGGGGCTGTGGGTCGCCAACGACAAGCTCCACGAGCTGCTCGGCCGGCGCAAACCCTTTCTGACCGCCAAGCGGCTGTTGACCAACCAGGTCTTTCGCGACCTCTACGGCACCAACACGATCGACGCCGAGCAACGGCTCAAGATCACCAGCCTGACCTTTTTGTTCACCGATCTCAAAGGCTCGACCGAGCTCTACGAGCGCGTCGGCGATCTCGCCGCCTTCGATCTCGTGCGCGCGCATTTCAAGATCCTCGACGAGATCGTCGCCGCGGAAGCAGGGGCGGTGGTCAAGACCATCGGCGACGCGGTGATGGCGACCTTTTCGACCCCCGATCGCGCCATTGCCGCCGCACTGCGCATGCGCGATGCGATGCGCCACTTGGGCAATGGCGGCAAAGGGGGCGACGGCGGCAATGGCGAGGACCTGCTGCTCAAGATCGGCATCCACGAGGGGCCGTGCCTCGCCGTGGTGCTGAACGACCGGCAGGACTATTTCGGCCAGACCGTCAACATCGCCGCCCGGGTGCAGGCGCTCGCCGATTCGCGTTCGATCCTGGCGACCGGGTCGGTCGTCGCCTATCCGCAGACCTCCAGCCTGTTGAAAACCCGCGGCCTCGACCCGGTGGCGCAGTCCCGCGCCTTGCGCGGCATCGCCGACGAGGTGGCCGTCTTCGAGATCCCGTGATCATCAACTGCGCCGGGGGGCGGTAAGCCCCCGGCAGCCGGCCCCAGCCACCGAGCGCGCTGAGGCGGCATGACGCGGCCCTGGCGATTGCTCGCACCGCAGCCCCCATCAAATCCAGCGTGTCTTGACTACGTCGACGATCCGTACAATTTTCTGTACGTATGATGGAGCGACAAAATGGATTACGTGTCGTATACGGAGCTGCGTCAGAACCTTAGGAAGCATATGGACGGGGTTTGCGAGAACCGCGCGCCGCTGGTGGTAACCCGCCAGAATGGGGAACCGGTCGTAATGTTGTCGCTGGCCGATACGAGAGCCTGGAAGAGACGCTTCATCTGCTGAGCGATCCCGCGAATGCGGAGCATTTGCGCCAGTCGATGGCGCAAGCCGAAGCGGGTGAATTCGTCGAATTCGACCGGGGTAAATGAGGGTCCTGTTTACCAGAGACGCCTGGACAGACTATCTCGGTTGGCAGGAATCGAGCCGTGAGACGGCGTTCCGGGTCAATCGGCTGATCGACGACATTCAACGCTCGCCGTTTAGAGGGTTGGGGAAGCCCGAGCCGTTGCGTGGCAATTTCGCGGGCTGGTGGTCGCGGCGGATCGCCAGCGACCACCGGGTCGTCTACCGGATAGTCGGCGCGGGCGAAGAGCAGCAAGTCGAGATCATGTCCTGCCGCTCTTCATTACAGCCGGCGCAGTTAGCAACAACGCGGGCTCCTAAACGCTTAAGCAGATGCGCCCCAAGGGCCCATCCCGCGTCAGTCCGCTGCAACACCAGCGATCAAAGACACCGAGGATAGCTGCACACATCCAAATTGGCGACGGAGAGCGCGTTGGACTGGATGAAGTCGCGGCGCGGCTCGACGAGGTCGCCCATCAGGGTCGAGAAGGTTTCTTCGGCGAGATCGGCGTGGCTGACCTTGACTTGGAGGAGGGCGCGGGCCTCGGGGTCGAGAGTGGTTTCCCACAGCTGGTCCGGGTTCATTTCGCCAAGACCCTTGTAACGCTGGACCTCGATGCCGCGGCGGCCCAACTCCATGACCGCCTCAACGAGGCTCGTCGGGCCGGTGATCGGCCATGGCTCCTGTCGCGCGCGGCGAGTGTACCGGGCCGATCGAAGGTTTGACGCAAACCTGCGCTATCGGTATCGAGCCGGCGCGCCTCGCTCGACGCAGCAAGGCCGCGTCGATCAGCCGGCGTTCGTCGACACCTTGGCGGGTTCGCGCCAGCACCAACCCTTCGCCCCGCGCCCGATGACGTCTCGCCCTGCCAGTTGCGCTCGTGCTCGGGAGCGAGACGGTTGAGGCGCTCGGCGGTGCGGCGCGCGGCCTCGAGCGCCGGCTCGGGTCAGCGAGCAGATCGGCGGACAAAGCCCCGGCGATCGCCGCCTGCTCGACGACTTCGATATTCGCCGACCTTGGCGGCCAATGCCTGCAGCCGAACGGCGGTGAACCCGCGCCTCGTCGAGCAAGGCGCGCAGATCGTTGGCCGGCGCGCTCGACCCCGTCATACTGGGTGAAGACCGCATCTCGCAGCGCCGCCTCGACGCAATAGGCTTCGAGCGCCGGGATCGTCCTTCAGATAGACCGCCTTGGCGTTGCCGCGCTGCAGCCGGTAAAGCGGCGGCTGGGCGATGTAGAGAAAGCCCTTGTCGATCAGGCTCGACATCTGGCGGAAGAAGAAGGTCAGCAGCAGGGTGCGGATGTGGCTGCCGTCGACATCGGCGTCGGTCATGATGATGATGCGGTGATAGCGCGCCTTTTCCGGGTCGAAATCCTCGAGGCCGATGCCGGTGCCGAGTGCGGCGATCAAGGTGCCGATCTCGGCCGAGCCGAGCATCTTGTCGAAGCGGGCGCGCTCGACATTGAGGATCTTGCCCTTCAACGGCAGGATCGCCTGAAAACGCCGGTCGCGGCCCTGCTTGGCCGAACCACCGGCGCTGTCGCCCTCGACGATGAACAACTCGCTCTTGGCCGGATCGCGCTCCTGGCAGTCGGCGAGCTTGCCCGGCAGATTGGCAATGTCGAGCGCGCCCTTGCGCCGGGTCAGGTCGCGCGCCTTGCGCGCCGCCTCGCGAGCGGCCGCCGCCTCGACGACCTTGGCGACGATCTTCTTCGCCTCGGCCGGGTGCTCCTCGAACCACTGCGTCAGCTTGTCGGCGACGATGCCCCTCGATCGCCGGGCGGACCTCGGAGGAGACGAGCTTATCCTTGGTCTGCGAAGAAAACTTCGGGTCGGGCACCTTGACCGACAGCACGCAGGTCAGCCCCTCGCGCATATCCTCGCCAGTCAGCGCTACCTTTTCCTTTTTGGCGATGCCGCTGTCATTGGCGTAGGCGTTGACGCTGCGGGTCAGGGCCGCGCGAAAGCCGGCGAGGTGGGTCCCGCCGTCGCGCTGGGGGATGTTGTTGGTGAAGCACAGCATCGACTCGTGATAGCTGTCGGTCCACTCCATCGCGATTTCGAGCAGGATGTCGTCGCGCTCGCCGCGGATCGCGATCGGCGGCGCATGCAAGGCCTGCTTGGAGCGGTCGAGATAGCGGACGAAGGCTTCAAGCCCGCCCTCGAAATGCAGGGTGACGCTCTTCGGCTCGACCCCGCGCGCGTCATTCAGCAACAGGGTGACGCCGCTATTCAGAAAGGCTAATTCGCGCAGCCGGTGCTCGAGCGTCGAGAAGTCGAATTCAGTCTTGGTGAAGGTCTCGGTGCTCGGCAGAAAGGTGATTTCGGTGCCGGTGGCCGGCCCTTGACGGCTCGATCCCTCGGGCAGCGATGGCGCCGACCCGACTTCGGCGAGCGGCGCCTCCGGCACGCCGTCGCGAAACCGGATGAACCACTCCGACCCGCCACGAAAGACTCGCAGGTCAAGCGCGGCTCGAGAGGCCGTTGACAACCGAGACCCCAACCCCGTGCAGCCCGCCCGACACCTTGTAGGCGTTCTGGTTGAATTTTCCGCCGGCATGCAGGTGGGTCATGATGACCTCGGCGGCCGAAACCCCTTCCTCGTCGTGGATGCCGACCGGGATGCCGCGGCCATTATCGGTAACGGTGACCGAGCCATCCGCGTTCAGGGTCACGATGACGGTGTCGCAATAGCCGGCGAGCGCCTCGTCGATCGCATTGTCGACGACCTCGTAGACCATGTGGTGCAGGCCCGAGCCGTCATCGGTATCGCCGATATACATGCCCGGCCGCTTGCGCACGGCGTCGAGCCCGCGCAGCACTTCGATCGATTGTTCGTTGTAGGTTTCGTCCACGCCGTTGGCGCCATTCGCACCATGCGCGCCGTCATTGCCGGCGGCGGGAACCTTGGACGGGGGGCAAGTCGGTCTTTGGGGCTGGCCCGGCGGCGTCTGCCGCCGGCGAATGCGGATCGGTGTGTCGGGATGTTTGCCATGTGCTTCGTTGTCGAACTTTCTCCGATTAAGCGAAATTTGCCGTCACTGTGTCCGTCATTGACCGACAGAAACTGGGCTTGGCCGCGCAACGGGGCGAACATCGCCTCGTCGGTGCCGGTGAGCCAGACCTGGCTGCCGAGCCGGGCGCAATGCGGCGAACAGCGCCGCGCGCCGGTTCGCGTCGAGGTGAGCGGTGACCTCGTCGAGCAGCAACAGCGGCGATTCGCCGCGCAATGCGCGCTGCAGTTCGGCGTGAGCCAACAGGATCGAGATCAGCAGCGCCTTTTGTTCGCCGGTCGAGGCGCACTCGGCGGCGACGCCATCTTGCGCCAGGCTGACCGTCAGGTCGGAGCGATGCGGGCCGATTGCCGCACCGCCGGCAACTGCGTCTTCGCGCCGGGAACCGGCTAGTGCCGCGGCAAACCTCGTCTCCGCAGCCAGCGCCGGCATCTCGTCGAGCCACGTCTCGACGGCGCCGGCCAATGCCAGCCGCGCGCTGGGAAACGGGCCGTCGGCCTTGGCGCAAGCGCGGTCGAGCCGGTGCACGGCGTCGCGCCGCGCCGCGGCGACCGCAACGCCCTGCGCCGCCATGACCTCTTCGAGCGCGGCGAGCCACCCCGGATCGGCCGGACCATCACGCAACAGCCGCGCGCGCTCGCGCAATGCCTGCTCATAGGCGCCGACACGCGCGGCATGCGCCGGATCGAGCGCCAGCACCAGCCGATCGAGAAACCGCCGCCGCCCGCCGGGCCCTTCGAGAAACAGGCGATCCATCGGCGGCGTCAGCCACACCACCCCGAGACGCTCGCCCAAGTGCGGCTTGGCTCGCGCGCCGGTTCACCGTCGATGCGCACCACCCGCCGCTCCCCCTCGGTCGCGTCGCGCCCGGTGCCGACCCGCAACGCGCCTCGGCGCGTCGCGATCGTCGCTGCGACGGCCCAGCCATGGCGTCTCGGCAGCGGGCATGTGCGCGGTCATCACCGGGCCGGCGGTCGATCTCGGTCAGCCTGGCGCCGCGCAACCCGCGCCCCGGCGCCAGAAACGACACCGCTTCGAGCAGATTGGTCTTGCCGGCGCCGTTGAGCGCCGGTCAGGACCACCGGACCAGGTGCCGAGCGCCAGCCTCGCCTCGCGGTAATTGCGGAAATTCGGTCAGCGCCAATCGGGTTAGGCCGAGCCGCCATTCGACGCCTGTGACCACCCGCGGCGCCAGCGATCCAGCGGGCATCCTGTGCCTCGGTAAGCATGGGGATTATATGGGGTTGACGCGCTCCTTATATCCACCCGGACCGACATCGTCGACCGAAGCAGCGGCTCAAACGCGCATCGGCATCAGCACGTAGAGCGCGCTCGGATCGGCACGGTCGCGCACGATCGTCGGCGAGGCCGAATCCGACATGACGAATTGCGCGCCTTCGCCCTCGATCTGCGCGGTGATGTCCAGCAGGTATCGCGAGTTGAACCCGATCTCCATCGGCTCGCTGAGATAGCGCACCTCCAGCTCCTCGATCGCGGTGCCGTTTTCCGGGCTCGTCGCCGACACCGCGAGGCTGCCGCCGTTCGGCCCCGGCGCGATCGCCAGCTTGACCGCCCGGCTCTTCTCGGTCGAGATCGTCGACACCCGGTCGACCGCTTCGGCGAACTCCTTGCATTTGACCTCGAGAACCTTGTCGTTGGCGGTCGGGATCACCCGGTCATAGTCGGGGAACGTCCCGTCGATCAGCTTGGAGGTCAGCGCCGCCTCGCCGGTGGCAAAGCGGATTTTCGTCTCGCTCAGCGCGACTTGGATCTCGTCCTCGCTCTCGTCGACCAGCTTGCGCAGTTCGAGGACGGTCTTGCGCGGAACGATGACGCCCGGCATCCCGGCCGCCCCCTCGGGCATCACCATCTCGACCCGGGCGAGACGGTGCCCGTCGGTCGCGACCGCGCGGATCACCGGAACCTCGTCGCTCTTGGTCGCGTGCAGATAGATGCCGTTCAGGTAGTAGCGGGTCTCTTCGGTCGAGATCGCGAACCGGGTGCGGTCGACCAGGCTCTTCAGCTCGGCCGCGGTCAGCGTGAAATGATGGGCCAGACTCGCCGCTTGCCATCACCGGATAGTCTTCGGGCGGCAGGCAGGCGAGGGTGAAGGTCGAGCGCCCGCAGCGCAGGACCATCGTGTTGCGCTCGCCGCTCGCCTCGATCTCGATCTGAGCGCCCGTCGGGCAATTTGCGGACGATGTCGTAGAGCGTGTGCGCCGGAGCGGTGATGCGCCCCGCCCGCTCGATCCGCGCCGGCACCCGCTCGACGATCTCGAGATCCATGTCGGTGGCGCTGAGCGCCAGCGCGCCGCCTCTCGTCCGCCGCTATCGGCGCGCAACAGCACATTCGAGAGAATCGGGATCGTGTTGCGCCGTTCAACGACGCTTTGGACATGTCCCAGAGCCTTGAGGAGAGCGACCCGTTCGATGGTGAGTTTCATATTGGCGACACAGCAGGTTGGCGATGCGGGCGGCGCCGACCCGGTATGGCGCCGGCGTCCCCGTCGCGCAGCCTGAGCGGCCGGCGGACGGGGCAGCACCCTACCACAAAACGGCAGGGCCTCAGCACCCGCCGTTTGGCCCGGAAAGCCTCGGCCAGCCCGACCGCACGGCACGTTCGGCGGTTCAGCTCTGCAGCATGCGGCGGAGCAGCTCGACATCTTCGGCGAGGACCGGATCGGCGTCCTTCAGCTCCTCGATCCGGCGCACCGCGTGCATGACCGTGGTGTGGTCGCGGCCGCCGAACTTGCGCCCGATCTCGGGCAACGACCGGCTCGTCAACTGCTTTGCACAGATACATCGCGACCTGGCGCGGCCGGGCGACGATGCGGGCGCGCCGGCTCGAGGTCATCTCGGCAAGCCGGATATTGAAGTGCTCGGCGACGCGCCGTTGGATCTCGTCGATCGTCACCCGCCGCTCGTCGCGAGCGCAACAGATCGTGCAACTCTTCCTGCGCGCTTTCGAGCGTGATTTCGCGGCCGACGAGCTGCATGTTGGCGATGATGCGATTGAGCGCCCCCTCCAGCTCGCGCACGTTCGACGTGATCTTGTGGGCCAGCAGCTCCATGACCTTGCGCGGGATCTGCATGTTCGCCTGCTCGGCCTTCGACTGCAGGATGCCGAGGCGCAGCTCGTAGGTCGTCGGGTGCAGATCGGCGACCAGCCCCCAGCCGAGGCGGGAGCGCATGCGCTCCTCGATCCCTTCGAGATCGGAGGGCGATTTGTCGGCCGAGATCACGATCTGCCGGTTCTGGTCGACCAGCGCGTTGAAGGTGTGGAAGAATTCTTCCTGGGTCGATTCCTTGCCGCTGATGAATTGCACGTCGTCGATCATCAACAAGTCGACCGAGCGAAATTCCTCCTTGAAATCCATCGTCGACTTGAAGCGCAAAGCGCGGATGAACTGGTGCATGAACTTTTCCGCCGACAGGTAGATTACCTTGCGGCCGCAGGCGTGCTTGTGGACGTGCCAGGCGACGGCGTGCATCAGATGGGTTTTGCCGAGCCCGACGCCGCCATAAAGAAACAGCGGATTGAACGGCACCATGCGCACCGGGCCGGCGCAGGCCTCGGCGACCCGGCGCGCCGCGGCATGGGCCAGCTCGTTGGGCTTGCCGACGACGAAATTCTCAAAGGTGAAGCGCGGATCGAGCCCCGACGGTTGCGGCCGATCTTCGCCGATCTCCAGGCGTGATCCGGGTCGCCGCGACCGGCGCAGGCGCCAGCCGGAGCGATGGTCCGGCTCCTCGCAGCCGCCCGGCTCCGAGGATCCGGCTTCGCGCGCGGCGGCGGCGACCACCACCGATATCCGTTTTACCTGGCGGTTCTCCGCGCGCCAAAGCGCCAGGATCCGGTCTGCGTAATTGCGACGCGACCCAGTCACGATATAACGCGGGCGGGCGCCGCGATGATCGCCTCGCCGCCGTCGATCCGCTGCACGTTGATCGGCGCGAGCCAGCTGCGATACGCGATTTCGCCGATTTCTTCCTTAAGTTGACCGAGAACCCGATTCCACTCGTACCTGCGGCGTCGTTGCCGCGTTTTCACTGCCATTTCCGTAAGCTGCTTCTGCCACCACCACATCCCCCCGATTAGGACGGCAGCACCGCCCGGTTCAACGCCGGTAAATTTTACTTCTAATTTCAGTAAATATTCGCCGATTCCACGCCAATCCTGACGGCAGCATTTAATCTCCCCTGAACCCCAGACACTATTGTTATTTTATCCGTGAGCGAAACGCTTTATGCTTCGCCCCGATGGTCATTTACAGGGCGCCAACGTGTTTACTGGCGGCGCGATGCGAGCAATACTAACTGAGATGTCGAAACGATGGCAATGCGTCCGAAAAGGGAACGCGAAAAGTTTTTTGGACGCGCCGATGGCGCCCGCAGGCGCATGAAGAATGGGCGCCGTGCTGACGGCGCCCGGACGCTAGAAAAGACAGAGTGTTAAAGCGGGATAAGGCTCACAGCGCGTTGATGCGCGTCGCCAGCCGCGACAGCTTGCGGGCGACCGTGTTCTTGTGCATCACGCCCTTGGTGATCGCCCGATGCAGTTCGGGCTGAGCCAGCTGAAGAGCGGATTGCGCCGCCCCCTTGTCGCCGCTCGCGATCGCGGTTTCGACCTTTTTGACGAAGGTGCGCACCCGGCTCATCCGGGAGCGGTTGATCGCCGTGCGCTTTTCGGTTTGGCGGATGCGCTTTTCCGCCGATTTGTGGTTGGCCATGCTTCCAGTGCCGATTTGAGGAGATGCCGATCTTCTATCCGCGGGCTGCCGTCGCGTCAATCAAGAACGCGCCGCGGCCCGGGTCAGGCGACGGTCTGACGGCCAGCGCAACAAAAGCTCGCCGTCGCGAACCATTCACGATATCGTGTCTTGCCGCAACATCGGCCGAGCAACAGACCGCGGAGAACGCGACAACCGACAAGGAGCACGATCATGGCGTCCATCCAGCATGTGCATGTGAAGACCCGCGATCCCAAGCAGACCGCGCAATTCTACGTCGACAATTTCGGCGCGACCCTGAAGGCCGAAATCCCCGGCCGTGGATTTCGCCTCGATCTGCACGGGCTGCAGCTCAACATCACCGGCCTGATCGCCAGCCAGAACCACGAGCAGCATTACGGCATCGAGCACATCGCGGTCGATACCGAAGACTATGACGGCACCTTGGCCCGGATGCGCCAGAACGGGGTGCGCATCCTCGAAGAGATGCCGCCCAACAACGGCCGGCGGGTGTGCTTTATCGAAGCGCCCGACGGCGCGCAGATGGAATTGATCGAAAAGGTCTGAGGTCCGGCCCCAAAAGAATGGCGAAAGATCAAAGAGTTGATCGTCATTCCCGCGAAAGCGGGAACCCAGGGCAAGCGATGTTCGGTCGCCCCCCGGTCGGGCCAGGGCAGGCTGGGCCCCGCTTTCGCGGGGGTGACGATAGATATTGGGATCGTTCGCCTCATCTCGAAATCAGGCACTGAATGCTCTTGATTCCATAGCTTTCGAAGAGGTGGCGGCGGCATGGCCTTGAAAGACAAAATCGCGCTGGGTGTCGCTGCCTCACCGCTCGCCCGAGCCGATCGGCCCCGAAGTCGGTGCGCCAGGTGGCGCAACGCGCCGAGGCGCTCGGCTTTCGCGATCTGTGGGTGACCGAGAACACCCTCGACCACGTCTTCTGCTTCGACCCGGTGGCGGTGCTGACCTATGCCGCCGCGGTCACCAGCAAGATCCGCCTCGGCGCGTCGGTGGTCGTGCTGCCGATCCATCACCCGGCGCATGTCGCGCACCAATGGGCGTGTCTCGATTATCTGAGCGGCGGGCGCGCGATCCTCGGCGTCGGGCTCGGCCGCGAGCACCATTACGCCCAGTTTCAGGTCCCGCGCGAGGCCCGCGTGCGGCGGTTTCGCGAAGATGTCGAGCTGATCCGGGCATTGTGGAGACGAGCCCCGCGTCGATTTCCAGGGCAGCATCTATCAGCTCGAAGGCGGCACGATGCCGCCCAAGCCGGTGCAACAGCCGACTTGCCGATGTGGTTCGGCGTCGGCCATCCAAACGCGGTGCGCCGCGCCGGCTTTCTCGCCGACGGCTGGATGGGCTCGGGCGGGTCGAGCATCGCCGCCTTCAAGCAATCGGTGCCGATCCTGCGCGCGGCGCTGGAGGAGGCCGGGCGCGACCCGGCAAACTTCCCGATCTCGAAGCGGCTGTTCATGGCGGTCGACGAGCGCCCGGAGGTGGCGCGGGCCGAGCTCCACCGCTGGTTCACCGAGGTCTACCACAATCCCGAAGGAACCGACGCCTCCGGCATCCACGGCACCCCGGAGCAGGTCCGCGAGCGGCTCGAAGAGCTGGTGGCGATGGGCGCCAACCACCTGCTGCTGAACCCGGTCTCGCGCTATACCGAGCAGGTCGAGGCGCTGGCCGCCGTCGCCGGACTGACCTGAGGCGATCGATAAAGGACACCGCCGATGTCGTCACTGCATTCCGATCCGGTCAAACAGCAGGTCGCCGCCCATTGGGACCGGCGGGCGGCGCATTTCGACGAGGATTTCGGCCACAGCATCCGCACCGCGGCCGAGCGCGCGGCGTGGGATCGCATCTTCGGCCTTGTCCTGCCGTCGCGCAGAGGCGCTCTGGACGCGCTCGACGTGGGCTCCGGCACGGGTTTTCTCAGCCTCGAGCTCGCGGCGCGCGGGCACCGCGTCACCGGCGTCGACTTTGCGCCGTCGATGATCGCGCGCGCCGAGCGCAAGGCGACCGAACGCGGCCTGCGGTCCGATTCGAGCAGGCCGATGCCGAGCAATTGCCGTTTGCGCCGGCGAGCTTCGACCTGGTGATCAGCCGCCATGTGCTGTGGACCCTGCCGCATCCCGAAGCGGCGATCGACGAATGGCTCCGGGTGCTGCGGCCGGGAGGCGCGGCTGGTCGTCGTCGACGGCGCGGTGCTCGACGGCAGCGACCGCGTCGCCGGTGCTCAGCCGGGTTGCCAGGAAAACGCCCGCACCAGCCCCGAATATGCGGCGGTCGGCGATCGGCTGCCGTTCCTCGGCGGCCGGCCGCGCGAGGAGATCGAGGCGCTGTTGCGCGCCCACGGCCTCGCCAATGTCGCGAGCGATCCGCTCACCGATCTGGTCGACGCGCAGATGCAGCGCATGATCGAGGAGGGGCTGGAGCCGCGGCGGCGCAACCGCTACGTCGTCTGGGGCGACGTGGCGCGCTGAATTCGCCGCAGCGGTGAGTCGGGCTAAGCAGTGCAGCAGGGCCGCGGCGGCATGGGCAGCCACAAGCACGGCGTCTCCGGTCACGCCTCGCAAAGCCCGCGCCTGCGCCTTGCAAAAAAGCTCGCCGCCGAGCGCGGCGAATACGAATACCGGGCCGCCCGTCGCCCGCTGCGCCCGTCTTTCGACAATGTCCGCGACGCCTTCGACGCCGAGGCAAGCCGCGCCGGCCCTGACCGCGGCAGCCGGTCAGCGGTTGCGGAAGGCGGGTTTGCGCTTTTCGATAAAGGCGGCCATGCCTTCCTTGCGGTCTTCGGTGGCGAAGGTCGCGTGGAACACCCGGCGCTCGAACCGCACCCCCTCGGCCAAACTCGTCTCGTAGGCGCGGTTGACCGCTTCCTTGACCATCATCGCGATCGGCCGCGACATCTGGGCTGATCCGCTCGGCGACCTTGACCGCCTCCGCCAAGCAGATCGGCGGCCGGCACGATGCGGCTGACGAGACCGGCGCGCTCGGCCTCGGCGGCGTCCATCATCCGCCCGGTCAGGCACAGATCCATCGCCTTGGCCTTGCCGACAAAGCGGGCGAGGCGCTGGGTCCCGCCCGCGCCGGGGATCGTGCCGAGGGTGATCTCGGGCTGGCCGAAGCGCGCGGTGTCGGCGGCGATGACGATGTCGCACATCATCGCGATCTCGCAGCCGCCGCCGAGCGCAAAGCCGGCGACCGCGGCGACGACCGGCTTGCGGCATTGGGCGACCCGCTCCCAGCCGACGGTGATGAAGTCTTCGAGATAGGTTTCGGGATAGGTCTTGCCGGCCATTTCCTTGACGTCGGCGCCGGCGGCAAAGGCCTTGTCGTTGCCGGTCAGCACGATCGCGCCGATCGCGTCGTCATGCTCGAACTCGTCGATCGCGCGGCCAGTTCGGCGACCAACGCCGCGTTCAGCGCGTTCAGCGCCTGCGGCCGGTTGAAGGTGACGATGCCGACCGCCCCGCGCCGCTCGACGAGGATGTTCTGGTAACGCGATCCTGGCTCATCCGGACGTCCTGCGAAGCTGCTGCAACAGGCTGTCATTGTGAGCGAGCGAAGCAATCCCGTTTCGGACCAGCCATATCTGTGGCGCAAGATTGCTTCATCGCTGCGCTTCTCGCAATGCTGGGTGGACGGCCCCCTGACGGCATCGATGCGCCAAGCTGGGGTCGATAAAACGACCAGCAACGGAGACCGTCCGCCATGCAAGTTATCACGATTGGGCTCGATATCGCGAAGTCGGTTTTTCAGGTTCACAGCGAGGATGCGAGCGGCAAGATCGTCATCGAGAAGCGCTTGCGGCGGAGGCAGGTCGCAGCTTTTTCTGCCCGGCTGGCGCCAGCGTTGATTGGTATCGAGGCATGTGGTTCGGCGCATTACTGCGGCCGTGAGCTGCGTACGCTGGGTCACGATGTGCGGCTGATCCCGGCGGCTGTAGCCTGCCCTCTTCCTCCTTCGGACCCTACGTCAAGCCGTTTGTCCGGCGCAACAAGAACGACGCGCGCGATGCCGCCGCGATCTGCGCCGCGTTGGGCAGCCTGACATGCGCTTTGTCGCGATCAAAAGCATCGACCAGCAGGCGGCGCGCGGGCTCGAGCGAGCGCGCGAGGTGTTCGTCAAGCAGCGCACCCAGCTGATGAACTTTGTGCGCAGCCAACTCGCCGAACTCGGCATCGTCGCCGCCGCGGCCGGCGCGGATTTGCCGAACTGAGCGCGCTCGTCATCGCCGAAGACTGGGGCACCGAAGACGGACGATCCCGGCGCTGCTGCGCAGCACGCTCGCGGCCCTGCTGTGCCAGATCGAGGCGTTGCAACAGTCGATCATCGTCTTCGAGGCGCAGATCATCGCCCTTGCCAAAGCCGATCCAGTCATGCGGCAGCTGACCACCATTCCCGGGATCGGCGGGCTCACCGCCCACACCATCGTCACCGCTATCGGCGCGGGCCGGCAGTTCCGCAGCGCGCGCGACTTCGCCGCCTGGTGTGGTCTGACCCCGCGCGAGCATGCCAGTGCCGGCAAGCGCCGCCAAGGCGGCATCAGCCGCCAGTGCCTGCCCCGGCGCAGGAGCGTGTGAAGAATTCCTCCATTTCGGCGGTTGTGTGATGCTCGTCGCGAGAGCGGGGGCGTGGTGATGTTGGGTGGCGCGCGGGTGCTGGAGGCGAACCGGTCGCAATTGTCGTGGGACCTGGTGGATTTGGAGGCTTTGCTGCCGGCGGAGCATCGAGCACGGCTGGTTTGGCGGTTTGTCGAGACGCTGGATTTGACCGCCTTTTACGAGGCGATTCGGTCACGCGAGGGCGAGGCCGGCGTCCGGCGGCCGATCCGAAGATACTGCTGGCACTGTGGCTCTATGCCACCCTGGAAGGGGTGGTGCCGCGCGCCAGTTGGACCGTCTGGTGAGCCGGGACATAGCGTATCGCTGGCTGGCGGGGGGTGTGCCGGTCAACTATCACGGGCTTTCGGATTTCCGGGTGGGGTGGTCCGAGGAGTTGGATCGGCTGTTGACCGAAAGCGTCACGGCGCTGGTGTCGGAAGGGTTGGTCGAGCTGGACGAGATCGCGGTCACGGAACCAAGGTGCGCTCGCCGGCCGCGTCGCGGTCGTTCACGCGCGGGACGGCTGGAGCGGATCGAGCGGCAGGCGGCGGAGCGGGTGGAGCAGCTGCGCGGGAGGTGGCCTGCGATCCGGCAGCGGCGACGCAACGTCGGCGGCAGCCCAAGAACGCGCGGCGCGCGAGGCCGAGGCCAAGGTGGCCAAGGCGCGCGCGGCGCTCGATCGGCTGCGCCGGGAGAAAGAGGCGCGCGCGAAGACGCACCCGCAGGAGGAGAAGCACAAGGGCGCCCCTTCGGTGTCGCTGACCGATCCGGAAGCGCGGCGGATGCGCTTTCCCGACGGCGCGGTGCGAGCGGGGTACAATGTGCAGACCGCCGCGGTGCCCGATCAGGGGCTGATCGTGGCGGTGATGACGACCGACCGCCGCAACGACCAAGGTCTGGCCCGACCGCTGGTGGACGCGGTGGCCCGCCGTTACGGGCGCGCGCCGCGGCGGCGCTGTTCGATGAAGGCTACGCCTCGCGGGCCGATATCGCGGCCCTTGATGAACACCCCTTGGGGCCGGTGAGGGTCTACGCGCCGCCACCGGGCGGGAAGCCGGAAGCGGCACTGCAACCCTCCGGACGGGACAGTCGCCGCTATAAGCGAGCGCGCGAGCCCCAGGCGGTGCAGGACTGGCGCGCGCGGATGCAAACCGCAGAGGGCCAAGCGATCTTTCGCCGGCGCAAACTGATCGAGCGCCTCCACGCCCATTACAAGAACCGCGGCCTCGGCCGCTTGACCGTGCGGGGCTTGGCCAAGACCCAGGCGGCCGTGCTCTGGCATGCGCTGGCCAATAACCTAATGGTCGCCCACCGGCTCAGGGCTGCGGCCTCGGCCGCCTAACGGGACGATCACCAGTCCCCGCACCGCTGCGCTCCCCGCCATACCGGCAATCCCGCCTGATCTGCCCGATGCCTCATTGCTTCAATCGCGGCAAAAAACAGAATCCTTCACACGCTCCTGCGCCGGGGGCGACATCCGCTTGCGCAAGCTCTTGGCCCTCGGCGCCAGCACCGTCATGCGCTATGCTCGCGCCCATGGCGATCGCGCCCATGGCGACCGCGCCCATGGCGACCGCGCCACGCCCTGGCAGCGCGGCATCCTCGCCCGCCGGCCCGTCAAAGTCGCGGTGCTGGCACAAGCCGCCAAAACCGCACGCATCGCCTGGGCCGTGCTCACCTCCGGCCAAACCTATCGCCGGCCCAGCCCGATCGCCGGCCGCATGGCCTGATGAATAACGCCGGGCGTTACCCACAGGCCCAAACCCTGTCAGCCGCAATCATCGGCTGATCGACAATCCCGGTCGGGGCCAGCTCCGGCCGGCCACCCGTAAGGAGCACCAGGCAGCGACGGCAAAATGGTCAGGACCTGGATCGCGACACTCCGCCTTCGTCATCGCGCCTCAAAAGCGCGCCGCAATGCTCGGAACCCGATCCGCGATACCCATCACGGCCAGCGGTCAACCGACTGCAGCAAACAGGCCGGATACATGACCGCTCCAGACCCGATGCCAACACCGCCAGATTCTCCTTGCCCAAGGGGGGCCGTCCATACAGAGGCGACGCAATCTCGTCATCGGCGACAATGAAGGGAGATTGCTTCGTCGCGCGACGCGCTCCTCGCAATGACGGGCTGCGCCTAACGCTGCCGCTTGGCGCAAAAGAACGTCGAGCGGCCGGATTGGACGATGCGGCGCACGCCCTCGGCGCAGTCGCAGCCGGGGCAGGGCAGGCCCTCGCGGCCGTAGACCGCCCAGCGGTGCTGGAAATAGCCGAGCTCGCCATTGGCTTGGACGTAATCGCGCAACGACGAGCCGCCGGCGGCGATCGCCTCGTCGAGCACGGAGCGGATCGCCGCGACCAGCCGCTCGGCGCGGCCGCGGCCGATCGTCCCCGCGAGCCGGCGCGGCGACAACCGGGCGCGGTAGAGCGCTTCGCAGACATAGATGTTGCCGAGCCCGGCGACGACGCGCTGGTCGAGCAACGCCGATTTGATCGGGGTCATCTTGCCCGCGAGCTTGCCGGCGAGATAGGAGCCGTCGAAATCCGGCCCGAGCGGCTCGGGACCGAGGCCGGCCAGCAGCGGGTGCCGGTCGGCCTCGCTGCGCCGGACGTAATCGAGCAGGCCAAAGCGGCGGGCGTCGTTGAACGTCACGACGGTGCCGTCGTCGAGGGTCAGCACGACATGGTCGTGCTTGCCCGCCGGCGCCGTCGCGTCGCCGGTGGTGATCCGCCCCGACATGCCGAGATGGAGCAGCAGCAACCCGTCGGCATCGAGCTCGATCAGGATGTATTTGCCGCGCCGGCGGAGCGCGCCGATCTCGGCGCCGCCGAGCCGCTCGGCCAGCTGCGGCGGAAACGGCCGGCGCAGGTCGGGCCGGCGCAGTTCTGCCCGCACGATCCGCCGGCCGGTCATCTTCAGCGCCAGGCCGCGCCGCACGGTCTCGACTTCAGGCAGTTCGGGCATTCGACAGAGGGCTTCCCGCGACCGCCGGCCGCGACATTGGCGCGCCCGGTCCGATGGCGGTATCTTCCTGCACGATGAACGAGCAAGAGACAAGCGGCTCGGCGGCGCGCGACTACCGCCATCTGCCCGATGACGAGAAGGCGCCGTTTGTGCGCGGCGTCTTCGACAGCGTCGCGGCGCGCTACGATCTGATGAACGACCTGATGAGCGCCGGCGTCCACCGGTTGTGGAAGGCCGAGATGGTGGCGTGGATGAAGCCGCGTCCCGGCCAGCGCCTGATCGACGTCGCCGGCGGCACCGGCGATGTCGCGTTGCGCGCGCTGCCGCGCCTGGCGCCGGCCGCGGCGGCCTCGCGCCGGCTGCCGGGGAGGGCGGTGCTGTCGTCTGCGACGTCAACCAACGGATGCTCGAGATCGGCCGCGCCCGCGCGCTCGACCGGGGTATCCTGCTCGGCATCGAATGGCTGGCGGCGGACGCCGAGCGGCTGCCCTTTGCCGGGCGCAGTTTCGATCTCTACACGATCGCTTTCGGGCTGCGCAACGTGACCCGTTTCGAAGCCGCACTGGCCGAGGCGCGGCGCGTGCTGAAGCCCGGCGGCCGCTTCATGTGCCTTGAGTTCACGCCCGAAGTAACGCCGCTGTTGCAGCCGCTCTACGACCTTTACAGCTTTCACCTCGTGCCGTTGCTCGGCCAGATCGTCACCGGCGACCGCGACGCCTACACCTATCTCGTCGAAAGCATCCGCGGTTTCCCGCGCCAGGGCGAACTTGCCGAAATGATCGCCGGCGCCGGGCTGGAGCAGGTCCGCTACCGCAACCTGACAGGGGGCATTGCTGCGCTTCACTCGGCCTGGCGCCTTTGAGGCGGCGGCGCAGCCCAAATTCGGGCTGTTGCGCAGTCTGCGCAATCTTACTCGCCTCGCCGTCATCGGACTGACGCTAGCGCGGCACGACGCGCTGTTTCCGTTCGCCGCGGTGCCGGTCGTGGCGTTTTACCTGCGGGTCGCCGGGCTGTTCGCGCGACGGCGGAGCCGGGCGGCGGCGCGCCCCGGCCAGCGCCTTGCCGCCGCCCTCGACGAGCTCGGCCCGGGCTTTATCAAGCTCGGCCAGATGCTGTCGACGCGCGCCGATCTGTTGGGTGACGAGATCGCCGCCGATCTCGCCAGCCTGCAGGACCGGCTGCCGGCCTTTCCGGGTGCGGCGGCGCGGGCCGCGATCGAGGCCGAATTCGCCCAGCCGCTCGACACCCTGTTCCAGTCCTTCGACGAAACCGCGATTGCCGCCGCCTCGATCGCGCAGGTCCATTTCGCCTGCACCACCACCGGCGAGGAGGTCGCGGTCAAGGTGTTGCGCCCGGGTGTCGCCGACGCCTTCGCCCGCGACCTCGAGCTGTTTATGTGGCTTGCGGTGCTGCTCGAACGGATGCATCCGCCGCTGCGCCGGCTGAAGCCGGTCGAGGTCGTCCGCACCCTGGCTGAAATCGTGCGTTTCGAGATGGATCTGCGCTTCGAGGCCGCGGCCGCCTCGGAGCTTGCGGAAAATTTCGCCGGCGATCCCGGTTTTCGCGTGCCGCGCATCGACTGGTCGCGCACCGGCCGCGGCGTGCTGACGCTCGAACGGATCGAGGGCGTGCGGATCGACGACCGGGCAGGGCTGCTCGCCGCCGGGCACCGGGTCGACGACGTGCTGGCCAAGGCGGCCGGCCGCCTTTTTCAACCAGGTGTTCCGCGACGGCTTTTTCCACGCCGACATGCACCCGGGAAACATGTTCGTCGACGCGCCGGGGGCGATCGTGGTCGTCGATTTCGGGATCATGGGGCGGCTCGACCGCGCCACCCGCTGGTATCTTGCCGACATGCTGATCGGGTTTCTGACGGGCGATTACCGCCGGGTGGCCGAGGTCCATTTTGCCGCCGGCTATGTCCCGTCGACGCGGTCGGTCGACTCCTTCGCCCAGGCCTGCCGCGCCGATCGGCGAGCCGATCCTCGGCCGGCCGTTGCAGGAGATCTCAGTCGCCCGGCTGCTCGCGCAGCTGTTCCGCGTCACCGAGCAGTTCGACATGGAAACCCAGCCGCAACTGCTGCTGCTGCAAAAGACGATGGTGCTGGTCGAGGGCGTCGGCCGCGGCCTCGATCCCAAAATCAACATCTGGGCGATGGCGCAGCCGCTGATCGAACGCTGGATGCGCGACAATCGCGGCCCCGAGGCGCAATTGCGCCAGCGCCTCGAAACCGTCGCCGAAATGGTCGAGCGGCTGCCGCGGATCGTCGCCAACCTCGACGCCCTGGTCGGCGACATGTCGCGCGACGGGGTGGTTCTGCACGCCGAGACGATCGCCGCCCATGCGGCCGAGCAAGCCAAGCGCGCCTATCTGGCGGTGATCCCGCTGTGGCTCGCCGCCGCGGCCTTGCTCGCGATCGCCGCCGTCCTCGTCCTGCGGCATTAGACTTAGTGTAGGACAGCCCTGTAGGATGATGAGTTGAGCGCCCAGCGAAACCCATCCGGTGCGGCAACGGCGATGGGCTTTGCAAGGCTCAGCCCATCCTACGTCGTCATTGCGAGCGCAGCGAAGCAATCTCGGGCCGCTGTGCGATCCTCCGTTCGGGATTGCTTCGTCGCTCCGCTCCTCGCAATGACAGCGTCGCTAACTTGGTCGAAATCTGCTCTGGATCGGGACATTACCGCCGCGGGCGGCTCGCGCAGGCCGGCTCGGCCGCTGGAAGAGCGGGCTTTTCGGGCAAAACCCGCCCGCAGCCCTATTCCGCGGCCGCCGCCAACGGCCGGGGGAGAATGAGGTCGTAAAGCTCGGGGCGCTGCCATTGCGACAACAGGCCCTGCTTGGTTCCGCAGAACGGTGTCTTCTCGTTGCCGTCCCAGCCGGCGCGCAACTCGCGCACCCGGTCGAGGCTGACCTCGACCACGGACATGCCGACATTGGTGCTCTCGTAGTGGGTGCGCTCGGGCCCGGCGATGATCGCCAGTCCGCGCTCGGACAGGGGATCGAAGATGTTGCGCGTCGAGATGACGAGCGCCAGGTTCTCGATCGCCCGCGCGCGCAGCAAAGTGTGCCAGGTCTCCCACAAATTGCCGCCGCCGCTGAGGCCGGCCGGGAGAAAGATCATCTCCGCCCCGCGCAGCGCCAGCGCGCGCGACACCTCGGGCATGTAGACCTCGCTGCACATGCCGAGCCCGACCTTGCCGTGAACCGTGTCGAATACCGGGAAGTCGTTGCCCGGGACCCATTCGAATTCCCACACGCCGCCGCCGCCGGTGCGGCTCGCATAGATCCACGGGCCGTTCGGATGGGTGCGGCGATAGCGCACCGGCGCGCGGCCATCCGGGTAGGCCATGCAGGTCAGGTTGTAGGCCGTCTTTTTCGCCTCGTCGATCGGCTCCATCGTGCCGAACACGACGTGGACGCCGTGCTTGTGCGCCGCCTCGGCGATCCGCGCTGAGGGGTCGTAGGCCGCCGGCATGCGCCACGGACCCGGATAGCTCTCGGGGAAGCAGACGAAATCGGCGCCCTCGCCGGCGGCGCGCCCGATCCAGCGCACGGCGTCGTCGACATTTTTGTGGTCGTCGGGCGGCGGGTTGGAGTGGGGCTGCACCACCGCGACGTTAAAGCTGCTCATCCGCAAATCTCCACTAATGAAATGTCGTTGGGAGCGAAGCGAAGCAATCTCAGGGATTGCGTCCTAAGGGGATCGCGTCGTCGGCCCGCGGCCTCCTCGCCATGACGAAGCCCCCGCACAGCGGCGGCTATTCCGATTTGGCCGCATCGGCGAGGAGATCGAGCGCCAATTTCAGCGCCGCCTCGCGCACCGCGCTGCGGTCGCCGGGGAAAACACGGCGCTCGGTCCGGCAGGCGCCCCCGCGCCGCGCCAGCCCGATGACGACCAGCCCGACCGGCTTTTCGGCGCTGCCGCCGCCGGGGCCGGCGACGCCGGTGACCGAGACCGCGAGATCGAGCCGGAGCATGGCGGATCGCACCCTCGGCCATTGCCGCCGCGGTCTCGGCGCTGACCGCGCCCGATGCGGCGATGGTCGCCGGCGGCACGCCCAGCAATTCCGATTTCGCCTCGTTCGAGTAGGTCACAAACCCGCGCTCGACGACATCGGACGAGCCGGCGACGGCCGTCAGCGCCGCGGCGAGGAGGCCGCCGGTGCACGATTCCGCGGTCGCGATCCGCCAGCCGCGCGCCCGGCAGGCATCGAGCACCGTTTGCGCCAAGCTCAGTATTTCAGTGTCGAACACCGACCGCTCTGCCAATCGCCAACAGGGCCGACAAGACCACGAGCCGAGCGTAGCCCGCCGCCGCACATGTCGTCGAGCACTCTGCGGCGCCATGCAACGGCTAATCTGTGCTAACATGCCGTGATGAAGCGCAAGCAACAGTTCCCGGCAGCCGACGCCGCGTATGTGTGCCATTTCGAGCCGGAGCCCGAAGGCGGCTTTACGGTGACCTGCCCGAGGCTCGCCCCTGTGGTCACCTATGGCGAAACCTTCGAGAAAGCAAGGGACAACGCCCGCGAAGCGATAGAGCTGTGCCTGGAGGTCATGAAGGCAGATGGGCAACCGATCCCGCCGCCCGACCAGGATCTCATGTCCCCCGTCGACCAATTGGTGCCGGTCGCGGTCGCCGGTACGTGAGGCAACCGCCGGCGCTGCCGGCTCGTAGAATCATTGCAGCGCTGGAGCGCGCCGGCTTCCAGGACCGTACGAACAAGAGGATCGCATTTTTTTCTGCAGCACCCGGACGACCGAACACGGCAAACAGTGGTGCCAATGCACCGCGGAGATATGCCGCCGGCACGCTCCGCGCCATTCTGCGCCAGGCTCGGTTGAGTGTGGATGAATTTATTGATTTTCTCTGATTCGCTTCGCTTCGAGGTGGTTCCGCGCAAAGCGCCGTAAGACCGGATTCATCGGGTCTTGCGTCAGCCCGAAAATTGCCGAAATCCTCTGGCGAGCGCCAGCATCGCGACCAGGGCGTAGCCCGCCGCCATCATGTCGTCGAGCATGATGCCGAGCCCGCCGCTGGATATGCCGATCGGCCCAGCGCACCGGCCACGGCTTCCAGATGTCGAACAAACGGAACAACATGAAGGCCGAGTGCCCAGGCGAGCCGG
Source organism: uncultured Alphaproteobacteria bacterium (assembly GCA_963775525.1). Taxonomy (GTDB): domain Bacteria; phylum Pseudomonadota; class Alphaproteobacteria; order ATCC43930; family CGMCC-115725; genus AP-15. The sequence goes on along the minus strand of CAVZJF010000041.1, from coordinate 74,189 downwards.
ATCGAACGGCGCGGCGAGCAGGACCAGCGACTGGCCGGCGACCTCGTCGATGACGACCGCGCCAGGATCCGCAATGTCGCTCGCCTCGGCGACGACGGCGGCCGCCCACCAGCCGACGGCAAAAACGACCGCAACCGCGACGGCGAGCCCCGGGCACGCCGCACGGCTGCGGATCGCCCAGGCTATGGGCAACGCCACCAGCGAGCCCCAGCTGCCGGGAGCGAGCGGGCTCAGCCCGACGCCGAACCAGGTCGCGAGCAGCGCCGCCGGATGCCGCAACGTCAGGCCGAGGCGCGCGGCGTCAGGAGCATCACGGCGGGATCACAATGGCAGGCGCACGGTGGCGACGGCTTGGGCGGCGATGCCTTCGCCGCGGCCGGTGAAGCCGAGGCGGTCGGTCGTCGTCGCCTTGACGCTGACGCGGTCGGCGGCGATGCCGAGGATCGCGGCGACGCGCTCGACCATCGCCGCGCGGTGCGGGCCGATCTTGGGCCGCTCGCAGATCATCGTCACGTCGACCGCGGCGACCACCCCGCCGCGCGCGCGCACGAGATCGGCGGCGTGGCGCAGGAACCGCTCGGAGGCGGCGCCGCGCCATTGCGGGTCGCCGGGCGGGAAATGCACGCCGATGTCGCCGGCGCCGATCGCACCCAGCACCGCGTCGGTCAGCGCGTGCAGCCCGACATCGGCGTCGGAGTGGCCGACCAGGCCCGCGCCGTGCGGGATCTCGACCCCGCAGATCACGACTTTGTCGCCGGGGCCGAAGGCGTGGACGTCGAAGCCCTGGCCGACGCGAACATCGCCGAGCCGCGCGACGAACAGGCGCTCGGCGGCCGCGAGATCCTCGGCGGTCGTCACCTTCAGATTGTCCTCATCCCCCGGCGACCACCACCGGCATCAGCCCCGCCATTTCGGCGACCGCCGAATCGTCGGTCAGCTCGATGCCCGGCAGGGCGCGGTGGGCGGCGAGGATGGCGTCGAAATCGAAAGCCCTGCGGCGTCTGCGCGCGCCACAAATCGAGAGCGGTCGACCGTCGTGCCGGATCACCCCGGCCTCGGCGCGATTTGATCGTGTCCCGTACCGGCAGGCAGGGGATCGCCGCCGCGGCCCGGTCGAGCCCGTCGATCACCCGGTCGATCAGCGCCGCATCGGGGAACGGTCGCGCCCCGTCATGGATCAGCACGTGACGCGGCCGATGCGGCGGTCAGCGCTTCGAGCCCCAGCCGCACCGAATCCTGCCGTGTGGCGCCGCCGGCGACCGGCGGCAGCACGCCAAGGCCGCGCAACGGCCCGGTCGAACAAATCGCGGTCCTCCGGCCGGATCGCCACCTGGACGCCGGCGATGCGCGGATGAGCGACCAGGGCGGCAACCGCGTGACGCAGCACCATGCGGCCGCCCAGCGGCAGATATTGCTTGGGCTGATCGCCGCCGAAACGGCTGCCCCGCCCGGCCGCGACGACAAGCGCATAGACCGAATTCATGGTGTAAAGGTACGCCGAGGCGTTTCGTCCGCGCCACCTCCGAGCTTTTGCCGCCAACCGCCACCGTTGATGTTGCACTGCAAAAAGAAACCGATTAACATCTGCTCAATCATTAGGCAATTCTGATGTCTGCTTAAGAAATGGCCATCCGTCTTGGTTCTGTAGCAATCGACGACCCGGTCATCCTGGCGCCGATGTCCGGCGTCAGCGACCTGCCGTTTCGTCGTCTCGTCAAGCGCCTGGGCGCCGGTCTCGTCGTCTCCGAAATGATCGCCAGCGAGGCGATGGTTCGCGAGACCCGGCAATCGATGACGATGGCGAGAAGCTGCGCCGACGAGCAGCCGATGGCGGTTCAGCTTGCCGGCTGCGAGCCGCGGGTGATGGCCGAAGCGGCCAAGCTCAACGCCGATCGCGGCGCGCAAATCATCGACATCAATTTCGGCTGCCCGGTCAAAAAAGTGGTCAACGGCCATGCCGGGCTCGGCGCTGATGCGCGACGAGACCCATGCCGCGCGCATTCTCGAAGCCACCGTCAGCGCTGTCGATTTGCCGGTCACCCTGAAGATGCGCACCGGCTGGGACGAGAGCAGCCGCAACGCGCCGCGGCTCGCCCGGATTGCGCAAGCTTGCGGCATTCGGATGATAACCGTGCATGGCCGCACGCGCTGCCAGCTCTACGCCGGCGCCGCCGATTGGGAATTCGTACGTCAGGTTAAGGCAAGTGTAACGATCCCGGTCGTCGTCAACGGCGATGTCCAAACCTTGGAGGATGCCGACCTGGCGCTGGCGCGATCGGGCGCCGACGGCGTCATGGTCGGCCGCGGCTGCTACGGCCGGCCGTGGTTCGTGCACCAGTTGATGGCGTGGCTCTCCCAGCGCCGGCGGATCCCCGACCCGCCGCTCGATGCGCAGCTGGCGATCATCGAGGGCCATTACGAAGACATGCTGTCGCATTACGGGACCGAGGTCGGGGTCCGGATCGCGCGCAAGCATGTCGCGTGGTACTCGAAGGGGCTGCCGGGCTCGGCCGAGTTCCGCGCCGCCGTCAACCAGACCGCCGATCCCCAAAGCGTCAAAGCGCTGATCCACGCTTTTTACGATCCGCTGCTGGCGCGTCAGGCAGCATGATCCGGCCGCCTTTTCGCCGCCGGGCCGCCGCCGCGCGCGCGCAGCCGCAACCGCCCCCCGATCCCGCGGCGGTGCTGGCGGCGCTTGCCGACCCGGTCGTGGTGGTCGACCGCGGCGGCGAGATCCGCATGGTCAACACCGCCGCCGAGCAGTTCTTCGGCACCGGTGCGGCGGCGCTGTGCGGGATGGCGCTGGCCGAGCTGGTGACGGCGCACAGCCCGCTTCTGTCGCTGGTCGACACCGTCTGGCGCGTCGGCAACACGATGTCGGAATACGACATCCCGCTCGAAGGCCCCCGGTTCGGCGGACGCACGGTGACAATCCAGGGGGCATTGGCGGGGGAGGCGGCCGATCTGTTGGTGCTGACCCTGCACGAGCGCACGATGGTCGACAAGGTCGACCGCCAGCTGACCCACCGCAGCGCCGCCCGTTCGATCACCGCGATGGCGGCGATGCTGGCGCATGAGGTCAAGAACCCGCTCTCCGGCATTCGCGGGGCGGCGCAGCTTTTGGAGCTGGACGCGGACGAGGAGGGGCGCCAGCTCACCCGCCTGATCTGCGACGAGACCGACCGGATCGTCGCCCTCGTCGACCGTATGGAAGTCGTTCTCCGACCATCGCCCGATCGAACGCGATGCGGTCAACATCCATGAGGTGATGGAACGGGTGCGCAAGCTGGCGCAATCCGGGTTCGCGCGGCATGCCGCACTTTGTCGAGGAGTACGACCCGTCTTTGCCGCCGGTCCACGGCAATCGCGACCTGTTGGTTCAGGTGTTTCTGAACATCGTCAAAAATGCCGCCGAAGCGGTGCCGGGCGCCGGGGGCGAGATCATTCTGACGACCGCCTACCGCCATGGCTTGCGTCTCGCCGGCCCGGGCGGCGAGGGCCGCCGGCACCTGCCGTTGATGGTCGCGGTCAGCGACAACGGCGCCGGCATACCCGAGGACATGCGCCCGTACCTGTTCGACCCGTTTGTCACGACCAAGCGAAACGGAACTGGCCTTGGTCTTGCATTAGTCGCCAAGGTGATCGGCGACCACGGCGGCGTCATCGAATTTGACAGCCAGCCCCGTCGAACCGTGTTCCGGGTGTTTTTGCCGGTGGTTGCGCAGGACGGTATCGGGTGATGACTTCGACGATCCTGGTGGCCGATGACGATCGCGCGATCCGGATGGTGCTGAACCAGGCGCTGATCCGACTCGGGCATGAAGTGCGAATGACCGGCAACGCGTCGACCTTGTGGCGCTGGGTGGCCGACGGCGAGGGCGATCTCGTGATCACCGACGTGATCATGCCCGATGAGAATGGGCTCGACCTCATTCCACGCATCAAAAAGATCCGTCCTGAGCTGCGCATCATCGTCATGAGCGCGCAGAACACGTTGCTGACCGCGGTCAAGGCGACCGAGCGCGGCGCGTTCGAGTACCTGCCCAAGCCGTTCGACCTGCGTGAATTGGTCAATGTCGTCGAGCGCGCTCTGACCGCCCCGCATGACGGGCCGACGATCGGCGGCGACGACGATATCGAGGATCAGCTGCCGCTGATCGGGCGCTCGCCGGCGATGCAGGAGATTTATCGGGTGATCGCCCGGTTGATGGGCACCGATCTGACGGTGACGATCATGGGCGAGAGCGGCACCGGCAAGGAATTGGTGGCGCGTGCGCTGCACGATTACGGCAAGCGCCGCAACGGCCCTTTTGTTCCGATCAACATGGCGGCGATCCCGCGCGAGTTGATCGAAAGCGAGTTGTTCGGCCACGAAAAGGGCGCCTTCACCGGCGCCACCGCGCGCAGCATGGGTCGCTTCGAGCAGGCGCAGGGCGGAACCCTGTTTCTCGACGAAATCGGCGACATGCCGCTGGAGGCGCAGACCCGGCTGCTGCGTGTCTTGCAAGAAGGCGAATTCACCGCGGTCGGCGGCCGTCTGCCGATCCGCGCCGATGTGCGCGTCATCGCCGCGACCCATCACGATCTGCGCAACCTGATCCGCCATGGCCTGTTTCGGGAGGATTTGTTCTACCGCCTGAATGTCGCGCCGATTCGGCTGCCGCCATTGCGCGAGCGCACCGCCGACATACCGGCGCTGGTGCGGCATTTCGTAGCGCTGGCGGTGCGCGAGGGGCTGCCGCCGAAACGGCTCGACGAATATGCGATGGAGCGGCTGCGCGCCTATCGGTGGCCCGGCAACGTCCGCGAGCTCGAAAATCTGATCCGCCGGCTGGCGGCGCTCTACTCGCAGGAGGTCATCGGGGTTTCGGTTGTCGACGTCGAGCTCGGCGAGGCATCCAACGGCGCCGAAACGGTCGACGCCCCGGCAGGCGAGGGTCTCGCCGGCGCCGTCGAACGCCACATCAGAGGCTATTTCGCCGCCCATAAAGGCGGGCTGCCGGCGGCCGGGCTCTACGACCGGGTGCTGCGCGAGATCGAACGGCCCTTGATCGTTCTGACCCTGGGCGCCACCCGCGGCAACCAGATCAGGGCGGCACATTTGCTGGGCCTCAACCGCAATACCTTGCGCAAGAAAATCCGCGAGTTGGACATCCCTGTCGTCCGCGGTCTAAAGTAGCCTCGACCGTTGTCATGGTGGCGGGGTCTGCCGGAGGAACCCGCGGACGCACGCGCAGCGCCGGGTCGGCCAGGCGGGTCGGCCCAGGGGGTCGGACCGTGACGGGAGGAGGCTGCGGCGCTCTGCGGTAGGGGTCGTGCATGAAGCTGATGCGGCGGGTTCGGATGTGGGCCGGCCGAATTGGTCTGCGGCACAAATTCGCGATCGGCTTGGCGATGGCGGCGCTGGCCTCCGGGGTGGCGACCTACATGGCGCTGACCGGGGCGCTGCCGTTCGGGACCCAACCCAACACCGTCCTCACGCTGCTCAATCTCGACCTCGTGCTGCTGCTGGCGCTCGGCGCGCTGATCGCCAAGCGCCTGCTGCAGGTGTGGGCCGAGCGGCGTCGCGGGCTCGCCGGCTCGCGGCTGCAGATCCGCCTGGTGGTGCTGTTCAGCCTGATCGCGGTGACGCCGACGATCATCGTCGCGATCTTCTCGTACCTGTTCTTCAGCTATGGCGTCGAATTGTGGTTCAGCGACAAGGTGCGCACGGCCATCTCCAATTCGCTCGCCGTCGCCGAAGCCTACCTGCACGAACATCAGCAGGCGATTCGCGCCGACGCGCTGGCGATGGCGAACGACCTCAACCGCGACGCGGTCCAGTTGGCGTTGGACCCGCGGCGGCTGGAGCAGGTGGTCTCGGCACAGGCGGCGCTGCGCGGGTTGACTGAAGCGATGATCTTTGACCGCACCGGCCATGTGCTGGCGCGGTCGAGCCTGTCCTTCACCCTTGGTTTCGAGCCGGTCGCGGACGGGGCGATGCGCGTCGCCGACGAGGGCGACGTGGCGATCGTGACCAGCGACAGCGACGACCGGGTGCGCGCGCTCGTCCGCCTCGACCAGTTTGGCCCGGTGTATCTTTACGTCGGGCGCTATATCGAGCCGCGAGTGCTCAACTACATGGAGGAAACCCAGCGCGCCGTCGCGCAGTACGAGCGGATGGAAAATCAGCGATCGGGATTTCAGATAACGTTCGCGCTGATCTTTCTGATGGTGGCGATGCTGTTCCTGGTCGCGGCGGTCGCCATCGGGATCCATTTTGCCACCCAGCTCGCGGTGCCGATCAGCCGTCTGGCCACGGCGGCCGAACAGGTGCGCGCCGGCGATCTCGCCGCCCGGGTCCCGGAAGGCGAGAAGGACGACGAGCTGGCCTCGCTCAGCCGCGCCTTTAACCGCATGACCAACCAGATCGAGAGCCAGCAGCGCGAGCTGCGCGAGGCCAACCGGCAGCTCGACGAGCGGCGCCGGTTTACCGAGACGGTGCTGACCGGGGTCTCGGCCGGGGTCATCGGGCTCGACCGCGCCGGCCGCGTCCACCTTCCCAACCGTTCGGCCTCGGCATTGCTCGGCGTCGACCTCGAGCAGTCGATCGGGCAGGACCTGGCCGAGGTCGCGCCGGAGATGGCCGGGCTCCTCGGCAAAGCCGAGCGCCGGCCCGACCGGCTGGCACAGTCGCAAGTCCAGCTCGCCCGCGGCAACAGCACCCGCACCCTGCTCGTGCGCATCGCCGCCGAGCGCGACGAACGCGACATCAGCGGCTTTGTCGTGACCTTCGACGACATCACCGAATTGCTGTCGGCGCAGCGCAAGGCGGCCTGGGCGGACATCGCCCGCCGCATCGCCCATGAAATCAAAAACCCGCTGACCCCGATCCAGCTCGCCGCGGAGCGGCTGCGCCGGCGCTATCTGAAAGAGATCAAGCAGGACCGCGAAACCTTCACGATCTGCACCGACACGATCATCCGCCATGTCGGCGACATCGGCCGCATGGTCGACGAGTTCTCCGCCTTTGCCCGCATGCCGGCGCCGATACTCAAACCGGAAAACCTGGTCGAGATTGTTCACCGCGCGGTTTTCCTGCAGCGCACGGCCGATCTCGACATCGCCTTCGAGACGATCTTTCCCGACCGCCCGGTCACCGTGAACTGCGACGCCCGGCTGGTCGGCCAGGCCGTTTTCAACATCGTGAAGAACGCGATCGAGGCGATCGAGGCGCGGGTCGCCGAAGACCAGGACGGCAAGCCCGGACATATCCTGGTGTCGGTTGCCGCGGCCGCGGGCCAGGCGGCGGTGATCGTCGAGGACAACGGCAAGGGCCTGCCGAGCCAGGGCCGCGAGCGGCTGACCGAGCCTTACGTCACGACGCGCGCCAAGGGCACCGGCCTCGGTCTCGCCATCGTCAAGAAGATCATGGAAGATCACGGGGGAGAGCTGATGCTGGAAGATCGAGCGCCGGTGGGCGCGAGGGCGCGGCTCGTCTTCGCCGTCGAGGCCCGCGCGGCCGAGCGCGTCGAGGATGACGGTCAGGCGATGGCGCTGAGCGAAGTCGGCCATGGCGCATGACATCCTGATCGTCGACGACGAAGCCGACATCCGCATGCTGATTGCGGGGGTGCTGAAGGACGAGGGCTACGCCACGCGCGAGGCGGCCGACAGCGCCCAGGCGCTGGCCGCGATCCATTCGCGGCAGCCGACCCTCGTCATCCTCGACATCTGGCTGCAAGGCAGCGAGCTCGACGGGATCGAAATCCTCAGGCTGCTGCGCGCCGAGATGCCGTCGGTTCCGGTGGTCATGATCAGCGGCCACGGCACGATCGAAACCGCGGTCGAGGCGATCAAGATCGGCGCCTACGACTTTATCGAGAAGCCGTTCAAATCGGATCGGCTGCTGCTGGTCGTCGAGCGCGCGATCGAAGCCGCCCAGCTGCGGCGCGAGAACGAGGAGCTGCAAGCTGCGCGCCGGCGGCGACATCGACCTGGTCGGGATCTCGCCGCTCGCCAACCAGCTGCGCCAGCAGATCGACAAGGCGGCGCCGACCGGCAGCCGGGTGCTGATCACCGGGCCGCCCGGCGCCGGCAAGGAGGTCGTCGGCGCGGCTCCTGCATCTGCGCTCGCGGCGCGCCAAGGGGCCGTTCGTCCCGGTCAACTGCGCCACGATGCGGCCCGAGCGGCTCGAGATCGAGCTGTTCGGCACCGAGTACAGCGCCGACGGCGCGCCGCGCAAGATCGGCACCTTCGAGCGCGCCCATGGCGGCACCCTGTTTCTCGACGAGGTCGCCGACATGCCGCTCGAAACCCAGGGCAAGATCGTCCGCGCCCTGCAGGAGCAGACCTTCGAGCGCATCGGCGGGTCGAGCCGGGTCGAGGTCGATGTCCGCGTCGTCGCCTCGTCCAACCGCGACCTCGCCGGGGAGATCGGCGCCGGCCGTTTCCGCGAGGATCTGTTCTATCGGCTGAACGTCGTGCCGATCAAGGTGCCGCCGCTGCGCGACCGGCGCGAGGACATCCCGCTGATGGCGCGGCATTTCATGACGCGCTCGTCCGAAGCGGCGCGGCTGGCGCCGCGCGAGATCGGCGAGGACGCGATGGCGGCGTTGCAGGCCTATTCGTGGCCCGGCAATGTGCGCCAGCTGCGCAACGTCGTCGATTGGCTGTTGATCATGGCGCCGGGCGAGGCGCGCGAGCCGATCCGGGCCGACATGCTGCCGAACGAGATCACGGCGATCGCGCCGACCGTCGTCAAATGGGACAAGGGCAGCGAGATCATGACCCTGCCGTTGCGCGACGCGCGCGAGGTCTTCGAGCGCGAATACCTGCTGGCGCAGGTCACCCGCTTTGGCGGCAACATCTCGCGCACCGCCGCCTTTGTCGGCATGGAGCGCTCGGCGCTGCACCGCAAGCTGAAATCGCTCGGCGTCTTCGGCAACGACCGCCCGCTGAAGGTCGGGACCTGAGCGCCGATGTCGCGCATCGCCTATGTCAACGGCCAGTATCTGCCGCACCGCGCGGCCGGGGTGCATATCGAGGACCGCGGCTATCAATTCGCCGACGGCGTCTATGAGGTGCTGGCGGTCGGTCGGCGGGCATCTGGTCGACGAGGCGCCGCATCTGGCGCGGCTCGCGCGCTCGCTCGGCGAACTGCGGATCGCCGCGCCGATGTCGCAGGCGGCGCTGAAGATCGTCATGCGCGAGGTCGTCCGCCGCAACGGCGTCGTCGACGGCATCGTCTATCTGCAGGTCACCCGCGGCGCCGCACCGCGCGACCATGCCTTCCCGAAGGCGGCAAAGCCGGTTCTGGTCGTCACCGCGCGGCGCCGGCGGCCGCCGCGATCCGCGCCTCGCCGAGAACGGCATCGCCGTCATCACGATCCCCGACATCCGCTGGCAGCGCTGCGACATCAAATCGGTGGCGCTGGTCGCCAACGTGCTCGGCAAGCAGCGCGCCCGGGAAGCCGGCGCCTACGAGGCCTGGCAGGTCGACCGCGACGGCCTTGTCACCGAGGGCACCTCGACCAATGCCTGGATCGTGACCGCCGACGGCGCCGTCGTCACCCGCCAGCGCCGACAGCGCGATCCTCAACGGCGTCACCCGCCTCGCGCTCTTCGACATCATCCGCGCGCGAGGGCTGATCGCCTCGTCGAGCGGCCGTTTACCGTGGCCGAGGCGAAGGCGGCGCGCGAGGCCTTCCTGACCAGCACCACGGCCGAGCTGCTGCCGGTCGTGCGCATCGACGGCGACAACGGTCGGCGACGGCACGCCGGGCCCGCTCAGCCGCCGGCTGCGCGAGTTCTATCTTGGCCCACGCCGGCGACAGCATGAGCGCGCCGCGCATGCCGGACCTCGCGCCGCCCGCAGGCGATCCTGTTCGACTGGGACAACACGCTGGTCGACAGCTGGGCGACGATCCACGAGGCGCTGAACCACGTCATGGCGGCGATGGACAAGCCGCCCTGGACGCTCGCGGAGACCCGGGCGCGGGTGCGGCTCAGCCTGCGCGAAAGCTTTCCGCTGCATTTCGGCGAGCGCTGGGAGGAGGCGCGGGGCATCTATCTCGACCGCTTTCGCGCGATCCATCTCGAACGGCTGACGGCCCTTGCCGGGTCCGCCGAGCTGCTGGAGGCGCTCGCCGGGGCAGGGGATTTATCTCGGCGTCGTCAGCAACAAGACCGGCGCGCTGTTGCGCCGCGAAGCCGAGCAGCTCGGCTGGTCGCGTCATTTCGGCGGCATCGTCGGCGCCGGCGACGCCGATGCCGACAAGCCCGACCCGGCGCCGGTCCACCTCGCGCTCGCGCCGAGCGGGGTCGACGGCCGGCGCAGGCGGTCTGGTTCGTCGGCGACACCGGCGTCGACATGGAATGCGCCGGCAACGCGGTTGCGTCGCCGGTTCTGCTCGGTGGTGAACCGGGGTCCGAAGAATTGCTGAGATGCGCCCCGCATCTTACCTTTTCCGATCCCGCGGAACTGTTCCGCTTTATACAGGGCTTGTGATTTATCTTGGCCGACCCATCTTCGTTTCGGCAGCTTCGGCGGTGCAGGCCGCGCGGTTGCTGCTGAATGGGCGCGCGCCGTTCTGGCTCCGCTCCAAAAATCGGATGGGGGAACCCATGTCTGCGGAGAAGTCACAAAACGTTCAGGACGTGTTTCTAAACCACGTACGAAAGAACAAAACCCCGGTTACGGTCTTTCTCGTCAATGGCGTCAAGCTGCAAGGGATCATCACCTGGTTCGACAATTTTTGCGTGTTGCTGCGGCGCGACGCGCATTCGCAGCTGGTCTACAAGCACGCGATTTCGACGGTGATGCCGGCGCAGCCGATCCAGCTGTTCGAGCCGGGTAGGGAGAACGAAGAGCTCTGAGCCGGGAAGGGGACACACTGCCGCTCGCGGACGGCACGACGACCGGCCGCGCGCTGGTCTTGCATCCGGCGCCAAAATCGGCGCCCGGCCGGGGTAACGGCGAAGCTTCGGGCCGATCGGCTCGAAGCGCGGCTGGAAGAGGCGGTGGGGCTCGCGCGCGCGATCCGCCTCGATGTCGTGCGCGCCGAAATCGCCCGTCTTGTCCGGGCCGCGGCCCGCCACGTTGTTCGGCACCGGCACCGTCGACAATCTCCGCGAGTGGCATCAAAGACGACGCGATCGGGCTCGTCGTGGTCGACGGCGCATTGTCGCCGGTGCAGCAGCGCAATCTCGAGCGAAGCTGGCAGGCCAAGGTCATCGACCGCACCGGGCTGATCCTCGAAATCTTCGGCGAGCGCGCGCGCACCCATGAAGGCCGGCTGCAGGTCGAGCTGGCGGCGCTCTCCTACCAGCGCTCGCGGCTGGTGCGGTCGTGGACCCATCTCGAACGCCAGCGCGGCGGCTTCGGCTTTCTGGGCGGCCCCGGCGAGAGCCAGCTCGAAATCGACCGCCGGCTGATCGGCGAGCGCATCGCACGGCTGAAGCGCGAGCTCGACGGCATCAAGCGCACGCGCGCGCTGCATCGCGAGGCGCGCCGCCGCGTGCCCTTATCCGGTCGTGGCGCTGGTCGGCTACACCAATGCCGGCAAATCGACCCTGTTCAACCGGCTGACGCGCGCCGCGGTGACCGCGGACGACATGCTGTTCGCGACCCTCGACCCGACGATGCGGCGGCTCGACCTGCCGTCGGGCCGCACCGTCGATCCTGTCCGACACGGTGGGGTTCATCTCCGACCTGCCGACCCATCTCGTCGCCGCATTCCGCGCCACCCTCGAAGAGGTGACCGAGGCCGATCTCGTCATCCATGTCCGCGATGCGCACCATCCCGACAGCGAGGCCCAGCGCGCCGACGTGCTTGCGGTGCTGGCCGATCTCGGGCTCGACGAGACCGCCGAGGACGGGCTCATCGAGGCGATGAACAAGATCGACCTGTTCGACCCGTCGGCTCGCGCCAGCCTCGCCAATCACGCTTTGCGAAATTCGCAGAGCGTCGCGTTGTCGGCGGCGACCGGAGAGGGTTGCGAGGCGCTGCTCGAACTGATCGACCGCCGCCTCGAAACCGCCACCCGCCCGGTGCGGCTCGACATTCCATTGAGCGACGGCAAGACCCTCGCCTGGATCTACCGTCATGGCGAGGTGCTCGGACGCCGCGACGACACCGAGGCCGCCCATCTGTCGGTGCGGCTGTCCGAAGCCGACATCGCCCGCCTGCGCCACCAGCAGCGGCTGCATTAGCGCTCGTCGCGCTTGACCTCTTGCCACAACGCGTCGAGGGCGTCGAGATCGGCACCGACGCCGCGCTCTGCGGCGAGCGCTTCGAGCGCTCGGAAGCGGCGCTCGAATTTGGCGGTGGCGCGGCGCAGCGCGGCTTCGGGGTCGATGTCGAGCTTGCGCGCGAGGTTGGCGGCGGCGAACAGGATGTCGCCCATCTCGTCCTCGATCCGGCCGGATCGGCGCCGCGCTCCAGCTCGGCTTCGAGCTCGGCGATTTCCTCTGCGACCTTGGCGATCACCGGGCTCGCTTCGGGCCAGTCGAAGCCGATCCGCGCCGCACGCCGCTGGATCTTGGCGGCGCGGAGCAGGGCAGGGAGGGCAAGCGCCACACCGTCGAGCACGCTTTCAGGCGCCCCGGCCGCTGCGGCCCGAGCGGCCCGCTCTCTGGCCTTGTGGTCCTCCCACGCCTCGGCCTGCGCCGCCGCGGTGGCGATCTCGGCGTCGCCAAAGACATGCGGGTGGCGGCGAACCATCTTGTCGGCGATCGCGGCGGCGACGTCGGCAAAATCGAACAGCCCCGCCTCCTCGGCCAGGCGCGCGTGAAACACCACCTGAAACAGCAGGTCGCCGAGCTCGTCCTTCAATGCCGCCATGTCGCCGCGCGCGACCGCGTCGGCGACCTCGTAAGCCTCCTCGATCGTATAGGGTGCGATGGTCGCGAAATCCTGCTCGCGGTCCCACGGGCAGCCGCGTTCGGGGTCGCGCAGCCGCGCCATGATCGCGAGCAAACCTTTGAGGGCAGGGACCGTCATTCGCCCGGTCGCCCGCCGCATTGCGCCGCCCAGGCGCGGATCGAGCGGCGGTAGCCCTCGGCCATTGGCAGGCCCGCCAACTCGTCCAGCGAAAACAGCCCGAACCGGCGATGTTCGCTGCTGACCCGCATCGCCCGGCTGTCCGCGCGCCGCAGACCATAGGTCACGATCAGCACTTCGCGCCGCGGCAAGACCTCGTAAACCCAGGAATTGAGTATGGTTTCGACCACCACCCCGGTCCCCAATTCCTCGGCGACTTCACGTACGAGGCAGGCCGGAGGATCTTCGCCGGGCTTCGAGCCGGCCGCCGGGCAATTCCCATCGTCTGCGCTCATTCTCGAGCAGTACCACCCGGCCGTCCTCGAACAGCACCCCCTTGGCCGAGACCGGAAATAACGTGACGTGATTTGAAGCAGCCGCAGGGTCCAGCGGCTTCCACAGAAAATACCGCCGGTGACGCGGAGGGTAGTCGAGCGCCCCGTACAACCGATAGCCGAATCGCGGATAGAACTCCGGGGCCTGAAACGAAAAAGTGTCGAGCCGCGCCGAATGGCAGCCGACGTCAGCCGCGCGCCGCTCGGCCAGCGACAGCAATTCGCTGCCGATCCCGCGACGCCGCAGATCGGCATGCACCCACAAATCCTCGACGAACAGCCAGCCGCCATAGGTCGAGCCGACAAGCCCGGCCATGGTTTCGCCGCGCTCGGTGCGCACGAACAGGCCAAACCGGGAAAACCCGGTGTCGCCCGAGAAACTCGCGATTGTACGCGTCGAGAGCGTAGCCGACGGCGTCGCATTCCTCGGCCGATGGCCGGTCTTCGACCGTAAGCCGCAATCCCTCGGGCAGGTTCACCCGGCGCCTCCGTAACCGGACCTCGGAGGCCGGTCTTGAGATGCTACCACGCGTCGCGTCACGCCGCCGCCACCGCATAGTTTGTCGCATAATATATATTATGGAAAATATTCTTCGTGAAGGGAACGGCTGTTCCGCAACCTGCTGGCTCGATGCGCTCACCAATGGCGTGATCGGCGTCGCGCCGGAATTGACCAGCGCCATTCAATCGGCTCTACGGGGCCGGCAATTCGATGACCAGCCCGTCCTGGCCGGGTTCGACGCCGGCGGGCAGTTCGGCGCTGAGCTCGCGGTAATCGAGGCTCTGGTCCATATGGGTCAACACGGCGCGGCGCGGGCGCACGCGCGCGATCCAGCGCAGCGTCTTGGCGAGATGGCTGTGGGTCGGGTGCGGCTCGCGCCGCAGGCAGTCGACGATCCACAGTTCGACCCCGGCGATCGCGGCGAACGCCTCGTCGTCGAGTTCGGTCACGTCGGTCGAATACGCCAGCGCGCCGATGCGAAAGCCCGAGGTCGTGCTGAACCCGTGGTCCTGCGCAAACGGCACGACCGGGATCCCATCGATCGCAAACGGGCCGGTGATCTCGTGCGGTTCGAGGGTCGGCTTGTAGAACCGGCCAGGCTCGGGCGGCGGCTCGAAGACATAGCCGAACCGGCGGCCGATCTCAGCCAAGGTCTTGGCGTCGGCCCATAGCGGGATCGCCGCGCTCCATCAGCCGGTTGACCGCGCGCAGATCGTCGATGCCGTGGAGGTGGTCGGCATGCGCATGGGTCATCAGCACGGCGTCGAGCCGCGCTGACCCGGGCGTCGAGCAGCTGCTCGCGCAGATCGGGCGACGTGTCGATCAGGATCGCGACCGTCGCCGATTTCGACCAGCAGCCGACGACGCGCCGGCGCCGATTGCGCGGATCGGCCGGGATCGCAGCGGCCCCAATCCGGGCCGATCGCCGGCACCCCGGTCGAGGCGCCGCAGCCGAGGACCGTGACCTTCATCGGCTGGAGCTGGATCCGGCGGGCGGTACGCCTTGGTGAACAGGCGAAAGAAATTGGCGCGTCGTCGCCGCCGCCAGGTGCTCCGGGCTCGATCCCTTTGAGCGCCGCGACGGCCGCCGCCGTCGCCGCGACAAAGGCCGGCTCGTTGCGCTTGCCGCGATACGGCACCGGCGCGAGATAGGGGCGTCGGTCTCGACCAGCAGCCGGTCGAGCGGCAGGTCGCGCACGATCGCCGCGCAGCTCCTCGGCGTTCTTGAAGGTCACGATGCCGGAGATCGAGATGTAAAAGCCCGAGCGCCAGCGCCGCCTCGGCCAAGCCCGCGGCCGCTCGAAAAGCAATGCAGCACGCCGGGCGGCGGCCGCTCCTCGTCGAGGATGCGGGCGATCTCGTCGTCGGCCTCGCGGGCATGGATGATCAGCGGCAAGCCGGTCGCGCGCGACGCCGCGATATGGGCGCGGAAGACGCGCTCCTGGATGTCGCGCGGGCTCAGATCGTAATGGAAATCGAGCCCGGTCTCGCCGATGCCGACGACCTTGGGATGCGCCGCCAGCGCGACCAGCTGGTCGGGCAGCAGGTCGGCATGAT
Source organism: uncultured Alphaproteobacteria bacterium (assembly GCA_963775525.1). GTDB lineage: Bacteria > Pseudomonadota > Alphaproteobacteria > ATCC43930 > CGMCC-115725 > AP-15. Next base: position 58,772 of record CAVZJF010000041.1, on the reverse strand, counting down.
CCGCCGCCTCGTGCGGATGGGCGCCGACCGAGCACCAGATCGCCGTCGGATCCGCTTCGGCGATCGCGCGCACCCCGCGAAATTGGTCGAGCCGGGTGCCGATCGTCAGCATCGTCCCGACCCCGGCCGCCCGGGCGCGCGCGATCACCGCCTCGCGCTCGGCCGCGAAATCCGGGAAATCGAGATGGCAATGGCTGTCGACCAGCATCGCCGCCCTGCCCTCGCCGCTCATGCCGCGGGCGCTCTCGACAAAGCGCGGGAAAATCCCTTCCGGCTTCGGCAGGCGGGTTCCGGGCGCCAGCGGCGCCTGCGCCAGCGCGGCGAAATCGCGCGACCCCGCGCGGCACCGCCGAGCTGGTCGAGAAGCTTCGCTGCCGCCGCCGGGACAAATGGCTGCACGAGAATCGCGAGATGCCGGATCGTCTCGGCGAGAGTATAGAGCACGGTGCGCATCCGCGCCGGGTCGTTGCGCCGCAACGCCCACGGCGCCTGCTCGTCGACATAGCGGTTGGCCTCGCCGACGACCCGCCAGATCGCTTCGAGCGCCAGGTGAAACGCCTGTTCCGCCATATGCTTACGCACAGTCTCGAACAGATCCGCTGCGCACTATCCAGCAAGCGCTGGTCGGCCTCGGCGAAGGCGCCGGGCTCCGGCACGGCGGCGCCGCAGTCGCGGTTGATCATCACCAGCACGCGCTGCGCCAGATTGCCGAAATCATTGGCGAGATCGCCGTTCAGCCGGCCCACCACGGCGCGATGCGAAAAATCGCCGTCGCTGCCGAATGGCAGTTCGCGCAGCAGAAAATAGCGCAGCGGATCGAGCCCGTAGGCGTCGACCAGCTGATCGGGCGGGATGAAGTTGCCGAGCGATTTCGACATCTTCTGGCCCTCGACCGTCCACCAGCCATGGGCGAAGACGCGGCGCGGCGGCTCGAGCCCGGCCGCCATCAAAAAGGCCGGCCAATAGACCGCGTGGAAGCGCAGGATATCCTTGCCGACCATGTGAAGATCGGCCGGCCAAAAAGTCGTAAACTCCGATTTTCGATTATCGGGATAGCCGAGCGCGGTGATGTAGTTGGTCAGCGCGTCGAGCCAGACGTAGATGACGTGCTTGGGGTCGCCCGGGACCGGGACGCCCCAGCTGAAGCTGGTGCGCGAGATCGACAGATCCTCGAGCCCGCCTTTGACAAAGCTGATGACCTCGTTGCGGCGGCTGCGCGGCGCGACCGCATCGGGATTGGCCTCGTAATAGGCCAACAGCCGGTCCTGCCAGGCCGAAAGCCGGAAGAAATAATTTTCCTCCTCGAGCCATTCGACCTCGGCGCCGGTCGGCGCCTTGCCGTCGACCAGCTCGCCCTCGTCGTAAAAGGCTTCGTCGCGCACCGAATACCAGCCGGCAAATCGGCCGAGATAGATCTCGCCGCGCCGCTCCAGCTCGCGCCACATCGCCTGCACCGCGCGGGTATGGCGCGGCTCGGTGGTGCGGATGAAATCGTCGTGGCTGATATTCGAGCAGCCGGGTCATGTCGCGGAACGCGCCGGACATCCGGTCGGCGAATTCCTGCGGCGAGATCCCGGCCGGCGCGCGCCGATTGCTCGACCTTCTGGCCGTGCTCGTCGGTGCCGGTCAGGAATTTGACTTGCCGGCCGTCGAGCCGCATGAACCGCGCCAGCGCGTCGCAGGCCACCGTCGGTATAGGCGTGGCCGAGATGCGGCTGGTCGTTGACGTAGTAGATCGGCGTGGTGATGAAAAAGGGCCGGGCGGCTCATCGCACTCTCCAAAGCCCCAGATATGGGCCGGACCGGCGGCGATCCAGCGCGGCCGGCGGCGCCGTTTCTAGCGCGCCATCTCCGTCGATGGCAAAGAAGGCGCCGAGCATGGTCTGCTTGCGGTCGAGGTTGAGCTCGCGCGCGGCGGCGAAATTGCTGCTCGATCTCGTCGCGCAAGTCCGCCCAGCGAGCCGGGTCGGCGCGGCCGGCCAGGCTGCTGCATCGCCGCGCTCTCGCCGGCGACGATCTCTTCGGCCGCGCCGGCGACCGCGCGCCGCGGCCACGCGCCAGCCGGGCCAGAAATTGCGACAGCAATTCCTCGCTCGCCCGATAGGCATCCTCGGCATCGGCTCGGGCGAGCCGGTCGGTCAGCCCGTGCAGCCGCCCGAGATCGATCGCCGGAGCCTGCGCCAGCAATTCGATCAGCGAGCGATAGAGGTCGAGCCCGCCGGCGTCGGCCAGCTCCAATGCGCGGCCGATGCTGCCGCCGCTCAGTGCCGCCAGCGCCTCGGCTTCGGCTGCGTCGAGCTGCGGGCGGTAGCGGCGCGAGCAGTTGCGTCGCCAGCGCGCGCCGGCAGCGGCGCCAATGCCAGCCGCCGGCAGCGCGAGCGGATCGTCGGCAGCAACCGGCCGGGATTGTGGCTGACCAGCAGCAGCAGCGCACGGTCGGGCGGCTCTTCGAGGATCTTCAGCACCGCGTTGGCGGCGTTGCGGTTCATCTCCTCGGCGCCGTCGACGATGACGACCCGCCACCCCTCCTCCGCCGCGGTCAGGCGAAAGAACGCGGCGATCTCGCGCGTGTCCTCGACCACGATTTCGCCGCGCAGCCGCTTGCGCCGCGGGTCCCAGGCGCGCTCGACCGTCAGCAGATCGGCATGGCCGCCGGCCGCGACGCGGCGGAACACCCCGCTCTCGGGGTCGATCGCCGAGCGCGGTCGTCGCCTTCCGACGGAGCTGAACAGATCGAGCGCCGGCCTTTCCGCGTCCCCGCCCTGGGCCAGCAGAAATCGGGCGAAGCGAAAGGCGAGCGTCGCCTTGCCGATGCCGCGCGGCCCGGCAAGCAGGATCGCATGCGGCAGCCGCCGCCCGCTGTACAGCCGCAACAGCTCCCGCTCGGCCGCCTCATGGCCGACGAGGTCCGGGTTTGCGCGCGGCGCCGGAACCGCGCTCTCGGTATCCGCCGACTTCGCGTTTTCACGCGTCGGGCCGGGCTCTTTCGATCCGCTGGCAAAGGCAGCGTCGACGCCCAGCCGCGCCATCACGGCGTCGACGATGTCGCGATGCACCGATCCCGGCTCGACGGAGGCGTCGATCAACACGCAGCGATCGGGTTCGCCCGCGGCGATGTCGAGGAATCCTTGGCGCAGCCGCTCGTGAAAGGCGCGGTCGAGGCGTTCGAAACGATCGCGCTCGGCGGCGGCACGATCGCGCGCGCGGCGGCGCGGCGCGCAGCCCGGTCTCGACCGGCAGATCGAGGATCAGGGTCAGGTCGGGCGACGAAATTGCCGAGCGCGAAGCGGTGCAATTGCGCGATGTCCGCCGCCGGCAGCCCGCGGCCATAGCCCTGATAAGCCGATGTCGAATTGGCGAAGCGATCGCAGACGACCCAGATCCCGCGCGCCAAGCGCCGGCTCGATCAGCTTGGCGACATGGTCTCGCCGCGCCGCGACCACCAATAGCGCCTCGCCGGCCGCATCCCACCGCTCGCCCTCACCTTCGAGCAGCAGCTGGCGGATGGCCTCGGCGCCGGGCGAGCCGCCCGGCTCGCGCGTCGCCAGCGCCGCGATCCCGGCGCGTTCGAGCGCCGCCACCAGCAGCCGCACCTGCGTCGATTTGCCGGCCCCCTCGCCGCCCTCGATGGTGATGAACCGGCCGCGCGCCATCGCCTCAGTGCCGGTCGCCCCAGACGAGATAGCCGGCGAGCGTGGCGATGCGGCCCATCGCATCCATGCGGCCGACCCCGGTCGCGGCGACGAGCGGCAACTCCTGCGGCTGCATGTCGGGTGCGCTGACTGACAATCTTGCCGACGGCTTCGCCCTTTTGCACCGGCGCCCGGATCGGGCTGTCATATTGCACCGCGACCTGCATGTCCTTGCGCGCCTTGCGCGACAGCGTCACGGCCAAATCCTTGCCGACGGTCAGCGGCACGCGCGCGTCGTTGCCGAGCCAGACCTGGGCGTCGTCGACCTTGTCGCCGGCGGCGAACAGGCGATAGTCGTTGAATTCGCGGAACGCCCAGTCGGCCAGCCTCTCGCTTTCCTCGGCGCGCGCCTTCATCGACGGCAGCCCGCCCAGGACAATGACGATGCGGCGGCCGCCGCGCACGATCGACCCGGTCAGGCTGTAGCCCGCCTCCTCGGTGTGGCCGGTCTTTAGCCCGTCGGCGCCCATGTTCTTGTAAAGCAGCGGATTGCGGTTGCCCTGTTTGATATTGTTATAAGCTGAATTCCATTTCACTATAAATCTTGTAGTATTCCGGAAAATCCTTGATCGTCCGGATCGCCAGAGTGGCGAGATCGCGCGCCGTCATCCAATGATTGGGGTCCGGCAGGCCGTCGACATTGGCAAAATGGCTGTCCTTGAGCCCAATTTCCTTGGCCTTCTGGTTCATCAGGTCGACAAAGGCCTCGACGCTGCCGGCGAGCCCTTGGGCGAGAACGACGCAGGCGTCGTTGCCCGATTGGATGATCATGCCCCGCACCAAATCCGCGACGCTGATCTTGCCGCCCAGCGGCACGAACATCTTTGAGCCCGCCGGTCCGCCACGCATCTTCACTGACCGGCAATTCGTCGGTCAGCTTAGCCTTTCCGTCCTTCAGCATGCTGAAGACCAGATAGGCGGTCATCATCTTGCTCATCGAGGCCGGCGGCATACGCTCGTCGGCGTCCTTGTCGAGCAGCACGGCGCCGGTTTCGACCTCCACGATTATCGCATGCGCCGCCTGGGTGTCGATGCTGGTCGCCGACGCGGCCGCCTGGCCGGCCGGCGGTGACGGACGCGGTCGGCTTCGTCTTGGCCTTAGCGTGGGTGGCTGCCGCGGCGCCGGACGGGACGGCGAGGCCGGCGGCGAACATCGCCATCAGCACAAACACAATGAGACGCGGCGGCATGATCATGGTCGTTCCCGTTCGCCTCCGTTGCAGGATACTCTTTTAGTCGCCGACGATGCGCGCGCCGGGACAGCCGCTGTCGACGACCCGCGCGAGCAGCCGGTTGGCTTGTTCTTCGCTGCCGAACGGGCCGAGCCGCACACGATACATCTCGACCCCGTTGACCGATGTGGCGGACACTTGAACGCTGCCGAGGCGCGCGATGCGCGACTGTACCTTCTGTGCATTGTCGCGCATCGAAAACGCACCCGCCTGGACAAAGATCCGGCCCGACCCGGCACCGGCAAGCCTCGGCGCCGAAGGTGGCATTTGTGGGATAGGGTTCGGTGCCGCGGCGATTTCGGATCGGCGGGCCGACGCCCGGGGCGGCGGCAGCTCCGCGGCCTCGGCGGGCGCGATCAGGGCAAATCGGGACAGCGGCGGGCGTGCCGGGCGGGGTGGCGGCGCCGGGCTCGCTTGCGGCGGCGGAGGCGATTCGCTGGGAGCCATTGCGATTTGCGGCGCTGGTGGCGGCGGGAGAGGTTCGCTCGGCGGCGCCGGTTCCGTTTGCGGTGGGGGCAGGCGCTTCGCTGGGAGCCATCGCAATTTGCGGCGACGGCAATGGAGGAGGTTCGGTCGGCGCCATTGCCGCAGGTGGTGCGGCGACGTTAGGCGAATAGACCGGAGCCGGAACCGCGCGGCGGCAGCGATGCTACCCTGACCGCCGCGGCGGTGCTCGGCGCCGCCGCGACGAGAACCTGCCCGCCGCCGTGCATCGCCTCGTCGGCGGCGGCGATGCTCTCGTCCTTCAGAACCTTCACCTCCACGAGGGTCGTGCCTTTCTTCTCGAAGCCGAGAAGCTGCGCCGCCCGGCGCGACACGTCGATCAGGCGGCCGTCGGCAAAGGGTCCCCGGTCGTTGACCCGCAGCTGAAGCGAGCGGCCGTTCTCGAGATTGGTGACCTGCACGATGCTCGGCATCGGCAAGGTGGTGTGAGCTGCGGTCAGCTGGTTCAGGTCGAAAATTTCGCCGTTCGCGGTCAACCGTCCTTCGAACTGGCCGCCATACCAGGATGCGGTCCCGGTCTTGTCGAAATCGTAGTCGACCGAAGGGTAGTACCAGATCCCCTTGATCTTATAGGGGCTGCCGACCCGGTATGTCCCGACTCCATGGCCGGCATAGGCGTCGTAGTGCGACCCGGTCGGCGGCGACGAGGCGCAACCGGCCAGCAACAGGCCGAGCAGCGCAATCGGCGCGATAGCCCGGATGCAGCCGATGCCGCCGATCGCCATCCCTCCCCTGCCCCGACAGCCGGCGATCGCCCGTCGTCCGTCCGCCCTCAGCCGACCATGCTGTCGGCGAGATAGCCGACCGCACCGGCGAAATAGGTGGATTTGTTCCACCGCATGATGGTGCGGAAATTGTCGTACACCAGCAGTGCCGGCCCCCCGGCGCCGTCCGGCATGACCAGCGAGGCCTCGACCTCGCCGGCGGCGAGCGGCCGCGCGTCGACGCTGCGCACCCCCATGCGGCTCCATTCGCCGGTCGGGCGGCGCGTTTCAAGTCCGGTCCAGCGCGCGTCGAAACCGGCCGGCAACAATACCCGCCGGCCCCAGTTCTGGCCGTTGCGCCACCCGAGATGGGCCAGAAAATTGGCGATCGAGCCCAGCACGTCGGCGCGGTCGTTCCAGATGTCGCGGCGGCCGTCGCCGTCGTAATCGACGGCGTAGCGCAAAAAGGTCGAGGGCATAAACTGGCACTGGCCCATGGCCCCGGCCCAGGAGCCGGTCATGTTGCCGACGCCGACGTTTCCCTGGTCGATGATGCGCAATGCCGAAATCAGCTCGCCACGGAAATAGGGGCCGCGGCGACCGTCAAAGCCAAGTGTCGCAAGCGACGACACCACCATGTAATTGCCGGTGATCTTGCCAAAATCGCTTTCCATCCCCCACAACGCGACGATAAAGCGGGGCTCGACGTCATAACGCCGCCACACCGCGTCGAGCAGCGCCCGGTTGTCGTAGAGCGCGCGCCGGGCATTCTCGATCCGCTGTGGGCTAACCGTCTTTTGCAGGTATTGGGCAAAGGTCAGCACCTGCTCCGGCTGGTGACGGTCGAGCTCGACGACATGCGGCAGGTATTGGGCATAGCGCAGCGCCAGATCCACTGTCGCCGGCCGGATGCCCTGCGCGGTGGCCTCGCTGCGCACCAGATAGAGAAAGGACGAAAAGCCGCCCTCCGCCGCTTTCGTCGGCAGGCCCGCGAGCAGACCGGGTGTCGCCAAAAACGGCGCCGACAACAGCATCCGACGGCTGTAGCGACGAGGCGTCATCGCAGAGCCCCCTAATTCCCCAATTTCCCCGACCCGTTATTGCCACAACCCCGCTGGGCGGTGCAACGCCGCGGCGACAAGCAGGCAAATGCCGCGACGGCGCCTTTCAGATCGGTAAAGATCGGCCGGAGCGACGGCGAATTGGTGTTCGCGGCCTCGCGCCGACCTTGACAGAACGCCGCAGGGAGCGATAACGCAGAGGCTGGGCTCTGAGCCCGTCGGGAGGATAGAAAATGGGAGAGGTACTGGGTCTCGGCGTCACCCACTTTCCGCCGCTTTCGGGTACCGACGAAAGCATGGGGCGCATTCTGAAGCGGGTCCTCGACGACCCGGCGCTGCCCGAGCAATATCGGCATCCCGAAGGCTGGCCCGCGCCGATGCGCGAAGAGTACGGAGCCGACCAGGGGTTGTCGGCGGCGCGGCGCCACCGCGAGGCGCTGATCGCCGGCTTTCGCAACGCGCGCCGGGTGCTCGACGAGTTTGCCCCCGATCTCGTGGTGATCTGGGGCGACGATCAGTACGAGAATTTCCGCGAGGACGTGATCCCGCCGTTCTGCCTCCTCGCCTACGAGCAGATGGCGCCAAAGCCGTGGGAGTTCTACCGCTCGGCCAACGCCTGGGGCGAGCCCAAGGACAAGGTTTTCGAGTACCGGGGCCACCGGGAGGCGGGCAAATACCTTGCCGGCAAGATGATCGAGACCGGGTTCGACGTGTCCTACGCCTACCGGCCGCTGCATCACCCGCTCGGCCACGCCTTTCTGAACACTTTGCTGTTCATGGATTACGACCGGCAGGGTTTCCCCTATCCGGTATTGCCGTTCCAGGTGAACTGCTACGGCCGCCGGGTTGTCGCCCAACAGGCGGGTGTTCGCTCGTTGAGCGAATTGCCGGCCGAGGAGGATCTCGACCCACCCTCCCCGCTCCCGTGGCGCTGCTTCGACCTTGGGGCCGCCTGCGCCCGCATCGTCGCCGACAGCCCGTACCGGGTGGCGCTGGTCGCCTCGTCGAGCTGGTCGCACGCGTTCCTGACGCCGAAGAACTGGCTGCTCTACCCCGATGTCCCGGCCGACCGCGCGCTCTACGACGCCTTGCAGCGGAGCGACTACAAGACTTGGCGCGAGCGTCCGCTGAGCGCGGTCGAGGACAGCGGCCAGCAGGAGATCCTGAACTGGATGTGCCTGATGGGCGCCATGGACGCGCTCGGCCGGCGGCCGACCGAAACCGCCTTTGTCGAATCCTGGATCTTCAATTCGAACAAGTGCTTCGCGGTCTACGAGCCGTAAGCCGGCAGCCCGCGGCGCCGGCCTTCGCCAAGGGCTAGTCGGCGACGCTGGAGAGCGGGCGGGCGACGCTTTCGAGCGGCTGACGCTCGGCCTTGACGCCGATCGCGAACTCGACGAGTGCGGCCCCGACCATCAACCCGGCGCCGAGCAGGTAGCCGGCGAAGACCGCGCTGCGCTCGCCGGTCCCGACCAATACGCCGAAAAGCCACGGCGAGACGACGCCCCCGACCGCGGTGCCGAGCGCGTAAAAGAGGGCGATCGCGAGTGCCCGGGCCTCCAACGGAAAGCTTTCGCTGACGGTCAGATAGGCCGAGCTCGCCGCCGCCGAGGCAAAAAAGAAAATGCCGGTCCAGCACAGGGTCAGCTGGGCGGCGCTGAGCAGGTCTTCGCGGAACAGCCAGCCGACGATCGCCAGCAGCACCCCCGAGAGCGCATAGGTCATGCCGATCATCGGCTTGCGCCCGACGAGGTCGAACAGCGGCCCCAACGCCAGCGGCCCCAAAAAATTGCCGAGCGCGAACGGCAGGATGTACCAGCCGACCGACGCCGACGGCACGCCGTAAAACCGGGTCAGGACGAGGGCATAGGAAAAGAAGATCGCATTGTAGAAAAACGCCTGCGCCGACATCAATGCCAGCCCGAGGACGACGCGCTGCGGATAGTCGCGCAAAATCGCCATGACCATGCGCGCGACCGGGGTGCGCGAGGAGACCGCAAGCCGGATCGTTCCGGCGCGCCCTGGGCCTCCCGCCGCCCCGCCTCCCGCTCCCGGGCCGGGCGGCGGCGCGTCTGCGCCGACGCGGCGTTCGATTTCGCCGACCACTTGCTCGGCTTCGGGCAGGCGGTCGTGCAACATCAGCCAGCGCGGGCTTTCCGGCAGGTGGCGCCGCAGCAGCAGCACCCCGAGGCCGAGCACCGAGCCGATGCCGAAGGCAACCCGCCAGCCGAGATCGGGCGGCAGCCAGCCCGGCCGCAAAAAGCTGACGGCGCCGAACGCGCCCAATGCCGCGCCGAGCCAAAAGCTGCCGTTGACCGCGAGGTCGGTGCGGCCGCGAAAGCGCGCCGGCACCAATTCCTGGATCGCCGAGTTGATCGCCGAGTACTCGCCGCCGATGCCGGCGCCGGTCACAAAGCGGAACAGCGCAAAGCTCGCGAAATCCCACGAGAACGCGGTGGCGGCGGTCGCGACCAAGTAGACCCCCAAGGTCGCGAAGAACAGCCGGCGCCGCCCGAACCGGTCGGTCAGGTAGCCGAACAGCAGCGCGCCGCCGACCGCACCCGCAAGATAGGCGCTGCCGACCGCACCGACCTCGGCCGCCGAAAAGCGCAGGACCGGGCTGTCCTGCAACGCGCCGGCGACCGAGCCGGCGAGGGTGACTTCGAGCCCGTCGAGGATCCAGGTGATGCCGAGTGCCGCGACGACAAGCGTGTGAAACCCGGTCCACGGCAGCCGGTCGAGCCGCGCCGGGATGTCGGTTTCGATGATCGCGGCACGCCCGGACATGTCCCGGCTAACACCCGCCCGTTGCGATCGTCGCGGGCGCGGCCGCGCTCCTCGCCGCCGCCCGCCGGCACAACGCGCGGCCGGCCGACCTATATCCTTGGCGAAAGCGGGCGCCATGCCGGCATCCGCCCGACCCATAGCGCTCTCTGTGCGAGGACGAGCCGATGACCCGCTCACTGTTGCCCACGGTGTTGCTGACCCTCGCCGGCGCCTGGTTCTGTGCCGGGTTCGGCGCCGGGGCGCGGGCCGAAACCGTCGGCAGCTTTGCCAATGACTGGACCGGCAACGGCATGGTGGTCGAGGCCTTTGCCGACCCGGCGGTGGCCGGGGTCACCTGCCACATCGTCCATTTCGACCGCAGCGTCATCGACCGGCTGACCAAGGGGAACTGGTTCGAGAACCCGTCGAACAGCGCCATCGCCTGCACCCAGACCGGGCCGATCACCATCGGCAAGATCGCGCTCGGCCCCAAGGGCGAGGAGATCTTTTCGCAGCGCATGAGCCTGTTCTTCAAGTCGATCGCGGTGCGCCGGATCTACGACCAGAAAAACGACACTCTCGTCTACGTCGCCTACAGCCGGCAGGTCAAGGACGCCAGCGCCAAGATGGGCCTCTCGACGGTCTCGCTCTACAACACCCACCCGAACTGGACCGCCGGCAAACCCTGACCCTCGCTAATTCCCGGTTAGCCGCGAATTATCCGGGAATTTCCCCGTTTTTACCCGTTGCCATCGTCAAAAACCGACGCAAAATCAATCCACTGCAAGCCAATTCCCGTAGCTGAGTTTACCGGGAATTATTCCAGCGTAACCGGGAATTCTCCCGGCCGAACCGGGAATCGACGGGAATTTACGACCGGTCACGCGGCGCCCTGAGGAAGCTCGTCGCGGGCCGCTCCCAGCAGGCCATATGTCGCCATGGTCTCTCCATCAATGGTCACCTCGTTGCAACTCAATGTAACGCAGGATTGTGGCGACAAGGCCTGAGCTTGCGACAACGCCGCGGTTTCATGCTTGAAAGTGGAAGGGGCGGGCCGCAGCCCGCCCCATTTGGTGCTTTTCAGCTTGTTAACGGGAGGCCCTCAATCACCAGACCGCTAAGCTTGGCCTAATAACCCCTCGTCATCAGCACCATGAAACAGTTTGGAACAAAACTCTCCTCGTGTCAACTACAAAGTACTATCGTTAGGAAGGACAAATAAGGACGATGATCTGACAAAAATCTGACGGCATCCAGAGGATAATTGCACAGTCATCTAATGACTCGGGCTCTCGGTTGGGTGATTGAGGGCCAATCGCAACTCCGATAGCTCCAACTGTCTGCGATTTGCAGGTGGAAGCGACGGATCGGGACGAAGATTGAGGGGGAGCTGCCTCGAAAGTCAAGGAGATATCGGAGAAAACGTAACAGCATTGACAGATACTATGTGACGGCCACGATGACACCCAGAGTCGCGGTCCACACGCGGCATGCAGGGAGGCGAGGTTCCCCGACTCCCGTGTCCATGCGGGAATCAAGTCGGAGAACCTCGCCCCCGTCCCGGTGCCTTTCAGCGTGCAGTGAAATAGGACAGACGATGGCGAACGACAAATTCCCTTATCGGCTCGGGCTCGATGTCGGGTCGAATTCGCTCGGCTGGTTCATGGTGCGCCTCGATGGCGAGGGCCGGCCGGTGGGGCTGGGCCCGGGCGGCGTGCGCATCTACCCGGACGGGCGCGATCCGCAATCGAAGAGCTCGAACGCGGTGACGCGGCGGGTCGCGCGCGGGGCACGGCGGCGGCGCGACCGGTATCTGAAACGCCGAACGAACGTGATGACCCTGCTGGTCGAGCACGGCCTGATGCCGGAGGACCTGGCGGAACGCAAAAGGCTGGAGGGGCTCGACCCGTTCGAGCTGCGCGCCCGGGCGCTCGACGAGGAATTGCCGGCCTATCATGTCGGCCGGGCATTGTTTCACCTGAACCAGCGGCGCGGGTTTCTGTCCAACCGCAAGACCGAAAAACAAGACAGCGAGTTGGGGGCGATCCGCGAGGCGGCAACCCGGCTGCAGGTCCAGATCGAGAGCACCGGCGCGCGCACGCTCGGCGAGTTCCTGCATTGGCGGCATCAGGAGCGCGAACCCGTCCGCGCCCGCAACCGCAGCACCGGGGCAAAGGCGGAATATGATTTTTATCCGACCCGGCAGATGGCCTTCGCCGAGTTCAACGCGATCTGGGAGGAGCAAGCGAAATACCATCCGACAATGACGCCGGAGGCGCGGGCGGCGATCGGCAGCGACATCAACGGGATTTTCTATCAGCGGCCTCTGAAGCAACCGCCCGTCGGCAAATGCTCGCTCGACCCGGCGGAGAGCAATGACGACGCCGAAGGCTTCCGCTGCCCGTGGGCGCATCCGCTGGCGCAGCGCTTCCGCATCTGGCAGGAGGTGCGCAACCTCGCGGTCGAGGGTGTGGGGCGCCGGCCGCAGCCGCTCGGCAACGAGGACGGCGATAAGGTTGCGCTGGCGCTGCTGCAAAACAGCAAGGTGTCATTCGACAAAATCCGCCGACTGCTGAAACTGCCATCGGAAACACGGTTCAATCTCGAAAGCGACAAGCGGCGCGAGCTCAAGGGCGACGAGACCGCCGCGAAACTCTCGCACAAGGCGCTGTTGGGCAAAGCGTGGCGGAGCTTTTCGCAAGCCCGGCAGATCGAGATCGTCGAGCGGCTGTTGGCCGAAGAAGACGCCGAGCAGATGACTGCCTGGTTGAGCGCCGAGGCGCTGGCTCGATCGAGCTGCGGCAGAACGGGTGGCGAATGCGTTTCTGCCCGACGGTCATTGCCGGCTCGGCCTGCGCGCAATCCGGAAGATCCTGCCGTTTATGCAAGGGGGAAAGAACTATCCCGATGCGGCGAAAGCCGCGGGCTACGATCACGCCTTATTGCCGACCGGCGCGGTGTCGCTAAACGGCTACCTGCCGTATTACGGCGAATGGCTGCCCGACGACGTGCTCGGCTCGGGCGATCCGCAGCACGGCAAGGAACAGCGCTGGGGGCGGTTTCCGAACCCGACGGTCCATATCGGGCTTGGCCAGTTGCGGCGAATCGTCAACGCGCTGATCCGGGCATACGGCCCGCCCGCCGAGATTGTGGTCGAGATGACCCGCGATTTCAAATTGTCGCCGCGGCAGGTGGCGGACATCGAAAAGGAGCAAGCCGCCAACCAACGCCGCAATGACGCACGGCGAACCGAACTCGGCAAGCTCGGCCAGCAGGTCAACGCGCGCAACCTTTTGAAAATGAGATTGTGGGAGGAATTGAACCCGCGCGACCCGCTCGACCGGCGCTGCCCCTATACCGGCGAAAAGATTTCGGTCCAGCGGCTGCTGTCGGAGGAGATCGATATCGATCATCTGATCCCGTTCCAGGAAAGTTGGGACGACAGCGCGGCGAACAAGATTGTGTGCATGCGCCACGCCAACCGCGCCAAGCGCAAGCAGACGCCGTTTGAGGCCTTTGGCGGCAATCCGACGATCGACGGACACCACTACGATTGGGAACAGATCTCGGCGCGCGCCGCCGGATTGCCGAACAACAAGCGCTGGCGGTTCCGGCCCGACGCGCTCGAGCGGTTCGAGGCGATGGGCGGGTTCCAGGCGCGGCAGCTAAACGAGACCGGCTGGCTCGCCCGCTCGGCAAAGCAATATCTCGCGGCGGTGACAGAGCCGAACAAGATCTGGGTATTGCCCGGGAAACTGACGGCACTGATCCGCGGCAAATGGGGCCTCAATACGCTGCTGCCCGACCACAATTACGGCGACGCCAAGAACCGCAAGGACCATCGCCATCACGCGATCGACGCGATGGTGGCGGCGCTGACCGACCGCTCGCTGCTGCAGCGTATGGCGAGCGCCTATGACGAGGAGCGCGAGCGGGTCGAGGTCCCCCTGCCCTGGCCGAGCCTACGCGACGATCTCGACGCCAGGCTCAAGGATATGACCGTTTCGCATAAGCCTGATCACGGTTTGGCCGCGCAACTGCACGAGGACACCGCTTATGGGACGGTCCGCGAATCCCGATAAGGAAGGCGGCAACCTCGTCTACCGCAAGGATTTCCTGGCGCTGAACGAAAAGGAGATCGAGCGCATCCGCGACCGACGGTTGCGGGATCTGGTCAAGGCGCATGTCGAGAGCGAGAAGGCGGCGGGCAAGGATTTGAAATCAGCGTTGCAGTCCTTCGCCAGCCGCAAGCGACATCCTAGGCTTGCCGAGCGGCATCCGGCATGTACGGCTGTTGAAGCCGGAAAAACCGGAATACCTCGTTGTGGTCCGTGACAAGGCCGGCAATCCCTACAAATCCTATAGCGCCGGGGAAAACGCCTATGTCGAAATCTTCGAAGCGCCGGACGGTAGATGGCGCGGCGAAGCGGTCACCGTTTTCGATGCGAACCGGCCAAACAGAGCGACCGATGTGTCGGCATCGCATCCCACGGATGCGCGCCTCGTGATGCGCGTGTTCAAGGGGGATCTGATCGCGCTCAACCACGACGGGAGCAGCAAGATGGTGATGCGTGTGCATCGCCTCGACGCCTCGGCGAACCGCTTCAAGCTCGCCGAGCACAACGAGTCGGGGAATCTCGATCAACGCCATGCGGACTGCAGCGGACCCCTTCCGCTGGCTGATGGCCTCCTACAGCACACTGAAGGCGATGCGAACGCCGAGCCGGTCCGTGTCGACGAGCTCGGCCGGGTGTGGCGAGTGCGTGCCGAAACAGCCGCCATTGCCGTAGCGGGAGGGCTGCGATGGTCGGGCGGGTTGTCGAGATCGCGACCGACGGACGGCATCTGTCGGTCTATCGCGGCTTTCTGGTGATCGCCGAGGCCGGCGAGGAGGTCGGCCGGGTGGCGATCGACGAGGTGGCGGCGGTGCTCGCCAACGCCCACGGGCTCAGCTACACCAACAACGCGCTGGTCGAATTGTCGCGGCGCGGCGTACCGGTCGTCCTGTGCGGACCCAACCACATGCCGGCGGCGATCGTCTGGCCGGTCGACGCGCACCACGTGCAGACCGGGCGGATGAACGACCAGATCGCCGCCAGCCTGCCGTTGAAAAAGCGGCTGTGGGCGCAACTCGTCCGAGCCAAGATCCTGGCCCAGGGGGCGGCGCTCGCCGCCGTCGGCGCGCCGGCTGGCGGCTTCTACCTGCTGTCGCGCAAGGTGCGTTCGGGCGACCCCGACAATGTCGAGGCGGAGGCGGCGCGCCGCTATTGGCCGCTGCTGCTCGGCGCGGATTTTCACCGCGACAAGAACGGGCGCGGGGTCAACGGCCTGCTGAATTACGGCTATGCGATACTGCGCGCGGGGGTGGCGCGGGCGGTGATGGCGGCGGGGCTGCATCCGGGCTTCGGGCTGATGCATTCCAACCGGTCGAACCCGATGGTGCTGGTCGACGATCTGATGGAGCCGTTCCGCCCGGTCGTCGATCGCGAGGTGCGGCGGCTCGTCGGCCGCGGTGTCGTCGAGGTCGATGCGGAGGCGAAGGCGGCGCTCGCCCGGATCATGATCGTCGACCTGCCGACGCCGATAGGCCTGAGCCCGTTGATGATTTGCGCCGAACGGCTGGCGCATTCGCTGGTTCGCGCCTTTGCCGGGGAGGCGGACCGGCTCGACCTGCCGAATGCCGCGCTGCCGTTGGAAGCATGACGCTGGGCGTGTGCTCGCCCCCCGACGGCAAGGCGGCACGCGATACATGACCCCTGCCCTGCCCGTCGCCCTCAGCGGCTATCGCATCATGTGGATGTTCGTTCTTTTTGATCTACCGGTTGGGACCCCGCGCGAACGCAAGGCGGCGACTAGGTTCCGCAAGGACCTGCTCGATCTCGGCTTCGAGATGAGCCAGTACTCGGTCTATCTGAAATTTTGCGCCGGCAAGGAGCAGGGCGATGCCTTGGCGCGCCGGATCGAGCGTCAGATGCCGGCATCGGGCAAGGTCCACATCGTGACGATCACCGACAAGCAGTATGAAAACATCCGCACCTACCGCGGGCAAAAACGTGAACCAAGGCCACAAATGCCAGACCAGTTGGCGTTGTTCTGACCGGCGAAAACCTCGCTTCGGCACCGCTCGAAAGAGAAAAAGGCCCTGATTTCAGGGCCTTGTAGGGTCAGCTATTATAGCGGTCTGGTGATTGAGGGCCAACCGCAACGACTCGCATGCGCCGCATCGAGCGGCGATGACTATAGCGGTCTGGTGATTGAGGGCCAACCGCAACGCGGCGATGTAGCGATCGCTAGCGGCTCAGACTATAGCGGTCTGGTGATTGAGGGCCAACCGCAACGAGCGCGCCAGCGATGTCGATCGTCCATGCGACTATAGCGGTCTGGTGATTGAGGGCCAACCGCAACAGCAGCGCTTCGATGACGACCTGCGATGCCGATCTATAGCGGTCTGGTGATTGAGGGCCAACCGCAACGGATCAGGTTGCAACAGCCGATCGCAGCTGAACTATAGCGGTCTGGTGATTGAGGGCCAACCGCAACCGAGCCATCGTCATGACGTCGGCGCGACGGATCTATAGCGGTCTGGTGATTGAGGGCCAACCGCAACGAGCGTGCATCGTGTCCGTCAGGCAGCCAATCTATAGCGGTCTGGTGATTGAGGGCCAACCGCAACGATCGATGCGCATGTAACTGTGCCGCACTTAGCGGTCTGGTGATTGAGGGCCAACCGCAACGAGGCATCGACCTGGCTATCTCGCGCGGACTTAGCGGTCTGGTGATTGAGGGCCAACCGCAACGAGCCGTCTAGCGGCACGCCGTTCATAGACGCACTATAGCGGTCTGGTGATTGAGGGCCAACCGCAACGGAGGCTCATCGACGGACGGCCGCCGATGCTACTATAGCGGTCTGGTGATTGAGGGCCAACCGCAACGACGCAGCCGGCGGCACGACCCGGCAGTCAAACTATAGCGGTCTGGTGATTGAGGGCCAACCGCAACCAATGCAGGCATGAATGACTGAGCAAGCCAACTATAGCGGTCTGGTGATTGAGGGCCAACCGCAACAGCGTCGGCGTCGACAGCGGTCGTCGCGATCGACTATAGCGGTCTGGTGATTGAGGGCCAACCGCAACAGGCCATGATGCGATCCGCTCGGCAGCGGACTATAGCGGTCTGGTGATTGAGGGCCAACCGCAACGAAGCGCCCGGTGACAGCCGCTGGGGGCTGTCACCGAGCGCTGCGCTCCGCGCGTCTGCAGCCAAGACGATTCGTCGGTCGAAACGTCGCTCGGGGAGCGTGCAAACCCGCGCAGGGTCGGCGGCGGTTAATGCGGCCAGGCGACGGCGTTGAAGTCGTCGAGCAGGGCGGCGATGCGGCCGGTGTCGGACTGGTCCATGATCGCCCGCGCGCGGCGGGTGGCGGCGACCATGTCGAGGCTGCGGATGCGCTGCTTGAGGCGCGGGATGCTGCGCGGCGCCATCGACAGATTGCGCAGCCCGAGCCCGAGCAGCAGGGCGGTAAAGCGCGGCTCGCCGGCCATCTCGCCGCACACGCTGATCGGCATGCCGCGGCGCAAGGCGGCCTCGACCGCGAACTGGATCAGCCGCAGCACCGCCGGGTGCAACGGGTTGTAGAGATAGGCCACCTGCTCGTCGCTGCGGTCGATCGCCAAGGTGTACTGGATCAGATCGTTGGTGCCGATCGCAAAAAAATCGGCCTCGGCGGCGAGCGAGTCGGCGGCCAGCGCCGCACCCGGCACCTCGATCATCGCACCCAACGGCGGCAGCGGCTTTGGCACCGCCACGCCGCGGCGGCGCAGTCGGCGGGCGACCTGCTCCATCGCCTCGCGCACGCGGCGGATCTCGCGGGCGTTCGAGATCATCGGCAACAGGATGCGCAGCGGCCCCTCGGCGGCGGCGCGCAGCATCGCCGCGAGCTGCGGGTCCAACAGCCGGCGGTCCTGCAACGACAGGCGGATCGCGCGCAGGCCGAGTGCCGGGTTGTCGGGCTGGACATAATGGTCGGTCAGCGAGCGGGCGAGCTTGTCGCCGCCGAGGTCGAAGGTGCGCACCGTCACCGGCTTGCCGCTCCATGCCGCGCACCAGGGCCGAGAACACGGCGTACTGCTCGTCCTCGCCCGGCAGGTCGTCGCGGTTCATGTAGAGGAATTCGGAGCGCACGAGGCCGAGGCCCATCGCCCCGTTGGCGGTCGCCTGCTCGAGCTCGATCGGCAATTCGAGATTGGCTTCGAGGGTGATCTCGACCGCGTCGCGGGTCACCGCCGGCAGCCGGCGCAGCCGCGTCAGATAGCGCCGCTCGCGGGTCAGCGCGTCGCGCCGCGCCTCGTAATCGGCGACGGTTTCCGGCGTCGGGTCGATGATCGACCATGCCCTCGCCGCCGTCGATGACGACGGTCGCCTCGGAGCGCGCATGCTCGATCAGATCGGGCACCGCCAGCACCGCCGGCAGGCCGAGCGCGCGCGCGACGATCGCGGTGTGGCTGTCGGCGCCGCCGGACTGGGCGGCAAAGCCGGCGATGCGCTGCGGGTCCATCAGCGCGGTGTCGGCCGGGGTCAGCTCGTCGGCGAGGATGACCGCCCCCTCGGGCACGCCCGAATAGGCGGCATAGGGCTTTTTGATCAGATTGCGGATCAGCCGCGTGCCGACGACGCGGATGTCCTCGGCCCGCGCCGCGAGATAGGGGTCGCGCATCGCGGCAAAGCTGCGCGGCGATCTCGTCGATCTCGAGCTCGACGGCGCGCTCGGCGTTGATGCGCTGGCGGCCGATGCGCTCGCCGGCGCCGCGCACCAGGCGCGAGTTCGACAGCATCGCGACATGGGCGTCGAGCAGGTAGCCGATCTCCTCGGCGGCGGATTCCGGGCAGGCCCGAGGCTTTGGTCTTGAGCTTGCGCAGCTGCTTCAGCGAGGCCTCGACCGCCTCGCCGAAACGCGCGCGCTCGGCCTCGATCTCGGTCTCGGGAATGTGGCTCTCGTGGACCTGGAAGGTCGCCGCCTTCGACCAGATAGGCGGGGCCGATGGCGATGCCCGGCGACACGCCGAGCCCGGACAGGCGCTGCTCGGCGGCGGCGGCCGGCGGTTCGCCGCCGCCGGCGGCTCCGCAGGTCGGCCGCCTCGTCAATCCTCATTGAACTTGCATTCGATCAGATCGGCGAGTGCCGCGACCGCCGCCTCGGCCTGCGGCCCGCTGGCGGAGAGCTCGACGACCGTGCCGGGTGCCGCCGCCAGCATCATCAGCCCCATGATCGAGCGGCCCGAGACCTCGGTGCCGTTTTTGCGCACCCGTGACGTCGGCGTCGAACTGCGCCGCCATCTTGACGAAACGCGCCGAGGCGCGGGCATGCAGGCCGCGCTGGTTGCAGATCGTCGCGATGCGGCGAACGGTTGCCGGCGTCGGCGCCGGCGATCTCGGGTTGGCCATCGCTCATCGCCGGGCGTCGGTCAGCAATTGCGAGGCGACATTGATGTATTTGCGGCCGGCCTCCTGGGCGCCGAGCACGGTGCGCTCCAGGCTCTCGCTTTGCCGCAGGCTGGCGAGCTTGATCAGCATCGGCAGGTTGACCCCGGCGATGACCTCGATCTTGGCGCGGTCCATGACCGAGATCGCCAGATTGGACGGCGTGCCGCCGAACATGTCGGTCAGCAGCACCGCACCGTCGCCGCTGTCGACCTCGGCGATGCGGCGCAGGATTTCCTGGCGGCGCTGCTCCATATCGTCGTCGGGACCGATGCATACGGCGGCGATCTGGGTCTGCGCGCCGACGACGTGCTCGAGCGCGGCGACGAATTCCGCCGCGAGCCGCCCATGGGTCACCAATACCATGCCGATCATCGGTTTCCTCTGCTGGGACGGCTGCGGCTCAGCCCGCGGCGGCAACCGCGCCGGCCGGAACCGGCGCTCCGGCGGCGGGCAGCGGCAGATCGCGGTGCGCCAGCTCGGTTCGCCATCCGGCCTCGCGCAACCGGGCCGCGAGCCGCTCGGCGACATAGACCGAACGATGGCGGCCGCCGGTGCAGCCGATCGCGATCGTCAGATAGGTCTTGCCGCTCGTTTCGTAACGCGGCAACAGCGGGCGCACCAGGCGCCACAGGCCGTCGAAAAACCGGGCGAAATCCGCGTCCGCCTTCGATATGAGCCGCCACGGCCGGGTCGCAACCGGTCAGCCGGCGCAGCTCGTCGACATAATGCGGGTTTTCGAGAAAGCGCACGTCGAACACCAAATCGGCGTCGCGCGGGACGCCGTGGCGATAGGCGAAGGATGTGACAAAAACGCGCAAGCCCCTGGCATCGAGCGCAAAATGCCCGGTCAGCAGTCGTTTCAGGTCGGTGGCGGTCAAGGCGGAAGTGTCGATCACCAGATCCGCGTGGTCGCGCAGGGGGAAGACCACTTGGCGCTCGCGGCGGATGCCGTCCATGATCGGGCGGTCTCCGGCCAGGGGATGGGGTCGTCGCGTCTCGGTATAGCGCCGTTCGAGCCGCTCGTCATCACAATCGACAAACAGCACCCGCAGCTCGCGCCCGTGGCGGCCGACGGCGTTGGCGAGGTTGTCCAGCATCGTCGCGGCGGCAAAGCCGCGGGTGCGCGTGTCGGCGCCGACCGCGATCGACGGGCGGTCGGCGGCGGTGCTTTCGACCAGCGCCGGGATCAGCGATGCCGGCAGATTGTCGAAGCTCTCATAACCCATGTCTTCGAGGATCTTGAGCGCCGTCGACCGCCCGGCCCCCGACATCCCCGTCACCAGCAGGACGCGAGCACGCGGCGCCGTTTTGGCCGATCGGAAAGGTTCCTGACCACCTTCGGTGCTCATGCCCCGATTATAGCGGGCAATGGCCCTGCCGCCAACGCGCGTCGGAGGAGGCGCAGCTTTGCCGCGGCCGAGGCTTCGAAGGGCGCAAGCTCGATCACCGGAACCGAAACTCCAAGGATCGTCTCGAACCGCTGTTCGGGCATGCGTTCGATATCATCCGAAAGGACGAGGTCGGCGATCAGAACCAGCGGCGCCGCCGTCGGCCGCCTCGACCCTGACGACACCGACGCCGCGAACCTCCAACAAACCGGCGATGGCCGGCGGCGCGCTCGCCAGCACCCGGCCCCCGGCTCGCCGCAGCAAGGTCTGGTCGTCGGCGACCAGCTGAGCGCCGCCGTCGATCAGGCGCAACGCCAGGTCCGATTTTCCCGATCCCGACGGGCCGCGCAGCAGAACGGCCTCGCCCTCGATCGCCACCGCGGTGGCGTGAACCAACAGCGTCTCGCTCACAATTGCGCCGGCAGGCGGATGCAAAAGCGGGCGCCGATAACGGCGCCACTGGCGGCGCTTGCGGTTTTCCGCCCAGATCATGCCGCGATGCGCCTCGACGATCTGCTTTGAGATCGACAGCCCGAGGCCGGAATGCGTCCCGAATTTTTCGCCGACGGGACGCTCGGTGTAAAAGCGGTCGAAAATCGCCGTCAGCTTGTCGTCCGGAATGCCGGGGCCGCTGTCCTCGACGCTGACCAGAACCGCGCGTCCGTCATGGCGCGCAGTCAGCCGGATCTCGCCGCCGGGCGGGCTGAACGACGCGGCATTGGCGATGAGGTTGAAAAACACCTGCGACAGCCGGGTCTCGATCCCCGGCACCGTCAGCCCGCGGCTGCGTTCAGGCAGGTCGAGGACGAGCCGCGCCGCGTCCGCGCGCGCGTCGCCTCATGCACATCGACGAGCGCCTGCAGCATCGCCGCGATGTCGACCGGCGCCAATTCGAGGCGGCTCAGCTCGGCATCGAGGCGCGAGGCGTCGGAAATGTCGGTGATCAGGCGGTCGAGCCGCTCGACATCGTCGAGAATGATCGCCATCAGCCGCCTTTGGTTCGCCGGGTCTTCGATCCGCACCGCGGTCTCGACGGCGCTTTTCAGCGAGCTCAGCGGGTTCTTGATCTCGTGCGCGACGTCGGCGGCAAAGCGCTCGATCGCGCTCATTCGCTGCCATAGCGCGTCGGTCATCTCGCGCAACGAGCCGGAGAGGTCGCCGATCTCGTCGCCGCGGCCGGTGAAATCGGGGATCTCGACCCGGGCACGGCGGCCGCGGCCGCGCTCGGCGGCGGCGGCGAGGCGGCGGATCGGCCGCGCGATCGTGCCGGCGAGATACAACGACAACAGCACGGTGACGAGCAAGGCCACGCCGAAGATGCGCAGCAATTCGAGACGAACGGTGCGCACCTCCTCCTTGATCTCTTCGCTGTTGGTCGACAGCATCAGCGCGCCCAGCACCTGCTTGTAGCGCTGAACCGGGATCGCGACGCTGAGCATCAGGTCGCCGGTCGACGGATCGCTCCTGATCTTTTTACCGATCTCGCCGTTCAGCGCGTGCCGGACTTCGATATAATCCGAGGCGCGCGGCGTAAAGCTTTCGCGATAGACCGGGTAGCGCTCGCGCCGCGGCAGCATCTCGACGACCCAGTCGTAGATCTTTTCAGCGACCTTCACGACTGGGCTTTCCGTGTCGGGCGGCGGCAGGTCGAACACCTGGATAGCGCCGCCCGGCCCGCGCAACACCCGGCTGTCGGCGATGATCTCGCCTTTGATGTCGAACAGGCGCGCCCTGGTCTTGGTCGGCGCCACCAGGCGGCGCATCATCTGACGGGCGAGGTCGGGCAGCAGCACCTCGCCTTCGTCGGCCGAATCCAGCACGGCGCCCTCGCCCAGCGCCGCAGCAAAGACCTCGCCCTGCGTCCTCAGCGACTCGATCTGCTGGCCGATCAGGCTCGCCTCGTATTTGCCGAGATAAAGAAACCCACCGCCGAGCAGCGCCAGCGCCAGCACGTTGACCGCGAGGATGCGCCAGCGTCAGCGGCGAGAACAGCCGGCGCCGGGCCCGGCGCTGGCGGCGGGCGCGCCGCAGACTCTCGCGCGGCGCGAGCTCGGCGTGCTCCCCAGGCGCGCCGGGAGCGTCTAGGAGCGTCGGAGCCGCGGATACCGCCGGGCTGCCGGCCGGTTCATCTGTCGCGGTATCGGTATCCAACGCCATAGAGGGTTTCGATCTGCGCGAAATCGCTGTCGACCGCCTTGAACTTTTTGCGCAGCCGCTTGATATGGCTGTCGATCGTGCGGTCGTCGACGTAGATGTGCTCGCCATAGGCCGCGTCCATCAGCTGGTCGCGGCTTTTGACGTGCCCGGGACGGTGGGCCAACGATTTCAGGATCAGAAACTCGGTCACCGTCAGCTCGACGTGCTGGTTGCCCCAGGTGCACAGGTGCCGCGCCGGGTCGAGGACGAGCCGCCCGCGCACGACGACCGGCTCGCCTTGCGGGTCGTTGCGCTCGCGCGCCAGCTCGCCGCGGCGGATCAGGGCGCGGATGCGCTCGATCAGCAGCCGCTGCGAAAACGGCTTTTTGATATAGTCGTCCGCCCCCATCCGCAGGCCGAGCAATTCGTCGACCTCGTCGTCCTTCGAGGTCAGGAAAATGACGGGGATATGGCTCAGCCGGCGCAATTGCTCGAGCAGCTCCATGCCGTCCATGCGCGGCATTTTGATGTCGAGCACCGCGAGGTCGACCGGCTGGGCGCTCATGGCTTTCAGCGCCTCCGCCCCGTCGCTGTAGCAGCGCACCGAAAATCCTTCCGCCTCGAGCGCGATCGACACCGAGGTCAGGATGTTGCGGTCGTCGTCGACGAGAGCGATAGTGTTCGCCACTTGTTGCACCCCCACTTAACTTGCAGCAAGCCGGAACGGGCCCAGAGCGGATGCTGTCGCTATCAAATATGGCGATTTGCCGGCAACGGCCAACCCAGACGATCCACGTTATATAATACCGCGCCAAATTGGCCGGCTGTCCCCGCTCGCGATCGAGGCTGGACTTGACGCCGCCGCGACGGCTGACGCTCGATTTGGGCAATGAGCGATCGAGAATCGAGCGGCGATGCGGCGGGGCTCGGGCGCCGGCTGATGCGAGGCTGCGAGCGCGCGGCACTCGCGACGAGCCTGCGCGGCGCACCCTATGCCTCGCTGGTGCTGGTGGCCGCCGACCTCGATGCGAGCCCGCTGCTGCTGTTGTCCGACCTCGCCCAGCACAGCCGCAACATCGCCTTCGACCCGCGCGTCTCCTTGCTGCTCGACGGCACCGAGGGCCATGTCGACCGGCTCGACGGGCCGCGGCTGACCCTGGTCGGGCGGGTCGAGCTGGCAGCCGATCCCCGCCTTCTCGCGCGTTTTGCCGCGCATCACCCGTCGAGCGCGCTCTACGCCGGCTTTGCCGATTTCCGCCTCTACCGGCTCGCCGTCGAGCGCGGCCATCTCGTCGCCGGGTTCGGCCGCATCGAATGGATCGAGGGCGCCGACCTGATCTTCCCCGGCGATCTCGGGCGCTCGCCTCCGCGGAAACCGCGATCGTGCCGCAGATGAACCAGGAGCACGCCGAGCTATCGTCGACCTGTGCGCGCGAAAATTGCTCGGCCGCGCCGAGCGCCGGTTGGCGGATGACCGGCATCGATCCCGAAGGAGCTCGATTTGCGTCGTGACGGCGAGACCGCCCGGCTCGATTTTCCCGCACCCAGCGCGACCGCCGAAGAGGCGCGCGCCGCTCTCGTCCAGCTCGCCGAAGCAGCGCGGCGATAGCGGCGCGTTGCGGTGGTGTCCTAATTTTGCCCATCCCTCCTGACCGCCGCTTCGAATCTTGGGCATTCGCCATAAAGGTTAATTCGACAACTGACATTTGTGTTGATGTGCTTGACCTCGGGCTATCCCTAGCATAGCAGGTAATTACCTGTTACCCTTCCTTACCACTATTCACCTCAAAAAGCCTTAGTTACGGGCTATCTTGTTGCATAAGGTGCACTTGGGCGAGGCGGAAGGCAGATGAACGAACCTGAAGCCGAAGACCTTTATGAGATGGCTAACCTCTATCCGAAACACACCGGACTCCCGATGGTGATCTGGGTATCGGAGCGGGGCCACGCGCGACATGATGCGCGTGTCAAAGTTAGCACAAAGCACGGGACGCGGATGAATATCAACGACACTGCGGTTGTCGGCATTCGTCCGCCAAGCGTACTGGCTGGAGTTTTAGCGACTGCTGATCGGCAAGCAGCTTTTAGTTGGATCAGGCTGAACGAAGCGGCTTTGATCAATTATTGGAACGGCACCATTGATACCGTGGAGCTTGTCCAGCAACTTAAGCCGTTACCAACCCCGTAAACAACTACGACGCTTCCTTGCTCAGCCGTTGTACTCTCGAAAAGCTCAACCAGCGACCATAGCCGATCGCTCACCCGCGCTTCCATCGCGGGCAAGACGCGCAAGGTCCGATGCACCCGCACATAGTTGTGATGCGCGAAGGTGCGCCTGCTTCTTGCCCACGTAGCCCAAATCTCATCGACCCGGATGCGGCGGCAAACCAGCCCGTGCATCTGCTCGTCCATGAGCGACACTATTGCGTTGCGCGAACTTTGACAGAACCACCGGTCTATGATAGCGCCATGATATGGCCTGAGCCGCTGATGCGGCGCCGCGTCCCGGGCCGCAAAAACCGGAGGAAACGTCGAATGAAGGGAGCGATCCGATGACCGCGACCAAGAGCCGTTTCGGGCTCGACCGCCAGGGCATGCATCATCTCGGGGCACGAGCATTGGAACATGCTGATGCCCGGTCTCTACGAGCAGGCGGTGCGCCGCGGCGAGGGCGAGGTCGTCGCCGGCGGCAGCTTTTCGGTCAACACCGGCGCGTTCACCGGCCGCACGCCGCGCGACAAATACATCGTCGAGGAGCCCGGCACCAAGGACACGGTGTGGTGGGGCAAGATCAACCAGCCGGTCTCGCCCGAGCGCTTTGACAGCCTGCACCAGCGCATGCTCGCCTATTTCCAGGGTCGCGAGCTGTTTGTGCAGGATCTCTACGCCGGCGCCGACCCGAATTACCGCCTGCCGGTGCGGGTGGTGACCGACAGCGCCTGGCACAGCCTGTTTTCGCGCAACATGTTCATCCGCCCGCCGGTCGAAGAATTGGCCGGGTTCGAGCCCGCCTTCACGATTTTGCACGCGCCCGGTTTTCGCGCATTGGGCAAGTCCGACGGGATCAATTCCGAGACCTTCATCCTGGTCAATTTCGCGCGCGGGCTGGTGCTGATCGGCGGCACCGCCTATGCCGGCGAGATCAAGAAGTCGGTCTTCGGCTATCTGAATTTCGTGTTGCCGGCGCGCGGCGTGTTGCCGATGCACGCCTCGGCCAATGTCGGGTCAAAGGGCGACGCCGCGATCTTTTTCGGGCTGTCGGGCACCGGCAAGACGACCTTGTCGGCCGACAACTCGCGCACTCTGATCGGCGACGACGAGCACGGCTGGAGCGACGACGGCATCTTCAATTTCGAAGGCGGCTGCTACGCCAAGGTCATCAACCTGTCGCCGACCGCCGAGCCCGAAATCTACGCCACGCTCGGCCGCTTTGGCACGGTGCTCGAAAACGTCGTTATCGACCCGGCGACGCGGCTCCCCGACGTCGACGACGACAGCCTGACCGAAAACACCCGCGCCTGCTATCCGATCGACTTTATCCCCAACGCCGACCCGAAGGGGCTCGGGCCGCATCCGGCGAATGTCGTCATGCTGACCGCGGACGCGTTCGGGGTCATGCCGCCGATCGCCAAGCTTACCGCCGAGCAGGCGATGTACCATTTCCTGTCGGGCTATACCGCACGGGTCGCCGGCACCGAAAAGGGGTTGGGCAACGCGCCGGAGGCGACGTTCTCGACCTGCTTTGGCGCGCCGTTCATGCCGCGCCACCCCTCGGCCTATGCCGAGCTGCTGGGCGAACGGATCAAGCGGCACGGCGCGCAATGCTGGCTCGTCAACACCGGCTGGTCGGGCGGCACCTACGGGGTCGGCAAGCGCATGCCGATCGCCTACACGCGGGCGTTGCTGCGCGCCGCCCTCGACGGCCGGCTCGCCGGCGCCCCGGTCAGGCCGGAGCCGAATTTCGGGCTGCTGGTGCCGGAAAGCTGCCCCGAGGTGCCGAGCGACGTGCTCGACCCGCGCGGCACCTGGTCGGACAAGCGCGCCTATGACGACACCGCGCGCGAGCTGACCCACCGTTTCGAGGAAAATTTCCGCGAGTTCGAGCCCTTTGTCGGCGACGAAGTCAAAGACGCCGCGATCCACCCCGCGGGCTGACCAGCCCCTCACCCTGCCCTCTCCCCGCAAGGGCGCGAGGACATGTTCGCAGGAAGGGTCGGTGGAGGGGGCGTGCTGACGATTGCCGACGCGCAGAGGCGGACCGAGGCGTTTCTGACCGGGCAGGTGGTCGAGGCGTTGCGCGCGGTCGAATACGAGCTGCCGCGCTTTGACGAGGAGCCGCGCGATCTCGATCTGGCGGCAGCCGCGCGCGCCAGGGTCGAGATCCGCCATGTCCGCGGCGCGTCCGACGCCAGCTACCTCGTTCATGCCTTTGACGACGAATTGCTGATGCAGTTGCAGCTCAACGTGCATCGCCTGGTCGTGGTCTACCGCGTGCCGGCGGTGGATGCCCTTGATGCCGGCACGCTGTCGGTGCGGCTCGAACGCTGGCGGCTCGGCGCCGAGCATGCCGGCTGGAAGTTCGGCTGGCGCGACGCGCCCTTCGCCGGCGACAGCGCCCGGCGTTATGTCGAAACCTATTGCTATGCCTTCGCCGATGCCGATTTTCTCGAAAGCGAGCCGCAGCAGCTTTACTGGCGCACCGACATCGTGCAGATGACCCGCTATTACATGCTCGAAGCGGCGCGTTGCGGCATTCGGTTATCCCCGCGCCGCGCCGGTTTTCCGGTATAAGGGACGCGAGCCCACTCGGGCGAACCCCGCGCCGGCTATGCGGCAGTCTCCCAGGCCGGGCGCGACATCCGGGAGGACCGACATGCCGCAGTCCTTGTCGCTACAGCCGTCTTCGACGACGACAACAAGACTTCTTTTCGGTTTTGTCGCCGGCTTCGCCGCGACCCTGGTGTTTCACCAGATCGGAGTGTTGCTGCTGCACTTTGCCGGCCTGACCCCCGGCCTGCCCTACAACATGCGCCCGGTGCCGCCGTTCCATGTGCCGCAATTCGTCTCGCTCGCGTTCTGGGGCGGGGTGTGGGGCGTCGTCTTTGTGCTGGCCGAGCGCGCCGTCGCGCGCTCCCCCGGCGGCTATTGGGTCGGCGCGATCGTGTTTGGCGCGGTGTTTCCGACCGTCTTCTCGTGGCTCGTGGTGGCGCCGCTGAAGGGTCTGCCGTTGGGCTACGGCTTTCACTTTCCCGGCATCCTGATCGGCTTCGTCGTCAACGGGCTGTGGGGTCTGGGGACGGCTTTGTTCCTGCTGCTGATGGCCAGAACGCCAAAATACGGCTGAGCGTCAGCGGATCGCGGCGGTGATCGCGGCGCCGAGATCCTTGGTGCCGGCGTTGCCGCCGAGGTCGGGGGTGCGCGCGCCGCCCTCGGCCAGCACCTCGGCGATGGCGCGCTCGACGGCTTCGGCCGCGGCGGTTTCGCCGAAATGCGCCAGCATCATGGCACCCGACCAGATTTGGCCGATCGGGTTGGCGACGCCGCGGCCGGCGATGTCGGGAGCGGAGCCGTGCACCGGCTCGAACATCGAGGGATATTGGCGCTCGGGGTTGATGTTGCCCGAGGGCGCGATCCCGATTGAGCCGACCACCGCGGGCCCGAGATCCGACAGGATGTCGCCGAACAGGTTCGAGCCGACGACCACGTCGAACCAGTCGGGGTGGCGCACGAAATGCGCGGTCAGGATGTCGATGTGGTACTGGTCGGTCTTGATCTCGGGATAGTCGCGCGCCACCGCGGCAAAGCGCTCGTCCCAGAACGGCATGGTGTGGATGATGCCGTTTGACTTGGTCGCCGAGGTCACGTGCTGTTTGCGGGTGCGGGCGAGGTCGAAAGCGTAGCGCATGATCCGGTCGCAGCCGCGGCGGGTGAAGACCGATTGCTGCATCGCCATCTCGTGCTCGCTGTCGGCGTAAAGACGGCCCCCGATCTCGGAATACTCGCCCTCGTTGTTTTCGCGCACGACATAAAAGTCGATGTCGCCGGGGGCGCGGTCGCGCAACGGCGACTGGACGCCGGCCAAGAGCCGCACCGGGCGCAAATTGACGTATTGGTGAAAGCCGCGGCGCAACGGGATCAACAGACCCCACAGCGAGACGTGGTCGGGCACGTCGGGATGGCCGACGGCACCCAGATAGACGGCGTCGTAGAGCCGCAGCCGGTCGAGGCCGTCCTCGGGCATCATCCGCCCGGTCTGGGCATAGCGCTCGCAGCTCCAGTCGAACTCGTTCCAGCTCAAGTCGAACCCGTAAGCGCGGGCCGCGCGCTCCATCGCGGCGATCCCCTCGGGCATGACCTCGTGCCCGATGCCGTCGCCGGCGATCACCGCCACCCGATAACTCTTTGCCATCTCTGTCTCCGCATGCGGTCCGCGAGCCTACCCGTAGCCCGGCCGGCGCGGGCTATTTGTTCATGTTCCAGATGTCTGTCGCGAGCAGCCAGCGACCGCCGATATTGCGCCAGACGACGACGTATTTGGCGACAACCTGCTGCGGCGGCTGCGCCTTGGTCCGCAGGGTTACGGTGCCGATTTCGCGGGCCGCACGGGGGCCGAGCGACAAGACGTCGAGGGTCACGAGCTTGGCGTCGCCGACCTGCTGCGCCGCCGCTTTCCAGAAAGCTTCGATCGCGCTGCGGCCCTTGACCATGTCGTGGCCGGGCGGCAGCACAACAGCGTCCGGCGTGTACATCGCGGCGACCGCGGCGGCGTCGCCCTTGTCGAAGGCGGCGGTCCATTTGTCGTTGAGCGCCTGGATCGTCGCGGCGCTCTGCGCCAGCGCCGGGCCGACGCCGGTCAGACCCACGCATATGGCCAGCACCGCGATCCGCAACATGGTCGCCCTCCCCGGAAATCCTCGGGATACTCGCCCGCTTTAGGGCACGAGGCAATCGTCAGATGTCGATCGCGCCGGTGAGATAGAGGACGGCGCGGCCGGCGATCGACACCCGCTCGCCGCGCAGCTCGCAGACGAGGCTGCCGCCGCGGCGCGACAATTGGCGGGCATGAAGCCGGGTCTTGCCGAGCCTGCCGGCCCAATAGGGGATCAACGTGCAATGCGCCGAACCGGTCACCGGATCTTCGGCGACACCGAGCGCCGGGGCGAAAAACCGCGAGACGAAATCGACCTCGCCGCTTCCGGGGGCGGAGACGATCACGGCCCGGCCGAGCCCTGCCAGCGCGGCGAAATCGGGGCTGAGCGCCGCGACCCGGTCGAGGTCGTCGTAGACCGCGAGATAGTCCCGCGCGGCGAGCACCGCCGCCGGTTCATGCCCGAGTGCCGCGGCGAGGCCCGGCGGAACGGCGCAGGGTGCGGCGGGCCAGGCCGGGAAATCGAGCGCCAGCAATTCGCCGTCGCGCGTTACCGCGAGATCGCCGGCCTTTTCGGTATGGAACACGACGCGGTCGCGGCCCGGCGTCAACAGACGAAAGATCACAAACGCCGAGGCGAGGGTGGCATGGCCGCACAGATCCATCTCGACCGTCGGCGTGAACCAGCGCAGCCGCCAATTGTCGCCTTCGGGCACGAAGAAGGCGGTCTCCGACAAATTGTTTTCGGCCGCGACCGCCTGCATGGTTTCGGCCGGCAGCCACGCGTCGAGCGGGCAGACCGCCGCCGGGTTGCCGGTAAACGGGCGGTCGGCGAAGGCGTCGACCTGATAGAGCGCGATCCTCATCGTCTCAGTGGGCGAAATGGGTCGCGATCGCCAGCACCCCGCCGATCAGGCCGACGATTGCAAACATGTCGAAGATCGACTGGCGGCGCGTCGGCCGCTGCATGATTTCGATACGCAAATCGGCCATTTCGGCTTTGAGCTCGGTTCTGAGCTCGGAGATGTCGGTTTTCAACTCAGTTCTGAGCTCGGAGATTTCGGTTTTCAACTCGGTTTTGAGCTCGGAGATGTCGGTTTTAAGTTCGGTTTTGAGCCCGGAGATGTCGGTTTTCAACTCGGTGCGCAAATCGGCCAATTCGGTTTTGGTCGCGAGGGTCGGCAAGGTCGCCGCCATAAAGCCGCGAAATTCGTCAATCAGCGGAGCCAGGCGATTGAGCGTCGTCTTTATGTCGCCGATGTCCGCGCGGATATGGGCGACGTCGGATTCGAGCCGGGCGACGCGCGCCTCCAGCCCAGGTGCTTGCGGTGGTCCGCCGGTATCGGCCATTTGTCGCCACGTTGCGGTGCAGCCGCTTTATCCCGATTAATCGGCGCCCTGTCGAGGGCAGCGTCACCCGCGCGGGTGAAGCGGGTGGGCGTGGTCGAGCGGGCCGTGGCCGCGGCCAAAACCGGGCGCGCTGGCGATCGCGCGCTGGACATAGGCGCGGGCACGGTCGACGGCGCTCTCGATGTCGAGACCCTGGGCGAGACCGGCGGCGATCGCCGAAGCCAACGTACAGCCGGTGCCATGGGTATGGCGCGAGGCGATGCGCGGACTCTCCCACATCTTGCTGCCGGCCGCCGTCACCAGCACGTCGGTGACGATGTCGCCGGGCAGATGCCCGCCCTTGACCAGCACCGCCCGGCAGCCCAGCGCCAGCAGGCTTTCGCCGGCCGCGCGCATTGCCCCGACATCGCCGATCGCGCCGCCGCACAGGATCTCGGCCTCGGGCAGGTTCGGGGTCAGCACCGTCGCGCGCGCGATCAGCAGCCGCTTCAGCGCCTCGACCGCATCGGGATCGATCAGCCGGGCGCCGCCCTTGGCCGCCATGACCGGGTCGACGACCAGCGGGACGCGCCCTGCCCGCTCCTGCAACACGCCGGCCACGCTCTCGATCACCGCAGTGTCGTGCAGCATGCCGGTCTTGACCGCGTCGGCGCCGATGTCGTCGAGCACGATTTCGATCTGCAGGCGGACGAAATCCGGCGGGATCGGCAGCACGCCGAAGACGCCTTCGGTGTTCTGCGCGGTCAGCGCGGTGACCGCGGTCGCCGCGTAGGCGTCGAGCATCGTCACCGTTTTAATGTCGGCCTGGATGCCGGCGCCGCCGCCGGAATCGGAACCGGCGACGATCAGGACACGGCCGCGCACTATTCCGCCGCTCGGGGCAGGTCGTCGATCGCCGCGGCGGCAGTGCGGATCGTGGCGCAGATTTCCTCGACGATCGAGGCGACCAGGTCCGCGTCCTCGCCCTCGGCCATGACCCGGATCACGGGCTCGGTCCCCGACCGGCGGATCAGCAGGCGGCCCGCCATCCCGAGCCTCGCCTCGCCATCGGCGATCGCCCGCTGGACCGCCGGCCGGTCGAGCGGAACCACGTCGCCGTGACGCACGCTGCTGGCATATTGCGGCACCGGCGTAAACAGCCGGCAGACCTCGCTCGCCGGCCGGCCGGTTTCGACGATCGAGGCCAGCACCTGCAGAGCGGCGATCAAGCCGTCGCCGGTCGTGGCGTAGTCGGCGAGGATGATGTGGCCCGACTGCTCGCCGCCGAGGTTGCAGCCGAGGCTGCGCATTTTTTCGGCGACATAACGGTCGCCGACCCCGGTGCGGTGAAGGCCGATGCCTTGGCCGTCGAGAAAGCGTTCGAGGCCGAGATTGGACATGACGGTCGCGACCAGCGCACCGCCGGTCAGCCGCCCGCCGCGCGACAGCCCGGTGGCGATCAAGGCCATCAGCTGATCGCCGTCGAGGATCGTGCCGTGCTCGTCGGCGACGATCAGCCGGTCGGCGTCGCCGTCGAGCGCGATGCCGATATCGGCGCGCCGGGCCAGCACCTCCCTGCGCATTTGCTCGGGCGCCAGAGCGCCGCACTCGCGGTTGATGTTGAGCCCGTCGGGTGCGACGCCCAGAGAAAACACCTCGGCGCCGAGTTCCCAGAACACTGTCGGGGCGACTTTGTAGGCAGCGCCATGCGCGCAATCGACGACGATGCGCAGCCCGTCGAGGCGCAGTCCCCGCGGAAAACTCTGCTTGACGAACTCGATATAGCGGCCGCCGGCGTCGTCGAGCCGTTTGACCCGGCCGAGCTCCGCCGGGCTCGCGCGCCGGGTCGGACCCTTGGCGAGGGCGGCTTCGATCTTCTGCTCGATCTGGTCGGACAGCTTGTAGCCGTCGCGGCCGAACAGCTTGATGCCGTTGTCGCCATACGGGTTGTGCGACGCCGACAGGACGACGCCGATATCCGCGCGCAGACTGCGCGTCAGCATCGCGATCGCCGGGGTCGGCAACGGGCCGACCAGCACGACATCCATGCCCATCGTCACAAAGCCGGCAGTCAGCGCCGGCTCCAGCATATAACCGGAAAGACGAGTGTCCTTGCCGATGACGACGAGATGCTTGTGCGCGCCGTTTTTAAAACATTCGCCGACCGCTATCGCCACTTTCAATGCGGTTTCCGGCGTCATCGGCTCGACATTTGCAGTACCGCGGATCCCGTCAGTGCCGAAGAGCTTCCGCGTCATCACGCCACCAAGTGTTAACTAAGTCCCCTCAGCTTGACAAAGTGCAGACAAACCGGCCGATTGTCAAATAACAATTTCAATAATTTAAAGTTACTGCACTTGACGCGCCGCTCGACATGCCGAACGACCGCGGACCGCAGATAGGGGCCGGACTGCCTTAACCGATGGCCGGCCGCGACTGCGGGTCGCCGCCCCAGTCGCCCGAGTCGCCGGTCAGCCGCCCGGCTGCGGCTCCGGTTCGAGCCCGGTCGGGCGGCCCGAGGGCGGCACCGAGCTGCGCCGGCCGGCGCGCACATCCTCGCTCGGCGTCGCCGGCGCCGAACTCTCGCGCACGATGCGCTCGCCTTTGATGATGCGCCGGATCTCGTCGGCCGACAGGGTCTCGTATTCGAGCAGCCCCTTGGCCAAGGCATGCAGCTCGTCGAGCCGGGCGGTCAGGATCTCTCGCGCGGTCTCCTCGCCCTCGTCGACGAGCCTGCGGATCTCCTCGTCGATCAGCTTGGCCGTCGCCTCGGAGACGTTCTTGCGCTGGGTCACCGAATGGCCGAGGAAAACCTCCTCCTCGTTCTCGGCATAGCGCAGCCGCCCGAGCTTTTCGCTAAACCCGAACTCGGTCACCATCCGGCGGGCAAGCTGGGTCGCGCGGCGGATGTCGTCGGAAGCGCCGGTGGTGACGTGGTCCGGCCCGAAGATCAGCTCTTCGGCGATACGGCCGCCGAACAGGCTCGCGAGCATGGCTTTTATTTCGAGCTTCGACTGGCTGTATTTGTCGCGTTCCGGCAAGTACATCGTGATCCCGAGCGCGCGCCCGCGCGGGATGATCGTGACCTTGTGCAAGGGCTCGTGCCCTTCGGCGTACAGCATGCACAGCGCATGGCCGCCCTCGTGATAAGCGGTCAGCTTTTTCTCGTCCTCGGTCATCACCAGCGAGCGCCGCTCGGCGCCCATCATGACCTTGTCCTTGGCGTACTCGAACTCGCTCATCGCCACCGAGCGCTTGCCGCGCCGCGCCGCCATCAGCGCCGCCTCGTTGATGAGGTTGGCGAGGTCCGCGCCCGAGAAGCCGGGCGTACCGCGAGCGAGGATCCTGGGGTCGACATCGGCCGCCAGCGGCACCTTGCGCATGTGCACCTTGAGGATCTTTTCGCGGCCGACGACGTCCGGGTTCGGCACCACCACCTGCCGGTCGAAACGGCCGGGCCGCAGCAGGGCGGGATCGAGCACGTCGGGCCGGTTGGTCGCGGCGATCAGGATGACGCCCTCATTCGCCTCGAACCCGTCCATCTCGACGAGCAATTGGTTCAAGGTCTGCTCGCGCTCGTCGTTGCCGCCGCCCAGCCCGGCGCCGCGATGGCGGCCGACGGCGTCGATCTCGTCGATAAAGATGATGCAGGGGGCGTTCTTCTTGCCCTGCTCGAACATGTCGCGCACCCGGCTGGCGCCGACGCCGACAAACATCTCGACAAAATCGGAGCCCGAAATCGTGAAGAACGGGACATTCGCCTCACCCGCTATCGCCCGCGCGAGCAGGGTCTTGCCGGTGCCGGGCGAACCGACCAGCAGCACGCCTTTCGGGATCTTGCCGCCCAGCCGCTGGAATTTCTGCGGGTCCTTCAGGTACTCGACGATCTCTTCGAGCTCCTGCTTGGCCTCGTCGATCCCGGCTACGTCCTCGAAGGTGATGCGCCCGACCTTTTCGGTCAAAAGCCGCGCCCGGCTCTTGCCAAAGCCCATTGCCCGGCCGCCGCCGCCCTGCATCTGGCGCATGAAGAAGATCCACACGCCGATCAGCAGCAGCATCGGGAACCACGAGATCAGCACCCCGAACAGCGACGGCACGTTGTCGTCGACCGGGGCGGCGGAAATCCTCACCCCCTTGTCGATCAGCCGGCCGACCAGGCTCGGGTCGTTCGGCGAATAGGTGGTAAACGCCCGGCTGTCGGTGAAATGGCCGCTGATCGTGTTGCCCTGGATCGTCACATCCGCGACTTGGCCGCGGTTTACGTCGTTTACAAAATCGGAAAAGGCTAGGGTCGATTGCGGCCCGCGACTGGAAGAGGTCTGGAAGAGATTGAAAAGCGCGACGAGAAGCAGCCCAATCACGATCCACAGGGCGAGGTTCTTGCCGAAATTATTCACGGTAAACGCCTTTCCATGCCGAGCCGGCCAGCACGCGCCGAACAACCTACGCCGATCGAACCCGGTCCGCGATCATTTTTGCCTAGGGGACACATAAGTCGTGCACCCGGTTAAACAACTGCAAAGCTTGCATAGGACATAGAATTGACGGGTCTAAAATCGAGGCTCGGCAGCATGTTGGCTTCCTCACGGCGGTACCCGAGAGAAGGAACGGCGGCGAGCCCGGTTTCGTCCCACAATGCCGGCAGAATCGGATGGGTAAGCGCAGGCAGCAGGCCGCACCCCCGGTCTGCCGCCGGTTGCCGGCGCAGCTCGACAACCCCGTCCCGGCCGAGATAACCGACGGTTACGGCGGGGGCGGTTACGGGCGGCGGGGGCGGCGCGCAGGGCGACCTCGAAACGCCGATCCCACAGAACCGCCGCGCCCGGGGCCAGCGCGCGCCGGCCCCGCCGCGGCGGCGATCTCGCGCAGCACGAGAATGCGGCCGCGCCAGCCGACAAACCGGTAGCCGCCGAGGACATGTCCGCCGCGGGCCTCTCCGGCGAGGACTCGCAGCAAGCGAGCGACAGCCCGGCGCCGCGGCGGATAGTCGGCGCCGCCGAGCCCGAACACCAGGGCGGAGAGCGCCCGCTCGGCGAGATCCGCCGGCGCCGACAACAGCACGGCCGGGTCGAGCACGGCGAAACCGGCGGGGTGCACGGCCGCGGCGCGCGCGAGCAGCGCATCGCGGGCCTGCTCGCGCAGCACCCGCTCGCGGCCGAGCCTGCGGATGTCGTCGACGATCGCACCGGGGTCGGCGCCTGCGGCGCGCTCGCGCAGACGGGCGCGCGCATAGGCCGGATCGCGATTGCTCGGATCGGTGAGAAAAGGCTGGGCCTCGGCGGCGAGGGTCGCCAAAAGCCGCGCTTTGGGGATATCGAGCAGCGGACGCAGGATCCGGCAGCCGCCGATCTCGCGGATTGCCGGCATCCCGGCCAAGCCGTCGGGGCCGCTGTGCGCGTCCCGCCGCAGCAGGTATGTTTCGACCTGGTCTTCGCGGTGATGGCCGGTCAGCAAATGCAGGCAGCCATATGCCCGGCACCATTCTCCAAGGAGGCGATAGCGGGCGGTGCGCGCCGTTTCCTGAATGCGCGTGCCCGGCTTTTTCCCCTCCCAAACGAGGATTTCGCAGCCGATCGACCGGGCCGCCAGCCAGCCGGCCACCCGGCTGATCTCGGCTCCGCTTTCCGGCCGCAGCCGATGGTCGACGCAGAGCGCGCGGATTTCGCCGCCGCGCCGCCGCGCCCACCGGTCGGCGAGGATGGCGAGGGCGAGGCTGTCGGGGCCGCCCGAGACCGCGACGGCGACCAGCGGGGCGGTTTCGAAAAAGGCGAGACGGTCGAGCCGGGCCGCGAATTCGTCGAGGCCGAGGGGCGGCGCCGAGGCCACCGGGCTTAGCACCCGAGCTTCTTCTTCTCCTGCGCCGCCCGGTCCTTGACGGCGTTTGCCTGATGCGGGAAATCGTGGTCGAGCTGCATCAGCGCGATGCAGGCATTGTGCTTTTGATTGGCGCGGGAGAGCGACATGCCGAGCTTTAAGAGGCCGTCCGGCGGCCTTCGACCCCCGCGGGTAGCGCTTGTAGCCATCGGCAAAGGCGGCGGCGGCTTCGGCGTACTTGCCGCGGGCGTAAAAGCTTTCCCCAAGCCAATACTGGGCGTTGCCGGCGAGCGGGTCGTTCGGGTGCTGCTGGATAAAGCTGCGCAAGGCTTCCTCGGCCGCCGGGTAGTTGGCCTTGCGCAACAGGCCGAAAGCGGAGTTGTATTGCGCCGAGGCCGAGCCCGAACGCAGGCCGTCCGGTCCGGACGGCCGCAAGCCGCCGCCGGCGCTGGCGACCTGCGGCGGCGTCAGCGCGGCCGGCCCCGGATAGGGCGTCCCCATTCGGGTGTCGGGGCCCGGTGGCGTCAGTGTTCCATAGCCCGGCGGCGGTGGCGGGGGCGGCGGGCGGCCGTAAGGGGTCAGCGCCGCCGGCTCGGCGAGCGGCGGCTCGGGCGGCGCCAGCGCGCCCGCGCGCCCGCGCGGCGGCGGCGCTGACGCGGCGTCCTGGCCCTGGCTCTGCCCTTGCCCCTGGCCCTTGCGGCCCTGGTTGAGCCGCACGTCGATGTCGCTGTTGATCTGCTCGACCCGCTGGCGCAGCTGCTGGACCTGGTTGGATTCGTCCTCGACCCGGCCGGTCAGGTCGCGCATCTGTTGTTCGAGGCGGTCCATCCTGACCTGCACGTCGACTGCGGTGCCGCCGCCGCTTTCGGCGCCGGGCGGCGCTTCGCCGCCGGTGCCGCGATACACCTGGCGCTGCAGCATCGTCATATCGCGCTCCAGCCGGTCGAGGCGTTCCTGGGTCGAGACGTCCTGCGCCCGCACCACCGGCGCCGCCACCGACAACCGCTGCCGCCACCGCGAGAAACACGAGCAGCATTGTCGGGTGGGCTTGCGGCAGAAACGTGCGCCGGGTCATCGGCGGAGCCTTTTGGAATGCGCGTGGCAGCGGGGGGCGGCTGAACGCGCTGAGCGCGGGCGACGCGGACTGTCAGTGATCGCGGTCCTAGGGCCGCGTTTTGGGCAAAAAAAGGGCGTCCAGAGTTACGCCCGGCCATGCGGGGGTTCGATCCGCCGCAAAACTGCGTTTGTGTCCGAGCACGGCTCTACGCGCTTTCGCGACCGCCCGGGGGTGCGCGGCCCGGCC
Source organism: uncultured Alphaproteobacteria bacterium (assembly GCA_963775525.1). Classification (GTDB taxonomy): domain Bacteria; phylum Pseudomonadota; class Alphaproteobacteria; order ATCC43930; family CGMCC-115725; genus AP-15. The sequence continues at coordinate 20,494 of CAVZJF010000041.1, read as the reverse complement.
GGCCGCGATCAGCGGGTTCAGTTGACGGTGGTGACGGCGACGCGGTTCTGAGCCCAGGCCTCTTCGGTCGAGCCGGGAACAACCGGGCGGTCCTTGCCGTAGCTGATCGTCGAGACCCGCGAGGACGGAATTCCGGCGGCGACCAGCACGTTCTTGGCCGCCGCGGCGCGGCGCTCGCCGAGCGCCAGATTGTATTCGCGCGTGCCGCGCTCGTCGCAATGACCTTCGATCGTGACCGTCACGTTGGGATAGTGCTGCAGCCAGTCCGCCTGGCGCTGCAGAATCTGCTGGGCTTCGGGGGTGATGTCGGACCGGTCGAACTCGAAGAAGACGCGGTCGCCGGCGGTCTGCGCCAGATCCTGCTGCGAGCCGGGCACGCGGCTCCCGGGGCGAGCGCCGCCCGGGCCGCCCGGGCCGCCGGGACCGCCCGGCGGCGCGGGCGGCGTCTCGCGGCGTGCTGCTGCAGGCGGCGAGCAGCAACAGCGCCGCCCCAAGGCCCCCGCCAGGCCGATAATGCGTTCTACGCATGTCGTGAACCCCCTCGATACGGCGTGGACGATAAGGTCGCGATCTGGCTCAGCGCAGCAACGGAGACCAGGCCGGATCGGACGCAGCCCCCGGCGTAGGCACGTCACGTTGATTGTACCCGGTCAAGTCGATCGTTTGCAGATGCGGCGAACCGCCATAGCCGCGCGAATCGGACGGCCCTTGGGCAAAGTACATCAGCACCCGGCCATTGGGCGCCCAGGTCGGCCCTTCGACCAGAAAGCCCTGGGCCAACAGCCGCTCGCCCGAGCCGTCCGGCCGCATCACCCCGATATAGAACGAGCCGCCGCTGATCTTGGTAAAGGCGATCAGGTCGCCGCGCGGCGACCATACCGGGGTGCCGTATTTGCCCGACGCCGAAGCTGATCCGCTGCGCGCCGCCGCCGTCGGCGCTCATCACATAGAGCTGCTGCGAGCCGCCGCGGTCGGAGTTGAAGGCGATCTGGCTGCCGTCCGGCGAATAGCACGGCGAGGTGTCGATCGCCGTGTCGTCGGTCAGCCGGGTCGCGCTGTGGGTGCGCAGGTCGAAGGCGTAGATGTTGCTGGCGCCGTTGATCGGCGCGGCTCAAGACGACCCGGTTGCCGTCGGGCGAAAACCGCGGCGCGAAGGTCATGCCGGGAAAGTCGCCGATCGACCTCCTGCTGCCCGGTGTCGATGTTGAGCAGATAGACCCGCGGCTGCTTGCCGGCAAAGGAGAGATAGGTGATCTCCTGCGCCGTCGGCGAAAAACGCGGGGTCAGCACCAGCGCGCGCCCGTCGGTCAGATAGTGGTTGTTGGCGCCGTCCTGATCCATGATCGCCAGACGCTTGATCCGGTTCTGCATCGGGCCCGATCTCGGCGACATAGACGATGCGGGTGTCGAAATACCCGTCCTCGCCGGTGATCCGCTTGTAGATTTCGTCGGCGATGATGTGGGCGATGCGCCGCCAGTTCTGCCGCGTCGTCGTATAGCCGAAGCCCGCCAGCTGCTGCTCGGCGAACACGTCCCACAGCCGGAACTGGACGCCGAGCCGGCCGTCGCCCTGGGTCTGGACCGTGCCGGTCACCAGCGCCTGGGCGTTGATCTGGCGCCAGTCGCCGAATCGCGGCGCGCTGCTGTCGGTAGCCGAGACGTTCTGGATGAAGCTGCGCGGGTCGATCGGCCGGAACAGACCCGAGCGTTCGAGATCGGCCGAGACGACGCCGGCGATGTCGCTGCCCGGCCTGGGCTTCGCCGCCGCCGCCGGCAAAGGCGGGGATCGCGATCGGCATCGGCTGGACCTGGCCGCTGGTGATGTCGATGCGCAGCTCGGCGCGCGCCGGCGGCCCACGCCCACAGCACCAGCAGCAGCGACAGCAGAGGGCTCGATCGCGCCGGGCAAAACGGGGCGGCTTTTGGTCATAGAGCATGTCCTTTGGGCTGAAATCGACGACGAGGTCTTTCCAGATGTCGTATTTGTCGGGCGGCAGACGCAGCGGCCGGCACAGCGGGTTGAAAAAGGCGCGCCGGGCGCTTTCCGCGGCGGCGCGGAAGAACGGGTCGCCGGCGAGCCGCGCCTGATCGACGATCGTCGCCTGCTGGACGGTGCCGTCGGGCGCCACCGCGACGCGGATCTCGACGACCAGATCCTTGGCGTCGCGCGCGCCCGCCGGGATGTTCCAGCAGCGCGAAATCTGCTCGCGGATCATGTCGACTTCGCTGGCGCTGAGCTGGCTGCCGAGCGGCGCGCGGGGCTGCGAGGACGCGCTGCCCGAGGCGACCCGCGCCGTCTGCGGCGGCGCGTCGGGCGACGGCGCGCGTGTCCTGCGCCGCCAGGTTCTTCAGCAGCGCGTCGAACTGGCCGGGATTGTATTTCTTGGCCTCGGTCTTCGCCTCGGCGCGCGCCGCCTGCTGCGGCCGCTCGGGCGCCGGCTTTGGCGCGGCGGCTTCGACCGCCGGTTTTGGCGGCGGCGGAGGCGGTGTCGGCTTGGGTTCGGGCAATGGCGGCGGCGGCGGCAATTCCGCCGCTTTGGCTGTTCGGCCGGTGGCGCGGCGGGCATCGGCGGCGCCGGCTTTGGCTCGGGCGGGGCCGGCGCGGGCGGCTCGGGCGGGGCCTCGGCGGCCGAAGGCGGCGGCGCCGGCTTGGGCGGGGTCGGCTCGGGCACGGGTTTGGGCGCCGGCGGCCCGGGCAACGGCGGTTCGGGCGTGGCCTCGCGCACCGGCATGTTCGGATTGGGATGCGTCGCCCGGGTTTCCGGCCCCATCGTCACGAGCTGGACCGCGATCGGCATCTCTTCGGGCGTCGGCGGGTGAAACAGCGTCGGCAGCCCGAAGATCAGCACGCCGCCCAAGGACGAGGTGCAGCGTCGCCGACAGCATCGAGGCCGCGGCGGCCGACGCCGTCGGGCAGCGGCTCGGGAAATGCCGGCTCCGGCAGCGGGAACGGTTCTGCGGCGGCGACGCTCATCCGCGGGCGACCGGGTGAGGACTTTCAGTGCTTGCCCGCCGGCGCCGCGCTGGCGCTGGCCGGCGGGCGCCGCACCGGCGGCCGCAGTGCTTGGCGGGCATCGCCCTTTCGGCGCTTCGGCGATCAGCGACACCTTGTGAAACCCGGCAGCGCTGATCAGGCTCATGACCTCGAGCACGCGGCCGTAATCGATCGCCTTGTCGGCCCTGACATAGACGCAGCGCGTCGGGGTTGGCGCCGGTGATCGCCTGCAGCCGCGGCACCAGCGCATCGGTCGGCACGTCGGTGTCCTGGATGTAGATCTGTGCCCTCGTTGTTGATCGAGATGACGAGCGGCTCCTTGGGCTCGGTGATCGGCGGCGCCTGGGTCTGCGGCAGATCGACCGGCACGCCGACGGTCAACAGCGGGGCGGCGACCATGAAGACGACGAGCAGCACCAGCATGACGTCGACGAGCGGCGTCACGTTGATTTCGGACATCGGCCGGTAGCGCCCGCGGCAGGCGGCCGTTGCCGCCGAGGCCGCGAGCCGCCACGGCTCAGGGCCTCTCGTCGAGCTGGCGCGACAGGATCGCGCTGAACTCCGAGGCAAACGCTTCGAGCCGCCCGGCATAGCGCCCGAAATCGGTCGCGAGCTTGTTGTAGGCGACGACCGCCGGGATCGCGGCGACGAGGCCCGAGCGCGGTCGCGAACAGCGATTCGGCGATGCCCGGCGCGACCACCGCGAGGCTGGTGTTCTTCGAGGCGGCGATCGACTGGAAGCTGTCCATGATGCCCCAGACGGTGCCGAACAGGCCGACAAACGGCGCCGTCGCCCCGACCGTCGCGAGAAACGCCATGAACCGCTCGACCCGCTCCATCTCGCGGCCGACGGTCACGTTCATGACCCGCTCGATGCGCTGCTGCAGGCTCGCCCGCATGATCGCGGTGCCGAGCAGACCCTTGGCGGCGCTGCGCCGCCACTCGCGCATCGCCGCCGAGAACACCGCGGTCATCGGATCGGGCGGGCGCTGGCCGATGCGTTCGTAGAGGTCGTCGAGCGAGCCGCCCGACCAGAAGCTCTCCTCGAAACTCGCCGCCGCATGGCGCAGCCGGCGCAGCCGGATCACCTTGTCGAAGATGACCGCCCACGACCAGAACGACGCCAACAGCAAGATCAGCATGACGATCTTGACGATGGCGTCCGATTGCAAAAACAGCGCGATGATCGACAGGTCATGGGGAACCGCACCGGCGAGCGGCAGGGTTTCGACGGCTGAAGGCGGCATTCTTTGAACCTTTTATGGCGTCTTTTGGACGATGGTCGGCATCGGCATGGCGGTCTGCGTCACGGCGCCTCCTCGGCCGCGCCGGCGAGCGGCAAATCCGCCAGAAGGTCGAGCTGGGCCGGCAACGACCGCCGGCAACGGCAGGTCGAGATGCCGGAAGGCGAGCCGGGTCAGCATGCGGCCGCGCGGGGTGCGCTGGACAAACCCTTCCTGGATCAGGTACGGCTCGATCACCTCCTCGATCACGTCACGCTCGTCGCCCAGTGCGGCGGCCATCGTCTCGACCCCGACCGGGCCGCCGCCGTAATGCTCGGCGATGCAGCGCAGATAACGCCGGTCCATGCCGTCGAGGCCGCACCCGTCGACTTCGAGCCGCGACGAGCGCTGCGTCGGCGGCGGCGGCGTCGACGCTCGCCAGCCCCTCGACCGCGGCAAAGTCGCGAATCCGGCGCAACAGCCGCATCGCCACCCGCGGCGTGCCGCGGGCGCGGCGCGCGACCTCGGCAGCGCCGTCGCGGCGCAGGTCGAACGCTAACACCCGGGCGCCGCGGGCGACGATCAGCGCCAATTCGCCGGGCTCGTAAAAGACGAGGCGCAGCGGGATGCCGAAGCGCTCGCGCAACGGCCGGGTGATCAGCCCCGAACGGGTCGTCGCCCCGACCAGGGTGAAATGCGGCAGGTCGATGCGAATCGAGCGCGCGCCGGGCCCCTCGCCGATGACCAGGTCGAGCTGAAAATCCTCCATCGCCGGGTAGAGGATTTCCTCGACGGTCGGCGCCAGCCGGTGGATTTCGTCGATAAAGAATATGTCGTGCGGCTGCAGGTTGGTCAGCAGCGCCGCGAGATCGCCGGCGCGCTGGATCACCGGCCCCGAGGTGGCGCGAAACCCGACCCCCATCTCGCGCGCGACGATCTGGGCCAGGGTCGTCTTGCCGAGCCCCGGCGGCCCAAAGAACAGGACATGGTCGAGCGCCTCGCCGCGAGATTTGGCAGCCTCGATAAACACCCCCAAATTGTCGCGCAAACTGCGCTGGCCGATGAAATCGGCCAAGGTTTGCGGACGCAGCGAGGCGTCGGCGGCGTCGGTTTCGGCGAGCTCGGGATCGACGACGCGGCGCTCGCCGTCGCTCATGGCCGGGCCTCTTGCGCCAGCTCCTGCAAGGCGGCGCGGATCAGCGCTTCGGCCGCCGCCGTGGCGCCGAGACGCTGAGCGGCGGCGGCAACCGCGCCAAACGCCTCGGCGCGGCGATAGCCGAGGTTGACGAGGGCGGAGACGGCGTCGGCCGCGGGGCCGTCGCCGAGCGGTGTCGCGGCAGGCGTCGACGCCGCGGGCGGCGGCGTCATCGCCAGGCGGGCCGGCCTTGTCGCGCAGCTCGTTGACGATGCGGGCGGCGAGCCGTGGCCCGACCCCATCCGCGCGGGCCAATGAGGCGCGGTCCTGGGCAAGAATCGCAAAGCCCAGCTCATCGGGGCCGATCGCCGACAAGACCGCGAGCGCCAGCCGCGCGCCGACCCCCTGCACCGTCGTCAGCAGCCGGAACCAGTCGCGCTCGGCCGTGTCGACAAAGCCGTAAAGGTGGATGTGATCCTCGCGGACGTGGGTTTCGACCAGCAAGCGAACCGGCGCGCCGGCGGGCGGCAGCCGGCCGAGCGTGCGGGTCGAGCAGAAGGCGAGATAGCCGACCCCGTTCACGTCGATGACCGCACCGTCGGCGGCAATCTGGTCGAGGATGCCGGCGAGCTTGGCGATCATCCGCGCTGCTTCCAGGCGCGCGCGGTTTGCGCGTGATGGGCGTGGCAGATCGCCACCGCCAGCGCGTCGGCGGCGTCGGCCTCGCCGATCGCGAAGCCCGGCAAAATGCGGCGCACCATCAGCTGCACCTGCGCCTTTTCCGCGTGGCCGGCGCCGACCACCGTCTTCTTGATCAGATTGGCCGAATATTCGGCGACCGGCAGGCCGCGCTCGGCCGGGGCCAGCAGCACGACGCCGCGGGCGACGCCGAGCTTCAAGGTCGACGCAGCGTTGCGGTTGACAAAGGTTTCCTCGACCGCGGCCTCGTCGGGAAGAAAGCGTTCGAGCACGGCGCCGATCTGGCGGAACAGCGAGACCAGCCGCATCGCCAACGGCTGATCGGTAGCGGCATGCGCGACGCCGTCGGCGACATGGGCAAGATGATTGCCGTCGACATCGATGACCCCCCATCCCGTGTGCCGCAGCCCGGGATCGAGCCCCAGCACGCGCATCCCCGTCTTCTGCCCCGCGACGCCCAAATCAGGCGCCAAGCCGCGCCATCACGTCCTCGGCCACCTCGAAATTGGCGTAGACGTTCTGAACGTCGTCGCTGTCCTCCAGCGTCTCGAGCAGCTTGAACAAGGCGGCGGCGGTGTCTTCGTCGACCGGTGCGGTGGTCTTTGGCCGCCACACCAGCCGGGCCGAAATCGCCGGACCAAAGTGCTGCTCGAGCGCGTCGCGCACTGTGTTCAGATCATCGGGCGCGCAGGTCACCGAGTGCTGCTCGGCGTCGCTGTCGACATTGTCGGCGCCGGCTTCGATCACCGCCTCGAACATGTCGTCGGCGCTCGCGGCGGCGGCCGGGTAGACGACCTCGCCGACGCGGTCGAACAGAAAGCCGACGCTGTTGGTTTCGCCGAGCGCACCCCCCGATTTGGTAAAGGCGGCGCGGATTTCGCTGGCGGTGCGGTTGCGGTTGTCGGTCAGCGCCTCGACGATGACCGCGGTGCCGCCCGGCCCGTAGCCTTCGTAACGCACCTCGTCATAGGCGGCCTCGCCCTCGCCGCCGGCGCCGCGTCGGATCGCGCGGTCGACCGTGTCCTTGGGCATGTTGGCCTGGCGAGCGGCCAGCACGGCGGCGCGCAAGCGCGGGTTGGCGGCCGGATCGGGCAGCCCGGTGCGGGCCGCCGTGGTCAATTCCCGGATGATCTTGGTAAAGACCTTGGCGCGCTTTTTGTCCTGCGCACCCTTCCGGTACATGATGTTTTTGAATTGCGAATGGCCTGCCATTGATCTCCGCGCGGCTCCCCGTTTTTCCTGGGGTGCAATTCGACGCCACTGCTCATACGGGTTCAGGGTCGGGCTAACAACCCAATATGGCAGCATTGGGGCGCCCCGGACCGCCCCGTGCAAAGCTCGGTCAATCGCGCCAAGCGGTTGCCGGAAAATCCGGCGGCACACAAAATCTGCCGGCCGGCCCTCAGGGACGCGGCAGATATGGGGCGAGCCGACCGCCGATTCGCACCGGCTCGACGCGCCGCGCGAGCCCGCTCGCATCGTCGGTCTCAAGCAGGACGCCGCACAAGGTCCCCTCCCCCTCGGCGACCTGCGGGCGCTCGCCGGGCATCTTGGTCACAAAGCGGCGCACCGCCGGCGCCTTTTGCAGCCCGATCACCGAATTGTAATCGCCGCACATGCCGGCGTCGGTCTGATAGGCGCTGCCGCCCGGAAAGATTTGCGCGTCGGCGGTGGGGACGTGCGAATGGCTACCGAAGACGGCGGAGACGCGGCCGTCCGAAAAATGGCCGAGCGCCATCTTTTCGCTCGACGCCTCGGCGTGGATGTCGACCAGGATCGCGGACGCCCCGATGCCGAGCGGATGATCGGCGAGGATCGCGTCGAGCCGGGCGAACGGGTCGTCGAGCGCATCCATGAACAGGCGGCCCATCAGGTTGACGACGAGTGCGGTGCGGCCGTCGGCGAGCGGGTGCAGCCGCCAGCCGGCGCCGGGTGTGCCCGCCGGGAAATTCGCCGGCCGCAATACCCGCGGGTCGCGATCGATATAGGGGATCAGCTCGCGCTGGTCCCAGACATGGTTGCCGGTGGTCAGGACGTCGACGCCGCAATCATAAAACTCGCCGCACAGCCGCTCGGTCAGGCCGAACCCGCCGGCCGCGTTCTCGGCGTTGACGACGACGACATCGAGCGCCAGGTCGCGGCGCAGATCGGGAATGTACTGCTTGACCGCGTCACGCCCCGGCCGCCCCATCACGTCGCCGCAAAACAGGATGTTCACAATTACCGCACCGTCCCGGCGACGCTGAGGCTATTGCGGGGTGGAGCCGCCTCGGCCGTTGGCCTGCAATCCCACCGTGGCCCGCCATAGCAGGTGGGCGCCATGTGCCGAAGCCACGACTCCGACAGAGACAGCACCCATGAGGTAGGTATCGGCCCCGGGGTAACGTGCGACCTGACGGGCCGCGCAGCCCCACCCCGCATCGGCAAGCTAGGGACTCTCCAGCCGCGCCGCAAGGGCTTCGATCCGCTGGGCGACGCCGTGGATGCCGCTCGCCGCCGCGTCGGCCGCGGCGCCGGCCTCGGTTTCGGCGGCGCGGTTGCGGCTCTGCTCCTGCTGCAACGCTTCGTTGGCGTCGGACAATTCGTCGGCGATGACGAGGGCCGCGAGCAGCAGCAGCCGGGCCTCCCCGACCTGGCCGACGCCTTTGACGAACTCGCCGACCCGGGCGTCGACATATTGCGCGAGCCGGCGGATGCGCGGCTCCTGCCCGTCGTCGCAGGCGATCTTGTACGGGTGACCGTTGACGGTCACCGAGACCTGGCTCATTTCATCCCCCTTCCCCCAATGCCCGGCCTAGCCGGGCGAGCGCGCCGTCGACGCGGGCCGCGATCTCGCCGGCGGCGGCGCGCAGCCGCCGGCTTTCCGCCTCGGCCGCGGTCGTCCGGTGAGCCGCCTCCCCTCCGCCGGCGGCACCGGCGCAGGCGGCTTCGAGCCGGGCCACGGCTCGTTCGAGGCGGGCAAGCGCGTCGCCGAGCCGGCTCATCGCCCCCCGGCCCGGTCGCGAACCCGCCGCCGCGAGCGCGCGCTCAGCGCACCGGCCCTCAGCGCACCCGCCCTCAGCGCACCCGTTCGTATTTCTGCAATGAGCGGATGTAGTCGGGGCGCGGCTTGTCCGGATAGAATTGCGGCCATTGCGTCCACGACACCTCACCGACATAGAGGTCGCCGCGGCTGTCGACGGTCAACCCGTGCGGCCCGAGAAACGCGGTCGGGGCGGTCCCGGCATGCATGTCGCCGAACCGCGACAACAGCTTGCCCTGATTGTCGACGATGCTGACCCGCGGGCCCAAATTCGGGCTGTTGCGGTTGACCGGCTGCACCGGGCCGAGCTCGCCGATATAGGCGACCGGATGGCGGGTGTAGTCCATGTAGAGCCCGCACGGGCGGTGCAGATTATTCCACTGGGTTTCGTACTTGCCGTTGCCGTCAAACACCTGGATGCGGTGGTTCTCGCGGTCGGCGACATAGACCCAGCCGTCGACATCGGTGCAGATATTGTGGACGATGTTGAACTCGCCGGGGTTGGTGCCGGGGCCGCCCCACGAATTCAGCAATTTGCCGTCGGGCGAATATTTGTGAACCTTGGCGTTGCCGTAACCGTCGGAGACGTAGATTTCTCCTTTTGGAGAAAGCGCCGTGTGGGTGCAGCGGTGAAACGGCTCGCCGCTCATATAGGGCGCCGGCTTGCCGGGCACGCCCAGCTCCAGCAGCACCTTGCCGTCGAGCGAGCATTTGCGCACGAAATGGCCGCCGTCGTCGGTCAGGTAGATCGAATCGTCGGGCCCCATATGGACGCCGTGGGCGCGCGGGAACTGACCCTCGCCCCACGAGCGCAGAAACTTGCCGTCGCGGTCGAACACCATGACCGGGTGGTCGCCGCGGTTGAAGACGTAGACATTGTCCTTGGCGTCGACGCCGACCGCGCCGACCTCCTTGAACGACCAGCCGTCGGGCAGTTTCGCCCAATCCTCGATGATCCGATACTGGTAGTCGCCTTGCCCTACGATGGTCGCCATGCGTTTCTCCTTGGGTGATCGTCGCCCCCGCGAAAGCGGGGGTCCAGGGGCGACCGCTCAGGCCTTGCAGCCCTGGGTTCCCGCTTTCGCGGGAATGACGAATGACGAGCGCAAGTCAATGCACGCGTTCGTATTTCTGCAAGGCTCGCAGCCCCTGCGGATGCGGCTGGCCCGGGAACAACCCCGGCCACAAGGTCCAGCACACCTCGCCGACATAGAGGTCGCCGCGGGAATCGGCTGCCAGCCCGTGCGGCCCGATAAACGATGTCGCCGCCTGCCCGGCAAACGGGTCGCCGATCCGCGACAGCAATTTGCCCTGGTTGTCGACGATGCTGACCCGCGGCCCGAGATTGGCGTTGAGGCGGTTGACCGACAGCTCGCCGATATAGCAGACCGGCTGATGCGCATAAGGCATGTATAGCCCGCACGGCCGGTGCAGATTGTTCCACTGGGTCTCGTACTTGCCGTTGCCGTCGAACACCTGGACGCGGTGGTTCTCGCGATCGGCGACATAGACCCAGCCGTCGGCGTCGGCGCAGATGTTGTGGACGAGGTTGAACTGGCCGGGATCGCTGCCGGGCTCGCCCCACGACATCAACAGCTTGCCGTCGGGCGAATATTTGTGGACGCGGGCGTTGCCGTAGCCGTCCGAGACGTAAATCTCGCCTTTCGGCGAGAGGGCGGTGTGGGTGCAGCGGTTGAACGGCTCGCCGCTCAGATAGGGCGCGGGCGTGCCGGGCACCCCAAGCTCCAGCAGCACCTTGCCGTCGAGCGAGCATTTGCGCACGAAATGGCCGCCATCGTCGGTCAGGTAGATCGAATCGTCCGGCCCCATATGGACGCCGTGGGCGCGCGGATACTGGCCCTCGCCCCATGAGCGCAGAAAATTTCCGTGGCGGTCGAACACCATCATCGGATGCTCGCCGCGGCCGAAGGCGTAGACGTTGTCGTTCTTGTCGACCCCGACCGCCGCCACCTCCTTGAACGACCACCCGTCCGGCAGTTTCGCCCAGTTTTCCTTGATCTCGTATTTGTAGTCGCCCTGGCCAACGACGATCGCCATGCCCGGCCCTCCCTCGATTTGGCGAGGGCCAGCCTACTGAACCCCCCGCACCGAAACAATCCTTCTCCCGCCCTGCGTTCAGCCTTGAATTCAATCGGTGTGCGCTACCTTGTAGCCCAAGGAGCCCGCCATGCCCGCTAATTCAGTCGTCCGCGCTCGCATCGACGAGCGCATCAAGAACGAGGCCGCAGCCGTGTTGAGCGCCATGGGTCTTACCGTGTCGGACGCCTTTCGTCTGATGATGGTCAGGATCGCCAAGGGAAAGGCGCTACCGTTCGACCCCCTAGACCACATGTCCGCCTAAGGACGGGACGACCCGTCTCACAGTATGCAGGTAGCGAGGGTTGCGCCGGAATGGCCGGTGCCGAGCCTCATGCATAGGAGACGGGTCATGGGAGAACGTATCACGTATGTCGGACTTGATGTTCACAAGGCGGGGATCGCGGTGGCGGTTGCCGAGGGCGGGCTGCGCGGCGAAGTCCGGGAACACGGCCGGATCGCGAACACATCGGCAGCCCTCGATCGCCTGGCGCGCAAGCTTGCCGGGGACGGGGTAAGGCTGCGGTTCTGCTACGAGGCGGGGCCGTGCGGCTACGGCATCCAACGGCACTTGGCGGCGCGCGGCCACGACTGCGCCGTGGTCGCACCGTCGCTGATCCCGAAGCGGGCGGGCGACCGGGTCAAGACCGACCGGCGGGATGCGGCCAGCCTGGCGCGGCTGCATCGGGCGGGCGAGCTGACCGCAGTGTGGGTTCCCGACCCCGGGCACGAGGCGATGCGCGATTTGGTGCGCGCCCGTCTCGACGCGGCTCATGCCTTGCGCCGGGCGCGCCAGCAGCTCTCGGGCTTCCTGCTGCGCCACGGCTGCCATTACGGGCGGCCGGCTTGGACCAAGCTGCATCGCCGTTGGCTGGCGGGGCTCAAATTTGAGCAGGCGGTCCACCACCTCGTGCTCGAGGACTACGTGCAAGCGGTCGAGGCCGCCGCGGCGCGGCGCGATCGGCTGACGGCGCAGATCGAGGCGATGCTGCCGGACTGGACCTTGGCCCCGGTCGTGGCGGCATTGCAGACGATGCGCGGCATGGCCCTGGTCAATGCCGCAACCTTGATCGCCGAACTGGGCGACCTCTCGCGCTTCGCCAATCCGCGCCAGCTGATGGCCTATCTCGGGCTGGTCCCGTGCGAACATTCGAGCGGTGCGAGCGTCAGGCGCGGCGGGATCACCAAGACCGGCAACAGCGCAGCGCGCCGCCTGCTGATCGAGGCCGCGTGGTGCTACCAATTCCCGGCGCGGGTCAGCCGCGAGTTGCTGCTGCGTCAGGAGAACCAGCCGAGATCGATCCGCGACATCGCCTGGAAGGGGCAGGTTCGCCTCTGCGCCCGCTATCGCAAGCTCGCCCGCAGCGGCAAGCCGGCCAATGTCGTCACCACCGCGATCGCCCGCGAGCTGGCGGGTTTCGTATGGGCCATCGCGCGGCAGGTGATGGCGGCAGCAGGCTGATCGGACAAACCGCATGATCGCATCCACAGCGGGAGGCGCCAGCAAACTATCCGACACGCTCGTTCCGGGCAAGGCCGGGGGCGCGGCCGCGGTCAGGAGAACCCTCGCATCCACTATCTGCCGGATCGCCGATCCGACGCAGGTTCCTAGACCGAGGCAGCTCCGCGACGCATCAACGGTCATGCGGTTCCGACCCGCGCATCAGAGTATGATCAACCGTCGCTTTGACGGCCGCGCCTCCTGCCTTGCCCGGCACAGCCCAAAACAAGCGCTTGAAAGACAGCCACGGTTTGGCTCGCCTGCTACTCGAAAAGGCGGACATGAGAGGGGTGCGAACGTAACAGATGGTACCGCGAACAAGCCAGCGTTTCCGCAGGTTTCGACTGTGTCGTGAGGGTACCAAGTGTCAGATTCTCACCACTAGTGCCCAATGACGAGACGATCGAAGCGATGAGGGCCGCGCGCCGCGGCGAGTTGACGACCGTCGGCCCGCCGGAAAAGCTGCTCGCGGGCCTGAATGAGGACTGTTAGGTACACCAGCCGCTTCCGGCGCGACTACAAGCGAGAAAAATCGGGACGGCACGGCAGGCGCGTCGATAAAATACACATCTTGTGTTCGCGCCGGTCGGCGGGCCGTCCACACACGCGCTGCGCTTGCTGCCCCGGCTCGACTATGATCACAACGAGACCGGGGCTTTGGCCTGGTTGCGGTGTAACGGCGCCTGAAGAATTGCCGTAATCGGATGGTAGGCCTATCGCGGTTACCCGAAGGCATCCTGAATGGCATTCGCTGATGCTCTCCCTGAAAATGGGCTGGCCGTTGACGACATCCAGCAGGGTCGATTTCGTGCGGCCGCGGTCCGCAAACCAGGGGATTTGCGGCCGGTGGGCGCCGCGTCGGCTGCAACTACAGCGCGATCGGCTCCTGATCTCCTCCTGCAAAAAACAGGATAACAGGCGAGGGCAGCTCAACTTTGATTTGCGATAAGATTGCGCCTCGGCCCGGGTGCGGTCGGGTCGCCCTTGTCCTCGCCGGGCCAGCCGCTATCATCCCGAACCATGAATACATCCCTCCGCTCCCCCTCCCCTCCCCGCTCCCCGCGACCCGAAGCTGCGCCATATGGCCGACGCCTTGCGCGCGCTGGCGATGGACGCGGTCGAAAAGGCCAAATCGGGTCATCCCGGCATGCCGATGGGCATGGCCGACATCGCCACGGTGCTGTTCACAAAGTACCTGCGCTTTGACCCGCAGATGCCGGACTGGCCCGACCGCGACCGTTTCGTGGTGTCGAACGGGCACGGCTCGATGCTGCTCTACGGCCTCCTCTATTTGACCGGCTATCCCGACATGACGATGGCCGAGATCGAGCGTTTCCGGCAGCTCGGCAGCCGCACCGCCGGCCATCCCGAGCGCGGGCATGCGAGCGGCATCGAGACGACGACCGGGCCGCTCGGCCAGGGCCTGGGCAACTCGGTCGGCATGGCGCTCGCCGAGCGCATGCTGGCGGCGCAATTCGGCGACGCGGTCGTCGACCACCACACTTACGTCTTTTGCGGCGACGGCTGCCTGATGGAGGGGATCAGCCACGAGGCGATGTCGCTCGCCGGACATCTGCGGCTTTCGAAGCTGATCGTGTTCTACGACGACAACTCGATCTCGATCGACGGGCCGACCAGCCTCGCGGTCTCCGACGACCAGGTTTTGCGCTTTCGCGCGCATGGCTGGGCGGCCGAGCGGATCGACGGCCACGACACCGACGCGATCGCCGCCGCGATCGAGCGCGCGCACCGGAATCGACCGGCCGAGCCTGATCGCCTGCCGCACCGTGATCGCGTTTGGCGCGCCGACCAAGGCCGGCACCGCGGCGGCGCACGGCAACCCGCTGGGCGCCGCCGAGATCGCCGCGGCGCGCGAGCGGCTCGGCTGGAGCTACCCGCCGTTCGTCATTCCCGACGACGTGCTGGCGGCATGGCGCGAAGCGGGCGCGCGCGGCGCCGCGGTGCGCCAGGCGTGGGAGGCGCGATTGCACGCCCTGCCGGCCGAGAGGCGCGCCGAATTCCAGCGCCGTCAGCGCCGCGAATTGCCGGCCGCGATCGACCCGGCGCTGGCCGAGGTGTGCGACGGCTTCCGCAAAGCCGACGCCAGGATCGCCACCCGCCAGGCCTCGGGCACCGTGCTCGACGCGCTGACCCGGGTGGTCCCCGAGCTGGTCGGCGGCTCGGCCGATCTGACCCCGTCGAACAACACCCGCGCCAAGGATTTGAAAGAGGTCCGGCCCGGCGACTATTCCGGCCGCTACATCCATTACGGGGTGCGCGAGCACGGCATGGCGGCGGCGATGAACGGCATCGCGCGTGCATGGCGGGCTGATCCCCTATGGCGGCACGTTCCTGACGTTTTCCGATTACTGCCGGCCGTCGATCCGGCTGTCGGCGTTTATGGGGGCGGGCGTCGTCTATGTGATGACCCATGATTCGATCGGCCTCGGCGAGGACGGCCCGACCCATCAGCCGGTCGAGCATCTGGCGGCGCTGCGCGCGATCCCCGGCCTTTACGTCTACCGCCCGGCCGACCCGGTCGAGACCGCCGAGTGCTGGGCGCTGGCCCTGCGCCGCCGCGACGCGCCGGCGCTGATGGCGTTGACCCGCCAGGCATTGCCGTTGCTGCGGCGCGAGCCGTCCGCGGACAACCGCTCGGCGCACGGCGCCTATGTATTGGCCGAGGCCGAAGGCGGGCGGCAGGTGACCTTGCTCGCCACCGGCTCCGAGGTGTCGATCGCGATGACGGCGCGCGAGGCATTGGCCAAGGACGGCATCCGCGCCGCGGTCGTGTCGATGCCGTGCTGGGAATTGTTCGAGGCCGAGTCCGAGATCTACCGCGACCGGGTTCTCGGCGCCGCCCCGCGGGTCGCGGTCGAGGCCGCGGTCGATTTCGGCTGGCACCGCTGGATCGGCCGGCATGGCGCCTTTGTCGGCATGCACGGCTTTGGCGCCTCGGCGCCGGGCGAGGCGCTCTACCCGCATTTCGGCATTACCCCCGAAAGGGTTGTCGAAGCCGCCCGCTCGCTCCTATAGATTGACGAAAGCCTTTCGGAGGGAGCGAGCCATGGCGGTGCGGGTCGCAATCAACGGTTTCGGCCGCATCGGCCGGCTGGTCCTGCGCGCGGCGTTCGAGCACAAGCACACCGAGATCGACGTCGTCGGGGTCAACGACCTCGGCTCGGTCGAGACCAACGCCCACCTGCTGCGCTACGACAGCGTGCACGGCCGGTTTCCGGGCGAGGTCACGACCGGCGACAACTGGATGGACATCGGCCGCGGCAAGATCACCGTCACCGCCGAGCGCGACCCGGCGAAATTGCCGTGGGGCAAGCTCGGCGTCGACGTGGCGCTCGAATGCACCGGCATCTTCACCAAGCGCGAGGCCGCCGCCAAGCACCTCGAAGCCGGCGCCAGGCGCGTCATCGTCTCGGCCCCGGCCGACGGCGCCGACATCACCGTCGTGATGGGCGTCAACCATGACGAGCTGACACGCCGAGCACCAGGTCATCTCCAACGCGTCGTGCACGACCAACTGCCTGGCGCCGGTCGCCTACGTGCTGCATCGGGGGATCGGGATCGAGCGCGGCTACATGACGACGATCCATTCCTACACCGGCGACCAGAGCCTGCAGGACACCTTGCATTCCGACCTGCGCCGGGCGCGCGCGGCGGCATTGTCGCTGATCCCGACCTCGACCGGGGCAGCCAAGGCGGTGGGGCTGGTGTTGCCGGCGTTGAAGGGCAAGCTCGACGGCACCGCGATCCGGGTGCCGACCGCCAACGTGTCGCTGATCGACTTCAAATTCGACGCCGCGCGCGAAACCTCGGCCGACGAGGTCAACGGGCTGATGGAAGACGCCGCGAAGTCGAACCGGCTCAAAGGCATCGTCGGCATCAACAGGGCGCCGACCGTGTCGGTCGACTTCAACCACGATTCGCACAGCTCGACGTTCGACGTGACCCAAAGCCAGGTGCTCGACAAGCGCTTTGTGCGCGTGCTGTCGTGGTACGACAACGAATGGGGCTTTTCGAACCGCATGGTCGAAGTCGCCGCGCTGGTCGGCGGCGCTCGCTAGAGTTCTGCCGAGGCCCGCCGCACGGCGCAGGCGGCGACGGCCGAGCCCAGCGCGATCGTGACAAACGCGGCGCGCCAACCGGCGACGCTCGCCGCGCCGCCAAACCAGTCGAGCGCGACGCCGACCGCCACCGGGCCGAGAAAGCCCGTGGTGTAGCCGGCGAGCGCGTAGACGGCGAGCGCCGCTCCCCGCCGGGCCGGGTCGGCTGCCGACACTGCCCCGCCCGCGAGCGCGCCGACATCGGCAAAGCTCGTGATCTGAACCAGGATCAGCAAAGCCGCGACCACGCCGCCGGGTCCGCCCGCGGTGGCGGCGAGCGCCAGACAGACGACGACCGAGAAGACGCAGGTCGCGACGATCGTGCGCTCCCGACCGTGCCGAACGGCGAACTCCGCCACGACGATGCTGACCGGCAAGCCCGCCAGCGACGCCA
Source organism: uncultured Alphaproteobacteria bacterium (assembly GCA_963775525.1). Taxonomy (GTDB): domain Bacteria; phylum Pseudomonadota; class Alphaproteobacteria; order ATCC43930; family CGMCC-115725; genus AP-15. Next base: position 3,310 of record CAVZJF010000041.1, on the reverse strand, counting down.
GACCGGCGACAACGCCAAGCGGCGGCAGCCGGATGGCGTTGCCCGGCAGGCTCAATGTCCAGCCGAGGTAAGCGACAAACCAGACGCGCACCGCGAACACCTCCCAGGTGTTGTCAAGGGAAGACGCAAGCGAACCGACATCAAACACTGGCTTGATCGGTGCACCGTGACGGGCCTCTGGTGGAGTACCGATCTCGATCTCTCGGGCAATGTGTTCGGGAAGCGAGTGGACGAGGACCTCCTCCTGGTCGTTGACCACGCGAATATCCCCATCAGGTTCCCGTACTTGTGTCGCACGGAGAATGGCTTCGTAGTACGCGGCCACCCGAGGTACCTGGGCGGAGAAGATGACCAATGATCCCATGGCGAGACTGTACCGAGTTGACCCCCACGGGAGAGGAACCGGGCACATCTACCGTCGTGTCCGGTTGGGACGGACGGCTTCCTACCGTCCCACACTGCTGTGATCGTAGAGACTGAGGTGGAGCCTTCGTGCGATCCGCATCTGCTGTCGGGTGTAGCTGGGTGGATCGAACGGTTCCAGGGTAAGCGCGGACCACTGCGTCCGGTTGCTGGTCGATCGTCGAAGCGACGTGCACCGCGGCTTTTCCAGCCGTCATGTTCGAGTTCGAGGCCATGTCTCGCGTTCGGGAGGGCGACCAGTACCTGCACAACGATCACGCCGACGACCAGTACCCTCGCGGCGAGAAGCAATCTTGCTGAATGGTCACCGACCCAATGAATCAGTACCTTCCGTGGTCCGGGTTGCGTGGCGCGTTCGTTCTCCCGAGGTTCGACCCTGGGCCGAGCCACAGACAGCAACGTTGGTCGGCCGAGCACCGAGAGGTAGATACCGACGAGCGTCAGCAGGTCGAATGTGGTGTATCGAGACTGGCTGGCCGCCCACAGGCCGTATTGGCTCCTCCCTTCTGTGATGGTCCCCGCAAACACCAGTCCGAAGCAGATCAGTGCCACCCCGAACGGAGCGGCACCGTGAGGGTCTCGTCGGATTCCATAGGCCACGATGCAGGCGACCGCCAGCACGAAGATGACAAGCCCGAATTGGAGGACGTTGCTGTTGTCGTGACCTGGTTTGATGACGAATCCGGCAACGTCGCCGACGGCGACGAGGAAGAATTTGAGCGACGACCAGAAATGATGATCGACATACACCCGGCCATTGGCTCCATCACTGAAATTCAGATTGCGAAAGTAGATGACGACGACACGGCACCTGCCGCAATCCAGGCAACGAAAAAAGGCCATCTCCGGCGTCGGTGATAGAGCAAGACCAGTCCGGTGGGCCAGATGAGCAGGCCCTGGAACGAGGAGAAGCTGCCGACGATGGCTGCGACTACCGCCCCAATCATCGGCAGCCAGCTGAAGGAGAGACTGTCGAGAAACGTGAGGGCCACCGCCAAGGACAAGAAGATCAGATACCACGCCAGTTGATATCCGTTGAGCAGCCCCTGGTACTGGACGAGCGAGAAGGTCAAAAACGCCACGGGACAGTAGTAGAGCCAGGGCGTAGAAGGTGAGCGCCGCCGGTGTGCCCAAATGAACAGTGCCGTGGCAACCAGCAGCATCGTCGTGTTGAGCAATTCCTCGATTCGAATGTTGAAGTGGGTCGTCGCGGCCAGGAGCACCACCACAGCATTCGGAAAGAAGAGTCGGTTGCTCTGATACTGAGCCCAGAGTGCCTCCCAGGGAATCAGATGCTGATGGGAGGCCTGGATCACTGTCACGTCACTGAGCTGATCCCCGTAGATCAGATTGACACTGAAGTGGATTACCACCCAGAAGTAACCGAGCACCGGAATACCGAAACCAACCACCGTCAGCGCAACGACCAAGCGCCTATCCAACCGGTCAACGAGGCGCGGGTGTATCGGTTCAGCCGTTCCGATCTCGGAACCTGATCCGCCAACCGTCAGTACCGACACCCGCCCCACCATCCTCGCCACTTTGCCCGCCGCCTGCCCCAAGTCCCACCGCCCGACGAAAGGGGATACTAGACGAAAGGACCGGCACGTTCACTTGAGGGCAAACCGGCACGACCTCGGTGAAGCGCCATGCTGGTGTCATGATGCGAAGACCGAAGGGGCGGCGACGCAGAGTCACATCATCCGCCATAAGAAGGCATCTGCCCTGTCAGATGCCGACGTCGGATCCTTTATCGATGATCCGGCTCACGGCATCACAGATCGGCGTGATTCCGACCGGATCGAAAGCGTGGCCCATCCCGGGAACGATCACGAGCTCTCGCTCGGGGTCCTTCTTCGAGGCCATCGGCCAGGCTGAAGGCCTTCGGAATGATGGGGTCGGCGCTGCCGTGCACAACAACGACGGGGCACCCGACTGTCACCAGGTGGCCTCGGGCCGACTCGGGAGCTACCCATCGGCCGATCCGCACGTTCATCGTTCGCTCCGCCCAACGCCGGCCAGGTCCGGTCCTCGCCAAACCAGCCGTCACCAATGAACGAAAATGAAGCGGCAGGCGCCAGTCGCCTGGACTTGACACGGCCACCACCCCCGCCAGGGATTCGTTGCCTGAGGCATAGGCCAGTGCAGCCACTGCTCCCAACGATGCACCCACGAGAACGATCTGATCACTGAACGCACCGACCCATTCGACAACCGCCGCCACGTCGAACCTCTCCAGATCGCCCAAGCTACAGAACCCGCTCGAGCTCCCATGACCTCGCGTGTCGTACGCGACCACCCGATAGCCGGTCCCCTGCAGCTGTTCGGCCAATCCGACCACGTCCCGTCATCCTTGTTCCCGGTTAGTCCGTGGCAGATCACGATCGTCGCCCGTGTAGCGGTGGCCGATGGCCACCACCTCGTGGCGAGGCTGACACCGTCCGCCGTGCGCAGAATCGGACCCACCACACTCTGCCTCGATCCCACGGTCTCGGGCTGTGGGAGATCGGCCTTACACGGGAGTTGGTCGCTGCGCACGCCGATTTCGTACCCGTGTCCTCCAGGCAGCAAACCCGCGCAGGCCTGCTCCGATACTGACGGGACCGAGCGTGACGTACACCAATCTGTGCACCTGATTCCGTTGAATCTCAACTGTCGGGGCACCTCGCGGAGGCTGTCTCGACAAGGAGGGAATGACCGCGCGATTCGCTGTCAATTCGGCAGGTGGGGCGCTTGCCCATTGGCTGAGGGCGGCGGGCGAACTGCTCAACGCAGGGTCCGCCTGCCCGCGAGCAGGGGACCATCGGAGAATGAAAGAAAGGGTGTCGTCAGGTAGCGTGGACCCAAGCCTCAAGGAGAGGACATGAGGATGGCGATGCGTTTGGTC
>CAVZJF010000040.1:0-99997 GCA_963775525.1 uncultured Alphaproteobacteria bacterium | reverse complement strand
GCCGGATCGCGCCGGCGCCGGTCTTGCGGGCCAGCACGACCCCGTCGAGCATGAGCACGCGGTAGCGCTCTTTGAGGGGCCGGGCATGAAAGGCGGCGACCACCGCATCGAGTTGTTTGGTCCACCGTGCTCACCGTCGCGGGGCTGATCGGCCGCCCCAGGATCGGCAGCAGCGCCTCGCTGACCCCCGCTTTCCGCGAGGGCAGGCTCTTGCGCACCGAAAGACCCAGCACAAAGCAGGCCAGGATCATGCGGTCGACTGCTCGGCTCGCCGCGCATAGGCGCGCAGCACCGCGATCGGCGCGAAGTGGCGAGTGCGCAGCACCGCGGTTCGATTTCGCCGAGTTCGGTCAGCAGGTGCCGCCGGTACGAGCCGTTGCGCCGGTCGGCCTGGTCGAGCACGGCCATCCGGTCAAGGTGATCGTCGATCGCTTGTCCCATCTGCCCGGTAAGGATGGCGGCAATCGCCTCACGCCCCAGACCCCGGTAGCCCTCGCCCCACTCCAGCCCTGCCCTTGCCCTTGCATCCCCTTCACCAACTCGAAGGCTCTCGGTAAGCTTCGCGATCGTGACAGCCTGTGGCATTGGGGGTGCTCCTCCTTACGGACATCAGCAATCCGCGGAGTACCCCCTCTCACTGCCCTGACACAAATATCCGTACATCACCGGGTCGGGCGGGCACTCGCGCTAACGCATCCGTCCGTGTGACCTTCCGTGCTTTCGAACGAGCTATGGCCGAAACTGGGTGACGGCGTGATTAGGCGGCGTTCTGCGCTGGCGTCTTGATGACCTCGACGCCGTTTCGGAATGTGATGCCCTGGACGACTTTGGGCAATTGGTTCTCGCCCTTCAGCCGGCGCCAGGTTTTGGCCGCTGCCATGACCAGCTTGAACACCATCAGCCGGGCCGTGTCCTGCGACAGCGCGCCCTTGGTGCGCACCGTGCGATGCCGCACCGTTGCGAACACGCTCTCGATTGGATTGGAGGTTCGCAGATGGTCCCAGTGCTCGGCGGGAAAGTCGTAGAAGGTTAGGAGCGCGTTGCGGTCCTTGATCAGGCAGGTGACTGCCTTCGCGTATTTGGTCCCGTACTTCTCGGCGAAGGTTGCGAGCGCCGCCTGCGCTGTCGCACGGTCGGGGGCTGCCCAAATCTCGCGCAGGTCGGCCTTGGCTGCCGGCTGGACGGATTTGGGCAGCTTGTCGAGCACGTTCGCGGTCTTGTGCACGGTACAGCGCTGGTGCCGGGTTGTCGGCGACACCTCCTCGAGCGCCTTCCAGAAGCCGAGTGCCCCGTCGCCGGTGGCCAACTCGGGGGCGATGGCGAGGCCGCGCGCCTTGAGGTCGACCAGCAGCTCGCGCCAGCTTTGCGCGCTCTCCCGCACGCCGACCTGGAAACCGAGGAGTTCCTTCTTCCCCTCGGGTGTCGCACCGATCAGCACCAGCATGCACTCAGCTTGTGGCTCCATGCGCGCCTGCAGGTAGACGCCGTCGGCCCAGACATAGACGTAGTGCCGGGCGGACAGATCGCGCCGTTGCCAGCGCCCATAGTCCGCCTCCCAGTCGTTTCGCAGCCGCGCGATCACCGACGGCGACAGGTTCGGGGCGTCGCGGCCCAGCAGTGCTGTGAGCGCCTCCTGGAAATCACCCATCGAGACCCCGCGCAGGTAGAGGATCGGCAGCAACGCATCGAGGCTCCGGGTCCGACGCGACCAGCGCGGCAAAATGGCCGAGGTGAAGCGAATGCGCTCACCCACTTCGCCGGCGCCGCGGTCGCGCAGCTTGACCCGCTGCACCGCGACCGGACCAATCCCGGTCTCAACCACCCGTTCCGGAGCATGGCCGTGCCGCACCACCCGGTCACGCCCGTCCGGCAGGTGCACGCTCTTCATCAGCGCCAGGAACGTCTCGGCTTCCGCTTCAATGGCTTGTGCCAGCAGCCGGCGAGCGCCGCTCCGCAGAACCGCCGTCAGCGGATCGTCAATCGCCTCGGGCTGTCGCAAGGAAACAACAGTGCTACTTCTCATCATCGGCGTATCGCTCCTTCGGGAGGTTCGGGCAGGCTTCCACCCGCCTCGATACGCCGCCTTTCTCACATCGCCATCACCCAGTTTCGGCCATAGCTCCGTTCGAACACATCGACACCCGAGTTGCTCAAGCTTTCGCGGCTCAATGGCTGGCCTATGCGCTCCCCTCCCCTACCGACGCTTCGCCGACACCCTCGCGAGTGCCAACGCACGGCTCGGGGCCGATGCCGATCGCTACTCCTCCATCGTGGGGGACTTTTACCTCCTACTCTTTGCCGGTTTTGACCGGCGCGCCGAAAGATCATGCCCGGCCGACCTGAATAATGGTCGCTGTGTTCAGTGGCCGCACCATGGCTCGGATGGTCAGGGTCGGAAATTCGCACCGGTCACCTGCACAGGCTAAGTGTCCGAATTTTAATCGGTATGGTTGAGTTAGGAGCATACCATACGTCTGGCGATAAGCTGGACGGAGGCGATATAGAGCCAGGCCTTGGCGCTCTCGATGGAGGCCTCAAAGTCTTTGGCCAAACGGCGGTTGCGATTGAGCCAAGCCAGGGTATGTTCGACGACCCAGCGGCGGGGCAGGACTTCGAAGCCGACCGTATCGGCCATGCGCCGCACGATTTCGATGCTCCATCGGCCGAATTTAGCGAGTGCTTTGCGGAGCTTATCACCGGAATAGGCGCTGTCGGCGAAGAGGTGGCGCAGCAGGGGAAGAGGTCGTGGACGGCTTCGATAACAAGCGGCGCACCATAACGGTCTTGCACATCGGCGGGGGGTCGGGCTGGTAATCCTGATGCTGACCCAGGTGGTGGTCGGCTGGTGGTTGCGCCTTTCGCGGCGGTCTGTTCGACCGCGTTTGGTATCTTCGCGCCTGCCAGCTGGCGATCCCGATCGGCTTTCTCGCGTTCCGCGCCGGCTCGGACGACCACGGAAGTGGTCCGACAGCCTTGGATCGTCTATGGCCTGCTGCGAACAGCGAAGTCGGTCACGCCGTCGCTCACCGGGCACGACGTTCTCGTGTCGCTGCGCTGCTACGCCATTGCCTATCGCTTTGTCTACCCGACCGGCGTGATCTTCATGCTCGGCTGGTGCGCAAAGGCCCCGGAGAAGCGGCGGGCTTCATTACTATGAAGGCGCTCGGCCGCCGCAAAGCGCCCAGCGTTGCCATTATCGTGGTTGAGATCGATCCAGAGACCATCAATACGTGCACTGAGGAGCAATAGCAGGATGGCATGTGGAGCATATCGACGGGCAGGATACAGCCGCGGTCGATGCTGCCCTAACCAAGGCAAAGACGATCGATGACCGGCCGTCGCTGATCGTGGCGCGCACGCATATCGGCTATGCCAGTCCGCATAAGCATGGGCGTGTCGTCAATTATTGCAAGCCTACGCGTAATACGAGTCGTTGATTAGGTATAGATCGTAAAACGAGTTTATCCACACTGGAAATTGTGTGATCAATGAAAGGTCGGCTTTGACAAAAGGCTGACCTATGACCCGATATGGACTGCGTGACGACCAATGGGAGCGGATCAGGGACTGGTTGCCGGGGCGGATCGGCCATGTCGGCGCGACCGCCCAAGACAATCGTCGGTTCGTCGAAGCCGTGCTCTATCGCTACCGCGCCGGCATCCCCTGGCGCGATCTGCCGGAGCGATTGGGCGACTGGAAGAATACCCATCGCCGGTTCAGCCGGTGGGCCAAAACCGGGGTCTGGCAAAAAATCTTCGTGCATCTCGCTGGCGATGCCGACAACGAGTATGCGATGCTCGACAGCACCATCGTGCGGGCGCATCAGCACAGCGCTGGTGCTCCCAAAAAAACATGACGATCAGGCGATCGGGCGTAGTCGCGGCGGCCTGACCACCAAGATCCATGCGCTGGTCGACGCGCTCGGCAATCCGCTGGCCTTTCTGCTGACCGCCGGACAGGCCCACGATCTGGTCGGCGCCGACGCGCTGCTGCCCCAGATGGCGGCCGATCGGCTGATCGCCGACAAGGCCTACGATGCCGACGCGCGTGTCCGCGAACCCCTGGCCCGTGCCGGCAAAGCCGCCGTCATCCCGCCGCGGACAAACCGCCTCGCGCCCCGCGACTTCGACCGCGATCTCTACAAAGAGCGCCACCTGATCGAAAACTTCTTCTGCAAACTCAGGCAGTTCCGCGCAATCGCCACACGCTACGATAAGACTGCGCAAAATTTCCTCGCCGCCGTCCACCTCGCCGCCGCTATTATTTGGCTCAATTGACGACACGCCCATGACACTTTTCAGGCGCACGGCGAGCCTTTGGGCGTCGAGGAGGTGCGGTTAACCAAACGCGCGCTGGGATGGCCTGAAGACAAGGTTTTCTACATCCCCGACGAAGCCTTGGCCCAGTTTCGCAAGGCGGTCGAGCAAGGGCGCGAGTTGGAGACTCAATGGAATTCGACGAGTGGACGCATTGGGCGCCGTCGATCCAGAGGCAGCCGGGACGTTTCGGCAGGTACTCACTGGTGAGCTGCCGGAAGGATGGGAGGCGGGACTTCCCCGCTTCACCCCGGCGGACGGCGCGATGGCGACCCGCGACGCCGGACAGAAAGCTATCAATGCGCTGGCCGATGTCCTACCTAATCTGATTGGCGGCTCGGGCGACCTCGATCCGTCCACGCGCACCGCGCTCAAGGGACCCGGCGACTTCGAGAGTCCCCTGTTTAAGCCTCCCGAGGATGCGCCGCCGACCCAGGGACTGGTAGGCGGTCCGACCGGATATGCCGGGCGGAATATTCATTTCGGTATTCGCGAGCACGCGATGGCCGGGATTGCCACGGGCATGGCCCTGCATGGCGGTGTCCTGCCCTTTGCCGCCACCTTTTTTACGTTTTCCGACTACATGCGGCCAAGCATCAGACTGGCGGCCTTGAGCAAGGCCCACGTCATCTATGTATGGACCCACGACAGCATCGGATTGGGCGAGGACGGACCTACGCATCAGCCGGTGGAACAACTGGCAAGCCTTCGCGCGCTTCCTGACCTGACGCTGCTGCGCCCGGCGGACGCCAACGAGACCGTGGAGGCGTGGAAGATCGCGGTTGCATATACCTCGGGGCCGGTAGGACTTGTGCTGACGCGCCAGAAATTACCTACTCTCGACCGCTCAACGCTGGCGCCGGCTTCGGGAGTGGCGAAAGGAGCGTATGTCCTCAGCGACTGCGCTACGGGTTCGCCGACCGTTATCCTGATCGGTACCGGTTCCGAAGTGTCGGTTACGCTAGAAGCGCACAACCAACTGACGCGCGAAGGAATTGCAAGCCGGGTCGTCTCGATGCCGTCGTGGGATTTGTTTCAGTCGCAACCGCAATCCTACAGGGACACGGTTCTTCCTCCCGGCGTCAGGGCGCGGGTCAGCATCGAGGCAGGCTCCACGCTCGGATGGGAGCGCTACGTGGGCCTCGACGGTGCTATCATCGGGCTCAATCGCTTCGGTGCGTCGGCGCCCGGTGAGATCGTGCGTGAGCTGGGCTTCACCCCGGAACACGTTGTCGAAGCTGCCAAATCCCTGATCCGGGGCCACAAACCCGGATAGAACCGGCGGACCGAAATTAATCTCCAGCGACGCTTCCTTCCAATCCGAACCAGGCTGCAACTGATAAGCGCCTGCTGGGTGAGGTGTTCACCAGAGGGATCATCTCCCTCGACGGGAGGGCTTGGCAGGTGTCGGTCATCGCCGAGTTTGAGCGCGAGCTAATCCAGGAGCGTATCCGCTCTGGCATCGCCGCTGCGAAGGCACGCGGCAAGCGCCTCGGGCGCCAGCCCGGGCAGAGGCCGGAATCCGGTCAGCTCGCTCCTCATCCCGATATCGGCGCAATAGCCGTTATCGGCCGGGGACGCGGGCGTCGATTTTGGCTACAACGCCTTGGCGGCGGCGCTGCCGTGGCCAGCCACGAGGGAAAGATGGCGCGGTTGCTTTCGGTTAATGTTGGGCTTCCGCGCGACATCCCGTGGCAGGGCAAGACCGTCCATACCGGAATCTGGAAAACGCCGGTGCAAGGCCGGCGGACGGTGCGGCGGCTCAACATTGACGGAGACGGTCAAGGCGATCTGCAAGGGCATGGCGGCGAGCATCGCGCGGTCTTTGTTTATCAGATCGACTCGTATCGCTATTGGCAAGCTCAGCTCGGCCGCAACGACTTCGCCTATGGCCAGTTCGGCGAGAATTTCACAATAGACGGCGTGTCCGACACAGAGGTGTGCATCGGCGACCATTACCGGATCGGAAGTGCGCTGTTCGAAGTGACGCAGCCGCGCGTCACCTGCTACCGGGTCGGCATCCGGATGAACGAGCCGCAAATGGCGGCACTCCTCGTGGCACATCACAGACCGGGCTTTTATTTTCGCGTGCTTGAGGAGGGCGAGATCGAAGCCGGCGACGAGATCGTGCAGGTCTTGGCCGGTCCCGAGCGTGTGACCGTCGCCGAGACCGATGCGCTGCTGTATTTGCCCGGTCACGACAGGAGCGGGCTGGAACGGGCGCTGGGCATCCCGGCGTTGAGCGCCGGCTGGCGCTCCTCGTTCGAAGCATTGCTCGAACGCGAACGCAAAGGCGGTGGGACGGCCGGCAATCCCGGGCTGGCACCCGCGACTGGGCCGGCGCCGGCATGGGCCGGGTTCCGGCCGCTGCGGGTCGCGGACAAGCGGCGCGAGAGCGGTAACGTGACCTCGCTGGTGCTCGAACCGAGCGATGGCCGGCCGCTGATTGCGGCAATGCCCGGGCAGTTTATCGTGCTGCGACTGAAGCCGGCGCCCGAGGCGCCAGCTTTGCTGCGCAGCTACTCGCTATCCGCCGAACCCAGCGAGGAGCGCTGGCGCGTTAGCATCAAGCGGGAGCCGAACGGCGCGGTCGGGGCCTATGTCGAGGCCCGGCTCCGGGTCGGCGAGGTCATCGACACCAGCGCGCCGCGCGGCGCCTTTACGCTAAGGCCGGGCATCGGCCCTGTGATCCTGTTGAGCGCCGGCATCGGCGCCACTCCGGTGCTCGCCATGCTACAGGCATTGGCCGCCGAAGGCTCGCGGAGAGAGATCTGGTGGGTTCACGGCGCGCGCAACGGCGGCGAGCATGCGTTTGCCGCGGAAGTGCAGGCACTTCTCAAATTATTGCCCCGAGGCCACAGCCACATCCGTTACAGCGCACCCGGCCCCACAGACCGGCCGGCGGTCGATTTCGATGCCGCCGGGCGCTTGAGTGCGAACGTCCTGCAGGAGTTGGGTGCGCCTCGCGAGGCGGATTTTTATCTGTGCGGACCGGTCGCGTTTATGAGCAACCTTACCGCCGATCTGGCGAGCTGGGGTGTCTCAGCCGAGCGGCTGCACAGCGAGAATTTCGGCTCTGGTCCGGCGCTGACCCCGGGTGTCGCCGCCGCTCTGCCGCGGCCGCCGCATCCGCCCGACCGGCCCGCCGGCGCCGGGCCGTTGGTGTCCTTCGCGAGAAGCAATTTGGCCCTGCGCTGGGATTCGGCGTTTCAGAGCCTCCTCGAACTGGCCGAGGCCTGCGATGTGCCGGTGCGGTGGTCGTGTCGCACCGGCGTCTGCCACAAATGCGAGACCGGGCTTATCGCCGGCACGGTCGATTATCTCCCTGACCCGGTCGAGCCGCCGGGGGACGGCAATCTGCTGATTTGCTGCACCCGGCCGCGCGCCGACATTGTACTCGAACTGTAAAGCCGGCGCGGAGGCTGACCTACCGAAGGTCGGGGTGCTGATATCCGCATGTCCGGTTCCGAGCCGACCCGACGATCTGCGGGCGTGGTCAGGATGGCTATGAACGGCCGAGGGCACTCGACCTGGGCCGCCGAAATTCCCCAAACACCAGCCTCTTGCCGCATGAGCGTGGTTTCATCGTAAGCGTCAAGCGAGGGCTGCCCCGCTCCAAGGACGACCGTCGTCCTGTTTCCTGTGCAGGCGGGCTCAGCACCGGCCAATTCGCCGCAACCCGCATTACCGGCAGATGTGAGACGAGGCTGCGCTCTGCGGCAGTAAGGTAGTCTAGATAATATCCGCCGATGCCCGTGTCTTACGACCGGCCAGATAGTCGGCCATTGCACCAACATCTAGCGCGACAGCACCACACTTTTTGGCTTCGGAAATAAATATCTTTCCGATAATGCCCGCAGAAACGAGCACCACCGAACCACTCGTTATTAAATCACGCATAATCAGAAATCTTCCTGTCAAAGACATTGAAGAGCGGTCCACATTCGTCATTTTCAACGCTGCGAGTTTTGGAATGAGCTGGAATCGTGATATACACTGACGCTGTCGTATGATCTATATCAAGCTGTTCGCGCTTCCAGCACGTTATCCAAATATTACGATTCGACAAATTCATCAATTTGGTGATAAATTCGCGATTGAACAGCAGTTGATTGCATCTTTCTTCCGTAATTACGCGTGTGGCAAGCAATCCTTTTTCGGAAATCGCATTAATTACCGACAACAGGCTGAACAGCGCGTCGTTGGTTCCATCGTCGCCTGCGGGATCTCCCATATGGCGGAGAATTCGATAGATCGACGGAATTCCAAGAATGTCCGCGTTGCACACTGCGTCGCGAACCCGGCTCTTAATTTGTGCTCTCGTTTTGTCATCAGGACGTTGACCCCACCAAGTCAATTCCCTGACTGTGGCGTTTTTCTCTGCCTCGGCGTAGGCGTAGTTTTCGCCGTCGCCTAATCTGACCAAAGCCAGCGGCTGCCGAGAGACAATCGCTCTTTCTATGATCTGTTCCAGTCGTTTGCGGCGTGCGTCGGAAAATCTTATGTCCAAGAGATCGTTGGGGCCATCAGGAATACTGGCTAGGGCCGAGTAGGCTGCAGTTTCTGCCTCGTTGATGTGATTGCTCAGCCCCACCGCGCGTTCCGCACGAACCCTTTCGAGTACGGATCTCCAGTCTCCAAACCCAGTCGCATTTTGGATGCTTTTAAGGCCCTGCTCGACAGAGAGGTGATGTTCGATTTCAAGAAACTGGAGACGCAGAAGCCCCGATCGCCCTGTTAGATAGACTTCCATGAGGCAACGGCATTCATCTGGACATCCGAGCCTGTTCAACGCATTACATATCCCTATTACGACAGACCGTGGCAGGGTGCGCAGGCGCTCCGAATCTTCATGGAGCAGAGTCAAGAGCATGTCGCGATCGAGTGATCGCGCCGCTTGATCAATCAAGACAGAAAGGAACGACCGCTTCAGAAAATTGTCTTTCGCCAGATTTTGATATCGTAACATCGCCTGCGGCAAATCGCAGCGGAAAACACCCTCATACCGGTCGAGAATCATTCGGTGAAAAAATACCAAGTCGCCATATCCGTTTTTTTCAAGCCGCAGCAACGCGGCATGGTATGCAGCTATCTTCCTTCCATTGAACAGCGCCCGTAGAGAGTAGTGTATGCATTCAGGCGCCACGCTCTCGCCCGACGGCAGAAGCTCAAAAGCGGATGCCGGGTTTGCGTTAAATCGCTCAAAAAACGCTTCCAAGAACTCGGCGCTTGCTGCGAGAACGTATGAATCCCCCGGCCTCAGCAACCGCCACCATTTGGTCGCATCGGATCGACCATTCGTAGGCTTGCTTGTCCTTCGTAAGGTTACCCATAGGAAATAACTGGAGCCCAGTGGTATTCGCAATTCATTACCAACGTATTGAAACAAGCCGCGCGCGACCGATGTGTCTTTTTTGGCCTCTTGGAGGTCAAGTTCTTTGTTGAATAGCGCCAGTTCGTCGGCGAGAGCGGCTGTGTGGGCCGCCTTTGCCCGCGCCGCATCGATCCCGAGCGTTACGACAAATCCCCCTATTCTTACTAAATTGGCATACTCAAACGGGAGAGTGAGACTTAAGGTGTGCGCTATTAGCCTGAGCACGGGCGTGATCACGATCAAATCGTACGTACGACAATCAAGCTCATCGAGCGAGCCGAATACGCTCACCTTCGCCCCATACTTTTGCCGAAGGAGACCTGCTTGGTCCGTCCGGACGGCAATGACGTCAATCGCCACATCTGTGAGATCGAGAAGATAATCTATGCTCTCTTCACCACGAAACGGAGCGCCGCCCACATCCAATATCCGTGCGCTTCTCGGCAGTCCCAGCTGAGATGCAATGCGACCGATGGAGTTGTGCGGTGTGTCGCAAGAGAGCGGTGACGGCGCTGGCTTATCGGCCAGGTGATTTAATCCCTGCCGCGACGTGAACCTTGAGACGAAGCTCCACGACACTGATTACCCCACACGCGTCCCGGAGCCACCCCGACGGTGACCGCCCCGAACGGCCTGGCCGCCAGCGGCGATGCACGCGATTGTAGCCGACCCTGCGAGATCGTTCAAGGCGGCCCTAATTCGCGCGCCATCTCCTGGGGGCCGGATGCTCGGCAAGCGGGCCAGGACGGCGGCCAACTGGGCTTGCGGATCGACATCGTTCCATGTGGCGGTGGCGATCACGCTGTACAGGTAGGGAATTGATCTGACGGTTGCGGGAGATCGGTGGGGAAGATCAAGCTGGGGGACATGCCGCCGGGCTGAGGCGATGAGGACATAGCGAGGGGTCCACAAACCCCGACCGGGCGAAAACATTGGTCGGATGTTGCGACATCGCGTTTCCGCTCGTCCTGGAGCGCACCGCTTCCCATCTACTGTGGCTATCGGCGCCACACCGCCTGACCGGCAAACACGGTGCACCTGACCATACGATATGCATGGTTTTCGGCTCGAACGATCGTTCATGTCGATCCGGGGGCTGCGCCTTGCGCGGCGGGAGGCGCCTCATGATGGACGGGATAAAGTCATCGAACGTCGGACTTAAACGGGCGTATGCGCAGCCGTCATCCGAAGACGGAATTCGCGTGCTCGTCGATCGTCTCTGGCCGCGCGGTCTCAGAAAATCCGCAGCCTCTATCGATCGCTGGGCCAAGGACGTGGCGCCCAGCACCGAGCTGCGCAAATGGTTCGGGCACGACCCGACCCGATGGGACGAGTTCCAGCACAAATACCAAGCCGAATTATCACGCCACCCCGAAGCGCTAAACGAGCTTCGGGCGCTCGCGCAAGCGGGCCGGCTTACCCTCGTGTATGCGGCTCGCGACGAGCTTCATAACGAGGCCGTCGTGCTGCGCGACCTGCTTACGGCGCTACCGTCCCACGGTTAGGGCTGTCCGCCGCGGTAAAATGTGGCGTGGTCTGATGCCCGCCATCCCGGTGCGGGTGGGCGAGCGCGGCCCCCGGCCACAGATTGGGGCGGCTGCGATGATATTGCGGCGGGAAGGCAATGTCGGCCCCGAGGGTGTCGGCGGCGTGCCAGCTCCAGCGCGGGTCGTCGAGAAACGCGCGGGCGAGCGCGACGCAGTCGGCCCTGCCTTCCGCGATGATCGCCTCGGCCTGATACGGATCGGCGATCATGCCGACCGCCTGGACTGTGATCTTGCCGTCGTGTCTGACGGTCTCCGCGAACGGCACCTGATAGCCTGGGCCGATCGTGGGCCGCGCCTGCGGCGAGATGCCGCCGCTCGTGACGCACACGTAATCGAGCCCGGCATCCTTCAGCGCCGACGCGAACCGCACCGCCTCGGTGCTGGTCAGGCCGCCCTCGATCCAATCGAAGCCGGTGACGCGCATCCCCAGCGCCTTGGTGCTCGGCCATACCGCGCGTACCGCGGCGGCCACTTCGAGCGGAAAGCGCATGCGGTTCTCGCTATTCCCGCCGTAGCGATCGTCTCGACGGTTGGCGGCGGGCGACAGAAAGCCGTGCAGCAGATAGCCATGCGCGCCCTGCAGCTCGACCAAATCAAAGCCGAGCCGGTCGGCGCGCCGTGCGGCTGCGGCAAAGGCATCACGGATGCGCGCGAGCCCTTCCTCATCGAGCGCTTGCGGCGCCGGCCAGTCGTGATCGAAGGCGATCGCCGACGCCGCAACCCGTTGCCAGGCACCCTCTGTTGCCGAAAGCGGCTTGCCGCCTTGCCAGGGTACATGCACCGAGGCTTTGCGGCCGGCATGGGCAAGCTGAATCCCGAGCCTCGAATTACCCCAGCGCCGACAGGTCGCGACGATGCGCTCGAGCGCCGCCTCGTTGGCGTCCGAGTACAGTCCGAGACAGGCCGGCGTGATCCGGCCTTCCGGCGTGACCGCGGTCATCTCGACGGTCACCATTCCGGCTCCCGACAATGACAGCGAGCCCAAATGCTGCAAGTGCCAGTCGTTCGCCGAGCCGTCGACCGCGCTGTACTGGCACATCGGCGACACCGCAATGCGATTGGCGAGGGTTAGACCGCCGATGGTGATCGGTGAAAACAGCTGCGACGGCATTCGCAATTCCAACAGGTTCACGGGGGGATGGGCCCGTCCGGCGGAGGCGGACGGTCTTGAGTAGATGTCCACATTAGACCGCGTGGCCTTGCCTTTTTCAAGACGCGCCTTTTGGGTCGTTGTCTGTCGCATCGGAGCGCGACAGCCCTCACGCTGGTGCGGTCCGCGCCGCCACCTGGATGATGAAGCTGACATAAGGGCTATGGGTCAAGATCTTGGTGCGGTTCTTGATCGGATTCCACAACAGGAAGGTCACCAATCACCACTCCGGAACATTAATCGGGATCAATGCGCCGGGTCGTAGAATTGCGGTGCAGAGGAAACGAATATCAGCCCGTCGGGAGCGTCATCGAGCAAACCTCCTCCCGTAAGGAGCTGCAAATGACAGCGATCCTCAATGCCTCGGAGCTGACCCAGCTCGCCGCGATGGTGGCCCTTGTTGGTGTTGCCATTACTTCAATCCTTGTCTTCGGGATCACCCGTTTCTCGCCCGTCCGACAGCGCGTGATTGCGGATCGTCGGCAATCGCGAACAGAAGCCGACATCGCCGCGGCCACCGCAACTGAGGAGTGGTTCCGGAGAAATTGAATGCACCGCACCCTGGCTTCGCGTCTCCATGAACCCGCCGCAGCGACGAGCCGCGGTTGGCGCCGCTGGGCCATTCCATCCCCTCGGAGGAACCGGACATGCTGTACAGGATTGTCCTGGAGCTTGCACATAGCCGGGAATTTCCCAATGGAAGCCCTGCCTGCGGCTACGAATTGGAGCTGCCGCTCACGCTCGATCACCGGCTCGATTTCTGCGCGTGCCAGCGGCGTCGGCATCGCCACATTATTTGCCGCTTTTGGCCGAAGGAAGAGTGGCGTGGCGAATTGAAGTGCGATCACCGCGGGTGGTTTTTTTCCTTCGGACGCGGAGAGACGGCCGATGCTGCAATCCTCGGACGTACTCGGTTCATTGCCGGCGAGTGGATTCCAATTACCGAGTCCGATGGGCAGACGAGACACTTTCGAGTTGCCGAGGTCGTCAGGATTTCGGGTCGCGTCGACTCAGAGGATCCCAAAAACAACGACGGCGCGGAATGTTCCAGCGACCGCTACGATACCGCGTCGGCCGATCGTTTTCCGACAGTGGAGAACAACATTGCGGTGTCGCGGGTCGGGTAGCCTAACCACATATGTCGGAGCCCATCATGAGCATCGATCTGAATGAACTCAAAACGCTGAGCTTACGGCTTAGCGTCGAGCGGAAGTCGCTGATTGAGGCAATGGCCGCGGTACCAGCGACCGAACGGCTTTCCAGCGAGTCACTCCAGAGATTGGCGGAGGTATCGGCCGCCGGGGCAGCCGTTGCGCGCGAAATCGCTTTCCACGAGCCCCACCTGGCGTGGAGTTAATAGTGGTCATCGAGGGCAAAACTGCCCATCGATCGCTGCGTCCATCTGGGATCCCGAGGTCTTCACGGCAGACCCGGGATCCGGGTCCGGGTTAGATACTCGCCGTCGAAACCGGCGAGCACGGTCAGCAACTCGAGGTCGATCACGCTCAGGCGGTGCCCCTCGATGGCGACCAATCCTTCTTCCCGCAGTAACCGCAGCATCCGGCTGACATGCGGGCCGCTGAGGCCAAGCACGTCGGCAATCAGCTCCTGGGTCAGTGGAAGGAGATAGGACAGCTCATCGGCGAGACCGACGGCGCGCAGCCGCACCAGCAGTTCGAGTATTAAATGCGCCAGCCGCTCATAGGCCGAACGGCGGCCGATATCGACAATGCGTTCGCCATAGATGGCGGCCTCGCGGGCGGACATCCAGAACAGCGCGATAGCGATGCGGGGGAACCTCGCAAACAGGTCGTAGAGCGTCGTGAAGGGGACCGTCGCAACAACCACCTCGGTAAGGCTACCGGTCGCGTTTACCGCATTCTCGAAAAAGCACGCCGGGAAACCGATCAAATCGCCCGGCAATCCGAAACTCAACAGCTGTCGCTTACCATCCGGGAGGATCTTGTACCGCCAGACAAAGCCGCTGCACAGAATGAAGACGGTCCGATAAGGACGGCCTTGAGCGATGATATCGCGATGGCGATCGAACCGCCTTTTCGGCTCATGGAGATCGCGAAGGAACGCGATTTCAACTGGCGATAGTGGAAGGTAGGAGTCCAGCTTGTCGATTAACGGAAACGTCTCCCCAGTGGGCTCCGCCGACCCCGAAACTGACCCTGATCGTGCCATGCTGTCTCCTGGTGGCTGCCGCTCTTGCCATCGGGATTTGACCGCCGCGCGGCGGCGATCATTGATCGGGATCAATGTCCGGTGCTGTGGCGTCGAGCGGCGGAAGCGCCGAGTATCGCCGCACCGTGAGTTTCACCCAGACTACACCTTCCCGTACGGAGCCGCAAATGACAGCTATCCTTCACGCCGCAGAGTTGGCGCATTTCGCTTCGATGGCGGCTTTGTCGGTTTCGCCGTCACTGGCGTTGGGGCACCACGGATGATTGGCGGTCCGTGGTGCAACGAGGAGCAATTGCGATGAGCGCGCTGCGGTTCGACGTCGATCTGGAATGGCGTGCCGATCAAATCGTGGGAGAGATCACGGTTGGGGGAGTACGCACTACCGTATCGGAGCCGCGCTTAATGGGCGGAACCGGAGTCGGGATGAGCCCCGAGGATTTGTTCGTCGCCGCGGCTGCGTCCTCCTACAGCGTAACGCTGGCAGAGATGCTGCGCGCGGCCGGGTTGCCGCAATCCTGTCTCGCGATACGTGCCGAGGGTCTGGTCGCCAGCGACCCAGGTGCAGTGAAATTCACCACCGTCACGGTGCGCCCGACGATCCATGGCGCCGACGGCGGGCAACACCAAGCCTATGAGAAGGCCGCCATCGCCGCGCGCAATCATTGTTTCATCGGCAGGTCGATCCGCGGCAATATCGCATACGTCGTCGGCGAAGTCTCTCTGGTCGGATCCGCCAAGTGAATTTAGGAGGTTGGCGGCGCGAGCGATGGGCCGGTACCGGGACCAGCGCCATTGCTGGGCAGTGATGCCAGCGATGTTGGCGTTTCCTCCGCTCATCGGGACTGACGCGTTTTCGAGAAACGACGCGTCCATAATCTGTGGAGTATTCACGGGTCTGCTCGATCGACCGCCGCGCTCAAACCGGAATGAGCGGCTGGTGGGGCAAGCGGCGGTAACTCGACCTCGATCGGGTCGCCGGGGCGAACGTCTCCGCCGACCAGAACGATGCCCATAATGCCGGCTTTGCGGATAAGATGCCCGTCGGCGTCGCGGTCCAAAGTCGCCTTCATCAAGCCCGGGCGAAGGCGATCGAGTTGAGCGCACGGATTGCGCAGGCCCGTCACCTCGACGACCGCCGTGTCGCCCAGCTGCAATCGCGTCCCAACCGGCAGTCCCAGCAGGTCGACCCCCAATGTCGTAACGTTCTCCCCCATCTGCCCTGCCGCTATTTCGAAGCCGGCGGCGTGCAGCTCCTCGAACAGCTCGGAATGGATCAGATGGACCTGGCGCAAATTGGGCTGGTTGGGGTCGCGCGCCACCCGCGAGCGATGTTTGACGGTTTCGCCTAGATGCGCGTCACTCTCGACGCCGAGTCCGGCGAGTAGCCGAATGCTGGCCGCGTTCGGCTTGCTGAACGTGTGCGTCGCGCTGCGGGCGACCGCCGTTACCATCCGAGGCATCGGGTTCGGGCCTTTCTGATCGTGAGCATGTGGACGAGCTTCAGATAACCATCATTCCAGCATACGACTGGCGCCGAGGAGGAGAACGTCTCCGTGAGCGCCGCCGTAGGGGACCAACCCGCATCAGCCGCCGACCGGTACGAAGTCGTAGACCCCGACCCCTTGGACGATCAGAAACTTGCAGGGACCGTCCCCTTGACCGTGCACATAGTGAGCGGTCCGAGGCGGGACGGCGCAACGTTGTCCGGGCATTAGAAGATAGTGGTTTCGGGGCGCGCGGGTCTCGACCACCATCGGCCCTTCGAGACAAACAAACGCGTCGGCGATTTCACTGTGATAGTGCCACGGGACGCACTGCCCGGCAGCGAGCGTCAGCACCTGAACCCGCAAATCGGTTCCTTCGGCGACGAGTTCGCGATCGGCCAGCTCGTAATTGGCATGTGTAGGCACTTTTTCCATCCTGACCTCCAATCCCGTTGCCATCGCCGACGATCAAAACACCGGGTCTCCATTCTCCACACGCCGTGAGACTTCGAGGGGGTGAACATTACTGCAAGATTCGGCTATCGTCGCGGCATCATGCAAAAGCCTTGGGCGTCAACGCCCAGTGACGGGTTGACCTTGCTGCGATAGTTCTCGAACGCGATCGCAGCGGTCAACTCGACGATTTGCGCCTCGGTGTAGTGCTGCTTTAGTCGGGAGAAGAACGCATCATCGACCTTCTGATCCGTGATCGTAACACGCTCGGCGTATTCAAGCGCGACGCGCTCCGCCTCGCTGAACAATTGGCTGTCGCGCCACGTTGCAACCTCGGAGAGCTTCGCTTCGCCACCATCGCTTTCCATCACACGGACGGAATTGATGTCAATTCAGAACGGGCAGCCGTTGATCGAGGCGACCCGGAGATAAACTAACGGTGTCAGCCCCTTGGGAAGCTGCCCGGACTGTTCAATAGCGGCGCCGAGCAACTTGGCAGCCTGCAGGATTGTCGGGCAATGGGCCAGGACTTTGGTCGTGTTCAGCAGGCCGCCGAATATGTCACGCTCCTTCTTGAATACCTCCGCAAGCGTGGGGTCGCCGCCGTCCTCCTCTATCTCGCGTACTCGTGGCATTTATCCCTCCTCGCCCTTTCGGTAAGTCGGCCGGCTCGGGGTCCTCCCGAGCAGTTTCGCCAAATCCTGCTCGATCCAACCGCGAGCGTGGTCGAGCGACCGGGCAACCGCGTCCGGTCCGCGCGACATCCCTTCGAGGCGGAGAAACGCGACCGTCTGGATGCCGATCGTCGCGAAGATCGCGCGCAGGTATGGCGTCAGGAAATCGGGTTGGCCGGGCGGAATATCGCCGCAATAGCCGCCATGGGCGCTGACGACGATCAGCGGCCGATCGCGCAACATTCCGATCTTGCCTTCGGGCGACGAGCGGAAGGTGCGACGGATGCGTACAATGTGATCGATCCACGCCTTCAAGGTCGACGGCACGGTAAAATTGTTCATTGGCGTCCCGATCACCACGAAATCGGCCGCTTCGAGCTCGGTGATCAGCCGTTCCGACAGCACAAATCGCGGATCGTCACATCGGGCGTCGCCGACAGGATCGCCTCATAAAGATCGAGATCGGGGTGAGGCGGGGGATCGGCGGCGAGATCGCGCTCGATGATCTGCGCGCCGGGATGCCAAGCCGCGATGCGGGCGACGATGTCGCGCGCGACCTCGCGGCTGAAAGCCTGCTTTCGTGGGCTGACGAGGATTTGCAGGATTGTGGTCATGCCGGCGAGATCGGCCGGCTAAAGCGCAAGGCGCGCGCCAGCAGACCCTCGCGGTAATAAAAGCGGTGGGCGCGCACGTTGTCGAGCGCGGTATCGAGCACCAGCCGATCGCAGCCGAGACTTTGCCCCAATGCCGCGACGGCATCGAGCAGACGCGCTCCGAGCCCGCAGCTGCGCTCGTTTTCCGCGGTCACCAGATCGTCGACGTAAATAAACCGGCCGTGGATCAAATTTTCCTCGGTCCGATACCCCGCCAGCGCTATCGGAGCGCCGTCGCGCCACGCGGCGAGGATGCGATAGCCGGCTTCGCGCTGGCGCGCGACCCGCGCCACCAGCTCATCGGCTCCGGCAAGATGGGGCCGCAACAGCGCCATAACCGGGAAGCAGGCGGCAATTTCCGCATCGGTTTCGGCATGGCGCAAGTCGATGTCGCTCATGGCTGATCCACCGGGTGCGGACAACGCAATCCAATCGCCGGCCGGTTCCACAAATTGGTCATCCCGATCAGCGTCGTCAAATCGATGAGATGCTGGTCGAGCCCGGATCGGTCAAGACCGGCCTCGACAGCGCGCAGTGCTGTCACGGCCGCCGGCGCTGTGTCGTCGGCGCTCAGCCGATGGGCGTGCATGGGAACCTCAAAGATTGGCCTACGGCTTGAACCTATGGGAACAATGGCCTAAACGACAGGACCAAGAATTGCCTAATTCAATAGTCCATGAAGATGCCCGGCCCATCTGCCACCTTGTTCAGCGTCGATCGGGACAGCTCGGTCCCGCTGTTTCGCCAAATTTACGACCGCACCCGCATCGCCATCACGACCGGCCGCATCCGGCCGGGCGAACGCCTGCCCTCGGCTCGCAGCCTCGCGGCGCAGCTCGGCGCGGCGCGCGGCACCGTCGAGGCGGCCTATGCAACCTTGGCCGGTGAAGGCTGGATCGTCGCGCACGGCGCCGCCGGCACCGTGGTAGCGCCACGGCTCGGAGAGGCGCCGCAACTCAAGCCGCCGGCGCTCGCTCCGGCGCGCCGACACTGTGCATCCAGCACCGTCGGCGCAGAGAGCGCCCCGCGCCCGTTCCGGATGGGCCTTCCGGCGCTCGACGCATTTCCGCGCAAGCTGTGGGCTCGGCTGGTCGCGCGCGAAGCGCGGACGGTGTCGCCCGGCCGGCTGGACTATCCCGACCCGGCCGGCGATCACGGGCTGCGTGAAGCGATTTCGGCCTATCTCGCGATCTCTCGCGGCGTGTTCTGCACCCCAGGTCAGGTCTTCATCACCGGCGGGTATCAGGGCGGGCTCAGCCTCATTGCCCGCGCCCTGATCGAGCCCGGAGCCGCCGTCTGGTTTGAAGACCCCGGCTACCGTTTGGCGCGCCGCGGTCTGGTCGCGGCCGGCGCACATTTGGCGCCGATACCCGTGGATCACGACGGCATGCGCGTCGAGGAGGCGATCGCCCACGCGCCGCAAGCGCGTTTTGCCGTGGTGACGCCCTCGCATCAGAGCCCGCTTGGGGTCGCCCTGTCATTGCCGCGACGCCTCGCGCTGCTGACCTGGGCCGAGGCGAATTCGGCCTGGGTGATCGAGGATGATTACGACGGGGAATTCCATTACGCCGGGAGGCCGCTCCCGGCCCTGAAGAGCCTCGATCGCGGCGACGTGGTGCTTTACGCCGGAAGCTTCAGCAAGGTGCTGTTTCCGGGGTTGCGGCTCGGCTATCTGGTGACGCCGGCGCGGCTCGCCGAGCGCTTTACCGCCGCTGCGCACGCCCTCAGCGGCGGATACGGCCGGCTCGAACAGTTGGTCGTCGCCCGGTTTATGACCGAGGGTCACTTCGCCCGACATCTGAAGCGTATGCGCGGGCTCTACGCGGCCCGACGCACGGCCTTGGCGGCCGCTCTCACCAACGCCTTTGGCGACCGCCTGCAGATCGGCCTGCAATCGGGCGGCATGCATTTGCTGGCGCGGCCCTCGGGCGGTGCCCCGGATCGCGAGCTGGTGCGCCGCGCGGAACGGGACGGCTTGGCGCCTGCCGCGCTTTCAGCCCATGCGATCGTCGCTGATACCGGCCCAGGGCTGCTGCTGAGCTTCACCAACATCCCGGAGACGCAGGCCGAACCCGCGGCGCAGGCGTTGCTGCGCGCGATCGGAGATCGAGTTCGGCTGTCCGATGTGAGCGGCGCAACAATCGACACTGCGTGCGACGAACCGGAGACCGGCCATGAGCGAGATTCCGCGCATTGCCATCGACAGGTCCAAGTCTGTGTTTACGCTGCATGGGTCGATGCCGCGGGGCTAGCGGTGCTGCGGCGCTAGCGGTGCTGCGGCGCAATCGGCGGCGGCGCAATCGGCGGCGGCGCGAGCGGCTGAGCTTCTTTGAAGGGCCGGCGCCGCTGGAGGTGGCGCTGGAGGCGTGCGGCGGCTCGCATCACGACGGGTACGTTAACTTTTCAAGGCGCGGTCCTCTGGGTCTACCGGCCTTGCAAGCAATGCAAGACCATCGACGACAGCCCCGGTGCCGGTCCCGGCATCGAACCTGCCGCCGGCGGTGCTTGTTCAAATTTGCTGCGACGCGATAACCTCGCCCGTGTCGGCGTAGGTTCGAACGAGCTCTCAGCGCTGCGGCTCTACGATGACGGTGCCGACCTTGCCGCCACGCTCGACCTCCCTGTGGGCGGCGGCGGTTTCGTATAGCGGGAAACGGGCGGCCACCGACAGGATGCGGCCCGGCGATGCCGTCCAGGCGGCGATGTCGGATTGCGCGCGGCGCCGATCGGGATGCGGGACGCCCGCAAGCGACATCGAATAAACGGCGAGGTTTTTCTGCATCAGGTCGCGCACCGGCACCCGCGGCTCGCGGTCGCCATTGGTGGCGTAGATCATGATGCTGCCGTTGACCCGCAAACAGCGCAGCGCGGCGGCGAGATTGCCGCCGAAATCGACCTCGGCGATGTGGTCGACGCCAACCCCGTCGGTGATGTCGAGCACCCGCGTGGCGACGTCCTCGTTGCGATAATTGATGACATGCGCGGCGCCGCCGGCGCGGGCGCGGGCCGCCTTTTCGGGCGAGCTGACCGTCGCGATCACCCTCGCCCCGGCCCAAGTGGCGAGCTGCACCGCGTAGTGGCCAACCGCTCCGGCGCCGCCGGTCACCAGGAGGGTCTTGCCCTGAACCGGTCCGGCGACGAAGACGCTGCGATGTGCAGTCATGCCCGGCACGCCCAGGGTGGCGCCCTCGGCGAATGAGACGTGATCGGGGAGTTCGGTCACCAGATCGACGGAAAGGGCGATGTATTCCGCCGCGGTTCCTTGCCACCGGCCGTTGCGCTGACCGTTGTAGAGCCAGAACTCGCTTCCCCAGCCAGCGCTCGGGCACCCCGGGGCCGACCTGGTCGACCACGCCCGCGCCGTCGCTGTTGGTCACGACCCGCGGGTATTCCATCGCCGGCGGACCGCGCCGCCGATAGGTGTCCGACGGGTTGACGCCCGAGGCTTCCAGCCGCACCCGCACCTCGCCGTAACCAACCTCGGGTGTCGGCAATTCGCCGCAGACCAGGACCTCGTCCGCCGCTCCCTGCCGGTCGTACCAAACCGCGCGCATCCCTGCCTCCCGCCCATGACCGAGAGCGTTGTAGCACTTTCCCGGCACCGCTGCTGGGCATGTACACCCGGCTAATGTGCTCGGCTTGTCGTTGCGGTAGATTTCCTTGCCCGGGGGAGGATGTGATCGGCCGACCGAGGTGACCCCTTTCAGCCTGAGCGCCCGTCGACATCGACCAGCCCGATAATCTATCTCCACAGCGCGCTTCGCCGTCAGTGGGCGGTTGGGCGGGGTCGGGAGAGAACATATGATTAATGGTCGTACGGAGTTGATCGCCCATCTCGGCTATCCGACCGAGACCTTTACCGCGCCAATGATCTACAATCCGTGGTTCGCATCGCGCGGCATCAACGCCGTGGTGGTCCCGATGGGCGCGCGGGCCGAAGATTATGGCGCGTTTCTGCGCCCGCTGTTTCGCCTCAGCAACATCAAGGGCGCGCTCGTGACGATGCCCCACAAGGTCGCCACGGTGGACCTGCTCGACGAGGCCGCCTTGGCGGTGCAGGTGGCCGGCTCTTGCAACGCCATCCTTCGCCGTCCGGACGGCTCGCTCTATGGCGAGATGTTCGACGGGATTGGCTTTGTGCGCGGGGCGAAGCGTCAGGGCTTCGACTTTCTTGGTGCCGATTGCCTGATCGTCGGGACCGGCGGTGTCGGCTCGGCAATCGCGGCCGCGATTGCCGCAGAAGGGCCTGGATCGATCGCGCTGTTCGATATCCACGCCACAGCGGCCCAGCGCCTCGCGGACCGCCTGCGCCGGCACTTCCCAGGCGTGACCGTTGGCCTGCGAGACAATGACCCGGCGGGGTACCACCTGGTGGCGAACGCGACGCCGCTCGGCATGGCGGCCGGCGATCCGCTGCCGTTCGACCCGGCGCGCCTCGACGGCGCCGCCTTTGTCGGAGACGTGGTGCTGACCGCGGAGTTGTCGCCGCTGCTCAAAGCAGTGGCGCGGCGCGGCTGCCGTTACCAGGTCGGGACGGACATGCTGTTCGAACAGATACCGGCATATCTCGAATTCTTCGGTTACGGCGCCGCAACTCCCGACGAGCTGCGGGCGGTCTCCCAAATTTCATACTGAGAGCGTGCAGCAAGATGGAGCTGCCGCAAATGCAGGTCTCATCGGCAGTTGCCGCCAAAAACGGACACTATGCGCAAGCACCAGGTGGAGAGTTCTTGCGACCCCCGCGGCCTCACCCTAAGCTCGGCTAAGTCCTTCCTACAGGAGTACCCGGGATGCCCCAATCGCAAGGAATCCGATTCACCGCCGATCCGCTGACCTTTATCGTTCGGCAGCAGTTGTGGGATGCCAACGTCGAGGACCATTCGGACCAGGGTGCATCAATCGAGGTAGCGGCCGATGTCGACGGCAAGCAAACCATCCTGCTGCGCTTCAACTGCTTCGACCTCGAGAGAAGCTACGTCTATGGTCCGGAAAATCCCGAACTGGCGACCGCCGGTCGGGTCGGCGGCGGCATGGGCGTGCACTGCCGAATGGATCCGGTCACCGACGGTAATCCCATTAGCTGGACCATCCGGAATCTGGGTCGAAAACTTACAAAAATGCTCGAACGGGCCGGATACAAAGAAATCGCGGAGGCAACAGACCTGAGCACGGTGCGGGACGTCCTGCCCGACGTCGAGGCCTGCGCCAGAGAGACGTTCATCTCCCAGCGGAACACGGTCAAACACAATCGCGGCACCGAAATGTTCGAAGCCGGCAACATCCGCTTCGGCCTCGAGATGCGGCGGCTGAAAAACGGTGACGGTGGCCTTGCAGTTCATGTTCTCGCGGATGTGGGTGGATCGAAAGGAAGGTCATACGTCGAAGAGACGGAGCTTTTGGCATTCGATTGCTTCTGGAAGAACCCGCATTACCATTATGGTCCGCGCAACAAGAACCACCGGACCAATTGGGACCTGACCGTCACCGACGACCCGTTGGGGTGGACCTTCGAGCAGTTCGAGAGCAGAAAGCTCGGCGCAATGATCGACCGCGCCGGTTATCCGGGCATCGCAGCCGATCTCGACCTGGAACAGATCGCCGCAATTCTTCCGGCGCTGAAAAAGCGGGCCTTCGAGATGTACGAAGAAGGCGAAAGATTGACCGGTCACAAGGGTTTGCCGCTGGAGTTCACCCCGAACCTGGCCGCCGCCGAGTAGCGTCACCGCGAGGCCGGTGCAGGCTCGAAAGCCTCCACCGGCTCCGCGCGCCACACGATCATCAGGCAACGCGACGCGTGCCTGATGCCTCGTGCCCGATCCAGGCGCCGTGTCCTCTACTGGCGCGATTGCGGCGATAAAACGTGGCGATTGGTCGTTCATTGATCCCGCGAAGGTACGGCCGCCGATGAGGTGGCGCGTAGCCTTCCGCATCCGAGAGGTTAGATGGCATGCGCGTCAGCACGATGATCCGGATCAACGCGGCGCCCGAGGGCGCGCTGATCGATCGCATTACGGAGTTCGGCCGGCAGGTCGAAGCTCGCGGCTTTCCTGGCATCTGGATCGGCGACTCGATGGGCCGTGGCCGACCTACGTTGGACTCGCTTCAGGTCTTGACGGCGCTTGCCGCGGTGACCTCTAAGGTCGATCTCGGGATCAGCGTCCTGCAATTGCCGCTGCGCAATCCGGTCGAGCTGGCTCATCGGGTGCAATCGCTGCAGGCTATGTCGAACAACCGCCTGATACTCGGCGTCGGCAGCGGCTCGACGCGCGACGATTTCGAGCTGCTCGGCTACGATTACGACCACCGCTTCCGTACTTTCAGGAACGACCTCGAAATCATGAGCAAGGTGTGGAATGGCGAGCCGGTCAACGGCGGGACGCTGGCGAGCTGGCCAGGATGCGAAGGAGGTCCCCCGATCCTGATCGGCGCCTGGCGCAGCCCGCGATGGATCACCTACGCCGCCAAGCAGGCGCAAGGGTGGACCCCGTCCGGCCGCTTCAGCAGCCTCGAAGACCTCGAATACGGCATGAAGGTTTATCGAGAGCAGGGCGGCGCCAATGCCGTGCTTGCCAATTGCTCGATCGATCTCCAAGAGCGTCCCGAATCGGCCGAGCTGGCGACGCTCGCCTCGGTCAATTTCATCTGCCCGCCGGAGGAGGCGCGCCGGCGCATCAAGCGCGTCGAGCAAATGGGCTTCGACGAGATCCTGATCGGCTCGCAATTCGGCGCGATCGGAGAGATCGAACGCGTACGGGATTTTCTTAAAGCGTAACGCTCGCCGTGGGCGTCAACGCCGAGGCGTGCCGATGGCGGCGACGTAGCCGGAGGAGTTGGGCGTGCGCACCCACCGTCTGCTCGATCGGCCGATCATTACGCCCGATCTTCATTCGACCATAGGGTTCAATATCCAGGGTCCTTCAATGATCCGGGTGCCCGACTGGATCGGCAACCGGCTCGGCGCGTATTACCTCTATTTCGCCGACCACAAAGGCAGCTACATTCGTCTTGCCTACGCCGATCACCCGGTGGGGCCGTGGACGGTCTATCCGCCGGGCAGCCTGCACCTCGCGCAATCGCATTTTTTAACCGAGCCCCCCGTCGCCTCCCCGGCACAAGTGGCGCGGTTCGAAGCGCGCTTGCAGAGAGCGCAACGCGCCAATATCGCACGACGCGTTGTCGGAGATCACGACACCGCATATCGCTTCGCCCGATGTGCACGTCGATTCCGTCCGCCGGCGGATCGTCATGTACTTTCACGGGCTCGAAGACGTCGCAACACAAGTCAGTCGCGTCGCGATCTCGGGTAACGGCATCGACTTCGAGGCGCAGCCAGAGATCCTCGGCCCCTCCTACTTGCGGGTTTTTCCCCACCACGGCATGACCTATGGCATGGCGATGCCGGGGCAGTTCTTCCGCTCCAAGGACGGGCTGCACGGCTTCGAGCCGGGCCCTGTGCTGTTCAACCCGAACATGCGCCACTCGGCCGTGCTAAAGCGCGGCAACGAACTCCTGGTGTTCTGGACGCAAGTGGGCGAGGCGCCGGAGCGCATTTTGTGCAGCCGCATCGATATCAGCGGCGATTGGCACGGCTGGAACGAGAGCGCACCGGTCGACGTGCTTCGGCCCGAGCGGTTATGGGAGGGCGCCGACGCGCCGCTGATCCCGTCTGTGCGAAGCACCGCCTACGGCCACGTCAATCAACTTCGCGATCCGGCGGTCTTCGAGGAAGACGGGCGGATTTACCTGCTTTACGCGGTGGCCGGCGAAAGCGGAATCGCCATTGCCGAAATCTGGCTCTAACAGGCTGTTGAAGAAGTCACTCGCGCTCGGCGACGAAACCCCGAGTCGTCGCCGTTGTGGATGAAGATGTGACCGACGAGGCGGCCGGCGGTGCCCAACGCTGCCCAGCCGCGGCCGCTGGCGGGGCTGCCGTCCTCGAAGCCCTCCCACGAGAACTCGGCGCAGGCAACGCCGTCGCGTGAGCCGTAGCGCACGTCAAGGCCGGCTTCGATCGCTGTAAGCACGAGTTCGCCCTCCATATGTGCGCGGGTTCGAGCAGGTCGTTGCAAGGTAAGAATACGATAACGATCCGCGTCAGAGACGGCTCAGTATGGTGTGCGACCGCTTTTCGCAGAGATTTTTATCTTCTGAGAAATTAAGGAGGGATCACCATGACCGTGTCGTTACGCACCGAGCGGCTGCTGCTGCGGCCGTGGCGCGACGACGACGTCGCGGCCTTCGCCGAACTTTCGGCCGACCCGGCGGTCATGGAGTTTTTGCTACCCTTTGCGGACCGTGCGGCGGGCGAGGCCTGGGCGGCGCGGGCGCGCCGGCATTGGGACGAGCACGGGTTCGGCCAATGGGTCGTCGAAATTCCCGGCGAAGCGAGCTTTGCCGGCGTCGTCGGCCTCGCCCGGACCGCGTATGAGGCGCATTTCACCCCGGCGGTCGAGATCGCCTGGCGGCTCGCGCGCGCTTATTGGGGCCGCGGCTACGCCAGCGAGGCAGCACGGGCGGCGCTTGATTACGGGTTCGGCGAACTCGGGCTTGCCGAGATCGTCGCGGTCACGGTCCCCGCCAACCAGCGTTCGCGCCGGGTCATGGAGCGCCTCGGGATGACCCGCATGCCGGCGGACGACTACGACCACCCAAATGTGCCCGAGGGCCCGCTGAAGCGGCACGTGCTCTACCGGCTGCGCAACCCTGGCGCGTCATCGTGACGATCCTGCTTGTCCGCCACGGCGAGACCGAGTGGAATTTGGCGCGGCGGTTCCAGGGCCGGTTCGAACTCGGCCCTGACCGAGCGCGGCGCGGCCCAAGCTCGCGCGATCGGCCGGTTGCTGGCGACATTGCCCGAAGCGGCCGGTGCGCCGATTATCGCCAGCCCGCAGGGCCGGGCGAGGCGTACTGCCGAAATCGTTCGCGAAGAGCTGGGCGCCACCGCCGCGCCGCGGGTCGACGAGCGGCTGCGCGAGCATTCGCTCGGCGCCTGGGACGGGCTGAGCTACAGCGAGGTCGAGGCGCGCGTCCCCGGCATTTTCGACGGCGACGGCCGCTATGAATGGTATTTCCGCGCGCCGGACGGCGAAAGCTACCCCGCTCTTGCCGCCCGCATCGGCGGGTGGCTCGGCGAGCAGGACGAGGCGTCACCGGTCATCGTCGTCGCGCACGGGCTCGTCAGCCGGGTTCTGCGCGGGCTTTACGCCGGCTTGCCGCGCGCGGCCGCGTTGACCCTGCCGGTCCCGCAGAACCGGCTTTTTCGCCTCTCCGGCGGCATCATCGAAGCGCTCCCGGCTCACCCCGATTAAGTCGGCAAGTACGAGAAGACTTGTTCGCAGGCTTCAGCAGGCGATCGCCTGGATGTAGCCCGAAGCGGCGTAGGCGCCGATCTGACGATCCCTCGTCACGATCGGCACGCCCAGATGGCGCGCGGTCGCTATCAGCAGCCGATCGGCCGGATCACCGTGAAGCGGCGGCGGCAAATGAGCGCTGTCGATGGCGATGCCGGGCGTGAACGGCGCCTGTTTGATCGCCGGGGCGGCGAGAACGCGGGCAAACCAGGTTTTGGGGTCCGGTAGAAACCGCATCGTATTGGGCCGGCCCGGCCGACTCAACAGACCCATCTCCCAGGCGGACACGGGCGAGATAAATATGCCCTCGCCGAGACGCGTGATCGATCGCGTCCATAGCCCCATTTGCCATAACCTCGCCGTTGGCGAGATATATGACCGCGCAAGTGTCGAGCAGGAGGGCTCGCGGCCGGGCCCGACCTCTCACTCGTGGATGCGCCCTTGATCGGCGCTCAACGGTTCGTCGAGAGCGGGGGCCGTGAAATCGAACCCCTCGGGGGCGATGACGCTGTCCCGCATGAAGCCGTGAAGCTTTGCAACGTCCCCTGCCTCTTCGGGAGGAATGACGATCGCGACGATGCGCCCGCGCTTGGTTATGGTGAGGCTCGTCAGCTTGCGCGCCGCCAACTGGTCGAGGAGGTCCAAGCATTTAGCCTTGAACTCGGAAGCCGTGATTGTCGCGGCGGCCACCATAGGTCACCTTGTAATAACCGGTCATTCTGATATGACTATATGAGCCGCTATCTCGGAGTCCAGCGGCTCACCGAAGGTCTCGGGTGCTCACGTCTTTGCGGGGCGCGGGTAGACCTCGTGGATCACCTCGTCGAGCCAGTGCTGCGTCAGCCCCGGCACGTCGGCGATTTCGGCGGTGAAGCACCGGGTTGCCGAGATCGTAGAGGACGGCGCCGAGCCGCTTTCGCCGGGCATCTCCGGCTGCATCGCGCCAACCAGAAAGCTCGACGCCGGCGACCAGACGTAGCGGGTCCCCTCGTGCTGAAAGTCGCGCGCCTTGTGCAGATGGCCGCTGGCGACGAGCGCGACCCGATGGCGGCGCACCAGCGCCACCAGCCGCGGCGCGCGGCTGCGGCTTGACCGACCAATAGCCGGTGTCGCCCTCCTCGGGGCTGTCGAGAAACAGCGGGCGGTGCAGGAACCAGGCGACCCGCCGGCCCGCCGCCTCGGCCATGACCCGATCGAGCCAGGCGGCCTGCTCGGCCTCTTCCGGCTCACCGCTGTCGACCAGCATCGCGTCGAGCCCGACGAGGCGCCAGCCCTCGCCCCCATCGTCGACGTCCTCGACCCAGCGGTCCGGGCCGAAATGGCGCCGCCAGGTCGCGAGGCGCTCGCGCGTCGACCGGCTGGCGCGGCGTGGCGGGCGTCGCCGACATCGTGATTGCCGGGCACCGCGCAGCCAGCGCACGCCGAGCCCGCGCAGCAGCCCGGCGGAATAGGCCAAATCCTCCTCGACCCCGGCGCCGTCGACGGTGACGTCGCCGGTATGGATCACGAGATCGGGCCGCTGCGCCGCGATCCAGTCGCGCCAGCGGCGGCCAATTGTCGGCGAAATGCGCCTTGCCCGGGCTCAGATGCGTGTCGGAGATCTGAATTATCCGCATTGCTGCTCGCCGCAAAGATAGGCCGCGAGATCGGTCATCTGGGAAAAGACCCGCGAGCAGCCGGCCGCGATCAAGCCGCTCGGCGTGGCCGTCGGGCGCAATGGCTGCCGCCGCAAAAACCGACGACCGGCATGCCGGCGGCGACCGCGGCGGCGACGCCGACGACGCTGTCCTCGACGACGGTGCAGGCGGCCGGCGACGCGCCGAGCCGCGCCGCCGCCAGCAGAAACAGATCGGGCGCCGGCTTGCCGACAGCGACCTGCATCGCGCTGAACACATGCGGGTCGAAAAACCGCAGCAGCCCGGTCAGGGCCAGCCGTTCGCGCACCCGCTGGAGATGGCCGTTCGAGGCGACGCAGCGCGCCGCCGGCAGCGCCGTCAGCAACTCGGCGACCCCCGGCATCGGCTGCAGCTCGCGCTCGAGGACGAGTGCGGTGCGCTCGCGCATCGCCTCGAAAAAGCCCGTCCGGCAAGGCCCGCCCATAGCGGGTCTCGACCGCGGCGGTCAGGGTGTCGCGGTTCTTGCCAAAGCCGAGCAGCAGGGCTTCCTCGGCGGTCGCCGGGAAATCCGCCTCGGTCAGGCACTCGCCGAGGACGCGGGCAAAGATGACCTCGCTGTCGACCAGAACGCCGTCGCAGTCGAAAATGACGAGATCCGGCATCCGGCACGCGCATCCTCACACCGCACCGGCCCTGCGCCGGCGCCGCTGCCCTATATAATGGGCGCTCGCGCCGCTTGGAAAGGACGGCGTCGGGCAGCCTTGGCCGGGCAACCCGGTAGGCCGCCAGCCGCGCCGGCAACCCGTCAGGTTCAGGCAGCGGTGCCGGGCTCAGAACAGGATGCCGGTTTCGACCAGCACCCGGGTCTGCGAATTGCCGTTCAAGTTGGGACCCAGGCCTACCCCCGAGGTGACGCTGTTCGCCTTGACCCACGAGAACTCGGCGCGGGCGAAAATAGTAGCTCCACTGGTAGGTCGGCGTGAAGGTGAACGAAAACGCGCCGCTGCCGGGACCGTAGAGCAGGTTGTTGCTGCCGGTGGTGCCGATATATTCGACGCGGCCGCCAAGATTGAAACCGGCGCCGAGATTGTAATTGACCAGCACCGCGCCGCCAAAAGTCGAGGCGCTGGAGGTCATCCCAGACTTGGCTGTTGGCCGGAACGTGGGTCGCCTGGAAATAAGGCTGAATGATCCACGGGTCGGAATTATAGGTGTAGATCAGATTGTAGATTTGCGAATTGTTCTGCAACGAGCGGGGTTCGGAAGTGTTGGATATTGGTGCTTCCGGCATTTCCGCCGGCGGCAAACTCGAAAGTGTTGGCGCTGTTCAGCGTATAGGTGGCCGAGCCGGTCACCCAATTCCACACACCGAATCAAAGCCGTCGGTGAAAGACAACGACAACGCCACCGGGCCGATCGTGTAGTTGGCCTGGCCGCCCTTGCTGACCGCGGGTTCCTGGTTCCACAGCAAGCCGCGCTCGATATTTATGTTTTGGAACGAAAACGTGTATTCGGCGCCGATCAGGGTCGGCAGCTTGCCGCCCTCGATCGAGAAATTGTCGGTCGGCACGATCTTGACGAAGCCCTGCGGGAACCACCCCCACAGATTGCCGAACGGCGTATTGCTGCCGATGGTCGCCTGCGCCGTCGAGATGTAGGGCGCGCCCAGGGACGCGATCGAATAGGCGCCGCCCTGAGCGTAGAATTGAAACAGGCCGTCGGTCTTCTGGACAAAGAGCTGGCCGTTGCTCAAGTCGGCCTGCCACGCGCGGTTGCCGGGAACCGCCGCGATTGTTCTGCCATTGCCCGAGGCCGCTGCCGATGCCGTCGACATAGATGTCGCCGAGCGGCCCGAGATTGTATTTGGGCGGCGGCAATTGGATCGTCAGCGGGCCGGTGATCGACGGCGCGATCAGCGGCGAGGTCGGCGCCGGCGGCGGCGCGGGCGCCGCCGGCGGCCGCGCGCCCGGCGTCCCGGGTGCCGCCGGCGCCCCTGCTGGAGGCGCGGCGGCCGGGGGTGCGCCCGCCGGCGGTGCGCCCTGCCGGGCGCCGCGGCAGCAGGCGGGCGGCGGCGCACCGGCGCCTGGGCGAGCTGGTCGGCCCAGCGCATGCACCGCCGAGGCTGAGCAGGGCCCAGACGAACGCGGCGCCCGAGATGGTGTTTTTCTTGATCTTCTTCATCTGGACGAGCCTTTCGAATGATCGTTCCATCTCGCGCTGGCGGCTCGCGCGAGTCGACGGTCGGCGGCCCCTTTCGGCCTCCCGTTGCGACGCAATCGCCATACCAACCTCTGACCGACCCGGATTAACTCGCCGCGCGAGACGCGGCTAACTGATTGGTTGCGCGGCACACCCTCCAAGATCACCTTTTGCTCTCGCCGGGTCGACGGACCTGTCAACGATCATCCATATCGCTGCCTCGATTGACTAATTTACTAGGCAGTCTGGATAGTTTTTCAGCGCGCGCGGATTTGCTTTGCGCGCAATTTCGCTCGCGCTCGGCCGCTGTCGAAACGGCCTTCGCGCGACCGCCGGAATTGCTCGCCGAATTCGCGGTCAGCCGCGGCCGATATACGGCATCTTTGTCGCCATTACCGTCATGAACTGGACGTTGGCTTCGAGCGGCAATGTCGCCATGTAGACGACGCCGCGGGCGACATGCTCGACATCGATGCGCGCCTCGGCCTCGACCCGCCCGGTCGCCTGCAAGCGGCCGCGCGCGGTGTCCTCGTTGCGGCGTCGTCGCGGCGTTGCCGATGTCGATCTGGCCGCAGGCGATGTCGTATTCGCGCCCGTCGAGCGACAGCGAGCGGGTGAGCCCGGTCAGCGCGTGCTTGGTCGCGACATAGGGCGTCGAGTTGCGGCGCGGCACATGCGCCGACACCGAGCCGTTGTTGATGATCCGCCCGCCCTGCGGGTCCTGCGCCTTCATCATGCGAAAGGCGTGCTGCGCGCACAGAAACGAGCCGGTCAAATTGACCGCGACGACATTGGCCCACTGCTCGTAGGTCAGCTCCTCGAACGGGATGCCGCGGGTGCTGATCCCGGCGTTGTTGAACAGCAGGTCGATGCGGCCGTAGGTCTGCTTGACCGTGTCGAACAAAGCCGCGATCGCCGCCGGGTCGGAGACGTCGGTCGGCACGACCAAGGTGCGCGGCGTCCCCTGCGCGCCGCGAGGCTGCTTGGCGACCGCCTGGGCAGCTCGGCCAGCGCCGCGGTTTCCTCGAGCATCTCGCGGCGGCGGCCGGCCAACACCGCGGTGAACCCGGCCTCGACCAGCGCCAATGCCGAGGCTCGGCCGATGCCGCTGCCCGGCCCCGGTGACGACGGCGATTTTTGCCCGGCGTTTCCATGTCTTGCGTTTCCATGTCTTGCTCCTTTCGATTTCACAATTTCCGCGGGGTGATCTTGCGGCTCGGCGCCACCAGCTCGTCCTGCGCCGCGATCAGCGCCAGCTCGCCGCCGCCGGCCGCGACCGTCGCCTCGACCACGCCCCAGATCGCGGCGACGGTCGAGCGCCAGCGCCTCGGGCAACGGCTTTTCCTTGAGCAGCCAGCCGAGAAACAACGCCGCCATCGCGTCGCCGCAGCCGGTCGCCTCGATCGCCAGGCGCGGCGTCTCGACCGCCCACACCCCGTCGGGTCCGGCGGCGAGCACCGCGACCCGATCCGGTCCGGCCTCCAGGCTGGTGACGAGAACGATGCCGGGTCCGCGCCGGCGCAGCGCCTGCGGCGGCGGCCGGCGGCCTCCGCCATGCGTCCCGATCCGGCTGCCGGTCAGCCATTCGAGCTCGAAGCGGTTGGGGGTGGCGATGTCGGCGACGGCGAGCGCCTGGTCGCGATACCATTCGGGGATGCCGGCGCGGACATACCAGCCCGGGCCGAACATCGCCCATGACCGGATCGCAGCAATAGAGCGCCCGCGGGTTGGCCTGCTTGACCCGGGCGACGATGTCGAGCAGTACCGGCCCGACCTCGGCGTCGCCGAGATAGCCCGACAGCACCGCGTCGCAGCGCGGCAACACGCCCAATTCGGCGATGCCCTCGAACAAGCCGCGCGATTTCGCTCGCCGGCACCGCAGCGCCGCGCCATTTGCCGTAGCCGGTGTGGTTTGAGAACGCGACGGTGTTCAGCGACCAGGTCTCGATCCCCAGCCGCTGCAACGGGAACAGCGCCGCGCAATTGCCGACATTGCCGCAGGCGACCCAGGATTGGACCGAAAGAACGGTCGGCATGTCAGAACGGGCTTCCGATTTCCCGCGCGGACCAGAGCCCGATTGACGGCAAGCCCATTTGCTCCCTCCTCGTCACCCCGTGCGCCAAAGCGGGACGCAGGGACTGGCCCCTTGTTCAAGCCAGGGGCGGGCTCTGGGTCCCCGCTTTCGCGGGGACGACGGGTCTATGTCGATTGGAATCGGCTCTGGAACGACGAAAATTACTGCACCCCATAATTCAAGCCTTCAGATAGCCGTTGGCGGCGAACCAGGCGACGGCGTCGGCGATGGCGTCGCGCGCCGGCCGCGGGTGGTAGCCCAGCTCGCGCGCAGCCTTGGCCGACGAGAAATACATCTTCTTCTTCGACATGCGCACACCGTCGAGGGTCGTGAACGGCTCGCGGCCGGTGACCCGCGCCGTCGCGGCGCCGACCGCCGCCGCGGCAAACGCGACCGGGTACGGCACTTTTAGACGCGGCGGCCGCTTGCCGGCGGCGTGCGCGACCTCGGCCAGGATCGCGGCCAGCGACAGGTTTTCGCCGCCGAGGATGTAGCGCTCGCCGACCCGGCCCCGCTCCGCCGCCATCAATTCGCCGGCAGCGACGTCGTCGACATGGACGACGTTGAGCCCGGTGTCGACATAACCCGGCATATGGCCCTTTGCGGCTTCGAGGATCAGCCGCCCGGTCGGCGTCGGCTTCAGGTCGCCGGGGCCGACCGGGGTCGACGGGTTGACGATCACCGCCGGCAGCCCGCGCTCGGCGACCAGCGCGCGGACCACTTCCTCGGCGATGGAATTTCGAGCGCTTGTAGGGTCCGATCATGTCGTCGAGCCGGCTCGGCGTCGTCTTCGTCGGCCGAACCGCCGGCGACGAGGCCGAGGGTGGCGACGCTGCTGGTGTAGACGACCCGCTCGACACCGGCGGCGAGTGCCGCCAGCATCAGCGCGCGGGTGCCCTCGACATTGGCGCGGTACATCGCCGCCGGGTCGGGGACCCACAGCCGGTAGTCGGCCGCGACATGAAACAGGTAGCGGCAGCCGGCGACGGCGCGGGCGAGCGAGGCCGCGTCCTCCATCGCCCCGGCCGCGATTTCGACCGACAGGCCGGCGAGGTTGCGGCGGTCGCCGCCGGGCCGCGCCAAGACCCGCACCGCGACGGCCGGCGCTGCAGCAACGCGCGCGCGACCGCCGAGCCGACAAACCCGGTCGCTCCGGTGACGAGGCACAATCCCGGCGGCAGGGACATCGTCCGCCCGCCCTCGACCGTCGCGCCGTCGCCTGCGCGCCGATGCCGGCGCGGTCAGCGCAGCGCGTCGAGCCGGCGCTGCACCAGGGCGCGCTGGGCGTCGCTCGGCGGCAGCTCGGCGAGCAGTTTCGTCCAGTAGGCCGCGGCGCGATAGCGGTCGCCGTTCTGGGCGGCGGCGAGCCCGAGATACCACAGCGCCGCCGGCTGCTTGGCGTCGAGGGCGTTGACCTGGGTCGCCACCGCGACGAATTCCGGGGTCAGCTTGTCGTCTTTGAGGCCGCCGGCGAGCGCGTTCATATAGGCCTCGAGCAACGGCAGATTACCGGGAAAGGCGGCATTCCCCTGCTTCAGCGCGGCGAGCGCGTCCGCGGTGCGGCCCTGCCCTTCAAGACCACGGGCGCGATCGACCCATCCCTCGGGATCGCTCTCGCCGGCTGACGCGGCCGCCCCAGAGGCAGACGTCCCAGAGGCAGCCGCCGCGGGCGGCAGACGCTGCTGCCGGTGGCGTCGGCATCTCCCGCCGCCGCGGCATGCGCCCGGGCGGACTGCGCCTTGTCGGTTTCGCCCAGCACGTCATAGGCGCGGGCGAGCCGCTCCCACCCGGCCTTGTCGTCGGGGTGCTGTTCCAGCCGTTGCGCCAGCCGCTCGACCATGCCGCGGATCATCGCCTGGCGCTGCTCCGGGGTCATCGATTGCGCGGCGGCTACGTCCTGCGCGGTCGGGCCGGCGGCCGGCGAGGTGCCGCGGAAGCCGCCGTGCTCGCGGTTCGACGACAGCTCCGCCAGGCGGTCGGCAACGGTCTGGCGCCACGGCGCGTCCGCCGGCGCATCCGCCAGCAGGGCCTGCAATTTCTGCCTGGCGGCGGCGGCGATCGCCATGCTGCAACGCCGCCTCGGCCGCCGTAATAGCGCGAGCGCGGGTCATCGGGCGCCTTGGCGAACTCGGCCTCGGCCGACGGCGTCACCGTGCCCTGGCCTTGAAGCACCAGCACCTCGCCGAACTCGGCATGCAGACTGGCGTTGTCGGGCGCCAGGGCGATGGCGTGATTGTAGGCGTCGAGCGCTTCGGGAAAGCGGTCGAGCGAGGCCGAGGTGCGGCCGAGCAGGGTCCAACCCTCGAGGTCGGCGGGCTCCTTGGCGAGATGCTCCTTGATGCGGTCGGCGGCGGCGGCAAGCTCGGCGGCGCCGTGCGGGGCTGCGGCGGGGTCGGCGCCGGCGGTCCGGTCGATCGCCGCGGGCCGGCCGACGGTAAAATAGACGGCCATCGCCGCCGCCGGCAGCAGTCCGGCGATCGTTACCGCGGCGCCGAACCGCCACGGGATCGCCGCGGCGCGACCGGTCGCGGCTACGGCTTCGCCGCTTCCCGATCGGCCGCCATCGAGCAGCCGCCGGGTGATCTCGGTGCGCGCCGTCGCGGCCTCTTCCGGAGCCAGCCGGCCTTCGGCCAGCTCCTCGTCGATCGCGGCAAGCTGGCGGCGAAACAACGCGGCGGCCGGCTCGGCGCTTCCCCCGCGTCGTCGACGCCGGGCTGGCGGACGAGCGGCCGCAGCAGCACGGCAAGGGCGGCGACGGTCAGCAACCCGGCGACGACCAGGAACCAGATCATGCGCGCTCGCCGAGCAACGCCGCGGCGCGGTCGCTTTCCTCGGGTGTCAGCTCGGGCGGCGGCGGGCCGGCGCCGTGCCGCCGCCGCGCCCGCAGCAGCAATGCCGCGCCCGTCCCCAGCACCAGCGCCGGCGGTCCCAGCCACAACAGCCAGGTCGCCGGCTCGAATGGCGGGTCGAGCAACACAAAGACGCCGTAGCGCGCGACGATGTAATTCAGCACCTGCCGGTCGCTGTCGCCGGCGACCAGCCGCTTGCGCACCAACAGACGCAGGTCATGGGCGAGCGCGGCGTTCGACTCGTCGATCGACTCGTTCTGGCAGACGAGGCAGCGCAATTCCTGGCTGATGACGCGGGCGCGCGCCTCCAGCGCCGGATCAGCCAACCGCTCGGACGGCTCGACCGCCCAGCCGGCCCGGCCGCCGACGGCGATCAACAGCGCCGCCACGACGAGCAGGCGGCAGATCATCCGTGATCCGCTGGCCGCACCGCGATCGCCGGCAGGCCGCCGGCCGCCGGCGCGCGCACCCGCGACCGCCGGTCGCTGAGCGAGACCATGCCGCCGAGCGCGGCGAGGATGGCGCCGAACCAGATCCACGGGACGAGCGGGTTGTAATAGGCGCGCAAAACCCAGCCGCCGTTTCCGTCGCCCTCGCCGAGCGCCAGGTAGAGGTCGCCAAAACCGTTGGTGGTGATCGAGGTGTTGGTCGTCGAGCTGCCTGCGATCGGATACCAGCGGCGCTCGGGATAGACCGTGAAAGGCAGGCTGCCTGGCCGCTCGACGACGATCTCGGCGCGCTGAACGTCGTAATTCTCGACGCTGCCCTCGGTGACGCCGACAAAATGCAGGGTGCGGCCGGCGATCTGTAGATTGTCGCCCGCATGCACCGTCTCGATGCGCTCGCTGCGCCACGCGGTCGAAACGGTGACGCCGGCGACCAGCACGCCGACGCCGAAATGGGCGATCGCGTAACCCCAGGTGCCGCGCGGCAGATGGCGCAGCCGGCGCAATACGCTGGCGGCCGGCAATTTCGCGGCGCCGACGCGGTCGGCGAGGTCGGCAACCACGCCGAGCGTCGCCCACACCGCGAGTGCGACGCCGCCGAGCGCCGCCGCAGAGGCGTCGCGATTGAAATAGAACACGACCAGCGGCGCCAGCATCGCGCCGATCAGCGCCGGCAGCAGCCGGCGCAACGCCGCCGCGAGATTGCCGCGCCGCCAGGCGAGGACCGGCCCGATCGTCATCGCGACGACGGCCGGCGCCAGGATCGGGACAAAGGTCGCATCGAAATATTGCGGGCCGACCGACAGCTTGACCCCGCTCCACACCTCGGCGAAGAGCGGGTAGAAGGTGCCGAGAAACACCGTCGCCATGCCGGCCGCGAGCAGCAGGTTGTTGAGGACGAGAGCGCCTTCGCGGCTGACCGGCGCGAACGGGTTGCCGGCGGCGAGGCCCGGCGCGCGCCACGCATAGAGGAGCAGGCCGCCGCCGATCACGATCCCGATCAGCATCAGGATGAAGACGCCGCGGGTCGGGTCGACCGCGAAAGAATGGACCGAGGTCAGCACCCCCGAGCGCACCAGGAAGGTGCCGATCAGGCTCATGCCGAAGGTCATGATCGCGAGCAGCAAGGTCCAGCGCTGCAGGGCCTCGCGCTTTTCGACGACGGCGGCGCAGTGCAGCAGCGCGGTGCCCAGAAGCCACGGCATGAACGAGGCGTTTTCGACCGGGTCCCAGGCCCACCAGCCGCCCCAGCCGAGCACGTAATAGGCCCACCAGCTGCCCATCGCGACGCCGATGGTCAGCCCGCACCACGCGGTCAACGCCCAAGGCCGCACCCAGCGCGCCCAGACCGCGTCGACCCGCCCCTCGATCAAGGCCGCGATCGCGAACGAGTAGGTGATCGAAAACCCGACATAGCCGAAATACAAAAACGGCGGGTGAAAGGCGAGCCCCGGGTCCTGCAGCAGCGGGTTCAGGTCGCGGCCGTCGCCTGGCACCGGGAACAGCCGCGCGAACGGGTCCGAGGTGGCGATGATGAACAGCAGCGTGCCGAAGCCGAGCAAGCCCTGGATCGCCAGCGTGCGGGCCCGCAGGCTTGCCGGCAGCGGCCGGCCGAAAGATGCGACGAGCCCGCCGAACAATGCCAGCATGAAGACCCACAGCATCATCGAGCCTTCGTGGCTGCCCCAGGCGCCGGTGACCTTGTAGAGCATCGGCTTTGACAGGCTCGAATTCTCGAAGACGTTGAGCACCGAGAAATCGGAGACGATATGGGCGTGGATAAAGACGCCAAAGGAAGACGCCACCAG
The DNA here is from genome assembly GCA_963775525.1 of uncultured Alphaproteobacteria bacterium. GTDB lineage: Bacteria > Pseudomonadota > Alphaproteobacteria > ATCC43930 > CGMCC-115725 > AP-15. Next base: position 61,813 of record CAVZJF010000040.1, on the reverse strand, counting down.
GCCGAATTGAAGCAATGCCGCCGGCCTTGCCAGGTCCATCAATGCCCGGTTGCGCGCCGCCGCGCCAACCAGCGGCAAGGTCCCCTGCACCGCCGCCACCAGGAGGGCCAGGACGAGCGCGAAATGGCCGATCTCTACGAGCACACCATTACTCCCAGGCACGCCATACTACCCTCGCTATCCTGGTACAACCGGCAAATTCGAGCTATGTATTACAATAGACGGATTAGGTATTACGGGGCGTAAAATGAGCAGGATGACGGCGAAGGGTCAGGTGACGATCCCAAAGCGGTTGCGCGATCATCTCGGCCTCAAGCCCGGCTCGATGGTCGATTTCGCGCTGGCCGAGGATGGGCGAAGTCGTTCTGAGGGCCAGAAAGCGAAGCAGGAATCGGGCGATTTGATGCCTCCGTCGGCAGCGCCAAATTCGGAATGACGACCGACGAGTTCATGCGGCTGTTGCGCGGCGACGACGAATGATCCTTGCCGACACCAACGTACTTTTGGATGTCGTCGGAGATGACCCGGTTTGGGCCGAATGGTCGCAGCGCCAACTGAATGCCGCAGCCGCGATCTGACGACCTAGTTATTAACGATATTATCTACGCCGAGTTATCGGTCGGCTACCAGCGGATTGAAGAACTCGACGAGATGCTGGCCCAGGGCGGCATCGCCCTGGCGATCCCTCGGCCCGCCTTGTACCCCGAATTGAGTTGATTGCGATCCGGCGGGCGCTGCGCTGGAAGCGATCGACGGCGACGCCCGGCGGCGATGCGATGGCGCCGGCGAGGCTTCACGCCGCAAACCCGCCGGCGACCGGCCGCTGCCTATTCGGCGGCGGCGCGCACCGGCTCCTTCGGCGCCCGCATGTAGTCGACGCTGACCGGCTGGTTGGTTTCGAACGGGCTCTTGAGGTCGAATTCCTTGGCCATCTCGCGCACCGCCGGGAACACCTCCTGTCCCAACAGGCGGATGCAGGTCCGGGCGTCCTCGTTGCTGACGTTGCCGTCATTGCCCCAGATGCCGAGAATGCCGGGCCGCGTCTCTTCGAGCAGGATGCGCAATTTGGCGATCACCTGCTTTGGCGTGCCGGCGATGATCATCAGCTCTTCGAGCTGTTTTTCGAGCGCCGGGCGGTAGCGCGGGTTTTTCGACCGGCCGGTGGCGAACTCGACAAAGGAGCGCCGGTTGTCCGGGCTGGTGTAGCCCGAGGGCGTGCTCCACACCGGATGAGCGAGACCGGTGAACTCGCCCTGCATCCACTGGAACTGGCGGGCGTTTTCGATCGCCTTTTCCTCGGTCTCGGCGACGTGGATCTGCTTCAGCAGCCCGTGGTAATCGGGACCGGGGGTAAACCCAGCCTGCACCGCCACGTTGTCGTAGATCTGCCAGATCTGCTTGGTGCGGTCGATCGGGGTGTTGAGCGCGATATAGGGATAGCCGTGCTGCGCCGCCCAGATGATGGTCTCCTGGCTGATGACGCCGGGGATCCAAATCCGCGGATGCGGCTTTTGCAGCGGCACCGCCCACGGGTTGACGACGCGGTGCTGGTAGTGGGTCCCCTCCCAGCGGAACGGGCCCTCGCGCGTCCACGCGGCGACGACCAGGTCGTGCGCTTCCTCGAAGCGCTCGCGGTTGTAGGCCGGGCTGACGCCGGTCGCGAGCTGCTCCTGTCCGCCGCCGCGGACAAAGCCCGAGACCAGCCGGCCCCGCGAGATCATGTCGATCATCGACAATTCCTCGGCGAGCCGCACCGGGTTGTCGGCCAAAGGCAGCGGGTTGCCGAGCAGGATGATCTTGGCGTCCTTGGTCACCGCGGCGAGGATCGCGGCAAAGATGTTGCACTTGGCCTGCATGCAGAACGGCGCGTTGTGATGCTCGTTCAGCATGAAGCCTTCGATGCCCATCTCCTCGGCATAGATGTAATGCTCGAGGTATTCGTTGTAGAGCCGGCTGCCGGCGACCGGGTCGAAGTACTTGTTGGAGAACATCAGCGCCGTCGCCCCGAAATCCAGACCTTCCTGGGCCGGGTAGGCCGACATCGGCTGCTCGGTGAAGTACATCAGTTGCATATGTTTCTCCGTCTCCGGCATGACCCCACGAGTGGCGCGCGACGCTGCCCGCGGGACCTCGCAAGTCTGTCACAGATTTCGCGACGGGTGCGGGTTTTTCGAGCAACGAAGGGAATTGCGCGGCGGTGGGGTTCAGCGCGCGCCGTGGGTGAGCAGCATGCGGCCGTAAGGCGCCATCGCCGCCGAGCGGCTCGCCGCATGGTGGGTCAGGATCGTCATCACGTCGCGGCGGATCATGCCCAGCGTGTCGCTGTCGTAGACCCAGCGGGCCCCGTCCATTTCGCACAGCCGCTCGACCGCCCAGCCGATTTGGTGCTGGGCGTAGACCATGTCGCGGCGGGCGCGCAACGCCTCGGCCTCGGTGATCCTGCGGCCCGACGACACCTCGGCGGTGCTGGTGTCGCGTCCGGTGTGGAGCAGCAAGGTCGCGGCGTCGATCGCGGCCGCGGCCTCGCCGACCGCCATCTGCACGATTTCGGAGTCGGCCACCTTGGTGGTGCCGCGCGACACCCGGCCGGCCAGCGCTGCGCAGGCGACGGCGAGCGCGCGGCGGCCGAGCGCGATGGCGACCGGCGGCAACGAATAGGACACCAGAAAGCCGCGCGGCGCGCGCAATACCGGATAGTCGGGATGCACCAGCGCTCCCGGCGGGGTGCCGGCGAAGAGGTCGCTGACCATGACCGCGCGGTGCTCGGGCACGAACACATCGCGCACGACCAGCGACTTCGAGCCGGTGCCGGCGAGGCCGAGTGTGCGCCAGTCGTCGACGATCTCGATTTCGGCGAGCGGGACCAGCAGATAGGCGATGTGGCGCGGGTCGCCGACCTCGCCGAGAAAGGCGCCGAGGATCGCCCATTGTGCATGGTCGCAGCCGCTTGAAAACGGGAACCGCCCGCTCAGCCGCCAGCCGCCCGGCACGTCTTTGGCGGCGGCGCGCGGCGCCAGCGAGGACGCGGCGACCGCTTGCGCGTCGTCGCCCCAGACGTCGATTTGCGCCGCTTCGGGATATTGCGCGATGATCCACTGGTGCTCGGCCAAGACCGCATAGACCCAGGCCGAGGACGCGCAGCCCCAGGTCAATTCCTCGACGATCCGCGAGAACAGGCTGAACCGGCCCTGCATGCCGCCAAACCGCTTGGGCTGCAAAATCCGCAGGATGCCGGCGGCGCGGTACTCGGCGATCGTCTGCGCCGGCACCTGCCGCGCCGCCGCCGCTTCCTCCGCGCGCTCGGCCAGAAGCGGGATCAGCCGCCGCGCCCGCTCCAGCACCGCCCGCTCGTCGTCCGGAAGGGCGCTGTCGTCGCCGGAGAGAGAAACCGCGTCGGGGGGTGTCATATGTCAACCATCAGATATTCAGCCATCAGATATGCGGTCCCCGCCCCCATCTCCGTTCCACGGTTATAGTCGAACATTGACCGGGTTCAATTAACCGCGCGCGCGTGCGGGAACGTCCAGCGTAAAGACCCTGACAACGGCCGCTTGCCGCTCGAACCGGATCTGTCTCTTCGAGCTCGAGATCGGCGTCAGAACGCGGCGCAGGAGTTGCGGGTGACGAGGCCGACCGATTGCTGGTGGAAACGGGTCTTGTAGGCGTCGATGACCGCCGACAGGCGGTGGGCGAGGTCGGGGGTGCGCTTGGCGGCGACCAGCAGGATTTTGGTCGGGTCGCGGGCGATGTGGCCGGTGCGCGGGTCGCGCCATTGGCCCTCGCCGTTGAAAACGGTGAAGCCGTCGGGGAAGTTTGGGGTGACGGTTTGCGCCGCGAACTCGGCCCATTCGGCCTCGCTCAGCGGCTCGCGCCCCTTGATGCGGCGGCCAAAGAACAATTCGGCGACCAACATCCGCTGTTCCGTCGGCAGCAGGCAGGCGTAAGGAGCGGGCGGCGAGGCGGCAGGTGTCGCCGGCGCCGGCGATACGGCACAGCCGGAGACGGACGAGAAGAGAAGCGCTGCCGCTATTCGGCAAACGCCGGACTCTCGGTGACGAGATTGCTTCGTCGCTCCGCGCCTCGCAATGACAGCCCATTTGTCATTGCGAACGAAGTGAAGCAATCCCAAGCTGAGCTAGCCCGCTATTCCGCGGCCTCCCGCACGGCGGCGGGCTCGACCTTGGCGGCGCAGAATTTGAACTCGGGGATCTTGCCGAACGGGTCGAGCTGCGGGTTGGTCAGGATGTTGGCGGCGGCCTCGGCATAGCAGAACGGGATGAACACCATCCCCGGCGCCACCGCGCTGTCGGCGCGCGCCTTCAATTCGATCATGCCGCGGCGGGTGGTGACGCGCACCGGCTCGCCGGCGGTTATGCCGAGCCGGCGCAGTTCGAGCGGGGCGAGGCTGGCCACCGCCTCGGGCTCGATCTCGTCGAGCACGCTGGCGCGCCTTGTCATCGCCCCGGTGTGCCAATGCTCGAGCTGGCGACCGGTCGTCAGCACCATCGGGTAATCCGCATCGGGCATCTCGGCGGGCGGAATGATCGCCGCCGGCACGAGCTTCGCGCGCCCCGAGGCGGTCGGGAAACCGTCGCCGAAAACGATCTCGTTGCCGGGCTTGTCCGGGGCGTCGCAGGGATAGGTCACCGAACCCTCGCGTTCGAGGCGCTCCCAGGTGATGTTGTCGAGCGACGGCATCGCCAGCTTCATTTCGGCGAACACCTCGCGCGGATGGGCGTAGGACCAGTCGAGCCCCATGCGCCGGGCGATCTCCTGGATCGTCATCAAATCGAGCCGCGCGTTGCCGGGTAACGGCAGCGCGGCGCGGCCCATCTGCACCTGGCGGTTGGTGTTGGAGACGGTGCCGTCCTTCTCCGGCCAGGCCGAGGCCGGCAACACGACATCGGCGTATTTCGCGGTTTCGGTCAGAAAGATGTCCTGGACGACAAGGTGCTCGAGATGGGCGAGTGCGGCGCGGGCATGCTGGACGTCGGGGTCGGACATCGCCGGGTTCTCGCCCATGATGTACATGCCGGTGATCTCGTTGCGGTGCACCGCGTCCATGATCTCGACCACGGTCAGCCCCGGCTTGTCGTCGAGCGGGGTCTGCCACAACCCCTCGAATTTCGCCCGGACATCAGGGTTCGCGACCGACTGGTAGTCGGGGTAGACCATCGGGATCAGCCCGGCGTCCGAGGCGCCCTGGACGTTGTTCTGGCCGCGCAACGGGTGCAGCCCGGTGCCGGGCCGGCCGATCTGGCCGGTGACCATCGAGAGCGCGATCAGGCAGCGGGCGTTGTCGGTGCCGTGAGTGTGCTGCGAGATGCCCATGCCCCAAAAGATGATCGCGCGCTCGGCGCGGGCATAGGTGCGGGCGACATAACGCAAGGTCGCGGCGTCGATGCCGCAGATCGGCGCCATCTTTTCCGGCGCGTAGTCGCGGATGTGCTCGCGCAGCTTGTCATAGTCCTCGGTGTGCGCCTGGATGTATTGGCGGTCGGTCAGCCCCTCCTCGATGATCGTGTGGAGAAGCGCGTTCAGCATCGCCACATCGCGCCCGGGGTTGAAGCGCAAGGTCGCCGTCGCATGCCGCACCAGGGTGTGGCCGCGCGGGTCCATGACGAAGATCTTGGCGCCGCGCTTTGCCGCCTGCTTGAAAAAGGTGGCGGCGACCGGGTGGTTCTCGGTCGGGCGCGCGCCGATGACGATGATCACGTCGGAATCGAGCGCGGCGGTGAAGGGGGCGGTCACGGCGCCCGAGCCGATCCCTTCCATCAACGCCGCGACCGAGGAGGCGTGGCACAGCCGCGTGCAATGATCGACGTTGTTGCTGCCAAAGCCGGTGCGCACCAGCTTTTGAAACAGGTAGGCCTCCTCGTTCGACCCCTTGGCCGAGCCGAAGCCGGCGAGCGCCCGCTTGCCGCCCGGCTTCGCGGGGGTAGACTCGCGGTCGCGAATGCGTGCGAGGCCGCCGGCGGCGCGGTCGAGCGCCTCGTCCCAGCTCGCCTTGCGGAAATGGGTATAGGGGTTGGCCGGGTCGATGGCGGTGTCGTTTTTCGCGACGCCGTCCTTGCGGATCAAGGGCTCGGTCAGCCGGTCGGAGTGGTGCGCGTAGTCGAAGCCGAACCGCCCCTTGACGCAGAGCCGGTTGTGGTTGGCCGGCCCATCGCGGCCGTCGACCGCGACGATATGGTCGTCCTTGATCTTGTAGGTCAGCTGGCAGCCGACGCCGCAATAGGGGCACACGCTGTCGACTTCGCGGTCGGGGGCGTTGGCGTAGACGCCGTTCGTATCGACCAGGGTCGCCGGCATCAAGGCGCCGGTCGGGCAGGCTTGGACGCATTCGCCGCACGCGACACAGGTGCTGTCGCCCATCGGGTCGTCGAAATCGAACACGATCTTTTCATGATGGCCGCGCGCCGCCATGCCGATCACGTCGTTGACCTGGACCTCGCGGCAGGCGCGCACGCAAAGATTGCATTGGATGCAGGCGTCGAGCTGCACCGCCATCGCCGGATGGCTGCGATCCGGCGCCGGCGAGGCGTGCCGCGGAAAACGGCTTGCCCTGACATCGAGCCGGTCGGCCCACTGCCAAAATCGCGAACCCGGGTCGTGTGCGGCGGCCCGCGCCGGCTGGTCGCCGACCAAGAGCTCGAAGACCATCTTGCGCGAAAAGCGGGCGCGTTCGCTCGCGGTCTGGACCTTCATGCCGGAGGTCGGCCGGCGCACGCAGGATGCGGCGAGCACCCGCTCGCCATCGATCTCGACCATGCAGGCGCGGCAATTGCCGTCGGCGCGGTAGCCGGGCTTGGGCAGCCAGCACAGATGCGGGATCTCGACGCCCTGGCGGTTGGCGACCTGCCAGATCGTTTCGCCGGGTAGGGCCTCGACCTCGGCGCCGTCGAGCGTGAAGCGGATCGGATCGGTCATTTTACGTCCCTAATCAAAAATTCCGAAAGTTCTGGCGCGCCAGCACGCGAATGTTCGGCCACCCAGTGTAGTAGGAGAACATTATTTGCACTTTTGATGCGAGAGACCTCGGTCGAGACAATGCGGCGAGCGAAGTCCATCAACGCCGGGCTATCGGAAGAGCATTTTTCGAGTTGGTAGCCGGAATCCCATTCGGGGCGATGAAAATGGATGTATAAATCCCGCTGCGAGCTGCTGGAATGCGCTTCCATCGCCATCGAGTTTGACTTTGCTTTCAAGTGTTGCGCAATGTAGGAATGCGTCAACCCATAGTAAATATCCGATAATTGCCCCGCCATAGCTTGACAATTCCTTGAGGTGATCAAAGTTGGCAAACTCAGGGGACATATACCCTACGTTCGCAATAGTACTCACCCTTTGAAAGGGTGCGAGGAGTGATCGAGCGCGCAGCCACACCAACGTCTCCATTGAGAGCGAGCCAGACCCCGCCTTCAATTTCCCGTCCCCGCGGAGAAACTTCCGGGTGTAGCTCAACCAGTGCGCTCAACTCTGACTCTTAACGGAATTCAGCATCGCACCCATTCCGGCCGTCACCATCTGAAGGAGGAATGCGGCGAACAGGACAATCGCACCGGCTATGACGAGGATCAGGATAGTCTTGCCCTCGCCCCCTGGCTGCAAAAATGAAAACCCCGAGGAGGAAAAACCGCCCTTTAGAGTAAACTCTCCGCGGCGGATACCATCAACAATAACCCACCCAAACCCAAGCACGAAAAGCACCATCGGGATACCGCCAACGCGTTGGCCGTATGATCTGCCTAAGAACCGCCCGCCGCAATAAGCGCACTTCTCGGGAGCGTCGAATCCAACCTCGGTTTCCTTTCGGCAACATCCGCATGGGAGCATAACTCTGTTTAGGCGCGCCGCTTGCGCTGTTCTCCATTCCTCAACCTGTTGTTCAAGAGAATTCATCTTACGCCCGAGCAAATCTACGGCAATAAAATGCGACGCAGCTTTTGAATGAAGTCGTTGACTTCTGGCTGGATCCAAGTATCTCCGTGACGCCAGAAATCCTGTAGAGCATCCTTGTTGCGCGATACCCATTCGATCACTTGCGGCGACATCTGGCGGACAACCCGCGGCGGCAGGCTGTTGGCGACAACGTTCGGCATATCGGCAATCGAAACGGAGAAACTAGGCTGTGATCTCCCCGGCTGGAGAAAGTATTTGACCCGCGGGCCGTGCGCGCCCATCGCCGTCGAAATAAAGATCGTCCCTTCCACGCCGGTCTGGGCGGTGGTCAGATTGGCCATCTCGACCAGCTCCTCGCGCGCCAATTCTTCTGCCAGCGAGGGGTCAGCAGGGATTTGGAGGGTGTCGGCGACGCCGATCGGATCGGTCATTGCACGACCTCTGTATCCCAAATAAAGCCGTCATGCCCGGACCTGTTCCTGGCATCCACGAGACCTTCGGCAATCCCGCCAATTCGGAGGCGTGGATGGCCGGGACAAGCCCGGCTATGACGATGGGCGGTGCTGTCCGTCGGCATCAGCCGGTTACGTCCTCGCGGAAGTGCTTGAGCACCTGCTTGACCGGGTTCATCGCGGCCTGGCCGAGCCCGCAGATCGAGGCGTCGGCCATGACCTGCGTCAGCTCCTGCAGCAGATCCTCGTCCCAATGCGGGGCGGTCATCAATTTGACCGCCTTTTCGGTGCCGGCGCGGCACGGCGTGCACTGGCCGCAGCTCTCGTCCTCGAAAAAGCGTAAGAGGTTCAACGCCACCGCCCGCATGTCGTCCTGGTCGGACAAAACCACAACGGCACCCGAGCCGGTGAACGAGCCATGGGCTTCGAGCGTGCCGAAATCGAGCGGGAGGTCGGCCATCGAAGCCGGCAGGATGCCGCCCGAGGCGCCGCCCGGCAGATAGCCCTTGAAGGTGTGGCCATCGGCCATGCCGCCGCAGAATTCGTCGATCAACTGGCGCGCGGTTATCCCGGCCGGGGCGAGCTTGACGCCGGGGTCGCGCACCCGTCCCGACACCGAAAAGGTGCGCAAGCCCTTGCGCCCGTTGCGGCCCTGCCCGGTGAACCAGTCGGCCCCCTTTTCGACGATGTCGCGCACCCAGTAGAGCGTCTCGATGTTGTTGCACAAGGTCGGGCGGCCAAACAGCCCGACCTGCGCCGGAAACGGCGGGCGCTGGCGCGGCAACCCGCGCTTGCCCTCGATGCTATTCGAGCATCGCCGATTCCTCGCCGCAGATATAGGCGCCGGCGCCGCGGCGGAGGTGAATATGAGCGTGCGGCGACAGCCCGGCCTGCTCGATCGCCCCGATCTCGCTTCGAGGATCGCGTGGCATTGCGGGTATTCGTCGCGCAGGTAGATGTAGACGTCCTCGGCCTCGACCACCCAGGCGGCGATCAGCATGCCTTCGAGAAACCGGTGCGGGTCGGTTTCTAGAAAATAGCGGTCCTTGAAGGTGCCGGGCTCGCCCTCGTCGCCGTTGACCGCCAACAGCCGGGGGGCGGGCTCCTGGCTGACCAGGCGCCATTTGCGCCCGGTCGGAAACCCGGCGCCGCCGAGGCCGCGCAGCCCGGAGTGTTCGAGCGCTTCGATCACCTGCTCGCGTGTCCGCTCGCCGGCGAGGCAGGATTGCAATAGGCGATAGCCGCCCTCGGCGCGGTAGGCGTCGATGCCGACATAGCCCGGGACGGGCGGATGCGTTTCGCCCGCGGCGACGGCGGCCGCGACCGAGGCAGAGGTCGCGTGCTCGTGCAAGGCGTGGCCGATCGCGACCACCGGGGCCTTGTCGCAGCCGCCCATGCACGGCGCACGCACGACCCTGACACCATCGGGGAGCCGAGCCTGAAGGTCGGCCAGCAATTGCGGCGCGCCGGCAAGCTCGCAGCTGAGGCTGTCGCAAACCCGCACCGTCACCGCCGGCGGCGGCTTTTCGTCGTCCATGACGATGTCGAAATGGGCGTAGAACGAGGCGACCTCATAGACTTCGACGAGGGCCAGCCGCATCTCCTCGGCCAATGCCGCCAGATGGCGTGCATGCAGGCAGCCGAAATGGTCCTGCAGCAGATGCAGGTGCTCGATCAAAAGGTCGCGGCGGCGCTCGCGTTCGCCGAGCAATGCCTGCACCTCCTCCAGCGCGGCCGGATCGACCTGCCGGCCCTTCGGATGGTCGAGACCGCGCCGCCGCCCCGAGCCGGGATGGATGCGGCGGTCGTGCCTCACCTGTGGCGGCATGCCGCTGCGCTTTCCCTCTCCGCCCTTCTGGGGGGAGAGGGAGGGGCCCGTCGCCCGGCGACGGGAGGGTGAGGTGGGTGCCGGCAGATGGTGTGCAATCCCCCACCTCACCCCGACCCTCTCCCCCCCAAGGGGCGGAGAGGGAGATAACGAAGCGGGTTGTCGTCACGGGCTAAACCGCCTTTTCCGCGCGCAATTTCTCGATCTCGTCCGCGCCGTAGCCGAGCCAACCGAGGACCTCGTCGGTGTGCTCGCCCAACAGCGGCGAGCGCTTGACCTCGACCGGCGAGTCCGAGAGGTTGATCGGCGAGCCGACCTGCACGTAGCGGCCGCGCGTCGGATGGTCGAGCTCGACGAGGTAGCCGCGCTCGTAGAGCGACTTGTCCTCGTAGATGTCCTTCATCGACAGGATCGGGCCGCACGGCACGTCGACCTCGTTAAGCGCCGCCATGACCTCGAACTTGGTCTTGGTCATCGTCCATTTTTCGATGAGCGAGAAGCATTCGGGGATCTTGGGCAGGCGCGCCTGCGGGGTCGCGTAAGCGGGATCGGTGATCAGCTCGTCGCGGCCGGCGAGCTTCATCAGCGGCTCCCAGCACGGCGGCTGGATGATCACGTAGACCCAGTCGTTGTCGCCGCCCGGAGCGCAGCGCAGCGCCGCCCCCGGCTGGCCGCCGCCCGACGCGTTGCCGGCGCGCGGCACGGCGTCGCCGAATTCCTTGTTCGGGTATTCCGGCAGCGGCCCCTTCATGACCCGCTGCTGGTCGCGCATCTTGACCCGGCAGAGGTTCAATACGGCGTCGGTCATCGCCACCTCGACGCGCTGGCCCTTGCCGGTGCGCTCGCGCTGGAAGAGGGCGGCGAGGATGCCGGCGACGGTGTGCACCCCGGTGCCGCTGTCGCCGATCTGGGCGCCGGTCACCGTCGGCGGCCCGTCGTCCCAGCCGGTCGTGCTGGCCGAGCCGCCCATGCACTGCGCGACGTTCTCATAAGCCTTGCAGTCGACAAAGGGGCCGGGGCCAAAGCCCTTGATCGAGGCGTAGATGACGCGCGGGTTCAGTTCCTGGAAGCGCTCCCAGGTGAAGCCTTGGCGGTCGAGCACGCCGGGCCCGAAATTTTCCAGGATCACGTCGCAGCGCCTGACCAAATCCTCGATTATCTTGCGGCCGCCCGCCGCCTTCAAATTTACCGTGATGCTGCGCTTGTTCGAGTTCAGCATCGTGAAATAGAGGCTGTCGGCGCCCTTCACGTCCTGCAACTGGCCGCGGGTGATGTCGCCGCGCCCCGGCATCTCGATCTTGATCACGTCCGCACCCATCCACGCCAACAGCTGGGTCGCGGTCGGCCCCGCCTGGACATGGCCGAAATCGAGGATGCGGACACCTTCCAGCGCTTTGCTCATCGTTTCTTTCCCGAGCTCGACTGCTCCTCAACGTCATTCCCGCGAAAGCGGGAGCCCAGGGCGGCAGGAGCATAGGGGTCGCCCGGGACCCCTGCTAGCGCAAGGGTGACGATCGGAGGCTTGATAAAAATCCTAAACATCGTCGCGCGTCGCGTCGAGAAAATCGCCGTGCTCTTCGACGTGTGCTGCGAGCCCCAAGGTGTGCTCGCGCGCCAGCCGCTCGGCAAGTTCCGGGTCACGGCGTTCGAGCGCCTCGATGATCCGCATGTGGTCGGCAATCGAGCGCGCCGCCCGGTTGTCCTGGTGGATCGTGATCTTGCGGATCGCGCGCATGTGGATGAACAGGTTTTCGGTCATCTCGGCGAGCAGCGCGGAGCCGCTCATGCGGATGATCGCCTGGTGGAAAGCAATGTTGGCGTCGGAATATTCCTCGAGCCGCTCGCCGCCCTCTGTTTGTCCATCCGGCCCATTGTGGAACGCATCCATCAGCCGGCGCAATTCGGCGATTTCCGCGTCGGCGGCGCGCTCGGCGGCGAGCCGCGCCGCCATGCTTTCGAGCGCCGCCATGACCGTGATCGTCTCGACGATCTCGCGCTTCGACTTGCGCACGACATAGATGCCGCGGCGCGGCCGGGTGCGGACAAAGCCCTCCTGCTCAAGCAGTGTCATCGCCTCGCGGATCGGCGTGCGGCTGACGCCCAGCCCCTCCGAGAGCCGCCGCTCGTCGAGCCGGATCTCCTGCGGATGGTTGTAGATGTCCATCGCGGTGATCGCCCGCTTCAACGCCGCATAGGCTTCCTTGCGAAAGCTGGCGCCGGTGTCGAGCCGCGGCATGTCGAGGGTGGGGCTTGGTCGCGGGCCGGGTTCGCGCATCCCGCATGGTATATGGTATACCAGCCAACTCGGCAACCCGCTACCGCGAGCCACGCGACGCCGGGGGAGTGCGCAGAGTGCACCCCGCGGTCGCGCCAGCGCACCGCAGGCGGGCGACCGGGCGCCGCACCCGCCTGCGTGCGGGCTTGTGCGCTTTAGCCGCCGCCGGCCAGGTTCGGGGTCGGCTCCAACGGCAACCCCGGGTGGCCGGTCAGTCTCTCGCCTTCCGCCTGCATCTCGCGCGCCTTCTGCTTTACCACCGGCAGAAGGGAGGCGATTTTTTCGAGGTCGAGATCGGCCGCGACTCCCGGGTAACCCGCCCGCTCGATCATGAGCCCCAGTTTTCGGTTCTCGAACTGGTCGAACACCCAGCCGAGCGGATCCTCGACCAGGGTCTTGTCCCAAAAAATGCGGTGATTCTTGTTGCGCGGGCCGTAGTGGTAATGCGGGAATTGCCAGAAACAGTCGAAGGCAAGGATCTCGGTTTCTTCGACATAAGCTTTCCCCATCGACCCGCCGACATCCGTCAGGACATGGACGGCGAGCCCGCCGTCTCCCCCAGCCTGCCGCCGCATCTCGAGCCCGAACCGGATATTCCCGGCATCGAAGATGTCCGTGCCGCGGTTATGCTTTACGGTGTTGCGCTTGGCGGCGAACAATTCCCTGGCGCAGGCTTCGACCTCGGGCAGGACGCGCCGCGCCTCGGTGAGATCGGTCGCCGCGGCGATTTGCGGGTAGCCGGCTCGCTCCAGCATCTTCGGCAGCTTCTTCTCCAGCGTCCGGGTCGTCCAGCCGATCGGGTTGCCGTCGGCGATCGGGTCCATTCGGTAGAGCTTGACCGACCCGCTCAGGGTTTCGGGCAGGTCACCCGGCGTCGTCGATCCTGCCTGATCATGATTTTCCGGCCCGTAGACGTAGCTTTTTTCCTGGTCGAAGCAGTTAAACCGCAACAGCGTCGTCTCTTTGCCGGCGACATCCGCCGCTACTGCGATCGAGACACCCTGGTCGGCGTGATCGTGGATGTTGCCGTCCCACAGTTCATGTCTGACGACGAACGTCAGCGGTCCTGCCGTGAACCTTGTCCTCTGCGCACCTTCCGTCATGTCCGGGCACTCCTTTTTGAGACGTTGCGAGAGTGTACAAAACCGGAGCGGTCGTCGAAAGCCTTCTCGTCAAGCGCAGGGCGGGTTCGACCCGCCGCGCCCGCCGGAACCGATGGCGGGTTGCCCTGCGCTACACACCCCCGACGAACCGGACGCCGATTATTTCGGAGGGCACCCGCGCAAAGGCGTCGCCCTCAAAGCGGGTTTGGGCCGACGACTTCCCAGCGATGGCGCTGGAAGAGTTTGTTGTGTTCGTCGGCGTTCGCCGGGCGGCGCTCCGCGAGGTCCTCGATGAGGCCGCCGGCGCCGGCCGGGGTGTAGAGAAACAACACGCGGCCGGTGTCGCCGCCGCTGTTCTTCCACGCATGCGGGAGATTGCGCGGCATGAACGCGCAGGCGCCGGGCCCGCCGACGGTGACCTCGTCGCCGATCTGAAAGGTGATCTCGCCGGCGAGCACCCAGGCGACCTCGTCGCTGTCGCGGTGCAGATGGAGGAGGCTCTTGGTGCCGGCGGGCAGGGTTTCCTCAAACAGCATGATGCTCTCATCGGTCTCATGGCCGAGGAGCTTTAAGGCAAAGGAGCGGCCCGGCGTCGGACTATCGAAATGCTTCCCGCCGCCCGCGGGTACGACAAAGCCCTTTGCTGTGGTCATGCTGCTGTCCTTCCCTGTGGCGAAATGAGGACAAACCTCGGCGGCTCGATCCGCCCGCGCGTGGGTTCGGCGGGCTCGTCCGCCCGACCTGCAATACTACAGCGCGCAGGGCGGGCGGGCGAAGCGTAACCCGCCGCGGCAGCTACAGGATCGCCAGCCGGCTTTGGCCGGCCGCGACATTGTCACGGTCAAGCGTCAGCGTCTGCGTGCCCTCAGGCCCCCTCCAGCGGAAGCGCAGACGCCGCCTTGTCGTGTTGAAACTCGTGAACGCGCGGTCAATCTCGACATCGCCGAACGTGAATAGCGTAGCGAGGGTAACGTAACTGCCCTCCGCGCTCACGCTGATCGCTTCGCAGGGTTCGAATGCATATGGCGGGGTGACCACCAGCCGAACAGCTCGTCGGGATCGTCCCTTTCGGGCACGCCGCGCCCGCGCGCCATATCGCTGACGCGCGCACCTTCAAACATGCACGTCATAACCAAGGTGGCCCCGGAAGCGTGCCCGAAGAGAGCGTTGCTCTCGCCCTGCCGCTCCAGATTCCAAGCAGGATGCAGATGGAAATTCTGCGTCGCCAGATGGGACAAGCCGTCGCGGGCGCGAACGGTGTCGATGCAGAGCAACCACTCCCCCGGCTTCAGCGCCAGTACGCGCATATGGGTCAGCCGCGGCAAATTCTGGATGCTGGACTCGCAGGCAAATACGCGATCGCGCTCGACGGCGGCCACGATCCCCGACCCGAAGGACTGGCTGCGCGAGCGCGGGTGATTGCGCCGATCGACGCAGAGGGTGTTATGGGCATTCGTCGACTCGACATAGCGCCGCCTCGCGTCCGCGTACCAGAACCCCTCTTGAAAGGCAGGCTCTCCCGGCGCCGTGCGCCCGACGTAACCAAAGCGGCCGGCATCGATCAGGATATCCAGACCGCGGTCGCGCCAGAGAAAAGCGCATGTGTCGGCCTGCTTGTGAACGCGCGAATGGAACGCCGCCGTTTGCGCGAGAAAGACGCCCGGTCCCTTTACAAACCAATAGCCGCCTTCGGGAAACACGGCATGTGCCGGCGCCTGCGGCGAGGCGCGGTCAGCACCGCGGGCGTCGCAAGTCAGGTCGGGCTCGAGATCGGAATCGCCCAGGTTGGCGATGCGGCCGCGGGAATCAAACATCCACCAGGCTGCTGCCTGCATTCGACCGGCGATATCGAGCAAGGAGGCGTCAGTAACGATACCTTGGGTCACGATCCACTCGAGGGCATTCGTCACAATGACGTGGTACATCGGCGAGTGCTCGCGATGAACGCCATCGGCGCAGACCTGTGCGCTGAGCACGGCAATCAGGCGATGTTTACCCTGATCATAGGCCTCCGCCATGCCGAGCATCGACGCAAAGGGATCTTCGAGCGTCAGAAAGCGGAAAGCTCCGCAGACCTGCGCCAGCGCCTGCAGCACGCCATGATTCGAATGAGGCGCAAAATTTTCATCGAGTGCAAGGGCGAGGCGGTGAGCGAGCAGGGCGCCGAGCAGCTCTTCGAAGATCGCGTCGTCGATCGCGGTGACGGTCGCTGTCGCAGCGACCAGATAGGCCAGGCGGTAGAAGCGACTACCGATCGCAGTATCGGCAGCAATGAAAACGCCTGGATGCTCGGCCGTGTCTCGAGGAGGACGAGCAAGCGGAACATTGCCAAAGAGCGCGAGCCACCCGCAAACTTTCTGGCAAATAGACTGCAATACGTTCGGATCCTGATTTTCGGCATAATCTATAAAAAGTGGCTCCAGCGGGTGCCATGATTGTAGAAACAAGCTTCGGCTACGGGGAGATTCCGCATGGTCTTCCCAGCTAAATCGCTCTCCAAGCTCAAATTCGAACCCGCCGATTTCCAAAATCTCTCCCGCGAGCTCGCGGTCGTAGGGCCGTACCGGCAATTTCGCCAAGGCTTGCCGGAGGGCGGCGGCATGTCCCGACACCGCTCGCGCCGCCTCGCGCGGGCGCTCCCAGATCACGGTTTCCCAGCAAGGCGTGCGCGAATAGGGGCCGGGGCCGGCGAGACCGATTTCGCGCCAGCCCTGCAAAACGCCGTCCCGCAGCTCGTCCAGCCGTTCGCGGTACCGCGGATAATTGGCGTTGTCGAGCAACAGCCAGCCACCGTGCGCGACTTTGGCGGCAGCGGCCGACACGCAGCCCATCCGCGAGCGGCCGTCGACGACAACGAGATCAAGCGAGGCGTCGTCCTGCGCCTCGATCGCTTTGACATAGGCCTGAAAGCTCAGGCCCTCGCAGCCGCGCGCACCCGAACTGTAGCGCCAGCTCCCGGGCAATTCCTCGCCAGCCAATTCCTCACCAGGCAATTCCTCGACCGGCTCGATCAGCCGATGGGAAACATTGGGCTTCGCCGCGATGCGGTCCCGAACCTTTTCGAACCAGCCGCGATCATGCTCGACCGAAATCACCTCGCCAGCCCGTGCGGCGAAGAACAAGGTCGAGCCGCCCGAGCCCCATTCGAACACGCGATGGCGCGCGGTCAGATGCCGCTCGAGAAAATCGATCGCGGGATAGGTGACCCAAGGTTGGCCGTCGTCGATCGCGGTCGCTGCGTTCCGGCGCGATTGCCGCCAACGCGCTTCGTAACCCAGCCAATCGGGGCTCTCAGCCCTAACGCTGCGCCAGAACAGCCTGGCATAGGTTTCCTCGTCGTCCCTCCTTTGCGGTGGGTAGTCCAAAAGCGAGCGTCGATCGCGCATCGGCTCGACGGCCGCGCCGGGCTTTTCGAGCACGAGATGAATGAAATCGTGCATCAGGTCGAATTTAGGATAGGCCGCGAGCTCGTATTCGAACCGCCGGTAAAAGTCCTCGTTGAAATACGGTGCGGATGGAAAATGCTCGACAATCCTGAAGCCGACGCGCTGCGCCATGTTGACGTATTGGTCATAGGTCAGCTTGTTGACCCAGGCCGCCTGCATCGGCTCCCCGAAAAGCTCGATGTAGAACTCCTGCCAGACCGAGGCTTGAAACAACAGGTGCGGCCAAGGAAAAGATACCTCGCGATAGCGATGCGACGCTTTCGCGCCGCGATAGAGATTGGCATAGATGTAAGCCTTGCCGTTGGGCTTCAGCAGGTCGTAGACAGCCTTCAGCGCGCCATGCGGATGCACGATGTGCTCGAAGACGGCAAAGGAGACGACGCGATCGAAGAGGCCGAGCGCAGCATTGTCACCGGTGCTGATGTCGTGGACGAGATAGGTCAGATCGCCCTCCGCGGGCGCTGTCCAATCGTCATAGACGCACACGTCGACACCCACGACCTCACAGGAATGCTCGCGCGCCAGCAGCCGCGACAGCATGCCGTCGCCGCAACCGACCTCGATCACGCGCAGGTGATCGATCCCGATCTTGCGCTCCAGCATCTTGCCGCGCCTGCGGCCGATCTCGGTCGTGTAGCGGTATTTTGCTCGCGCGGGGCGGGGACAAGGGGAGCGGCGGCGAACTCCGCATTGAGCCGCTTGAACAGGGCAAGGTCGAACGTCTCGAGCGACGCCGGCGCATCACCCGAATAGGAAATCATGTTTTCGAGGGTAATGTTTTTAGCGCCTTGAGCCTCTACTTCTTCGTCGGGTGACATAGAACCTATTCCAAGCGCCGTGGCCGCCGTCTCCGAAAGCGCCCTCATTATCCGACATTCCTCGGATTTCCCAATTAATTAGGCGTGATTCTCCGTCTCGGACGCCGCTCCGCAACTGATTTCGATCGCAACCAATTCCGCGGAGCGCTCCGGCGCAGCCGAAGCGTGTCTTGAAGCACGCACGTTGTCGATGCGCCGGGATTCTTGCCCAGCCTCAGAGCGCCTTCTTGTAAATTATCCTGGGCGCGCGCATACAGCCTCGCCGCGGCGAAGGGGGACGATGGTGGACGAGGTCGATCGGGCGGTTGCCGCCCTCCGTCTCGGGGCCTACGAGCAAGCGGATCGAATCCTCACAGTGCTCGGCGCGGGCAAGCAGGGTACGGCGCCGAGGGCGCGCGTCCTGTGGGCGGTGACCCAGGTAATGGTGCGAAATTTCGATGACGCCGTCGATGCGTTGGCCGATATATCCGCGCATAATCCCAATCGCAGCCAGTCATTGTATCACCGAGTCGAGGCGCTTGTCGGCGGGCTCGACGCGCTGCTGCCGGCCGCCGCCGCGCAGGAGGTTCGGCTCCGGGTAGGCGATTACTTTCTGCGAGAGGAAAAAGCGGAGGATGCCGACGATTGGCTGAGCGCAGCCCTGGCCGCCGTTCCTGACGACCCGCTGGCGATCTATCTCGAAGCTAATTGCCGTTTCGCGCGCTACGGCGACAGACAGGGCGTGCGCGATATGGAAGCCGTCCTCGATCGCGCGGCGGCAGAGACCGAACGGGACTATTTCGTCGGCGGGGGTGTCGCGGCCTTGTGGTCCCGGCTGGGCATAGCCCATGAGCGGATGAAAAATCTCGATATCGCGGCGCAATATTTCGAGCAGGCGGTGGCGCTGGCCGCCGACAACAGCGCCGCGCGACTGATGCTCGGCGACGTGTTGATCCGGCTCGGCCGCTGCGAGGAAGCAATCGAGCAGCTGCAAGCGATCCCGGAATATTCCGACATCTACCGCTTTGCGGCCAGGCTTTGCGCATTGGCCCTGTTCAAAACCGGTCAGACCGACGAAGCGTTGGCCCTGTTTAAGATTGTCGTTGGTCTCGACCCGCTCGACGCCGTCACGTTTCTCGAGCTGGGCCGCATATACCTTGCGATCGGCAATGGCGAACAGGCGGAAATTGCCTTGGCCAGAGCGTTTCGCACCAACGCCGATGTGCCTGGTCTAAAATCGGCGATCCTGTCGTTGGAGCAGGAGCTCGGTCGGCCGATGGACGGCGATGCCGGCATGCCCGAGATCAGCTCGATTGCCATCCCGAACGAATTCGCACCGCGCTTCGACGACCCGGCGCTCGAGCGCCGGCCGAGCCTAAGAGCCGCAGCCGTTGGCTTTGTCAGCACCCTTCGCACGATAATGGTGCGCGATTTGCTGACCGGCCATCATCACAGCGGGATCGGATATTTATGGGCGATCGCCCAGCCGCTGGCATATGTTGGCGCACTCAGTGTCGTGTACGCGATGGCGGGCCGCCGCGAGCCTTACAATACGCCAACAATAGCGTTCCTCGTGGCCGGGATTGTCCCGTTCTTCTGCTTCTATCTCCGCGTCCAGGCCGCCGCGAGCAGCGCGGTTCGGTCAAATCTGAATTTTCTCTATTTTCGACAAGTGACGCCTTTGCTGCTCATCTTGGCGAGCTCCCTGCTGCAATACCTTACTAGTCTTGTCGTGCTCGTGCTGATCGTCGCCGGCCTTTCTCTCTATCAGGGCTCGCTGCAGCTCAACGATCCGCTGACCATGTTGGCGGCGCTGACCTGCATCAGCATTCTGGGAATGGTCGTCGGCACTTTATTTGGCCTGGGGCAGTTGGTAATTCCTGGTCTGGCGGTGGTCGAGACAATTTTTTTTCGTCTTATGTTTTTCTTTTCCGGCGCCTTTTATTATGCCAACATGCTTCCGCCGCGAATGCGTTTTTTTGCACTGTTCAACCCGCTGTTGCATTTGATCGAGTTCGTGCGGGATGGATTTTTCGCGTCCTACCGCTCGCGTTATGCGAATTGGCATTATCCCTTGACCTTCGTCTTCGTCGGCCTCGCGCTGATGATGGTGGTGGTTCGATCGACCCGGCGCTATGTGATAGCGCCGTGAACTATCTGGCGGAGGGGTCGAAGCGCCATTGGACGCGGTCGGCCGACGGGACCCTGTTGTTTGCTGCTTCGCCGGCCATCTCGACTGACCGCCACCCTTTCTAATAAATACTGCGACGCAGGCATGGTTCTTCGCCGCGGATATCTGAGGCTACTTGTCGGCATTGATAAGGTGGCGAATTTCTACTGCCGTGGATCGTAGTCATGAAACTTCGCGGTCTCGGTCGCCCGCGGATTCTCGTCCGCGGCGACAATCCGACGCCGGCTCCGCGGCACGCCGATGCGCTGATCGTTGGGACCATCACACGCCCGGTTCCTACGCTTTACGACGACCGCCGGGCCCGGCAGCGCCGGCGGTTCGCTGCACTGGCGCTGTGCGTTGGACTACCGACCCTGGTCGCCGGGCTGTATTACGCCTTCATCGCCAGCGACCGTTATGTCTCCGAAACCCAGATGATCCTTAATTCCGATTCCGGATCGGGCGGCGGTCTTCCCGCGCTAGGTAAAGCAGCCTCTTCCGGCTCCTCGGCGTCTTCGCTGTTGTCGTTGGTCGACAATTCCGGCGGCGGCGACGCGAACGCCGATCAGGAGATGGTTCAGAACTATTTGCAATCCAACGAGGCGATGCTCGCCGCTGACCACGCGATCGGTCTGCGCAAGATGTGGAACGCAGGCTCGATCGACTTGTTCTCACGGTTGCCCGTCAATGCGTCGGTCGAGCGCTTCCAGCGCTATTATCAGCATCACGTAGCTGTCACTTCGGATCAGTCTGATCCGGTCCTCAAGGTGCAGGTCCAAGCTTTCAGCCCCGCCGATGCACAGCTTATCGCGCAAACCCTGGTCCAACTCGGTCAACAAAAGCTCAATGACGCCTACCGGCAGATGCGCGAGGATTTACTGAATTTCGCTCGCTCCGAAGTGGCGCGAGCGGAGCAGCGCCTTGCTGCCGTCGACAACAAAATCAGGGATTTTCGCAACGCCCATGGCGATATCGACCCTCCCGCGACGGCCGGCGCGGTCGGGACCGTAGCCGGGACGACATTCGGCCAACTGTCCAGCGCCCGGGCCCAGCTCCAAGCCGCGCTTTCCTACGCGCGTCCTGACACCCCGGTGGTGCAGGGGCTCCAGTCCTGGATCGCCGCTCTTGAAAAGCAGATGCGGTCCGACCGCGGCTTGCTGGCGGGGGTGGAAGGCAACAAGAACTATGCGAGCCTGCTCGGCCAATATGAAAATTTGTTGCTGGAGCAGCAATTGTCCCAAGCAATATACACCTCGGCGCTGTCCTTGCTCAATTCAGCCCGCGCTGCGACGCTGCGCCAGCACACGTATCTTGTCGATTTCATCAAGCCGACAACACCGCAAGAGGCTACTGAACCGCGAGCAGTTCGCAATGTTCTACTCGTGTTAGCGGCCGCCTCTCTAGCTTATCTGGTCGGCAGCTTGGTTGTTGCCGCATTGCGCGACCACCGCCATCTTTGAGCAATCTTCGCGGATAGCGGGCGTGCGGTTTTGCTGTGGCGACGGAGCGGGGCGAAAAGCAAGAAGGACAAGATCACGCCTGAACGTTGTAAGCGCTGGTTTCTCTGGCAGGGTAAACCGCGTCATGTTCTGGTGGGCGATCGTATTTGCCTGGGCCGCAAGCATCCGAATAATCCCTCGGGAGCGCCGCGAGACCGCTCAGTGAACGGTACAGCTGCACGAGGGTGTCGGCGTTCGCCGACCACGAGTGGTGATCCAACACCCATTTGCGGGCCTCCCGCCCAAGTCGCGTGCGCAGAGCGGGGTCGGCGGCCAGGCGCTTCAGCACCGCCGCCAGATCTGCCGGATCGGCTGGCTTGCAAATCAACCCGGTATCACCATCGCTGACGATCTCTCTGAGAGCCGGCAGGTCGCTGAGCACCACCGCTTTTTCCATGCTCATCGCCTCGAACGGCTTCAGCGGGGTCACGATCTCGCAAACCCGGTATGGCTTTCTTGGCATCGCGACGACATCGGCCAGTGACAGATAAGCTTGAATCTCGTCGGGGCGTACTCTGCCGACAAACTTAACGCTATCCGCCATGTCGTGTTGGGCGGCGATGGCGCGCAGCTCCTTCGCCTGCTCGCCATCGCCGACGATCACGAATTTGGGGCTGAGCCCCTCGTGACGGATAAGCGACAATGCGATGATCAGGTCATCCAGACCTTCGTAAGCGGTAAGCGAGCCGGCATAGACCGCTGTGAAATCGCTCTGCTCGAGACCGAGCCGGGTCAGCAGCCCTTGATCCTTCGGCTTAGGTTCGAAGGCGTCCGGATCGACGGCATTGGGCAGCAGGGACAGCCGCTCCGGCGAAACGCCCCCCTTGACCAACTCCTGCGCCACCCCGTTGGTGATCGTCAGCACGTGGTCGGCATGTGAGGCGACCAGAACTTCCAGACGACGATCAAACTCGTAGCGCTCGGTCTCCTCCCATCCGGCAAAGCGCGATGCCGCCGTAAGCTCCCACAGGCCGCGCACTTCGTAAATGAATTTGGCGCCGACGCGCCGCGCCGCGATCAGCGCCGGCAGCGCGTTTCGACTATTGGACGCGGCCTGCACGATCGTGTGTCCAGAAGCGCGAAAATGGTCTTCGAGCGCAACGCTCATCTGTTGGATAAGGCGCTCCGGCTGCTGCGCCGAGTGCGGCAGCGGCGTATGTACATACGAAACCGTCCCGATGGTGTGATTGAGCTCGACGGAAGCGCCCGGCGCCAGCGCTCGGGGCCGATCCCACGGATAACCGGGACGCGTAAAGCAAACGCACTCGACGCCGACAGCTTCGAGCGCGGTCAGCATCCGGTGCGTCCGGACGGTGTAGCCGACCTCCTGAAACGGCCATGACCCGGACGCTACGTAGGCGATGCGCCGGGCATTGCCGGCGAGCTTCGGTTCGATGCGTTCCGGTATCTCGACGCCGCTTTGGAACATCGCCACGGTCGAGCGCATCTCGCTTACATATGGCGAGGCGACCGCCGTCGATGCGCCTACCGGCGCGGCCCTGAGGAGCGCACTGGAATTCGATAGATCGCCTGACTGATACATCCTGCCGGCCATTCTCTCGGCCATGCTCGGCGACGGCGACGTACCATAGGCCAGCCAAAACGCCCGGACGGCCGCGGCGCGGTCGATCTCTCTTACGGCGGTGCCGAAATTCGCCAGCAGGACAGCCCGATCCTCGACCAGCCCTGCCCGAAACAGCCAAAACAGGGAGGTCTGGAGGCCACGCTCGCGATAGACGTCGAGCGCCAGCTTGACAATCGCTTCCCGCCATGCGGCGCGCGGAAAATGCTGCCTCGACCCGGCCGGCGTCGGCACCGACCGTCCGATTATCGCGTCGAAGGATCCCAGCATTGTTTCGGTTCGACGGCCGAGCGCGCGTATCCGCCGCAAGGCGGTCGTCAGCTCCGACGAGAGGTCGTCGATCTCGGTCGTGGCCTGCAACTCGTAAAGTTGCCGGTGGCCGGCGAGCGCGCCTTCCGCGTCGGCAAACGTGCTGACCAATTCGGCCACTGCCGTTGCTTGACGACTTGCCAGAGCGATCGTGGCCTCGAGCGCGCCGATTTCGACGTCGAACATCCCTTCCGCCAATTGCCAGCGGACGCCCGCCGGAATTTGGGAAAGCCAATTCTGCCCTGAACTGGCTTTTTCAGCCTCCTGCAGCCTGGCACGTACGACGGGTGGTGAATTTTTTCCGTGGGTCTGCACAATAGCCCGCCAGCGCGAGAGCGCTTCCGCCCAGTCTCGCTGCCCCATGGCGATCTCGGCGTATTCGACCCCCAAGCCGGCGTGGTTGGGGTGGTGGGCGAGCCCGTCCAACACGGCGACCTCGGCGGCGACGAGGTCGCCGAGCAGCCGATAAGCGCGGCAGAGCCCGGCATGAGCAGCCGCGGGCGCATCCTTACCATGCGTCGCCACCATCGTCCGCCAGCGCGAGATGGCCTCCGGCCAGTCCCGCCGCGTCATCGCAATCTCGGCTTGTTCGGCCTCCAGACCGACATGCTTCGGATATCGCGCGAGCCCGTCCCGGATGGCCGTCTCGGCGGCGGCGAAGTCTCCCAGAAGGCGATAGGCGCGGGTAAGCCGGGCATAAGCGGCGGCTGGGGTGTTCTTCCCCTGTGTCGCCAGCATCGAGCGCCAGCGCGAGATTGCTTCCGGCCAATCCCGCTGCGCCATGGCGATCTCGGCATGCTCGGTCTGCAAGCCGCCGTGTTTTGGATACCGTGCGAGCCCACCCCGGATAGCTGCTTCGGCGCCGGCGAGGTCTCCTTGCAGGCGACTGGCATGGCCCAGTGCGGCATGCGCGGTGGCGGGCGTGCCTGTCCCGTGCAGTTCTACAATCGCCTTCCAGCGCGAGATCGCTTCCGGCCAATCGCGCCGCGCCATGGCGCTCTCGGCTTCTTCGGCCCGCACCTCGGCAGGTTTTGGGACGAGCCCATCTTGATTGGTTGTCTCATCGGCCGAGAAGCTTCCGAGAAGGCGATGAGCACGGGCGAAGCCCGGGATGAGCAGAACCTGGCGTATTATTCTCATCGGCTTCTCGTCCTCTGGCTTTCGAGGCAATCTTCTGCCGGGGTTGTAACCCCGGGACTGTCGGTCACGGCGGTCTTGGCCCACTGGCTGTCGACGCCCCCGGGGCCGGCCCGGCGCGCCAGCCGCCTCGCGCACCGGCATTATCAGAGAGTGATTGATGGTCTGGCATGACTCGGCATTCCGCCAGGGATAGAGAACCGTCGCGCCGCTGAGAACGGCGGTAATTCTTTTGGCAGCCGCCGCGACAACCCGCCGTCAATGAATACGGCATCGCATTGACGACTTGCCGCGTCGAGGTTGGCGCGCGGCCGCGCCAACTGCTTCGGCTATGGCAGCAATGCTTGGGTCGCGCCCCATTCCGCATCGGTTACGTCGCCTGCCAGGTGAAGACCATCGCGGCGACATTGCGGTTGAGTGGATCCGGTACACATCTTGCGCTCCGAAGAGACACACATGTCTCTGAAATCGCCCTATTCATTTCGCGGAAGTGCTCTGGAGCGTCTCACGGCTGTGCGGCGATATGGATGAGAAGGCAGCGATACCAGGACGGGGCCCAGGAGATCTCGCATTATGATTGCCGCAGTTTGATTATCGCGCAAGAGGGGCGCGTGGAATGGCGATCTACTAAGGGGTTTGTGTCAGGGCCCCGAGACCCTCGGATTGCCCACGTCTAACGGAGCCCTCCGATGAGCATCTCGATCGGATGGCCTCGCTCGATGAGGCCGACCGGCGCAACGGCTCTCTTCGGCGCCATCTTCCGACCGAGTTCGGGCCATCGAGCTGGCAGCGTGGCGGGCCCGGCGGTTCGCACCTTCTCGTCGAACGCGCAGCGCCAGGCTATGCGCCGGCGGTCGACCTAAGGGCCGACGACATCGCGCAGTTTAGGCAACCGCCGATGCGTCGAGATGGCGCACTATCGATACCGCGCGCGAAATTCCGCGGCGCGGCCTGCCGGAGCGCCTCGGCGATCGCCGCCCGTTACGACAAGCCCGCGCGAAATTCTCTCGCCGCCGTCAATCTCGCCGCCGTTAATCTCGATGCCGATGCAATCGGCTCAATCGACGACACGCCCTAGATCAGCTGCCCGAGCGCGGCGGGGTCGCGGATTACGATCGCTCCCTTGGCAATATCGATGAAGCCCGCTCTTTGCCATATCTGCAGCTGCTTGTTGACGCTCTCGCGCGTGCTGCCGACGATGTTGCTGAGTTCGCTTTGCGACAGATGCAGTTCGAGCATCCGGTCTTCGACGTCCAGCCGCCCGGAACGTTCGGAAAGTTCCAACAGCGCCTTTGCGATCCGACCTTCGAGATGGAGGAACAGCAGGTCTTCGACCTGCGCGCTTGTGCGCCGCAAGCGCTTGCACAAAATCTTGATCAGCTTCAGGCAGATGTCGGCGTGATTTTCGAGAACCGGAATGAAGTAGCGGCGAGCCAGCACCAGGAGTTCGCAATCGCCGATAGCCACTGCGTCGCCGGTACGCTCGCCGCCATCGAGGGTTGCGATTTCGCCGACGATATCACCGGTATTGATAATATTTAGGACGATTTCCTTACCGGTCAGAGAAATCGAACTGATTCTGACGCTGCCGCGCAGCACCAGCATCATGCTGTCGCCGGGTGAGCCTTTGGCGAAGATTTCGTGACCCGCGGGATAATGCTCAACCCGCGAAAATCTCAAAAGCGTGTCGATTTCACTCTCGCTCAAACTCCCAAGCAGGAAGTGTCGCTCGAAGAGTTGGCGCTTTTCCAGGTATGTCGCGCTGGTCATGACAGTCCCCTACACGCTCCAACAACCCGCGTGAAGCGATCAGCTTGCGGGCCGTTCGTGTCAAACGGGACGAGCGCGAGCGCCAATTAGCCGGCTCCGCGACCGTCATGCTTGGTGAGACAATTCAGCTGGTGATCGTGAAGGATCGCTTCGCCACCCGTTGTCTCGTTTTATTTGCAGGCTCAATACGTAAACCAACCGAGTAGCCATGGCAACAGTGCCGGTCGCCATACGGCAGAGGAGGCTGACGTTGGGTCTCCAACGGGGCGCACAACAGCACTCTCCTGTCCATGTTCGACCAGCGCCAAGGCGCAAACCTCTTCCGCCTCGGCCTGCTCCGACCAGCGCAGAGGCATTGGCGACGACGCATTCATGACGATCTCCTGACGGAATCGCGTCCGATCGCGACCTGATAACCTTAAATTCCCGGAGGTGCTGTGAGGTGCTTCACACAGGGCCGGGATTCGAGCGGGTTGCCTTTCGGCGATGTGCCGGCCAGATCCGCTCACGAGGCAGGTAATCGTCCGCCATGGCGTTTGAGCGGGCTGACGCCGGCCGGGGTCGGCGCCGTGTGGTCCGTCGTCACCGCTACGGAGTTAGGTGCAGCACCGCGAGCGACCTGCGCGCGGCGTTCTTGGAAATCAGGGCCGCCTGCGGGACGGCGCCGCGCCAGCCGGTCGGCAGGGATCAGAAATATCAGCGCTGGACGCGGCGCGATCCGCCAGGGATGCGGCGCGCCGGGGTCCCTGCCGCCGACTGAAGGTCGAGCCGATTTCGACCTAGTCCCCGGCGACGGCGCGGCGGCGCGGTTTGCCGCGGCCGTTGGCGAAGCGGTCGAGCAGGCGCGCGGCGACGCGCGGGCTGACGAAATGCGAGACGTCGCCGCCGAGCGCGCCGATCTCCTTGACGAAACGCGACGAGATGAACTGGAAGCGGTCGGAGGCCATCAGAAAGACGGTCTCGATCTCCGGGTTGAGCCGGGCGTTCATGCCGGCCATCTGGAACTCGTATTCGAAATCGGACACCGCGCGCAGCCCGCGGATGATGACGCTGGCGCCCGACCGATTGCGCGAAATTCATCAGCAGAGTGTCGAAGGCGCGCACCTCGATGCGCTCGGCGTCGCCGTTTTCGAGATGGGCGACCTCGTCGCGCACGATCTCGACCCG
The DNA here is from genome assembly GCA_963775525.1 of uncultured Alphaproteobacteria bacterium. Lineage (GTDB taxonomy): Bacteria > Pseudomonadota > Alphaproteobacteria > ATCC43930 > CGMCC-115725 > AP-15. Next base: position 34,376 of record CAVZJF010000040.1, on the reverse strand, counting down.
CTCGTCGGTCGCGAACAGCGGCCCCTTGCCGTCATTGCGGGCGACGCCGATGACCAGCCGGTCGACGAGCCTGGCCGCGCGCCGGATGATGTCCGAATGACCGTTGGTGATCGGGTCGAAGGTGCCGGGATAGATCCCGATGCGCGGCTTGATCATTGGTCCCCCGTATTATCGGTCTGTCGACCTTCGTTCGTTTGTTGGCTGTCGGCCGAGTCCTCGGCCGCGGCATCGCCGTTTTCCTCGGTGTCGTCGGGCAGCCGCGCCACCGAGACGACCCGCTCGCCGTCGCCGACCTTGAAGATCACGACGCCCTGGCTGCGCCGGCGGGCGATGCGGATGTCGTGCACCGGGCAGCGGATCACCATCCCGCCATCGGTCACCAGCATGATCTGGTCGTTGCCGCCGACCGGGAACACGGCGACGACGGCATCGTCGCGGCGCCGCAGATCCATGTTGTCGATGCCCTGCCCGCCGCGCCCGGTGATGCGGTAGTCGTAGGCCGAGGTCCTGACCCCAAAGCCCTTCTCGGTCACGCTCAGCACGCACTCCTCGCGCTGCGCCAGATCGGCGTAGGTCTCCTCCGAGATCGGCCCCGTCCTCGCTGCCGGGCTCGGCTTCGCTTCGCCTTCCTCGGGCTCGGGCGGCAGTTCGCCCGCCGCCGCTTCGCCTTCCTCGCCGATCGGCCGCCGGCGCCGCGCGGCGAGGCTCAGATAGGCGTTGCGCACATCGGGCGCGACCTCCTCGTGGCGCAGGATCGACATCGAGATGACCAGATCATCGCCGAGCAGCCGGATGCCGCGCACCCCGACCGAGGAGCGGCCGGTGAAGACCCGCACGTCGCCGACCGGAAAGCGGATCGCCTTGCCGTTGCGGGTGGCGAGCAGCACGTCGTCGGCCTCGGTGCAGGTGGCGACGGCGATCAGCCGGTCGTCGGCATCCTCGCCCTCGAACTTCATCGCGATCTTGCCGTTGGCGCGCACATCGCCGAAATCGCGACAACGCGTTGCGCCGGACATAGCCGTTGGCGGTCGCGAACATGACGGTCAGATCGGCCCAGCTCTCCTCGTCCTCGGGCAACGGCATGACGGTCGAGATCGTCTCGCCCGGCACCAGGTTGGGCAGCAGGTTGACCATCGGCCGGCCGCGCGCCTGCGGCGTGCCGAGCGGCAGCCGATAGACCTTGAGCTTGTAGACCCGGCCGGAGGAGGTGAAGAACAGCACCGGCGCATGGGTCGAGGCGACGAACACCTCGCTGAGGAAATCCTCCTCGCGGATCGCCATGCCGGCGCGGCCGCGGCCGCCGCGGCGCTGCGCGCGATAGGTCGACAGCGGCACGCGCTTGATGTAGCCGGCATGGCTGACGGTCACGACCATCGCCTCGCGCTGGATCAGCGCCTCGATATCGGCCTCGAACTCGACATCCTCGATCTGGGTGCGGCGCGGCGTCGCGAACCGCTCCCTGATCGCCAGCAACTCGCCGCGCAACACCTCGATCAGCCGCGCGCGCGAGCGCAGGATTTCGAGATAGCCGCCGATCTCGGCGATCAGCCCGCGCAATTCCTCGGCGATCTTGTCGCGTTCGAGCCCGGTCAGGCGCTGCAGCCGCAGATCGAGGATCGCGCGCGCCTGCTCGTCCGAGAGCCGATAGGTGCCGTCCGCGGCGACCGCGCGGCCGGGCTCGCCGACCAGCGCCACCAGCGGCGCCACATCGGCCGCCGGCCAGGCGCGGCCGACGAGGCCGGCGCGCGCCGTCGCCGGATCGGGCGCGGCGCGGATCAGCGCGATGATCTCGTCGAGATTGGCGACCGCGATCAGCAGCCCGAGCAAGGTGTGCGCGCGCTCGCGCGCCTTGCCGAGCAGGTAGCTGGTGCGCCGGGTGATGACCTCCTCGCGGAACGCGACGAAGGCGGCGATGATGTCGCGCAGGGTCAACAGCTCCGGCCGGCCGCCGTTCAGCGCCAGCATGTTGACGCCAAAGCTCGTCTGCAGCGCGGTATGGCGGTAGAGCTGGTTCAGGACGATGTCGGGCTCGGCGTCGCGCTTCAATTCGATGACGACGCGCACGCCGTCGCGGTCGCTCTCGTCGCGCAGCTCGGAGATGCCCTCGATCAGCTTTTCGCGCACCATCTCGGCGATGCGCTCGACCAGCTTCGCCTTGTTGACCTGATAGGGGATCTCGGTGAAGACGATCGCCTCGCGGTCCTTGCGGATCTCCTCGACATGCGCTTTTGCCGCGCAGGATCACCGCGCCGCGGCCGGTCTTGTAGGCGGCGTGGGTGCCGGCGCGGCCCATGATGATCCCGCCGGTCGGGAAATCCGGGCGCCGGCACGTACTCCATCAGCTCTTCGACGGTGATGGCGCCGATTGTCGAGATAGGCGCAGCAGGCGTCGATGACCTCGCCCAGATTGTGCGGCGGGATGTTGGTCGCCATGCCGACCGCGATCCCCTGGGCGCCGTTGACCAGGAGGTTCGGAAAGCCCGCCGGCAAGACCTTGGGCTCGCGCTCGGTCTCGTCGTAATTCGGCTGAAAATCGACGGTGTCGTTGTCGAGGTCGTCGAGCAGCGAATCGGCGACGCGGGCGAGCCGCGCCTCGGTGTAGCGGTAGGCCGCCGGCGGATCGCCGTCCATCGAGCCGAAATTGCCCTGGCCGTCGATCAGCGGCAGGCGCATCGCGAAATCCTGCGCCATCCGCACCATCGCGTCGTAGATCGCCAGCTCGCCATGCGGATGGTATTTGCCGATCACGTCGCCGACGATGCGCGCCGATTTGCGGTAGGCGCGGTTCCACTCGTTGCCGTTGACCTTCATCGAATAAAGGATGCGGCGATGGACCGGCTTCAGCCCGTCGCGGACATCGGGCAATGCGCGCGCCACGATCACGCTCATCGCGTAATCGAGGTACGAGCGCTTCATCTCCTCTTCGATCGTGACGCGTGGTGATGTCGGGGGCGGAGGGCGGGGCGGTGGCGGAGGTGACGGCCAAGGCTGCTCGATCGGATATGGTTGGCTGAGATTGAAGATCGCGGCCGAGCCGCAGCGGCTGCGCCGCTCTCTATAATATAGGTATTCGCGGCCAGAGATTACCGCATTTTGCGGTGCAAACAAACGCTTTCGAACCGTAGCCCGCCGCCTCGCCGGCGCCCAGCGGCGAGCCGCTGCCTCAAGAGCGCGTCGATACTGCCGGCTGCCGAAGATCGCCCGGTAGATCGCCAGGATCAGCACCGCGCCGACGATCGCGCCGATAAAGCCGGCATTCTGGCCCGGCGCGATACCAGCCGATGCGCTGCCCGAGCCACGACGCGAAGATCGCGCCGACAATGCCGAGCAAGGTCGTGACGATAAACCCGCCCGGCCCGTGCACGAACAGCTTGGCGATCGCCCCCGCCAGAAACCCGATGATGATGACCCACAGCCAGTGCATCGCTTTCCTCCCGATCAGCCGGCAGCGAGGCGCACCGCTTCGGGTTCTGCCGCCGACACTGATCTAGCGGCCTCTTCGGCCATGCGCAACAGCGCCGCGCAACCTATCGGATCGGCTTTCTCGCCCCGCCGCGGTCCCCCGTTCTTTTCGAGCACGCTTCTCGGATCAGAGATCGCCGGCATTTGCCCCGGCTGGGTTGCGCTTCTGTCAGTCCTCCAATGCGGCCTCACCCTTCAGCTGCTTGCGGCGAAACGCCTCGTCCCATCGCGGGAAGGTCTCAACATCGAGGCCGAACTGGTCGAGCGCTCGTCCGACCGAGTGGTCGACGAGCGCCTCGATCGTGGTCGGACGCATGTAGAAGGCCGGGACCGGCGGGAAGATGACGCCCCCAGCTTCGGTCAGCGTCGCCATGTTGCGGAGATGGTCAGGCTGAGCGGCGTCTCGCGCACCATCAGCACCAGCCGGCGCCGCTCCTTCAGCACGACATCGGCGGCGCGGGTCAGCAGCGACGTGGTCACCCCGCTGGCGATCTCCGCGAGAGCTGCGCATCGAGCAGGGCGCGACGATCATGCCGAGCGTCTTGAACGAGCCCGACGGCGATCGGCGCGCCGACGTCGTTGATCGAGTACACCACATCGGCCAGCGCCTCTAGATCCGTTCGGCTGAGGGCGCTCTCATAGGCGCGCATCAACTCGGCGGACCGGCTGACGACGAGATGCGTCTCGACCTTGACCGAGCGCAGCATTTCCAACGCACGCGCCGCGTAGACGATCCCGCTGGCGCCGCTTACGCCCACGACGACACGCTGCTTTTCGTCGGTCATAGGTGTGCCTTCGAGAACTGTGCCGGAGCAAAAATGGCGCGGCCCCGCCTCGCGGAACCGGGCCGGCGCAAAGCGCTTGCCGCTACCGCTGCATGTCCATCAGTTTGGGCATCGGCAGCATGTTCCCGTCGAGGTTGGCCATGATCACCAACGAGCCGGCCATGACCAAGGTTACGATCAGGACGCCAAACGCGAGCGCCAGCACGTTGTTGGTGTGATCGGGCCCGGTGCTCATGCGCAGGAAGAAGACGAGGTGGACGCCCATCTGCGCGATTGCGAGCACCGTGAGCCCAACCGTGACGCCGGGTTCCCAAAGCGAGGTCGTTCCCGCCGTCCAGAACGAGGTCAGCGTGAGCCCCGCCGCGAGAATCAAGCCGGCCGTATAGAGCTTGACGTTGAGCGACGTTCCGCCCTGCTCGACGCCGGGGGCGCGATCGTCCGAGCGAAATTGTCTTTCTCCATGCTCGTCCATCAGCGCGCCCCGAAAAGATAGACCATGGTCATCAGCGCGACCCAGATAATGTCGAGCGCGTGCCAGAACAGGCTGAAGCACAGCAGACGCCGAACCACGTGGGCGCGAAATCCCTTGAAGGCGACCTGGACGACCATGAATGTGAGCCACAGCAGGCCAACCGTGACGTGGGCTCCGTGCGTGCCGACGAGAGTGAAAAAAGCCGACAGAAAGGCGCTGCGCGACGGACCGGCCCCTCGCGCCACCATGCCCGCGAATTCGCTGATTTCCGATGCGAGAAACAAGGCCCCGAGCGTGAAAGTAAGCGCAGCAAAAATGTAGAAATTCCGCGCGTGCCGGTTCTCCACCGCGACCGCGCCAAGCCCGGCGGTGTAGCTCGAAAAGAGAAGGAATGTCGTCTCGGCGAAAACCCGGCGTAGGTCGAACAGTTCACGCCCGCTCGGTCCCCCGGCGGTCCGCGGCGACAGGACCGCGTAGGCCGCGAACAGCGCCGAAAACATGATGATGTCGCTGAGCAGGAAAATCCAAAACCCGTATGCGACGACGACCCGCGTCGGGGCCGGCCCCCCTGAGCCCCGGCCGCGCGCGCCGGCGGTACGAGACGCGGCGTCGGCGGTCGCCGCGACGGTTGTCGCCGTCACGCCGGGCTCCCCACCCTCGCGCGATCGCGTTCCATCCGTGCGATCTCTGCCGCCGGGATCTCTTCCTCGCGATCGTCACCCCAGGCGAAGACCAGAGCTGTGACGACGGCGCCGAGAAGGCCGAGCACGGCTATCCACCAGATATGCCAGATCAGGGAGAAGCCCGTCACCACGGCAAAAAACGCGGTGACAAAACCGGTGGCGCTGTTGCGCGGCATCTCGATGTCCTCGTAGGTCGGCTGAACCGCGTTTCTCCCCGGCTGCTTCATGCCCCAATAGGCGTCGACAAACTCGACGTTGGGCATCAGCGCGAAATTGTACGCGGGCGGAGGCGAGGTCGTGGACCATTCCAGCGTCCGGCCGTTCCAAGGGTCGCCGGTAATGTCGCGGCGGTGTTCGCGCGTCCGGATGCTGACCACCAATTGCGCGATTATCAGCACGATGCCCACGAGAATAACAATTGCGCCAATCTCGGCGACGATCAGCAAGGGCTGCCAACCGACTTCCGAGTAATGCTGCATGCGGCGGGTCATGCCCATGAGGCCCAGCGCGTAGAGCGGCACGAAGGCAAGATAAAAGCCCACGAACCAGCACCAGAAGCTGGCTTTGCCGAGGCGTTCGTCCAGCGTAAAGCCGAACGCCTTCGGGAACCAGTAATTGTAGCCCGCCATCGCGCCGAACACGACGCCGCCGATGATGACGTTGTGAAAATGGGCGACCAGGAACAGGCTGTTGTGGACGCACGAAGTCGGCCGGCGGCACGGCCATCAATACGCCCGTCATTCCGCCGATGACAAACGTGACTATAAAGCCGAGCGACCACAGGATCGGCGTGGAAAAACGGACGCGACCGCCATACATCGTGAACAGCCAATTGAACACTTTAACGCCGGTCGGGATCGCAATGATCATCGTCATGACGCCGAAAAACGCGTTTACGTCGGCGCCCGCGCCCATGGTGAAGAAGTGGTGGAGCCAGACCAGAAAGGACAGAATGCAAATGGCCATCGTCGCGAGGACCATGGAGCGGTAGCCGAACAGCGACTTACTTGAAAAAGTAGCGATAACTTCGGAATAGACGCCGAATGCCGGCAAAATCAGGATGTAAACCTCCGGATGGCCCCAGACCCAGATCAGGTTTATGTACATCATCGGGTTGCCGCCCATCTCGTTCGTGAAAAAGTGCATCCCGAGATAGCGGTCGAGCAGCAGCATCGCGAAGGTGGCCGTGAGAACAGGAAAGGCGGCGACGATCAACAGACTGGAAGCGAGCGCCGTCCAGCAGAAGATCGGCATGCGCATGTAGATCATGCCCGGAGCGCGCAGCTTGAGGATCGTCGTGACGAAGTTGATGCCCGTCAAGAGCGTGCCGATCCCGGAGATCTGCAGCGACCACAGGTAATAATCGACGCCGACCCCCGGCGAATAGTCGAGTTCCGACAGGGGTGGGTACGCCAACCAGCCGGTGCGGGCAAACTCGCCGACGACAAGAGATGCGTTGACCAGCAGCACTCCGGCTGCCGTCAGCCAAAAACTTACCGAGTTCAGGACAGGGAACGCTACGTCGCGCACGCCGAGCTGCAATGGCATGACGAAGTTTATCAAGCCGATGACAAACGGCATCGCCACGAAGAAGATCATGATCGTGCCATGCGCCGAGAAAATCTGGTCGTAGTGCTGCGGCGGCAGATACCCCCTCGCGTCGCCCGCCGCGAACGCCAGTTGCGAGCGCATCATGATCGCGTCGGTAAAGCCGCGGACCAGCATGACCAGCCCGAGCACGAAGTACATGACGCCGATCCGCTTGTGGTCGACGCTGGTCAACCACTCGCGCCACAGATAGGGCCACCAGCCCTTCCAGGTGACCAGGGCCAGAACGGCCAAAATCACGACAACCACCAGCAGCGACGCGCCCATCGGGATGGGCTCGTCAAACGGGATCGCGGCCCAGGTCAGCTTGCCCAGCATGTCAGTTCTCCGAACGCGGCGAAATGACCGGACCGGACATTCCGAGGCGGGCTTTTTCCGGCGGGGGCGCAGTCTGGTTGACGATCGCCTCGAACAGCTCGGGATCGACCGTGCGGTAGGTTATCGGAGCCACGGCCTTGCTGCGCCGCGCGAGCAAGGCATAGTTGCGGCGGTCGAGCGCGGCGCCCGTGCCGCGCACGCCCGCGACCCAGGCGTCAAACTCGCCGGGCGTCACCGCTTTGACGAGAAAGTGCATGTCGGAGAAGCCGTCGCCGCTGAATTGCGCAGACAGGCCGGGATATTCGCCTGGATTGTCGGCGAGCAGGCTCAGGCGCGTCGCCATCCCCGCCATCGTGTAAATTTGACTGCCGAGCTGCGGCACGAAAAAGGAATTCATCACCGTCGCCGAGGTCAACCGAAAGTTCACCGGGGTCTTTACCGGGATGACCAGCTGGTTGACGGCTGCGATCTTTTGCTGCGGGTAGATGAACAGCCACTTCCAGTCGAGCGAAACGACCTCGATCTCCAACGGGCGGACCGGGGAGGGTATCGGCTGCCGCGGATCGAGCGCGTGCGAGCTGATCCAGCCGACGCCTCCCAGCAAGATCACCACCATTGCCGGGATGGACCAGACGACAAGCTCGATGTGCCCCGAATAGGACCAATCGGGATTGTAGCCGGCGCGCGAGTTCGACGACCGAAACCACCACGCGACGGCGAGCGTCAGCAAAATTACCGGAACGACCACCACAAGCATGATCGCGGTGGTGTTGATCAGGATCAGCCGCTCCGCCGCGGCGATCGGCCCCTGGGGATCGAGCACCCCCATCTTGCATGCGCAAACGGGCGCCCCGATGCAAATGGCGGCGAGGAGCCGCAGCGGACGAAAGGCAGGCGGCTTGCCCGCCCGCCTCGCCTGTTCGCGGGAAGGGACGCCGAGGTGCAGGGAGGGCGGGTCTTCCATGCTTTTGCTTCCCGTTTTTCCAAACACTTGCGATGGCCGGCCGGCTCGCATAAGCGCCTGCCGACCTAGCGGAGGTCCGACAAGACTGCACGGAGTCCGCGAACCGGCCGCCGCTGATTCGCGCGGGCGAGGCGGAGGGGGTCCTCGTGCGATTGTGGCCGTGATCGGGAAGCCTTGACGCAGCGTTGCCCCGGCCGTCGAGAGCAGCCTTCGGCACGTCGAGGTTGAAGCATTCTGTCTCCGGCGTCGTCGTGGAGCGTCATCGCGCGGCGACGCCTTGTGAATAATAGGATAGCCCTGCCATCATAGACGGTGCGCGGATCGCTGCGCAACTGGCGCCAAGCCGCTGGAGTGTCGCTCGTGGCTGCCGTCGTCGTTTCCAGCAAGGGCGGCTTAAGAAGTCAGTAGCGAGATCAGGCCCTATTCTAACTCTTTTTCACCTTGGCTGCCGTCATGGCGGTCAACCGGATGATGGCCGGCGAAAACCCGACCTCGGGTTGGGACGGCCAGTTCTGCACCGTGCCCGAGTTTCTGATCGGCGTCCTCGCTTACCGCGGTTATGCGCACCGCACGCTCCGGCGCTCCCGGTCGGGAGGACCGATCAGATCGGGATGGCCAGCAGGGTGTCGATCTGGCGGCTGTCGAGGACGACATGCTTGCGCGCAAATTTCCAGCCGGCGCCGTCGTGCACGATCTGGTCGACATAGCGGCCGGCGGCAAATATCGCCATGTCACCGTCCTGCAGGGTTCGCACCACCAGGAAATTGGCCTCGACATCGAGGGCCCCCGCGGTCTCGGCGACGACCCGGATCGAGGAGACCAGGTGGCGATAGCGCTGCGGCTCGTAAATGTTGGCCTCGCGCAGGGCGCTGACCCGGTCCTTCAGCATGTTGCGCGACGTCGCATAGATCAGACCGAGGGGCAGCCCCGCCTCGTAGTTCTCCGCCGAGGTGACGCGGTAAAAGCAGTCCTCGGTGAAAAAATCGGGCCAGCGCTCCGAGTTCGTCGGCGTCGAGGCAGTGGACATAATCGGCGTACAGCTGCTCCAGCTCCAGCCGCCGCACCACCGCCTCGAAATCCATCGTCTCAGAACCCCATCAGCGGGCGATAGGCATGCCAGAAGCCGCGGATCGACGCCTCGGTCGTGCGGTTGGGTTCGGAGACGTGGTCGAACCCGCCCATTTCGAGCACCGAGCATTCGGTCTTCGGCGCCGGGGATCGCGCGCTGGATGAAATTGCCGACCGCACCGTCCTCCATCGACACGTAGCCCGCCGGGCCGACGAGATTGGCCTGGGCGAGGCGCAGCGCGGTCATCTCGGCGTCGTCTTCCTCAAAGCCGAGATAGATCCATTGCAGCTCGGTCTTGTCCGGCCCCTTTGGCAGCACCACCCGCAGCGCGATGCTGTTCTGGATCTGCTGCAACACGAAATTCGGGAACACGGACAGGATCTGGGTCGTCGTGTCGTCGCCGAATTCTTCGGTCATCGACAGAAAGCCGGGATCGGCGAGCCGGAAATTCTCGCGCAGCGACGGGATGCCGGCATAAAGCTCGTCCGAGGCGCCGGCGCCGACGCGGTCGACCTTGTTGCGCGTATAGCTCGCATGATGCGCGCCGTTCTCGGCGATGTCGACGCCGCCCTCCGAGGTCAGCCGCGAGATCCTGAAGGTCGTGAAGAACGAGTGCAACAAGGTCGCGTGATAGGTGTCGCGCACATTCTCGAAATAGAGCTTCCAATTGTTGTGCAGGATCTGCGAGGTCGTTCCCAGAACCTTGGGCTTGCCGTGCAACACCCGGTGGATGCGCGAGCCGATCAGGTTGCCGATGTAGTCGCCGAGCGGCGGCGCCTCGGGCGACAGCGTGCCGAACACCAGGTCGCCGAATTGGTCGACGCGCAGCTTCTTGAGCCCGTGATCTTCGAGCTGGAAGCTCGCCGGCATCCCGCCCCTGCCGGCGATGCCGCGGCGAAACGCGACGCTGTCGAGGTTGCCTTCGAGGTCGTAGCGCCAGGCGTGGTAGACGCAGGTCAGATTGTCCGCGTGCCCGCGCCGTTTCAGGCAGACGAGATTGCCGCGATGGGCGCAGCGGTTGACCATCGCATGCAGCGCGCCGTCGTTGCCGCGGGTGACGATGACCGGGGTCTCGCCGAGAAAGGTGGTCAGGTAGTCGCCGGGCCGGGGCAAGTCACCGGCCAGGCTCAGGAACTGCCAACTCGGCCCGAGAAAAATCCGAGCCAGCTCCTCGCGATAGATTTCCGGATCGGAAAACACCCGATAGGGAACGCGGGCGTTGCCTTCGGTGGGCCATTGCAGCGCGGGCTCGAGTGACATCGGCTGACCTCCGTTCAGGTTTGTCCTTCAACTGTCTCGCCGCGGGTCGCGAGGGACGGGGAGGGCGGGATCGGCGCGGCAACTCAGCCGCCGTAAAAGACGTTGTCGCCCAGATCCTTCATTTCGAGGATCGCCGCGTCCGGGCGGCCGGTGACCGGCTTTGGCAGGTGCGCCTCGACGACTTCGCCGACGACGATGTGGTGGTCGCCCTGCTCGACGATGCCGGTGACCTTGCATTCGACCGCGGCCAGCGCCCCGTCAAGGATCGGCAAGCCGTTGGAACCCTTGTGGATCGGCCTGGCCGGAAAGCTTGCCGTCTTCGAGCTTGGTCGGCTTGAAGAAGGTGAACGCCATGCCCTTGGCGTCCTTGCCGAGCATGTTGAGGGTGAAGTTCTTGGTGTTCTTGACGATCGGATAGGCGTGGGAATCGGTCTTGACCCCGACCACCACCAACGGCGGCGCGAACGCGGTCTGCGTCACCCAATTGACGGTCGCGGCGGCAATGTTGCCCTGCCCGTCATCGGCGGTCAGCACGTAGATCCCGTACGGGATCATGCGCAACGCCGTCTTCTTGGCGTCCTGGTCCATGATCGCTCCTCCTTGTTCACCGGCTTCGCAGGGACCGGATCATATCCCGATCACCATGCGCGACCAATCATTCGAGACCGCAGCGGGCATAGAGCCGCACGGCGTTATCCCAGAAGAGCTTGCGTTTGCGCTCCGTCGCCATGTCCCAGGCCAGCACGGTCTCCGCCGATATCGGAAACCAGCTCTCGCCATGCGGATAATCCGACGCGTACATCAGCACGTCCTCGCCCAGCAAATCGATGACGGAATTGGTCAGCCGTTCGCCCTCCGGGATCTCGATGCTCTGGAAATAGCGGCCGCCGAGCACGTATTCGCTGGGCTTGCACCTCAGCTCCGGGAGCGCCGCCTTGACGGTATGCGCATGTTCGTCGATGCGCGCCATCCAGAATGGCAGCCAGCCGTGCCCGGCTTCGAGCGTGCCGATGCGCAGGAGTCGGATATCGATCCATGACGCCGCTGCCGATTAGTGCCGCCATATTGCGCATGCCGCACCAGGGGTGCGCCGCCGAGCGCTGCAGGAACAAATTTTCCCAGGTGTCCTCGCCGCCCGGCGCGTAGGGCGGCATGACCGTGAAGGTATGCAGCACCACCGCGATAGTCGTGCTCCGCCGCCGCCGCCCAGATCGGTTCGAGGGCGGGATGGTCGAGGGGCATTCCGGCCGGCGCATAGGCCATCACCGCCCAGGCCCAGCGCGATCCCGCCCAATGGCGGATTTCGGCCACGCTTCCTTCGACGTCGCGGGCCGAGGCCAGGACGATGCCACCGAGCCGGCCGGGAAAGGCGCCGCAATAATCCGCCATCCACCGGTGGTAGGCGCGGTACATCGCGGTTTCGAGCGCGACATCGTCGCCCGCCGTCCAGGTGCCGAACCAGCCCGAAGGCAAGGTCAGGTTCACGTCGACGCCTTCGAGATCCATGTCGCCGATCCGCTCGGCCGGGTCGTCGTCGACGCGCGGCGAGGGCGGCGACCGGTTCGCGCCGGCGAAAGCAGCCATATAGCGCGCGGGCGCGGTGTCGGGGGCAGCGCTGCCGAGCCGGCGCTGATATCTGCGCCCGCCCCTCAGATAGGTCGTCTTGCCGGTTCGCGAATGCGTGTTCTTCCATTGCTCCCACCCGGCCAGCCGCGCCCTTTCCGCCGCCGCCAGATAGGGGTCGAGGATTCCATGAACGGGCCGACATGGGTGTCGGAGTCGAAGATTTTGAAGCCGTCGCGCGCCATCGCCGATCCCTCCGCTTTGCGTGTCTATTTGCCGCGATACTTGGCCAGGGCGGCGGCGGAGAAATAGCGCTCCTCGAGCTGGCGCTGCTTCTCCAGGCCTTCCTCCTGCGGTCCGGGCTCGGGATGGGGATAGGGCCGGTCCCGCCGCGCATTGACGAAATCCTCCCAGGCGCCGACGCCGCGCGCCTGGAATTCCTGCATAAAGTCCCACAGCGCCGCCCAGATGACGTGATGGGTGAAGCCCGGATACCACGCTATCGAGACCCCCAATGCGAGGTGCTCGTCGAGGCCGAGATAGCGCGGCAGCCGGCCCTTCATAAACGAAAACGGGCCGGCGACGGCGGCGCGGGCGCGGCGGATCTCGTCTGCGTCATGCGGCGATTCGAATTGGACCCAGTCGACCCCGGCTTCGCGCTCGTAGGCCGAGAGCCGCGTCAGGCAATCGTCGAGCCCGCCATTGGCGGCGTCGCGGGCATAGCACTGGGCCATCACGACAAAATCCGGATCGATCTCGTTCTTCATGTCGACGGCGGCGCGGTAGCGCGCGACCGCCTGGTCGAGCGGGACGATTTCGACCCCGGCGCTCTGGGTCTTGCGCTTGCCTTCGATCGGCTGGTCGTCGATGCGCACCCCGGCAATCCCGGCGCGGATGCATTCGCGGACCATCCGCCGCACCGCCATGATGCCTCCGTGACCGGTGTCGCCGTCCATGATCACCGGGAACTTGACGCTCTGCGCGATCCAGCCGGCGATCGTCACGCATTCGGTCATCGTCGCGGTGCCGACATCGGCGAGCCCGGTGTAAGCGCCGACAACGCCCGACGTGCCGACAAACGCGGCCTCGCAGCCCGCCAGCTCCATGATCCGGGCGTGCGCCGCGCTCGGCGTGTGCAATACCGCCAGCACCCGGTCCTTGCGGTGGATCAACGCGCGCAGCCGCGCCCCCGGTGACGGGCTTTGTTGCTCGCTCACGCCATGCCTCCACGCTCGTTCACGCTCGTCTCAGAGCGACCGCCATGGCGAAGTGTCGGCGATCCGAGCGGAAGTATCGAGCCGCGACCGGCCGCTGGATCAGCTGACGAAGAACAACTGGGTCGCGGCGCTGATTGCGGGATGGCCGGTCAGGGTGGCGACGAGCTGCGGGGTGCTGCCCGAGGCGCTGCCTTGCGCGTCGTAAAGCAGCTGCCCGTTGGTGGTGTCATAGGCGAAGCGCTGCGCGGTCGTGCCGAAGGCCCCGGTGCTGTTCGATGCGAACAGGGTCGTCGGCAGCGCCTGCGGCGTCGCGCTGGCCCCGCTTTGGCCGAGGCTGAAGCCGGAATTGCTGAACACGAGCTCGTTTGTCGAGGACGCGGCGAAATCGACGATCGTGTTCGAGGCCCCCGGCGCGCTGAACACGAACTGGTTGGCGCCGGCGTTGCCCGTCATCGTCGTATCGCCGCCGGCGTAAAAAATGTCGTTGCCGGCGCCGCCGGTCAGGCTGTCGGCGCCGCTGCCGGCGTGGACCACGATCGCATCGGCGGATGTCAGCGACGACCCGCTGACCGTGTTGCCGGAATTGCCGTCGTTGACGGTGATCGTGCCGCCGGCGACGCCGGTAAAATTAATCGCCTGCAGCGTCAAGCGTGTTCGCCGCGCCATTGGCGAGCCCGATCGTCGTGAAACCCGAGATATTGGCGAGGCTGTCATTCCCGGCCTTGGCAAAATTCAGAGTGGCCGAGCCGCTGCCATAGAGCGACCCGTTGACCGTGACGCCGTTGTCGGTGAGCGTGCTGCCGGCCGCGGCGGTGACGGTCGTTCCGGCCGCAATCGCAACATTGGTCAGCGTGCTGGTCGGCGCGGCGGCCACCTCGATCGTGCCCGCCCCCGCCAACGTACCGCCGGAAATCGTTCCGCCGTACAGCCAAAGGCTGCCGGTGACGGTGAGAGTGCTGCCCAGGGCCAACACGTCACCGCCGTAAATGTACATCTGGCCGCTGTCCGACGAGGCGCCGCCGAGGCTCAGCTTCCCGGTGTTGGTCCCGGATCCTCCCGTCAGGTCGACATATCCGCTGTTGTTCAACGATGCCGCGGTGACCGTCGTCGACTGGGCGCTCCCGCTGGTTCCGACATAGAGATGGCCTGAAGCCTCGTTGGTCAGGGCGCCGCCGACCGTCAGGCTGCTGCCGCCGGTGCTGCCGTAGTAGTAGTCGACATAGGCGATGCCGGTGTTGTCGAGGGCGACGGTGGTGGCGAGTGCCGCGCCGTTTTCCAGGATCACGGTTCCGGCGTTGCTGGCGAGCCCGCTCAACGCGCTGTTGCTGGTCAGCCCGCTGCTCAGCGCCACCAGCGCCTTGGGCCCGTTCAGGGTCAGGCTGGCGCCGCTGCCGATCGCCGTCACCCCGCCGCTGCCAAACTCCAAGAGCGCGTTGCCGACCAGAGAATAGGCGCCGTTCAAGGTCGCCGGCGCCGCCCCGGTCACGTCCAATGTCGCCTGCGCCGCCGCCGTCGCACCGCCGCTCAAATCGACCGTGCCGGTGCCGGCCAGACCCGCCGCGGTCACCTTGGTCGCCTTGGTCTGGCTGGTGTTGCCGATCGACAAGGTGCCGTTGTTGGTCAGCACCCCGCCCACCGTCACGGTGCTGCCCCCGGCCCCGCTGTTGTCGACGTAGACGATGTCGTTGCGGCCGTTGCTGAACGCCCCGGCGACCTTCAACGTCGCCGCCGCGGTGTTGCTGTAGAGATAGAGCGTGCCGAAATTGCTCAGCGCCGCCGCACTCACCGTCGTCGTCGCGGCGTTGTTGCCATAGTAGCCGATGTAGAGGCCGTCCTCGTTGGTCAGGGCGCCGCCGACCGTCAGGCTGCTGCCGCCGGTGCTGCCGTAGTAGTAGTCGACATAGGCGATGCCGGTGTTGTCGAGGGCGACGGTGGTGGCGAGTGCCGCGCCGTTTTCCAGGATCACGGTGCCGGCGTTGCTGGCGAGGCCGCTCAACGCGCTGTCGCTGGTCAGCCCGCTGCTCAGCGCCACCAGCGCCTTGGGCCCGTTCAGGGTCAGGCTGGCGCCGCTGCCGATCGCCGTCACCCCGCCGCTGCCAAACTCCAAGCAGCGCGTTGCCGACCAGAGAATAGGCGCCGTTCAAGGTCGCCGGCGCCGCCCCGGTCACGTCCAATGTCGCCTGCGCCGCCGCCGTCGCACCGCCGCTCAAATCGACCGTGCCGGTGCCGGCCAGACCCGCCGCGGTCACCTTGGTCGCCTTGGTCTGGCTGGTGTTGCCGATCGACAAGGTGCCGTTGTTGGTCAGCACCCCGCCCACCGTCACGGTGCTGCCCCCGGCCCCGCTGTTGTCGACGTAGACGATGTCGTTGCGGCCGTTGCTGAACGCCCCGGCGACCTTCAATGTCGCCGCCGCGGTGTCGCTGTAGAGATAGAGCGTGCCGAAATTGCTCAGCGCCGCCGCGCTCACCGTCGTCGTCGCGGCGTTGTTGCCAGTGTAGCCGATGTAGAGGCCGTCCTCGTTGGTCAGGGCGCCGCCGATCGTCAGGCTGCTGCCGCCGGTGCTGCCGTAGTACTCGTCGACCTAGACGATACCGGTGTTGTCGAGCGCGACCGTGGTCGTCGACGCCGCGCCGTTTTCCAGGATCATGGTACCGGCGTTGCTGGCGAGGCCGCTCGAGCGCGCTGTCGCTGGTCAGCCCGCTGCTCAGCGCCACCAGCGCCTTGGGCCCGTTCAGGGTCAGGCTGGCGCCGCTGCCGATCGCCGTCACCCCGCCGCTGCCAAACTCCAAGAGCGCGTTGCCGACCAGAGAATAGGCGCCGTTCAAGGTCGCCGGCGCCGCCCCGGTCACGTCCAATGTCGCCTGCGCCGCCGCCGTCGCACCGCCGCTCAGATCGACCGTGCCGGTGCCGGCCAGACCCGCCGCGGTCACCTTGGTCGCCTTGGTCTGGCTGGTGTTGCCGATCGACAAGGTGCCGTTGTTGGTCAACACCCCGCCCACCGTCACGGTGCTGCCCCCGGCCCCGCTGTTGTCGACGTAGACGATGTCGTTGCGGCCGTTGCTGAACGCCCCGGCGACCTTCAACGTCGCCGCCGCGGTGTTGCTGTAGAGATAGAGCGTGCCGAAATTGCTCAGCGCCGCCGCACTCACCGTCGTCGTCGCGGCGTTGTTGCCATAGTAGCCGATGTAGAGGCCGTCCTCGTTGGTCAGGGCGCCGCCGACCGTCAGGCTGCTGCCGCCGGTGCTGCCGTAGTAGTAGTCGACATAGGCGATGCCGGTGTTGTCGAGGGCGACGGTGGTGGCGAGTGCCGCGCCGTTTTCCAGGATCACGGTTCCGGCGTTGCTGGCGAGCCCGCTCAACGCGCTGTTGCTGGTCAGCCCGCTGCTCAGCGCCACCAGCGCCTTGGGCCCGTTCAGGGTCAGGCTGGCGCCGCTGCCGATCGCACTCACCCCGCCGCTGCCAAACTCCAAGAGCGCGTTGCCGACCAGAGAATAGGCGCCGTTCAAGGTCGCCGGCGCCGCCCCGGTCACGTCCAATGTCGCCTGCGCCGCCGCCGTCGCACCGCCGCTCAGATCGACCGTGCCGGTGCCGGCCAGACCCGCCGCGGTCACCTTGGTCGCCTTGGTCTGGCTGGTGTTGCCGATCGACAAGGTGCCGTTGTTGGTCAGCACCCCGCCCACCGTCACGGTGCTGCCCCCGGCCCCGCTGTTGTCGACGTAGACGATGTCGTTGCGGCCGTTGCTGAACGCCCCGGCGACCTTCAACGTCGCCGCCGCGGTGTTGCTGTAGAGATAGAGCGTGCCGAAATTGCTCAGCGCCGCCGCACTCACCGTCGTCGTCGCGGCGTTGTTGCCATAGTAGCCGATGTAGAGGCCGTCCTCGTTGGTCAGGGCGCCGCCGACCGTCAGGCTGCTGCCGCCGGTGCTGCCGTAGTAGTAGTCGACATAGGCGATGCCGGTGTTGTCGAGGGCGACGGTGGTGGCGAGTGCCGCGCCGTTTTCCAGGATCACGGTTCCGGCGTTGCTGGCGAGCCCGCTCAACGCGCTGTTGCTGGTCAGCCCGCTGCTCAGCGCCACCAGCGCCTTGGGCCCGTTCAGGGTCAGGCTGGCGCCGCTGCCGATCGCGCGTCACCCCGCCGCTGCCAAACTCCAAGAGCGCGTTGCCGACCAGAGAATAGGCGCCGTTCAAGGTCGCCGGCGCCGCCCCGGTCACGTCCAATGTCGCCTGCGCCGCCGCCGTCGCACCGCCGCTCAAATCGACCGTGCCGGTGCCGGCCAGACCCGCCGCGGTCACCTTGGTCGCCTTGGTCTGGCTGGTGTTGCCGATCGACAAGGTGCCGTTGTTGGTCAGCACCCCGCCCACCGTCACGGTGCTGCCCCCGGCCCCGCTGTTGTCGACGTAGACCGCGCCGGTATTGCCAAAAGCTCCTGTGGTATCCAGCGCCGCGGCAGCCGTCCCGCTGTAGAGATAGAGCGACCCTGAGTTGCTCAGCGCCGCGGCGCTCACCGTCGCCGCCGCGGTCATGCTGCTGTTGCCGACGTAGAAGTAATAATTTTTGTTGGTCAGCGTTCCACCGACCGTCAGGCTGCTGCCGCCACTCCCCGATTCATCGACCTCCAGGACGTAGTTGTTGGTCAGGTCCAAATTCGTCGTCAGCGCCGCGCCGTTCTCCAGATAGAGATAGCCGGCATTGGTCAGCGTCCCTGCCGTCAGGGAGCTGGCGCCGCCGCTGCCGTAGCCGTCGATGACGGTGCCGGTGTTGCCAAAGGCCCCGGTAACCGCCAGCGTCGACCCCGCGCCGCCGCTGGTGATGTCGATCGTACCGGCATTGGAGAGACCCTGTGCCGTTACCGCCGAGTCGGCGATCTGACTGGCGTTCCCGATATAGAGCTGACCGTTGTTGGTCAGGGTCCCGCCGATTGTCAGGCTGCTGCCGCCAGCACCGGCGTAATCGACTTCCAGATAATTGCTGTTGGTAAAATTGACCGAAATCGCCAGCGCCGCGCTGTTCTCGAGTATCAGGTAGCCGGCGTTGTTGGCGAGCCCGGTCAAGGCGCTGTTGGTGCTGGTGTTCGAAGCCAGCGCCACCAGCGCCGCTCCGCTGTCCTCCAGGAGTGTTGCGCCGCTGGCGATCGCGGTAATGCCGCCGCTGGCGAACTCCAGCCGTGAATTGCCGTGAAGGTCGACCGTGCCGGTCAGGGTGGCCGGCGCCGCGGCGTTGATGTCGAGCACCGTCGAGAACGGGCCCTCCAGCACGATCGCGCCGGTATTGACCAGCCCCGCGGCGGTCATCACCGTAGCGCTCAACGAGCCGCCGGAGCTGGAGGTGCTCCCGATGGTCAGGGTGCCGCTGTTGGTCAGCGTGCCGCCGATATTGACCGTGGTGCCGCCGTAGCCGTTGGTGTCAACGTCGACGGCGCCGCTGTTGACGAAATTGCCCGACACCGTCTCGGTCTTGGACGGGTCGTCGATCGCCAGAGTGGCGTTGACGTCGCTGACCGTTATCGAATGGACGGTGACCGGGGTGGTCAACAAAACCGTGTAGGAACCGCCAACCCCGATGGTCACGTCGTCCGCGGCGCCGGGAATGGCGCCGGTGCTCCAATCGGCTGCGATGGTCCAGTTGGCGCTGACGGCGCTTTTCCAACTTACCGCTGCCATCGACCGGCTCCCTCAATGTACGGCTGCAACAGCAATCGCAAGGTCGGAAAACCTGCTGTCTTACGACATCGCAGAAGTTTGAAATTATGGCATCTTTTGCAATCAATCAACACAAAAAAGAGCTGGTGTCTATTTCCGCCCGAAGCTCGCCTGCGGCCGAATGCTTTCGCGGCGGCGGTTAGCGCGTTTGCGTGGCGTCCCTTTCCCGGCTTACTTTGTCGACGGGCGGCGAATTATTAACAAATGAGGCGAGGAGGGCTCGCGGACGCCCCTTTTTCTCGCTCCCCAATCCGGCCGTTAACCTTGCAGACTTGGCGAACGCCATGCCAAAAGGAAATGGCCTCGGCGTCGCGGGGTCTCGGCGGGCCCGGCCGCCACGAAGTTCCGGCGCCGGTTGTACGCCACCTCCGCGGCGGCTGCGGCCACAGCCACGCCCTCTTCATGCCGCCTGCTGCTCTTTGTCGTCGACGTATTCCGGGACCCGGTAATAAACCCAGATCAGGTTCGCCAGCAGCACCGCGCCGGTGATCAGAAACACCCACCGCAACCCGAACGCTGCCGCCACCGCGCCGCCGCTCAGGGGACCCAGCGAATTGCCGAGAAACATCGCCGACGCGGTGATGCCGTAGACCGTGCCGCGCTGCGCCCGCGGGACGAGGCGTCCGACGAGGGCGTTCGCGGTCGGCAAAATGCCGCCGATAAACAGCCCGACGGCAAAGCGCAGGGCGGTAAAGACAAAATAGTTTTCGGTGAACGCCTGCGGCAGGGTGGTCACCGTCGCCCCCAGCAGCGCGATCAGCAACACCCGGCGGTAGCCGATCACGTCGCTCTTGTTGCCGAGAAACGGCGCCGCCACGACGTTCGCCAGCCCGGTGATCGAAAAGGCGATGCCGCTCAGGGTGGCGATATCGGGTCGCGGACCGAGCATCTCCTTGACGAACAAAGTCACCACCGGCTGCACCGTGCGCACTCCGAACTGCGCCATCAGCAGCACGAAGAACAGCGCCAGCAGCCCCGGCGAGCGGGCCACCGCGATCAGGCCGCTGAGCATGGCGCGGCGGCCACGTCCTTGCGGGGCGGCGACAAAGCGCTCGCGCACGCCGAACCACACAAAGCCCGTCGACATCAGGATGATCGCCGACGTGCAATAGAACGGGATGCGGTAGCTGCCGGTGGCGTCGGCGAGCGCGCCGCCGAGCAACGGGCCAACCAGGGAGCCGACGAGTTGGCCGGTGCTGAGCCAGCCGAGCGCGAAGCCGAGCCGGTCCTCGGGCGCCTGACCCGCGACCAGAGCGATCGCGGTGCTCGAAAACCCGGCGAAGACACCCATCAGCGCGCGAAACGCGAAAACCTGCCAGACATTGCCGGCGGCACCCATCAGCCCCGCGAACAGCCCGACGGCCACGCTCGACCGCAGCAGCATCAACTTGCGCCCGTGACGATCGGCGAGGCGGCCCCATAACGGCGAGGCAAAGGCCGCGACAAAGGAGGTAACCCCGGCGAGGATGCCGGCCCACAGAGCGATCGCGGCCGGCGACTGGACCCCCAGCGCCGGCAAAAACAGCGGCATGATCGGGGTCAGCATCGAGAACGACATGGTCATGACGAACTGGATGGCGACCATCGCCCACAAGGTGCGCTGCCATTGCTCGTCGCCTTGCTGGGGGCCGGCGTCCCCGATCGTCCCGACTGGCGGTTCGGCCATGTCCCCCTTCGCTCCGATGGGTTCGGCCCGTGAGCTTCGGCCGGACACACGTTTTCTAACGGAAGCAAGGATCGTCGGCATCGGCTTTGCGCGGCTCCAGCCCGGTCTGAAGGTTCCGGCTGATATGCAATCAGCGTGCGAGCGAGCGATGCGTTTTCCTCGTTCCGGTCATTCCTCCGCGCCCCGTCGGTCGAAGCGGGCGACAGTTCCGGCAATTATAGGGCTCGCGCGACGCGGCCCGGGTCTTTCACGCTGCGACCATGACCGAAAGCTCGTCCGGGGGCGTGCTGCTCGCGACCCTCAAACCGGGCGACCGAGGGCGATCCCGGCGCCGGCGGGGGCTGTCGCCGCGTCGGATTCTGCCTAAACCGCGGGCAACACCGACCGAAAAAATCTAGCGACATTCTCGCATTGCTGCTCTACAGTTCCTGCAAGGCTCCACCAAGGAGCCATGTCGAACAGGAGACGGCGTTATGGCGGCGGCGGAGATCGTAAGGGACGTTGCGTGGTGGCGGGAGCCGACCAAGGACCAGTGGTACGCCTTTGGGGCGGCGTGGATGGGCTGGACCCTCGACGCCTTCGATTTCACGATCTTCCTGCTGATCATGGTGCCGATAGCCAAGGAGTTCGGCGTCCCGCTGACCGCCGTCACGATCGTCTTCACCCTCACCCTGTGGATGCGCCTCGTCGGCGCCACCGCCTCAGGTTGGCTCGCCGACCGCGCCGGCCGCAAATTGCCGTTGATGATTTCGATCTTCGGCTATTCGTTATGCAATTTCATCGCCGGGTTCTCGCCGACCTTCTTGTTCCTGTTGCTGTTCCGCGCCCTTCTCGGCTTGTTCATGGGAGCGGAGTGGCCGGCCGGGGCCTCGTTGGCGATGGAGACCTGGCCGATGCGCTCGCGCGGTTTCATGAGCGGCGTGCTGCAAGGATCGTGGGGTCTTGGTTTTCTGCTGTCGAGCCTAGTCTACGGCATCTTTTACCAGTATATCGGTTGGCGCGGCATGCTGTGGGTCGGTATCGCCCCGGCGCTGGCGCTGGTCTACATTCGCTATTTTGTCAAAGAGCCCGAAGTCTGGCTCGAGAACCGCCGGCTCCAGCGCACCCAGAAGCGCGAAGTAAGGGTGCCGCTGCTCAAGATCTTCAAGCGCGGCATGCTTGGCAACACATTGACCACGTGCTGGTTCCAGGCGGCGGGTTTTGTCACCTACTATTCGATCAACGCCCTGTTTGCGACCCATCTGCAAAAGGATCTGGGCTTGAGCCCGGCGCTGATCGCGACGCCGATCGCCTTCGCCAACATCCTGGTATTTCTCGCCAGCTCGGGCTGGGGCTGGGTGTCGGACCGCATCGGCCGGCGCCCCGCGATGATCATCCCGGCGCTGTGCGCGATCCCTCTGGTGCCGATCTATCTGTTTTCCGGCAATTTTACCTGGGTGGTGATCGCCTTCGTCGCGCAGGGGCTGTTCGCCGGGGGTGGAATGTACGGCCAGGTCCCGAGCTATCTGACGGAGCGGTTCCCGACCGAGATCCGAGGGACCGCGACCGGCTTTTGCTACCATGTCGGCGCCATCCCAGGGGCGATGGTGCCGCCGATCCTGACCTACTTCGCGATTACCTGGAATCTCGGCTTCGCGATCCCGATGGCGATCGGGACGCTGTTCGGCCTGGCCAACTTCATTCTGTCCGTCACGTTCGGCCCGGAGACCAGAGGCACCGAAATGTCGCCTGAGCTGGTCGTGGCCTAAAGGCGGTTCGTAAACCAACAGCAGGGCCTCTTCCGGCATCACCGGACGAGGCCCTTTTGCTTCGCGCCGCCGATTTTTCAAATCTTCAGAAAGACCCGCCCGAGGGCGGCGGTAATCGAAAATGCAAGGTCCCGTTCAAGGGCCCATCCGAGGGGAGGTGTTTATGACCATCGCCGTCGACGCCGTTAAGCCTGTCCCGTGGTGGAAGGAGCCGACCAAGGAGCAATGGCTGGCCTGGTCGGCCGCCTGGCTCGGCTGGACGCTGGACGCATTCGATTTTACGATTTTCCTGCTGATCATGCTGCCCATCGCGCAGGAATTCCATGTCCCGCTGACCGCCGTCACCGCCGTCTTCACCTTGACGTTGTGGATGCGTTTGGTCGGAGCTACCGCCTCGGGCTGGCTTGCCGACCGGATCGGCCGCAAAAAGCCGCTGATGATCTCGATCGGGTGGTACTCGGTCTGCAATTTCATCGCTGCGTTTTCGCCGGCGTTCTGGTTTCTGTTTCTGTTCCGGGCGCTGCTCGGCATCGGCATGGGCGCGGAATGGCCGTGCGGCGCGGCATTGGCGATGGAATCCTGGCCGATCCGCTCGCGTGGTTTTATGGCCGGTGTATTGCAGGCCTCGTGGGGTATTGGCGCTCTGCTGTCGAGCGCGGCCTATGGCTTGTTGTATACGTCGATCGGCTGGCGCGGGCTGTTGATGATCGGCGTCCTGCCGGCGTTGTCGATCGTCTATGTGCGCAAGTTTGTCAAAGAGCCGCCGGTCTGGGTCGAAAACCGGCGATTGCAGCGCCTCCAGCACCGCGAGGTCCGCATGCCGTTGCTCAAGGTGTTCAAGCGCGGCATGCTGTACAACACGCTGACCGCGTGCTGGTGGATGGCCAGCGCCTTTATCGTCGGCTACTCGATCGGCGGGCTGTTCCCGACCTACCTCCAGAAGGACTTGCATCTGAGCCCGGGGTTGGTCGCATTGCCGGTCATGCTGCAGAGCGTGGTGTTCTTTTTGTCGGGTTCGCTGTGGGGCTGGCTGGCGGACCGCATCGGCCGTCGCTCGGCAATCATCATCCCCGCCCTGCTGACCATCCCGATCGCGCCGCTCTATCTGATGACCCACAATTACGCGATGATCGTGGTGTTTTTCACGATCCAGGGCGCGTTTGGCGGCGGCGGCATGCACGTCCTCTACCCGGCCTATCTCAGCGAACGATTTCCGACCGAGGTACGCGCGACGGCGAGCGGCTTTGTCTACCACCAGGGCGCGATCTTCGGCGGCCTGGTTGCGCCGGTCATCACCTACTTCGCCATCAACTGGCAGTTGGGGTTTGCGATCCCGATGCTGATCGGCACCGTGTTTGGCTGCACCAGCGCCGCCATCGCGGTGATGTTCGGTCCGGAGACCCGCGGGAAGGTGCTCCAGGCGGAATTGTCGGTCGCCTGATCCGAGCCACAGCCTTGCTGGTGGTGCTAACCTGACAAATGACTCCCATTCCTGCTGACCGTCGCCCCAGCGCAGGCGGGGGTCCAGGGCAAGCGCTCGGCGCTCGCCGCCCTGGGTTCCCGCTTTCGCGGGAATGACGAAGAGGTAAGCGGGTGGGTGCTGAGCGTCAGAACTGACCCACTAGCAGGCTGGGGCTTTATTGGGACCGAGGGTCGCGCAGACGCCGCTCTGTTGCCGCAGAGGATATCCTGACCTCCTCGCGTCGATTGCGGAGGAGGAAGGATGGGATGTTGCGATCGGGCTCTGCGGCAGTCGCTGATGTCGATCGTGCTCGCCTGCGGGGTTGCCGTGCAGCCTGCGCGGGCGGCAGATCGGGCCAATGCGGACCCGGAACAGGGGGCCGTAACCGGCGACGCCTATGTCAACCCGTATTTCGGGTTGCGCTATCCGTTGCCGCCGGGCTGGACGGCGGGGCCGCAACCGCCCCGCCCGTCCGCCGCCGGCTATTACGTGCTGAGCACGCCCGTGCCGCCGCCGGATGTGAGGGCGACGGTCCTGATCGCCGCGCAAGACAGGTTTTTCGCAGCGCCGCCGATCGCCGACGCCGGCGAGATGACGCGCAACCTGGTGCGAAGCATTTCCGCCGCCGGCGCGAACCCGGCCGCCGTCACCGGTGCGGTGACGATTGCCGGGCGTTCGTTTGCCAGGGTCGACTTACCAGGCAGCCCGTTGTCACGCGTCGTCCTCGCCACCGACATTCGCTGTCATGTCGTCGTCTTCACCTTTGCCGGCGTCGAGCGCGAGTCCCTGCGGCAGCTCGCGGCAAGCCTCGACCGGCTCTCCCTCGATCACGGCCGGTCTGTTCCCGAATGTATTAAAGGATATGCGACGGCAGAAACCATCCGGCGCAAGGTCGAGCCGGTTCCCGCCGCACCGCAATTCGCCGCCATTCCGGTGCGGCTCGTCATTGGAGCCGATGGCGGCGTGGCGCATATCCACGTCATCCGTGCGGTCGCAGGCCAGCGGCGGAGCATCGAGGAGGCTCTGGGGCGGTGGCGTTTCGAACCGTACCGCGTTGCGGGGCGACCGAGCGAGGTCGAAACCGGCTTGACCTTCGAGTTCAAACCGCCTGGAGGACCCGACTGATATCACCCACCCAGCGACGGGGGCTTGGATATTTGGCCTGGGCTCAGAGCGCGCGCAAGAAATTCAGAATGTCCTGTTGCGACGCGGCCGGCAACGCATTGAAGTTGGCGATGACGGCATTGGCCTCGGACCCGCTGCTGGAATGCGCCTCGATCGCCTGCAGCAAATTCTGCGTGCGTCCGTCGTGCAAAAAGAAGATCCGCTGCCCGACCCCCCACAGCGGCGCGGTGCGGAACTGGGCGCCATCGGCTTGGCCCTGCACGATGTTGTCCTGCAAGCCCGCCCCCATGTCGTGCAGCTCGAAGTCGCTGAACGGGGCGAACGCGACGTTGCTCTGGGCGGTAAAGATCGACTGGGCCGTCGTGTGCTTCGCAATATGGCAGAGATTGCAGCCGACATTGGTAAAAGCCTGCAATCCACGGGCTGTCGACGCGCCAGCAGTCGTGGCGGCGGCTGCCGCCGGCTTTGGGCCTGCCGAAAGGCGCATGAACGCGGCGAAATTCACGATGTCGGAAGACAGATCCGAGGCTGGGCTGTTGCTGAGCCCTGTGTCGGCGAGATTGGTCGCATCCTCGGGCAGCCCATTGAACTGGCAGCTCGGCGTGTCGTCGCGCTCATTAGGGAACAGCTCGTTGGTCACACCCAGCTCGACGTTGTAAGCCTCGCCGGAGAACATCAGCATCGACTTGTTTTGCGCCTTCCAGCCAAACCGGGTGATGGTGCCGTCATTGCCGCTGTGGTTGAAGGCGCCGGCGACGCCATTGGCCTGACGCTGGCTGGAAACCGCCGCCGCGTCATTTTCGAGATTGACGTCGGGTGTGTTTTCGACCTGTCCGGCGCCAAAGACCGACGTCGGTATGCGATAGATGATGTTGTTTTGGGAAACTGCCTGAGTGAAATTCGGCTGGGCGATGTTGCAACCGGCCGCGTCGGTCCGTCCGGAGATGACAAACAGGTCGTGCACGCCGCCGTCGGGCGTGCCGTCGGGGTTGGTGATAAAGCGGGCCTCGCGCACTGGACCGTGCAGGGAGATGAACGAAGGGATCGTGTTTGCGGCCCCGTCCAATGTCGCGACCGCGATTTCCGGGTTCTTAGCGGGACTGGTCCCTCCAGCCGCGGGCTGAGAGTGGCAGCCGACACAGCTGTTCAGATTAAAGCGCGGGCCGAGGCCGCTTCCGTTGATCGTGCCGGACGGCGCGTCGCTGATCGTGCCCGACACCAAGTTGACCGCCCGAAACCGGGCCAGAGCCGCGTTGAACAGATTGAGCTCGGCCGTCCCGAGACCGGGCAACGGCCCGCCCGCACCCGCCGGCCCGCCGCGCACGCCCGGGTCCGTCGGCCCGCTCGGTGGGGGACCGCCGCCACCGCCGGACGAGCCTCCGGCAAACGCGCCGGAGCCGGAACAGACCGTCGCACAGAGCACAAGCGTCCCGATCCCGGCAATCCGCCGAGTTGTAAAACGGCCAATCATGGCTCGGTTCCCCAAAACCGAAAGGAACCGGGATCCTAATCGTCTTCTGATCTATGCGACCGAGACAAAATTGGGTCGTCATGAGACAAAATTATGTCTCATCCGGATAGCGCCGGAACTTGGCCTGACTGCCGGCGTTACCGCCGGTGCCGCCCGGCCTCGGTGACGATCAAGTTCATCGGGATGTCGAAATCCTGGGGGTAGATCGTTTCAAGCCGTGACAATTCAAAGCCGACGCCGATCGCCCATGGGCGCGGCGCGAGAGCCGCCAGGGTGCGGTCGAAATAGCCGCCGCCATAGCCCAGGCGGTAGCCTTGCGGGTCGAAGCCCACCAGCGGCGCCAGCACCGCCTGCGGCACCACGACCTCACGCCGTTCCGGAATGGGGATGCCCCACACCCCGTCGACAAGCGGGTCGCCGGGCCGCCAGTCGCGATATTCGAGCGGCCCCTTTTTGTCGACCACCACCGGCAGGGCCGCGCCGAAGCCTTCCGCGATCAGCCGGTGGACCAGCGGGCGGGGGTCGAACTCGGCCCGGAACGGCCAATAGACGCCGAGCGTGACGCCCGGCCGTTCCGCAAGCTCGGCGTAGAGCTGCGCCTCGATCGCGCCGCCCCAGGCCCGCCGCACCGCCGCCGGCGTCCCGGTGCGCAGCCCCAGCAGGCGCTGGCGCTCCGCCCGCCGCCAGATCTTCACCGCGCCCGGATCCATTCCGCCCACCTAGCCGCGCAGACAGTATCGTGACGGCGCCGCGCGTCCTTGCCCTTGCCACTCCTCATCTATGAGGCGCATCCGTAACATTGCCTACTTCCTTCGGTTTGGCGTCACATCCGTTCCGGGAATCTACTACCCACCGCTCGTCGCCGGTAGCGACCGCGGGGCGGGCAGCCAGTCCCTATTCCGGGATCAGGTCGAGTACCGCTTCTCCGTTGTGGAGGCGTTCAGCCAACCTGGCATGAAATTGCTTCAGCCACTCGACCATGTCCTCAGGCCGTTTAACCGGCCGCGCGTTTTCATACTCGTCGGTGATCAAGTCCATCATTACTCGCATATTTTGTATTTCCACCCCTCCAAAGGGATAGTCGAACAATAGATCATAGTATAGTTTGTACGAGCCGGGCCGGCTGTTCGGCTTCAGCCGCAATGCCTGAAGCTCGTTCAGCCAGGTCCTCACTTCACGCCGGAAATGCTTTCGCATTTCGGGCGTGAAGTCGAAGCCAACCAGTTTCGTGAGATGGCGGTTGAGAGGGTTTGACAGCCCAAGAACGATCTGTTCGACCAGCTTACGTGGGTAGGCCATCCCGGTCGCTTCGTCGAGCTTCATGGCGCCGCCCTTACGACAGATCAGAACAGACCGGTGATGCGGCCTTCGGAATCGACCTCGATATTGTTCGCCGACGGCACCCGGGGAAGGCCGGGCATCGTCATGATCTCGCCGCAGATCGCGACCACGAACTCGGCTCCGGCCGACAGCCGCACCTCGCGGATCGCCACCGTATGTCCGCTGGGCGCGCCCTTGGCGTTGGGATCGGTGGTAAAGCTGAGCTGGGTCTTGGCGATGCAGACCGGGAAATTGCCAAACCCCTGATCCTGCAGCGCAGCCAACTGGTCCTGCACCGCCTTGGCGGCCTCGACGTCGGCGGCGCCGTAGATGCGCTGGGCGATGGTGCGGATTTTTTCAAGGAGCGGCATCTCGTCGGGATAAAGAAAGTTAAGCTTTGCGGCCCCACTCTCGGCGAGGTCGACGACCTCATGGGCGAGCTCGACCGCGCCCTCGCCGCCCTGCGCCCAATGGTCGGCGATCACCGCCTTCACACCCTCGGCCGCGCACAGCTCCTTCAACCGGGCATGCTCGCGGGGCGTGTCGGCGCTGAAACGGTTGACCGACACCACCGCCGGCAGACCGAACTGGCGGATGTTGGCGAGGTGCCGGTGCAGGTTGGCAAAGCCCTTTTCGAGCGCTTCGACGTTTTCCTCGCGCAGCGCGTTGAGCGCCACCCCGCCATGCATCTTCAATGCCCGCACCGTCGTCACCACGACGGCGGCGGCCGGGCTCAGCCCCGCTTTGCGGCATTTGATGTCGATGAACTTCTCGGCCCCGAGGTCGGCGCCAAAGCCGGCTTCGGTGACGACGTAATCGGCGAGCTTGAGCGCCGACGTGGTCGCGATCACCGAGTTGCAGCCATGGGCGATGTTGGCGAACGGGCCGCCATGGATGAAGACCGGGTTGTGCTCGATCGTCTGCACCAAATTGGGCGCGAGCGCGTCCTTCAACAGCGCGGTCATCGATCCCGCCGCCTTGACGTCGGCGGCGGTCACCGGCTTGCGCTCGCGGGTCTGGCCGACGTGGATGTTGCCGAGCCGCCGCTGCAGATCCTGCAGGCTCGTCGCCAGGCAGAAGGTCGCCATAACCTGCGAGGCGGCGGTGATGTCGAACCCGTCTTCGCGTGGGAACCCGTTGGCGATGCCGCCAAGCGAGGAAATCGTCGTGCGCAGCGCGCGGTCGTTCATGTCCATGGCGCGGCGCCAGGTGACCCGACGCGGGTCGATCCGCGGCTCGAGGCCGTAATAGACGTGGTTGTCGACCATCGCCGCGAGCAGATTGTTGGCGGCGCCGATGGCGTGAATGTCGCCGGTGAAGTGGAGGTTGATGTCCTCCATCGGCACCACCTGGGCATAGCCGCCGCCGGCGGCCCCGCCTTTGACGCCAAAGCACGGGCCCATGCTCGCCTCACGCAGGCACAGCATGGTCTTCTTGCCGATCAAATTCAGCGCGTCGCCGAGCCCGACCGTCGTCGTCGTCTTGCCTTCGCCGGCCGGGGTCGGGGTGATCGCGGTGACGAGGATCAGCTTGGCGTTCGGCCGGGGCGGCAGCGAGCGGACATAGTCGAGCGCGATCTTGGCCTTGTATTTGCCGTAAGGCTCGATCGCCGCATCCGGGATGCCGAGCGTTTCGCCGGCGATCTCGCCGATTGGCCGCATTTCGGCTTCCTGGGCGATCTCGATGTTGGATTTCGGATTTCTGTGTTGGTCTTCTCCGCGCGCCACGCCGGTTCTCCCTCGCTGAATGCCCGTCGGGTCTTAGCCCCTTCGGCCGGCCCGGCGCAACCGTTTGGGCCGCGGCGACGGATGTGGGCCGGGCGACGGCGGCGCGACCCGAGCGGTTGCGTTGACGATGTCGGCGGCGATGTTTGCGACCGGCCGTTTGGCGGCAGGGCCGCTGCGCAATTCGCCTTATCGCGGCCTTAAAGACAAAGTAAATTAACCTTGTCGGCGAACCGCGCTTTCGGGCGCCGGCCGCTGCCGCAGCAATGCCGTTGTTGCGGCCAATCCTGACGGAGACTGTGCCATGCCAAAACATCCACTCGCGGGGAGCGAAAGACACCCGTTGCCGGGAGCGCGGCCGGTTGGAAAGGCCGACCCGGACGAGCGCTTCGAAGCCGCTGTCGTCGTGCGGCCGCGCGAAGGCGCAGCACTGGCCGAAAGATCGCGGCGGCTGGCCGGCGGCGACCGTTCGCAGCCTCATCTAAAGCGCGAAGAGTTCGCCCGGCAATTCGGCGCCGCACCCGCCGATCTCGGCGCGGTCGAGCAGTTCGCCAAGGCCCACGGACTGACTGTCGTCCAACAGGACCCGGCGCGCCGGACCGTCGTCCTGTCGGGCACCGTCGCCCAGTTCAACGACGCGTTCGGCGTCGACCTGCAGACCTTCGAGCACGATGGCGGCACCTACCGCGGCAGGACCGGCCCGATCCACCTGCCGGACGAGCTCGACGGCATCGTCACCGCCGTCATGGGCCTCGACAACCGGCCGCAGGCGCATCCGCATTTCCGCGCCCGCCCGGCCGCGGGCAATGTGCGCTGGCACGCGGCGGCGGCCTCGACGGGCTCGTTCACCCCTACCGAGCTCGCCGGCCTTTATGGCTTCCCGCCGGGAAACGGGCATGGCGAATGCATCGCCATCATCGAATTGGGCGGCGGCTACCGCACCGCCGACCTCGCCAAATACTTTTCCGAGCTGAAGATCGCCGGGCCCAAGGTTACCGCGGTGTCGGTCGACCACGGCCGCAACCACGCGACAGGCGACCCCAACGGACCCGACGGCGAGGTCATGCTCGATATCGAGGTCGCCGGCGCGGTGGCGCCGGGCGCGCACATCGTCGTCTATTTCGCGCCCAACACCGATATGGGCTTCGTCAACGCGGTGACCACCGCGATCATGGACACCAAGAACAAACCCTCGGTGATCTCGATCAGCTGGGGCGGCCCGGAATCGAGCTGGACGCAACAGGCGATGACGGCCTTCGACCAGGCGTTTCAGGCGGCTGCGATGATGGGCATCACGGTGTGCGTCGCCTCCGGCGACAACGGCTCGGGCGATGGTGTCAACGACGGCGCCGACCATGTCGACTTCCCGGCGTCGAGCCCGCACGCGCTGGCCTGCGGCGGGACCCGGCTCAGCGCCTCGGCGACGGCGATTACCGCCGAGACGGTATGGAACGACGGCGCCCAAGGCGGGGCCAGCGGCGGGGGCGTCAGCAGCTTTTTCGCGCTTCCGGCGTACCAGGAAGGGCTTCACGCCGCCAAGACCGGCGGCGCCGCCGAGGCGCTGGCGATGCGCGGCGTTCCCGATGTCTGCGGCGACGCCGACCCGCAGAGCGGGTACGCCGTCCGGGTCGACGGTCAGGACACGATCATCGGCGGCACCAGCGCGGTGGCGCCGCTGTGGGCCGGCCTGATCGCCCGGATCAATTCGACGAAGGCAAAGTCGGTCGGCTTCGTCAATCCGCAGCTGTACGCCAATCAGGGCGCCCTGCGCGATGTCACCAGCGGCAACAACGGCAGCTTTGCCGCCGGTCCCGAATGGGACGCCTGCACCGGGCTCGGCAGCCCTAACGGCCAAAAGGTGGCCGACGCCGTCTGATCGGGACGGCAACGGAAGGGGCGCCGCGCCGGGCGCGGCGCCTCTGCCGCAGAGATCTCCTTCTATTTTATTCCGGTATTCTAGCCGGGCGATCGGAAGCTGCCGAGACTGGCGCGCTGGCGGCCCTCCGCGTCGAAATTGGACCGGTCGAGCCAGCCCTCGAACGCGTCGCGCAGCACCGGCCATTCGCCGTCGACGATCGAGAACCAGGCGGTGTCGCGGTTGCGCCCCTTGTAGACCGTGGCCTGGCGGAACAATCCTTCATAGCGAAATCCCAGGCGTGCGGCGGCGGCGCGCGACGGGGCGTTCAACGCGTCGCATTTCCACTCGTAGCGGCGGTAGCCGAGCTCGTCGAACACCCGGCGCATCAGCATGTACATCGCCTCGGTCGCGGCCGGACGGCGCTGCAGGCGAGGGCTGTAGTTGATGCCGCCGACCTCGACGACCCCGGCGGCCGGGTCGATCCGCATCAGGCTCGCGACCCCGACCGCACCGCCGCTCGCCAGGTCGATGATCGCGTGAAATTGCGGATCGGCGCGGGCAGCCGCACCTTCGACCCATGCGCGATAGAGATCGAGTGAGGCGAACGGACCATAGGGCAGGTAAGTCCAATTCCGACCGCCGGCATCGTCGCCGTTGGCGGCGAACAGCTCGGCCGCATGGCGGTCGGGATCGAGCGGCTCGACGCGGCAAAATCTCCCCTCGACCGGGGTGCGCGGCGGAAACGGCCGCGCCGACCAGTCCGGCAATGGCGCGCCGATCGGCTGGCCGATTTCGTTGTGACGTTGCTCGCTCATTCCCACCCGCCGGCTATTGTGGCGAAAGTGCCGCGCCGACGCCTCACAGCCACAACCGGCCGAGCAGGATCGTCAGAACGGTCAGGGCGACGGCAGCCTGCCGTGAGCACGTCAGCGGCAAGCCGGCCTCGCGCCGAACGAGGCGCCGGCTTATGTCTCCAGCGGCTCGGACTCGTTGCGTTCGAGGGCTTCCTGCTCCGCCGGCGGCAGCCGGGCGCGGGCCCGGCGCACGGCGTCTTCCAGCTCGTCGAGCGCGCACAACCCGAGCCCCACCGGATGGCGCGGCTTGATGTTCGGGCTGTTCCAGTGGGTGCGGTCGCGCACCGCCGCGATCGTCGGCTTGGTCGTGCCGATCAGCTTGGTGATCTGCGCGTCCGACAATTCCGGGTGGCTTCTCAGCAGAAAGGCGATCGCGTCGGGCTTGTCCTGGCGCTTGGCGATCGGCGTGTAGCGCGGCCCCTTGTGCCGGAACATCTGCGGCGGCGTCGCCTGCGGCGACAATGCCAGCCGGGCGTCGGGATCGGTCTGACAGCGCACAATTTCATCGGTGGTGGTCTGGCCGTTCGCCACCGGGTCGAGGCCTTGCATCTGGTTTGCGACTTCGCCATCGGCGATCGCCTGGATTTCGAGCGGATGCAGGCCGCAGAAATCGGCGATCTGCTCGAACGTCAGAGAGGTGTTCTCGACCAGCCAAACGGCGGTCGCCTTGGGCATCAACGGTACAGGCATCTCGCAATCCCAGTGTCTGCCTCGCGGCGCGGCCGCCGGCAGCGGCGCGCAGACCGGCGCAAGCGATCTGAAACAGTATATAATCCCCGCGTCGATCGAAGGAAGACGCCAGCCGGGGAGCGGCAGAATGATGGACGAATTCGAGCTTGAGCCGCGCCGCAAGCCGGCCGCGCCAAAGGATCTGAGCCTGATGGGAATAGCGGAGCTCGAAGCCTACATCGCCGGGCTCGAAGCCGAGATTGCCCGCACCCGGGCCGAGATCGCGGAAAAGCGCGGCCAAAGGCGCGGCGCCGAAGCCCTGTTCAAGCGCTGACCGCCTGACCGGCGCGCCGCCCCGTATATGGAGGCCGCGTCGGGTGCCGACCGGTTCGGTCAGCCGCTGCGCGGTCACGGAGGATCGCGTTCGGGCGCACTCTGAGCGAGCCGAATCGTCAGTTGGCGCAAGGCGGCGCGATCGGGCATTGTCGCCCCAGTTCTTCTTTTCGACAAAGGAGCGGTTCGTGGGCAGGACACCCTCGCGAGGAGTGCGGCCATGCGGTTGAGCATCGTGACCTTTATGCATCCCGGCGGCGAGCCGCGCGGCCAATCGCTCGACCGGATCGCCAACTACGTCCACCGCATCGAAGCCGCGGGGTTTCCGGGGATCTGGGTTACGGATTCGCTGGGCCGCGGCCGGCCGACCCTGGATCCGATGGTGGCTCTCGGCACCCTTGCCGGCATCACCAAGCGGGTCGAGCTCGGCACGGCGGTGCTGCAGGTGTCGTTGCGCCATCCGGTCGACCTCGCCCACCGCGTGCAGTCGGTTCAGGCGCTGTCGGGCAACCGCCTGCGGCTCGGGGTCGGCAGCGGCTCGACCCAAGCCGATTTCGACTTGTTTGGCGCCGATTACGCGCAGCGCTTTCGGACCTTGATGAGCTCGCTCGACATCATGCGGAACGCCTGGCGGGGTGAGACGGTCAATGGCGGGGCGCTGACCCCATGGCCGGGCAGCGAAGGCGGGCCGCCGATCCTGCTCGGCGCCTGGCGCAATCCGCGCTGGATCGTTTACGCCGCCAAGCAATGCCAGGGCTGGATTGCCTCCGGGCTCTACAGCAGCTGGGAGGATCTCGAAAACGGCATGCGGATCTACCGCGAAGCCGGCGGCGCCAACGCCGTCCTCGCCAATGTGGTCGTCGACCTGACCAGCCGGCCGGAACCCGGCAGCCTTGCCGAGCGGGCCAAGGTCTCGTTGGTTTGCCCGCCCGACGAGGCGCGCGTTCGTCTAAAGCGGATCGAACAGATCGGCTTCGACGAAGTGCTCGCGGTGTCGCCGGCCGGCGCGCTCGACCAGATCGAGCGCGTGCGGGACTATCTCTA